>DATNAQ010000088.1:0-78103 GCA_035607415.1 Polyangia bacterium
CTGTCGCTGCACGCGGCGGCGGCGCGGCCGACGATGACCTCGGGCCTGCTCACCGGCAAGGTGGCGGCGAACCTGATCGGCAAGAACCTGGCCTCGCAGCTTCGTCCGTCGGCGGATGATCTGGCGCGCTACGGCATCACCAGCGGTACTGCGGCGAAGCTGTCGTCGATCGGCAACACGCTCATCACGACGGCCAAGGCGTTCTCGCTCAACCTGACGTCGCACGTGATGCTGCCGGCGTTCCTCGACGATCCGCACGGCGCGTTCCAGGACGTGCCGACGCTGATGGCGACGGTCAAGTCGTTCTCGAAGATGCTCGACGCGTTCATGGGCGACCTCATGGCGATCGACGATCCGATGTGCGCGGGGCGCAAGATCGGCGACAACCTGGTCATGGCGGCCTGCGGAGACACGTTCAAAGATCCGCTCAACTCGAACGGGTGGCCGGATGGCACGCCGAACAACTGCAACATCCTCTACGTGATGGGCAACGGCTTCACGAAGGCGGGTTGGTTCGGCGGCGTCGGCGCCGACAAGACGCTCAACACCTGGGACCCGACGACGGGCGCCCAGAAGGCGGCCGGCACCGGCATGACCTCGGCTCAGCTGGCCAATCCGGCCTCGGCGGCGGTGCTCTTCGCCGTCGCCAAGGGCGACAGCCGCCGCGTCTCGGACTTCTACCGCGGCGTCGATTACTCGGGCGTCGTCAACGCCAACATCACCGGCTCGTAGTCGCAACGACATAGCGTCGTACTGGCGCGGGCTTTGCGGTTGATCCCCCCCTCTGCCGCAAAGCCCGCGCTTTTTTTATAGTCACGGCATGCGCGCGGCGGTGATTCGCGAAGTCGGGACCCTCGAGCTCGTCGACGATTGGGTGGCGCCGTCGGCGGGGGCGGGGCAGGTGGTGGTGCGGGTGGCGGCGTGCGGGGTCTGCTATCGCGATCTGATCGATCGCGACGGCGGCTATCCGTTCTTGCGGCGGCCGGTGGTGACGGGGCACGAGGTCGCCGGCGTGGTCGAGGCGGTGGGTGCGGGCGTGCGCGGGTTCGCCGTCGGCGATCGCGTGGTGGCGGTGCATCGCGCGCCGTGCGGGGCCTGTGCGGCATGCGTGGCCGGGCGCGAGACGATGTGCGTGGCGTCGCCGGTGATGTACGGCGTCACCGTCGACGGGGCGTATGCCGAGCGCATGGCGCTGTGGGAGTCGTCGCTGGTGCGCGTGCCCGACGGCGTGGAGCTCGAGGGCGCGGCGGTGCTGCACTGCACGGCGGCGGTCGCGTTGCGGGCGCTGCGCGAGCAGGCGCGGCTCGGAGCCGGCGAGACGGTGCTGATGACGGGCGCGTCGGGCGGCGTCGGCGTGCATGCGATCCAGGTGGCGCGGGCGCTCGGGGCGCGCGTGATCGCGGTGACCTCGTCGCCTGAGAAGGCCGAGTCGCTGCGCGCGGACTTCGCAGTCGATGACGTCGTCGTCGCGCGCGACGGCGCGTGGCACAAAGAGGTGCTGGCGCGGACCGGAGGCGGCGCCGACGTGGCGCTCGAGCTCGTCGGCGCGCCGACGTTCAACGCGGCGCTGCGCTCGCTGCGCTTTGGCGGGCGGCTGGCGCTCGTCGGCAACGTGACGCAGGAGCGCGTCGAGGTGAACCCCGGCTACCTGATCGCGCGCGGCCTGGCCGTCGTCGGCTCGGCGTCGGCCACGCGCGCCGAGCTCGCCGAGGTGCTCGAGTGGACGCGCGCCGGCAAGCTGCGGCCGATCATCGCTGCGCGCCGTCCGCTCGCCGAAGCGAAGGCGGCGCAAGCCGCGCTCGCCGACAAGGCCGTCGTCGGGCGGCAGATCTTGGTTCCGTAGCGGCGCCTACCCGGCGACGAGCATTGCCCAGTCGCGCAGCGGCACGGACGACAAGGGCGCGCCCGAGTGGACGCGAAGCAGGTGCTGCAACATCCGCGGGCGGCGGGCGAGGGAGGCGATGGCGCGGCGCGCGAGGCGCGGGTGGCGCGCGAGCAGGAGGACCAGCTCGGTGAGGCGATCGCCGTCGCGCACGATGGCGTCGTGGGCGCGGGCGTAGCCGGCGAGCGCGGCGGCCGGCAGCGGCGCGGGCGGGCGGCGGCCGACGACGGCGATGGCGGCGGCGAGCGCGTCACCTGCGGCGAGGCCCTGGCGCAGCGCCGCGCCGATGCCTTCGCCGGTGATGGCGTCGACGTAGCCGGCGGCGTCGCCGACCAGCAGCGCGCCGTCGGTGATCACGGAGGCGACACGCTGGCGGAACGGCCCGGCGCCGAGCGGGCGGCCGATGAGCGGCGCCTCGGTCGCGCCCGTCGGTGGATGCGCGAAGAAGAGCGGGCCGAGCCGCGGATGCGCCGCCAGGTGCGCGGCGAACGTCGACGCCGACAGCGCGGCGCGGACGAACGCGGCGCGCGGGCCGAGCACCGCGAGCTGCACCTCCGTTTGCGACAGCGGAGTCACGTAGTATTCGAGCGCGCGCCCGACGATGACGCGCACGCGCGGGCCGAAGGGCAGCATCGGCACGCGCAGATGCGCGCGCAGGCCGATGCGGCCGCCGTCGCCGACATCGCGGAGCGGCGGCGGGCGCGACAGGCCGAGCGCCTGGCGCAGCCGCGAGCGCAGCCCGTCGGCGGCGACGACCGCGCGCGCGCCGACGGGCCCCACGTCGGTGTCGAGGCCGACGACGGCGCCGTCGCTGCGACGCAACGGCTCGCCGGCGGCGACGCCTTCGAGCACCGTCGCGGTCGGCTGCGCGCGCACGGCCTCGACCAGCAGCGCGTCGAAGGCGGTGCGGCGCACGCCGAGGCCGTAGGGCGGCGCATGCGTGTCGTCGGGGAAGGCGGAGAAGGCCACCGGCGCGTCGTCGGCGTCGATGCTGAAGCCGACGCCGTCGAGCGGCTGCGCGCCCTGGCGCACGGCGGCGAGCAGCCCGAGCTCGGCGAGCGCGGCGACGCCCGTCGGCAACAGCCCCTCGCCGCACGGCTTGTCGCGCGGGAACTGCGCGCGATCGACGAGCAGCACCTCGAGGCCGCGGCGCGCGCACGCGAGGGCGGTGGCGCAGCCCGCCGGCCCGGCGCCGGCGATGACGACGTCGACGCGCGCGCTCATGCCGGCTCGCGCGTGCGGCCGAGCCGCGGGATGAAGCGCGGACGCGGCAGCACCGACGCGCGCCAGATCGCATCGTGCGCCATCTCGCGCTCCTCGAGCGGAATCCGCCGCGACAGCACGAGCGCGTCGAGCGCGCTGGCCACGAGCGCCGTCACCCACGCGCCGCCGACGAGCGGCAAGGCCGCGAGCTCGAGGATCACGGCGACGTAGTTGGGATGGCGGATATACCGGTATGGGCCCGTGGTCACGACACGACGGCCGCCGCCGTCGAAGCGGGTCACGCGCGTCGACCAGCTGTCACCGAGCGCGCGCAGCGTCCAGAGCCGCAGCGCCGTCGCGGCCGCCAGGCCGGCGAGCCCCAGACCGGTGAGCGAGCGTGGCGGTGGCGAGCGGCGCAGCGCGGCCTCGATCGGCGCGGCGACGAGCGTTCCGGCGTGCACCGCGACCATGGCCGCGTACCACGGCTCGGGCACGACCCGTCCGCCGCGTTGCGCCATCCGTCGCTCGTGCGCGCGCGACCAGACGAGCTCGGCGAGCCGTTCGCCGGCGACCGCTGCCGTGAGAGCGAAAAACCAACGCATCCTCCAGGGATTTGCAAGCATCGAACCGGCGCAATTTTGCCGTCGCTGCCAACGCGACGGCGGCCTAGGGATCTCCACGTATCCGCTTGCGGCGTATAGCGTGAATTTGGTATCGTACGCTGCGGCTACGCCTCAATGCGTAGCCCGCCGGGGGGTAGTGAAGGAGTCGCGCGCTGATGGGTGACGTCGAAAACGGGGGCAAGCGCCCGCTCGTCCTCGTGGTCGATGACGACGAAGACATCGCCGACTCCATTGGCGATGTCCTACGTGGCGGAGGCTATGAGGTCGAGCAGGTCGGCGACGGGCAGTCGGCGCTGGCGGCGGCCTCGCGCGCGCGGCCCGGCCTGGTGTTGCTCGACTGGCGTCTGCCCAACGAGCCGGCCGGCAGCGCGCTGGTGCGCAAGTTGCGCGACGCGTGCGGCCCGGTGCCGGTGGTGGTGCTGAGCGCCGATCCGCAGTCGCTGCAGGAGGCGCGCGCGGCGCAGGTGAGCGACTATCTGCCCAAGCCGTTCGACGTCAACGATCTACTGGCGCTCGTCGACGAGCACTGCGACTGAGGCGAGCACGCCGCGCGCGCGCGGCAGATCGCGCGTGCGCACGAGCAGGTAGTCGGTATCGAAGGTCGAGAGCGCGAAGACACTGACGCCGGCGTCGGCGAGCGCGCGCGTGAGCGTGGCGAGCAGGCCGACCACCGAGAAGTCGATGGTGCCGGCGACGCGAAAGACGGCGAAGTCGCGCTCGGCGCGCACGTCGGAGGGAACGGTGGCGTCGTCGCAGACGATCGACAGCTCCTCGGCGGTGCGTGTCACCGACGCCAGCGACGACGGCGTGGCGAGCGCGTGCGCGGCCCACGACGGGATCGGCGCGTCGGCGGCGAGGCGTGCGACGGCGAAGCGGCCGGCGACGCGTGCAAGCGTCGGCCGGTTCAGTCGGTGCCCTTCACGTTCGCTCGCTGGTGCTCGCTCACACCAGATCGCGCAGCGCGCCGATCAGCCGCTCGATGTCCTCGGCGTCCGTGTAGAGGTGGGCCGACGCGCGCAGCGTCCCGTCCATGTGGATGCGGTGGTGGAGGATGTGCGCGCAGTGATAGCCGCCCGAGACCAGGATCGCGTGCGAGTCGGCGAGCAGGCGCGCGATGTTGGCCTGCGTCATCGATGGCACCGGCACCGAGACGGTGCACAGCGCGATGCGGCGATCGGGCGGAACGTGCGCGCCCAGCACCTTGGCGCCGGGCAGCGAGCGCAGCCCCTCGACGAGCTGGGCGCCGAGCTCGCGCGAGTGCTTGGCGATCTCTTCGAGCCTGGCCGAGCGCACGTAGTCGATGGCGGCGCCGAGGCCGATCGCGCCCTCGATGTTGGGCGTGCCCGCTTCGTAGCGGAACGGCGCCTCACGCACCTCGAAGCGATCTTCGCCGTGGTAGTTGACCATGCCGCCGCCGACGTTCCACAGCTGCAGCTTCTCGAAGCGATCCTTGCGCACGTAGAGCACGCCGACGCCCGAGGGGCCGAAGATCTTGTGCGACGAAAACGCGAGGAAGTCGCAGTCGAGCTTGCGCACGTCGATCGGCAGGTGCGAGATCGACTGCGACGCGTCGACCATGACCGGCACGCCGGCGGCGTGCGCGGTGGCGATCCACTCTTCGATCGGTGCGATCACGCCGGTCACGTTCGAGACGTGCGCGACGGTGACCAGGCGCGTGCGCGGCGTCAGGCGCTCTTTGAGCTGCTGGTAGCGCGGCACCGCTTCGTCGTCGATGTCGACGAGCACGGTCTTGGCCTTGAGGCGCCACGGCATGTAGTTCGAGTGGTGCTCCGATGCCGGGAAGACGACCTCGTCGTCCTTCTCGAAGCCGAGGCCCTGCGCGACGAGGTTGAACGACTCGGTGGCGTTGCGCGTGAACACGATCTCGCCCGGCGAGGCGCCGATGAGCGACGCGACCGCGTGGCGCGCGCGCTCGTAGGCCGAGGTCGAGGCCTCGCCGAGCGGGTGGACGCCGCGGTGCACGTTGGCGCCCATCTCGGTGTAGTAGCGCGTGACGGCGTCGATGACCGCGCGCGGCTTCGGCGTCGTCGAAGCGGAGTCGAGGTAGGTGAGCTCCATGCCGTCGACGTCGCGCTGGAGCAGGGGAAAATCGGATTTGTACTTGTTGGACATTTTCTCGTTCGTTCGCTGGTCAGCCTTGCGGCCGGACCATACGATATTTCCCGCTCGGTTCGGGGAGGATCGTGGTGGTGGCGCGCGGTTCGACCTTCGTACCGAGCTTGTCGGCGAGCGCGGCGGCCGCTTTGGTGCCGTCGCTGGCGACGACGTGGAGGATCCAGCCGCCTTCGGGGCCGCCGCCGGTGAGCTGCCAGTGCGCGATCGCCGGCTCGGCGGTGTCGACGAGGTCGTCGAGCATGGCGGGGGTGTAGAGGCCGTTCGCCGTGGCGATGGCGTCGTTGCCGCGGCCTTCGATTCGCGAGAGCACGTAGCCTTCGTCTTTGCGGCCGCAGGCGCAGCCGTCGATCGTCGTCTCTGGCAGGCGTACGAGATCGCCGATGTCGTAGCGCAAGAGCGGCATCCAGGTGCGCCCGAGCGTGGTGATGACGACGCGCGACAAGCCGCCGCCGGCGTCGACGAGCTCGATGTGCGAGTGGCGGGCGTTGTGGTGCAGCCGCCCGGCGGGGCACTCCATGAAGAGCACGCCGGCTTCGGTGGCGCCGTAGAGCTGGCAGACGTGGGTCGAAGGGAGCGCTTCCTTGATCGATCGCGAAGCGGCGCGCGTGGTCTGCTCGTAGGTGAGCGTGACGAACGCGGGCGCGTGCATCGCGATCTTGTGCGCCAGCGCGTGGCGGCACAGCGCGGCGAGGTATTGCGGGTCGGACTCGACGCCGTCGGGGCGGAGGTCGTTCCACTCGGCGACCATGCGCGTGAGCTCGCCGTCGTTCCACAGCGTCGGATCGGCGACCTGGTTCAAAAAGAGCATCCCGTCGATCGTGCGCTCCTCACGGGAGAGCGTGCCGATGTGACAGGTCGAGCCGCCGCACACCGGCGTGGTGAGCACGGCCTCGCGGAAGCCGTCGCGCATGGCCTCGTCGACGCGGGCGTTGAGGCGCATCGCCTCGCGCTCCTGCGGATCCCACCACGACCACTCCCAGAGCACCTGCAGGCGATTCTCCGTGGTGCCCGAGGTCGCGATGATCTCGACGAGGCCCTTCTGCATCGCGTCCTTCAGATCGCACGACTTGCGCACCAGCGACTTCGGGAAGCCGCGGCGCAGATCGCGCTTGGCGATCGTCGGCAAGGAAGCGAGCCAGGCGGCGATGGCGGTGGGCTCGTCGCCGGCGGGCGGGGGCGTGCGGCCGCTGTAGAGCGGAACCTCGTCGATCATCCGCGCGGCTTCGTCGCGCAGGCGGATCCAGTGCTCGCGCGAGTGGGTCGGCGGCGGCAGGGTCTTCGTTGCTGCAGTTGCAATCATCGACGAAAGTCTAATATGGGGCAGATGGGTCCTGCCATCCTGATCGCTCACGGCAATGCCGGTGACCATATACACGACCGCGCGTTCGCGCTCGCCGGCGCGCGGCCCAAGGTCGCGTGGATCGGCGCCGCCAACGACGACTCGCGCACGTGGTTCGAGCGCGCCGCGCGCGTGCTGCGCGAAAAATATGGCGCCACCGTCGAGCTGGCGCGCACCGTCGGGGACGTCGATGCCGACGCGACGCGGCGGATCGTCGCCGAGGCGCAGGTGATCTATCTCGCCGGCGGCGACGTCGAGAAGCTGGCCGAGCGGGCGCACGCCTTTGGGATCGACGAGCTCATCCGCCGCCGCCACGCCGAGGGCACGCTCGTCGTCGGGGTCTCGGCGGGCGCCATCGGCCTGACGCGCTGCTGGGTGCGCTTTCCCGACGACGACGAGGCGGGCGCGCCGTCGCGGTTCGCCTGCATCGGCGCGGTCGAGCTCGCCGTCGACTGCCACGACGAAGAGAGCGATTGGGAGGAGCTGCGCGCGCTGCTCGACGTGTGGCGGCGCGACGAGCCCGACGCGCGCGTCGAGGCCTGGGGCATCCCGTCGGGCGGGGCGCTCGAGATCGCGCCCGACGGCCACGTCACGCACGTGGGGCCGGCGCCCAAGCGCCTGCGCCTCGACCGCGGGCGCATCGTCGAGTAAGGTCCTGCCATGCCGAACGCTGTCATCGTAGACGCGCTGCGTACGCCGATCGGACGCTTTCGCGGGTCGCTGTCGAGCGTGCGCGCCGACGATCTCGCGGGCCTCGTCATCCGCGCCGTCGTCGAGCGCAACAAGGTTCCCACCGATGAGCTCGACGACGTCGTCTTCGGGTGCGCCAACCAGGCGGGCGAGGACAACCGCAACGTGGCGCGCATGGGCGCCCTGCTCGCGGGCCTGCCGCAGTCGACGCCGGGGCTCACCGTCAACCGCCTGTGCGGCTCGGGGCTCGAGGCGATCCTGACGTGCGCGCGCGCCATCCGCGCCGGCGAAGGCGACCTGTTCATCGCCGGTGGCGTCGAGTCGATGACGCGTGCGCCGTTCGTGATGCCGAAGTCGGGCTCGCCCTGGCCGAACGGCAACGTCACGGTGTTCGACACGTCGCTCGGGTGGCGCTTCCCGAACGAGAAGATGAAGAAGCTGTTCCCGCTCGAGGCCATGGGCGAGACCGCCGAGAACCTGGTCGAAAAATACGGGATCGCGCGCGCCGAGCAGGATCAGTTCGCGCTCGAGTCACATCAGAAGGCGGTGGCGGCGCAGGCGGCGGGCCGGTTCGCCGAAGAGCTCCTCGCCGTCGACGTGCCGGGATCGAAGAAGGGCGAGGTCGTGAAGCTCGACCGCGACGAAGGGCCGCGCGCCGACACGACGATCGAGAAGCTCGGGCGCCTCGAGCCGGCGTTCCGCCCCGGCGGCACCGTCACCGCCGGCAACGCCTCGACGCTGAACGACGGCGCCGCCGCGCTCGTCGTGTGCAGCGAGGAGCGGGCCAGAAAGCAGGGCTGGAAGCCGATCGCGCGCATCGTGGCGGGCGCGGCCGCGGGAGTCGATCCGCGCTACATGGGGATCGGCCCGGTGCCGGCGACGCAGAAGGCGCTGGCGCGCGCCGGCTGGTCTGTCGGTGACGTCGGTCTCGCCGAGCTCAACGAGGCGTTTGCCTCGCAAGTGCTCGCGTGTCTGCGCGAGCTGCCGATTGCGCGCGACCGGATCAACGTCAACGGCGGCGCCGTCGCGATCGGCCACCCGCTCGGCTGCTCGGGCGCGCGCATCGCGGGAACACTCGTGTACGAGATGCGCCGGCGCGGGGTCGCGCGCGGGCTCGCGGCCATGTGCATCGGCGTCGGACAGGGCATCGCGGGGCTCTTCGAATTGGTGTAAACTCGCGCGGATGGTCACGACTCGCCCGACCGGCCGTCTCAAGGGCCGCTTCGAGATCATGGAGCAGATCGGGGAGGGCGGCTTTGCCACGGTCTACCGTGCCAAAGAGGCGACGACCGGAAAGATTGTCGCGCTCAAGCTACTGAAAGACGCCTACCTGAAAGACAACGAGGTGGTCGAGCGCTTCCGCCGCGAGGTGTTCGCGGTGGCCTCGATCAGCTCCCCGTACGTCGTGAAGATGCACGACTTCGGCATCTCCGGTGAGGAAGTCTTCATCGCCATGGAGTATGTCGAGGGGCCGACCCTGCGCGAGGTGGTGCACGAGCGCGCCTGGGCGCCGTCCGACATCCACGTCGTGGTGGGTCAGATCGCGCAGGCGCTGGCGGCCGCGCATCGGCAGAACATCGTGCACCGCGATCTGAAGCCCGAGAACGTCATCCTCGTCGGGGACGGCGGCAAGTCGGGGCCGCGGCAGGTCAAGGTGCTCGACTTCGGGTTGGCCAAGCTGGCCGAGCTCGAGCGCAAGCTGGAGCTGGAGCCGCTGACGCGCGCGGGCATGTGCTTCGGAACGCCGCAGTACATGTCGCCGGAGCAGATCCAGGGCAAGCCGATCGACGGCGCCGCCGATGTGTATGCGCTCGGCGTGATGGCGTACGAGATGATCGCGGGCCTGTTGCCGTGGGACGGCTCCGACTCGCGCGAGATCTTGCTGTCGGTGATAAAGTCGCCGCCGCCGAAGATTGTGCGCGCGCGATCGCCGGAGGTGAAGCGCCTCGACGATCTCAACAAGTTCCTCCTGCGCGCGCTGGCGAAGGACAAGAAGGATCGGCCCAAGGACGCGGCCGAGTTCTTCAAGGAGTTCGAGATCGCGCTGTTCGGCGAGCGGCGGCCGGTGGCGCGCAGCAAGCAGAAGGTCGACGCCAAGGACGAGGTGTTCGCGTCGGTGTTCGCGGCGTCGATCGAGCTGCCCGCGATCGGGGCGGCGCCCGCGGGCGGCGACTTCGACGACACGCGCGTCGAGACGCTGCCGGGAGAATTTCCGATCGAGCCCACGTTCGGCGGATCGCTGGTCGGCACCGGAACGCTCACCGGCGTGCGGCGCCGGCGGCGGCTGCGCTCGGCGTGGATGATGAGCATCGGCATGAACGCGCCCGAGCTGGGGCCGGGCATGTCGGGGATCCGCGATGATCCGTCGGGGCCGTTCGCGACGGCGCCGACGCGGCCGCATCACTCGCCGCGGCGCAACCAGATCCCGTCGGAGGCGATGCCGCTGCCGCCGCTGGATTTTGCGAAGCCGCCGAACCGGAAGGATTCGATCACGGATACGGTGCCGCCGCTGCAGCGGAGGGAGCCGTCGGGTGGCGTGCCGGCGTGGGTGGTGGCGGTGTTGTTGGGGTTGGTGATTGTGGCGGCGGGGTTGGGGTTTTGGTTTGGGCGACGGCCGCATTAGCGGCTCTCCCGGCGTCCTCGCGAAATCCTGAATTTTGCCGAGCGCCGACGTTTTCGGTGCGGAGGTCGTGCTAGAGACAGCGGGCGAAGCCGGTGCCGCCGTCGCTGCCGCTGCAGCCGTCGTCGCAGTGGATGCGCGCGATGCCGCAGCCACCTTCGGGAGAGGCGACGAACGGCTGGCCGAGCGTGTTGGGGCCGAGGCACTGCTGGGTGAAGCCGCAGTCGCCGTGGAGCGGGACGCCGCAGGTGCTCTGGCCGTCGGTGCAGCCGCCGGTGGCGTCGGTGGTGTGCTCGACGACGCAGAGCGACACGCCGCCGGCGATGGCGGGGCACGAGTCGACGCAGGCAACGGCCGCGCACATCGGCACGACCGTGAGGTCGTCGGGCGCGGGCGCCGACAGGTCCTCGCTGCCGTCGCTGCCTCCGTCGGTGCTGCTGTCCCCGTTGCCGCAAGCAGCGCCGAGCAGCACCAGGATCACGACGAGCGCGCGGGTCATGCGGCGATTGTACTAGATCGCGCGCGCCAGCTCGACGGCGCGCGTGGCGTCGGGGAGGCCGAGCGTTTCGCGCAGGGCGCGCGGCGGCTCGACGGCGCATTCGGCGACGAGCGCGGCGCGGGTGGCATCGCGCGCCTCGTCGACGCGCAGGCGCGCGGCGTAGGGCAGGCGTGGGCGAATCCACGCGTGCACGTCGGCGGCGAGGGCGGCGTGGCGCTCCTCGTCGGCGGCGATGATGGGATCGAGGGCGACGCGCGCACCGTAGGCTTCGCGCACCAGGCCTTCGACGGCGTTCTCGCGCGCGATCGCTTCGAGCTCCCGCGGCTCGCGCACGATCACGCGCACCGGCCCGGGCGTCGCGCCGTGTGCACGCGCCCAAGAGGCTCATGATGCGCCATGGCGTCGCTCGTCGTCGGCCGAGGCGAGCGCGCGCGCGACGAGCTCGCGGGGCGCGTCATGCGCCGTGAGCTCGCGCGCGAGGATCTCGAAGGCCGGCACCGACGCCGCCTCGAGCTGCGCCGCTTCCGCAAGCCATCGCCCGACGGCTTCGCGCCCGGTCGTGTCTGCACGCACCAGCTCGGCCGGGCGTCGGCCTCCGCCGGGCGGTGACCCGCACCCGACTCGTGCGACGCCGAGGTCGAACGGCGTCACGGACGTGCATGCGGGGCCGTCGGGATAGGTCGCGCAGTGGGCCGCGACGCATGCTTGCTCCTCGTAGCCTCCGTCGTCGAAGTGCGTTGTATCGACGTACGTATAGGACGACGAGCTGGTCTTACTGGCACAAGTTGTGAGTGGAAGCGAAGCGACGAGGAGGAGGCGCTTCATGCGCCCGTTGTACTACGCGAGGACGCGGACTGGCTTGTCGGCCATCTCGACGCGCAGCCGCGCGCGCAGGCCGTCCTGCAGATCGCCGCCGACCTGCACCGGCACCGGCCGCTCCATGCGGACCTCGACCGACGTGCACAAAAAGTCGATCAGGTTCGGCGAGCGGTACTCGCCGCGGAACACCGCCGGCAGGTTGCGCAGCGTCTCGTACGCCGACGCCGTCGCGCAACGCAGCTGGAAGCGCCCCTCGCGCGCCTGCGCCCACGGGAACATCTTCATGCCGAGCCCGAAGTTCGGGATCGTCGAGCAGCTGGCCAGCGACGCGCGGCCGCGCCAGATGACCGCACCGGTGGCGATCGGCTCGTCTTCGAGGATGCGGCCGTTGCGCCAATAGATCGGGTAGACCGGCTCGCCGGTGTTGATGATCTCGATCTCGGGGAGCTGCTTCAGCACGAAGCGCGGCGTCGAGCGCAGCCCGACGGTGAGCGCGTAGCGCGGCGCCGCGCCGATCGCCGAAGCGAGCGGGCCCGCGAAGCGATCGATCGTCTTACCGAGCTTGTGGAAGTCGTCGAGGATCTGCGCGTCGAGGCCGCAGCCGGCGAACGGCGTGAGCTTGCCGTCGACTTCGAGCAGCTGCAGGTGCTTGGCGCGCGCCGCGCGACGGGCGCGGCCGAGGTCGTACTCGAGGCCCTCGAGCGTCGGGCGCGAAGCGCCGAGGCAGTCGGCGAGCGCATTGCCGGTGCCGAGCCGGAGCACGCCCACCGACGGCAGCGCCTGATCGCGGCGGCGCGCTTCGGCGGCCACGTCGCTCAGACACTGCACGAAGGTGCCGTCGCCGCCACCGAACAGGACCGTATCGTAGGCGCGCTCGACGACCTTGGCGGCGATCTGCCGGCTGTGGTCGAGGTTGCTCGAAACGTAGAGATCATGCGGCGGCACGAGCTCCGCCAGATCGTCGATCACGCGACGCCCGACCCCCCGGGCGTTCTCGTTGACGATGACCGCGACACGTTGCCGAGCACCCGCTTGCAGTAGCATTCAGCGACTCCTCAGGGCCCCCAGCTACGGCGTTTGCACGACTTGCACCAGAGTGTCACCTCAATGTTTTCTTATAGATGCGAGACGCGATGACGCGCCGCGCCGCGTAACCAGGGTTGCAGTGCGCAGAAGGTTACGCAGCTTACATTGACTCCCTGCGTTGCCGGCTTCCCGCGCAACCTTGAGTCCCCACCCGCGCGGGCTATGATGCGGCGTGCCCGTTGCCATCGGCCAGCGCTACAAGGACCGCTACGAGGTGGTCGCGCACGTGGGCGAGGGGGCGTTCGCGCACGTCTATCGGGCGCGCGAAGTCGGCAGCGGGCGCGACTGCGCGCTCAAGGTGCTCAAGGAGGAGTACTCCGAGACGCGCGACGTGATCGAGCGCTTCCAGCGCGAGGTGTTCGCCATCGCGTCCGTGAATTCGCCGCACGTGGTGTCGATGCTCGACTTCGGCATCGCCGACGCCGAGCGCGAGTTCTTCATGGTCATGGAGTTCGTGCAGGGGCCGACCTTGCGCGAGCTGCTCGGGTCGCACGAGCCGTGGGCGCCGGCCGACGTGCTCGTCGTGGTGGGGCAGATCGCGCACGCGCTCATGGCGGCGCACAAGCGCGAGATCATCCATCGCGACCTGAAGCCCGAGAACGTCATGCTCGTCGAGCGCAACGGGCAGTTCATGGCCAAGGTGCTCGACTTCGGGTTCGCCAAGCTCGCCGAGCTGGAGCGCACGCTCGAGCTCAGGCCGATCACGCGCGTCGGGTTCTGCTTCGGCACGCCGCAGTACTTGTCGCCGGAGCAGATCCGCGGTCGGCCCATCGACGGCGGCGCCGATCTGTTCGCGCTCGGCGTGATCGCCTACGAGATGCTCGCCGGACGCCGGCCGTGGGACGGGCGCGATCCGAGCGACGTGATGCGCGCGGTGTTGAAGACGTTGCCGCCGCCGATCTTGAAGCTGCATCCGCAGCTGATGGGGCGGCTCGAAGAGGTCAATGGCTTCGCCTTGCGTGTGCTCGAAAAAGAGCGCGCCGAGCGGCCGCACGACGCGGTCGCCTTCTTCGACGAGCTGCAGGATGCGCTGTTCGGCGGCAAGGAAGAGGCGAAGAGCGCGCTCGCCGGGGCGCGGCCGGTGACGCCGATCGAGGACGTGACGTCGCGATCGATCATCATCCGTCCCGGCAGCGGATCGCAGCAGCGGTTCGACGAGACCGAGATCGATCCGGCGCGGCGCGAGGCGCCGGTGCCCTCGTCGGACACGGTGCGCGAGACCGCGATCGATACCGGGTCGATCCCCATCTTCGTCGCCGAGCGGCTCGACTCGCAGTACCTGCCGCCGATCGAAGTCGAGGATGCGCGCAGCGACGACAGCGGGCGCTCGACGCTGCCGCGCGGGACGGCGCAGATTCCGAAGACCGCGTTCATCCCGAAGCCGCGCCGCTCCTACGCGGGGACGGTCGCGGCGGCGCTGATCATCTTGATCCTGCTGACGGCGGCGTTTCTCGCCGGACGCTACCTGAAGTTCTAGCGGAAGTTCTAGCGGGTCAGCTCTTGGCGGTGACGGCCACGCCCATCGAGTGGTAGCCCTTGTCGACGTAGACGGTGGCGCCGGTGATGCCCGAGCCGAGCGGCGAGAGCAGGAACGCGGCGGTGTCGCCGACTTCGCGCGCGGTGAGCGCCTCGGGCAGCGGTGAGTTGGCCTTGCAGTAGTCGATCATCTGGTCGATGAAGCCGATCGCCGACGCCGCGCGCGAAGCGAACGGGCCCGCCGACAGCACGTTCACGCGGTGGCCCCACTTGCGGCCGGCCTCGAAGGCGAGCGTGCGCGTGTCGGACTCGAGCGCGGCCTTCGCCGACGACATGCCGCCGCCGTAGCCGGGCACCACGCGCTCCGACGCCATGTAGGTCAGCGCGAGGAAGCTGCCGCCGGGGCGCACGAGCGGACCGAGGCGCTGCACCAGCGACGTGTACGAGTAGCTGGAGACGCCGACGGCGGCGAGGTAACCCTTGCGCGAGGTCTCGAGGAGCGGCTTCTTCACCTCGGGGCCGTTGGCGAGCGAGTGGACGACGACGTCGATGCACGGCTCGCCGAAGTCGGCGACGAGGCGGGCGCGCAGCCCTTCGATCGTGAAGTCGCCGTGCTCGCGATAGCGCTTACTGTCCTTCACCTCGGCGGGGACGTCGGCGAGCGTGTCGTAGTCGGCGTCGAGCGGGTAGATCTTCTCGAACTCGAGCTTGCGACCGTCGGACATCATGCGGCCTTCGTCGAGCTTGCCGCGCTCGAGCATGGTCTTGAAGATGCCGTAGGCCGGCGGCCAGGTGCCGACGACGATCGAGGCGCCGGCCTCGGCGAGTGACTTGGCGATGGCGAAGCCGAAGCCGCCGTCGTCGGCGACGCCGGCGACGAGGGCACGCTTTCCGCGAAGGTCGATGGCGAGCATGGCGCGCACGATCGACCGCGCGCGCCCGCGTGTCAAGCGCGAGCGGGCGTCAGACGGGCTCGCCTTCGCGGCGCAAGCGCTCGACGGCGTCGAACGACTCGTCTTCCTTGGTCCAGCGCAGGTGGCTCTCGTGCTGCGAGAGCAGGCCGTTGAGCTCGCGCATGCGATCGAGCGCGCGCTCGATGCGTTGCAGCTCGACGGTGGCCTCGGGGTGTCGCATGCGCACGAGCGAGGCGGCGCTCTCGATCGTCTGCAGCGGCGTGTTGGCGAAGTCGCGCACGGCCAGGAGCGTGCGCGCCAGCGTCTCCATCGCCGCCGAGGCTTCGGCCTGCTCGACGAGGCGGCGCTCGACGGCGTAGCGGCGCGTGCTGAAGACGAGGAGCACGACGCCGAACGCGGCGAAGATGAGCGTCGGCATCGGCTCGCCGCGCGCGAGCACGGCGCGTTGCGCCGGGTCCCACGTCAGCCACTGCACGACGGCGGCGCCGGCGTAGGCGGCGATGCTGATGACGCCGACGGAGATCTCGGGCGTGAGCAGACCGACGGTGATGGCGCCGAGCTTGTTGGCCTGGAAGGGCGCCCAGCGCGGGCCGATGGTGACCCAGTGCTCGTTGTCGAGCCAGAGCATGATGGCGATCGACGCCGTGTTGATGAGGAACACGGTGGCGGCCTCGGCGCGCGTGGTGTGCTTGCCGCGCACCAGCAGCATCACGAAGAGCACGACGCCGGTGCCGGCGGCGAGCAGCGACGGTGCCGGCGGCAACACGAGGGTGTCACGCGCGACCAGGAGCTCCATCGGCGAGCCGGCGAAGTTGAGGACGGTGGCGAGGAGCGCGCCGCGCCAGGCCAGGCGCGCGCGCGGATCGACGACGCGAGTGGCGCTCACAGGCGCACCTCGGAGGTGCGCCGTGATCCCGGGATCGATCCGCGGGCCCTACGGGCCACGCTCACGTTCGCTCACTGACGCTCGCTCATAGGAGCTCCGGCGGCGTCGGCGCGCCGAGGAGGCGGCACAGCTCGACGGTCTCGATCGGCTTTTGGAAGACCTGCGTGCCGTCGAGGGCGCGGGCGCGCGCCACCATCGGATGGCTGCGCGCGTGGCCGGTGAGGAAGATGATGTGGCCGGCGAAGTGCTGCTCCTTGAGCCAGGCGTAGGCCTCGAGGCCGCTCGGCTCCGACGGGCCGAGGTTGATGTCGAGGATGGCGTCGTCGCAGGCGAGCGCGGCGTCGCGGTGGGAGACGAGCTCGGCGAGGTTGTGCGCGGTCACGCACGGCCGCCGCGTCAAGAGGCGCACGAGGTCGCCGATCGTCGAGAGCATGTCGTCGTCGTCGTCGAGCAGTAAAACGCCCCCCTGGCTCATGCGCTCCCTCGATGGATACGGTGCAGCGGCGATGCCAACGAAGTGACGTTCTAGACTACGTCAGCGCGGGTCAGTCGCGTTCGAGAATCACCACGCCGCGCGCGGCGAAGGCGCGCAGGAGCCCCCGCAGTCGCCGCTGCTCGCCGGTGGAGCGATAGAGGAACTGCACGCCGAAGGCGCTGTCGTGCTTGCGCGGGCGGCTGTGGCGGACCTCGCCGGTGACGACGAGATCCTGCTGCGGCGTGCGCAGGCGGACGGCCACGTGCTCGCCGACGGGCGGGGCAGCGGCGCGCGTGGTGACGAGCAGGCCGCCGGCCGAGAGGTCGGCGGCGATGCCGTCGATCATCGTCATGCTGCCGAAGATGCGCCACGACAGCGGGAGGCGAACACAGTAGCGGCGATGGCGGCGCAGGTGCACGTGGAGCGCGTCGCCGTGGGCCATGCGCACGAGAAAGTCGCGCGCGGCGGTCTCGTCTTCGTGGAGGCGTGCGATGACGCCGAGGCGGCGGCGCGAGACGTGGGCGCGCACGAAGACGGGGTTGGGCAGGCCGGGCCAACTCACCTCGATCACGAGCTCGGCGCGGGCGCGCGGACGGGCGCGTGTGACGAGGGCGAGCTCGCCGGCCGGGCCGTCGTCGGTGTAGTGCTCGAGGAACTCGCGGCCCGACGAGAAGGAGGCGACCACGATGGGCGTGCCTTCGAGGCGCTCGGCGGGATCGACCGGATCCTGGAGCGAGATGCGCCCCTTGAGGCTCGAGGACGCCGACGAGGAGGCCATACTCGATCGTACGCGCCGAAAACACGAAGCTTCAATGCGTAAGACGTGTGTCCGCGCTGACGTCGGTTACCAAAGATGGCTCGCGTGATCGCCCTACGGGGTGGTGTCGGTGTCGACGAGCTCGTGCGCTTCGTCGTCGTCGAGCGGCTGGAAGCGCGCCCGCAAGGCATCGAAGGTCGCGTCGGAGATGTAGAGGCTGCCGGCCAGATCGGCGTTGCGCGCACGGCAGCGCGCTCGCGCAACCGCTTCCGAGCAGCGCAGCGAGTAGAGCTTCGACTCGCCGCCGAGCGCGCGCACGGTGTCGCGAAGCGCATCGCGTCGCTTGCGCGACGACATTCCGTCGTCGAGCACGACGTCGACGCCCGAGGCGAGGACGCGGGTCCAGACGGTCTCCATCAAGCGAAAGACGCGCTCGGAGAATTCGGCGAAGTGCTCGGCCGGCGGATCGGATCCGTAGAGCGCGGACATCCACTCGTCGTGGGTGAAGCGCACCGCGTCGTGCTCGCGCTCGAGCCGCCGCGCGAACGTCGTCTTGCCGGCGCCGAGGAAGCCGTGGATGAGGTGCGCCGTCGCCACGTCGATCTCCTAGGTCAGGGGCGGAGCGATGTCGGTGCGCTTCTTGCCCTTGCGCGGCAGGTCGGCCTCGAGCGCCGCGAGGTAGTCGATGGGCGCCTCGAGCGGCATCGCCAGCGACGGCACGTCGCCGAGCTGGCGCACGCGCGCGGCGAACGAGATGAGCAGCTCGCGGGCCGACGGCAGCGCGCCGAGGCTCGGGATCTTCTCGTCGGTGAGCTCCTCGGCGAGCGTGCGCGCGGTGGAGCGGCGCAGGCGGCCGCGGCGCAACAGATCCTGCAGCGAGTTGCGCAGGGCATCGATGGTGTAGCCGTAGCGATCGACCATCTCGAGCGCCACCCGCACCACCGCCGGCGACGAGAGCTGGGCGTCCTCGAACATCACCATCGCCGCCTGGAAATAGTTGAAGACCGGCACCAGGCGCGCGCCGTAGCGATCGAAGCGCGCCGTCGGCGAGCGGCGATCGAGGTGGATGAAGATGCGCGACACCGCCTCGCCCGTCGGCAGCGCCTCGGCGAGCGTGACCGCGCGCTGCGCGTCGTCTTCGTAGGTGCCGGCGCGCTCGAGGATCTCTTCGAGCAGGCGGCGCTTGACGCGTCCGGCGATGATGTCGCCGTAGAGCGAGTAGATGAAGCCGTCGGCCTCGGCGTCGTCGCCGAAGCAGGTCTCGCGCGTCTCGGGCGGCAGGCCGGCGCGCCCGGCGAGCAGCGCCGGCAGCTTGTAGCCGACCTGCTCGCGCATGGCGCGGAAGCGGCCGGTGAGCATGTTGCGCAGGTTCGGCTTCAGGATGAACTCGTCGAACTCGACGCCGTCGAGCTTGAGCTTCTTGGTGAGCACGCGGCGCATCTGCCGTGGCGAGCCCGAGATGAAGCAGATGCGCGCGCCGCCGCCTGCGCGCAGCTCGCGGAGCAGAGCCGACGCGCCGGGGACCGACTGCTTGGCCTCGGCGCCCTCGAGCGCCGAGCGCACGAGCTGCTTGAGCGTGTCGAACTCGGTCTTGAGGTACGTCTTGTCGAGATCCCAGCGATAGACGTGGCGCGGCGGCGGCGTCACCGTCTTGGGCGGCTGCGCCGCGAGCAGCGACGGACCTCCGGGCGGCACCGGATAGCGGCGATCTTTGTCTTTGCGCCGGTCCTTTTCGTCGCGAGCCATGGGGAGCCCGTCATTATCGCACAGCGTCGGCGGCTGTCACGCCGCGCGGCGGGCCAGCCAGAGCTGGGTCGCGCATTGCGCGCGCACGCTGCCGCCGAGCCGTTCGATGGCCTCGCGGACGCCCTGTTGCAGCGCCGCGAACCGCTCGGGCGCGAGCACCCGATGGAGGCTGACGGTGCCCATCATGTCGACCCACGTCTCGGCGCTCAAGGTGCGCTCGTTCGGGTAGGAGCGCCGCTCGACCGACGAGAAGAGCGTCGCGCCGGCGAGGTGATCGACCTCGGCGCGCGGCTTGGGATCGAAGAAAAGCGGGATTTCCGGAGCCAACGCCGCGTAGACGGCGACGAGCTCCGCGGCGACGGGAGCCTCGAGGACATCGATGGCGAAGAAGAGTGCGAAGTGGCCGCCGGGCCGCAGCACGCGGGCCATCTTCGCCAGGCCGAGCGACGGATCGATCCAGTGCCAGGCGTTGGCGCAGGTGACGAGGTCGAAGGTGCGCCCGTCGTCGCGCCAGGCTTCGAACGTCGCCTCCTCGACGGTGAGCCCACGCGCGCGTGCGACCGCGGCCATGCGCGCGTCGGGCTCGACGCCGGTCACCGCGAGTCCGCGCGTGGCCAGCGCCGCGGCGACCTTGCCGGTGCCGCAGGCGACGTCGAGGACGGCGGCGGGGCCGAGGCGCGCGAGATCGTCGAGCATCGCGTCGGCGTAGGGCGGGCGCAGGCGATCGTAGTCGTCGGCGACGGCGCCGAAGGACTCGGCGCGCACGCGATCGCGGTAGGGCTCGGCGAAGCGATCCTTCATGCCGCGCGGCGGGCGGCGAAGCTGGCGAGCGCCTTCTCGATGTCGTCGGTGAGCCCGGCCTGCACGGCCTTGGCCGCGACCTTGGCCGCGTTGGTGATGGCGCGCGCGCGCGAGCGGCCGTGCGCCTTGATGAACAGCCGATCGAATCCGAGCACCGGCGCGCCGCCGTACTGCTCCCAGTCGGTGACCTCCTTGAGGCGCGAGATGCCGCCCGACAGGAGCGCGAGGCCGGCGCGCCACAGGATCTTCTCCTTCGACGCGTAGTGGCCGAGCCGCACGATGGTCTCCGACACGCCTTCGAGCATCTTGATGACCACGTTGCCGACGAAGCCGGAGCAGATGACGACGTCGGCGGTGCCGCGCGGGATGTCGACGCCTTCGACGTTGCCGACGAAGTTGAGCTCGGTCGCCTCTTGCAAAAGCTTGTGCGCCTCGACGATCTCGGGCGGTCCCTTGCCCGCCTCGGCGCCGTTCGACAGGAGCGCCACGCGCGGGCGCGGATTCTTCGACACGCGCGCGGCGTAGGCGGAGCCCATGATCGCGAAGGTCACGAGATCCTCGGCGCTGACGTCGAGCGTGGCACCGACGTCGAGGATGAGCGAGAAGGGATCGTCCTTCTCGCCGCGGCGGATCTCGGTCGGGTAGACGCTGGCGAGCGCGGCGCGGCTGACGCCGGGGATGCGCTTCCAGGTGCGCGCGCAGGCGAGCACCGAGGCGCCGGTGTTGCCCGCCGAGACGAGCGCGTCGGCGTTGCCGTCGGCGACGAGCTGCGCGGCGACGAGGATCGACGCGCCCGGATGCTGCGCCAGCGCCTCGGCCGGCTTCTCCCACATGGCGACCGCTTCGGGCGCGTGGTGCACGGCGATGCGCTCGGGGTCGTGCCGCTCCTTCGACAGGAGCGCGCCGATCTTCTCGCCGTCGCCGACGAGCAGCGTCTGGATGTGCGGCGCCTCGAGCGAGAGCTGGGCCACGCCCTTGACCACCTCGTCGGGCGCATGATCGCCGCCCATCGCGTCGACGGCGACGGTGACCGAGCGGTTGCCCACGGGCTCGCGGGGATCCATGCGAAGCGGAACGTACCAGATGACCGGGTCTACTGCATCAGCTGCGCGAGATCGGGCGGGAGCGACTCGAGCACCTGCTCGATCTCGACGGTGGGCTCGATCGCTTCGCGCACCACCGAGAGCACCACGATGGCGCCGGTCTCGGCGTCGTCGTCATCGAGATCGAGGCGCGCGGCGAGATCCTCGATGAGCTCGTCACGCGACAGGGTGCCGTCGCCGTGCGCGGGCGCGAGCAGATCGCCGATCTCCTCGGGCAGCTCGGCGCCGAGCTCGGCGGCCTCGTCGGGCTTCAAGCGAGCGGCGAGCGCCGAGAACAGCTCGTGGGTGATGGTCCGGCCATCGGCTTCGATGGTGTCGGGGAGGCGCGCATCGACGCGCCGATAGAAATCGTCCGCGTTCATCTCTCGATGGATATAGGCACGCGCCGGCGGTGAGGAAGCCGTGGCGGATGGCACATCGTCTGCAATCTCTCCCCGCGGCGTAGGGCGCGAAAAGGAGCGAGCGGATGGCGTGCGAATTCTTCGATGACGGGCGACTGGCGCGGTGCACGGCGGTGCAGGGGCTCACGATTCCGAGCCACCACGAGCGCGAAAAATACTGCCGCACCGACGGGAACGTCTCGTGTCCGACCTTCCAGCTCTATCAGCTGCGGCGCGGTCCGGTGACGCAGGACGCGTATTACGCGCTTTGGATGCCGAGCCCGCCGACGCAGCGCGCCAGCGAGGCGCCCGAAGTGCCGCTCGTCGCCGCCGTGTAACCGTTCTGTACACGGAGCCCGCTCGCAGGCGCGAGCGTGCGCAAATCCTTCCGTGAGCGCTCGACTGTATCCCCGAAAGATTCTTCAGCGAACGTAGACGCCGAGCGGCGCCGAGGCGAGCAGCTTGTGTCCAGAAGAGGGCGTAGGATCGACGAGCTGCGCTTCGACGTCCCACCGCCCGGGCGGCAGCTCGACGTGATCGACGTAGAGGTGGCCCGCCTTCCAGTGCTCGGTCAGCGGCACGGTCAGAGACGGTGAGACGAGCGCGGCGATTTTGCCGTCGCGCGAGAGCTGATAGCGCAGCTCGCCGGTCTCGGGGCCGCCGGCGGCGATGGCCACGTCGAGCTTGGCGGCGCGCATGCCGGCGGCGAGGATGCGCGCCTGGCCGAGCGGACGATCGACGGCGGTGAGCGGCTTCAAGATGTCCTTGGCGACGGCGTCGGCGAGCTGCGTGTTGCCGCGGTCGACGAGCAGGTCGTGATAGCAGGGCATGAGGTGCACGTCGGTCGGCTCGACGAGCTCTTCGTCCTTGGCGACGGGCACGCCGCGCGCGAGCGCGGTGCACTCGCCGGGCAG
Source organism: Polyangia bacterium (assembly GCA_035607415.1). Taxonomy (GTDB): domain Bacteria; phylum Myxococcota_A; class Polyangia; order Palsa-1104; family Palsa-1104; genus JAQBQH01. The sequence goes on from DATNAQ010000088.1 coordinate 22,350, forward strand.
GTAGGCGCGCCGCACCAGCTTGAGCGGCGGATATTTGTGCGAGACGAACCAGCGATAGGCCGGCGTCATGTGCGTCGGCTCGAAGGCGAACGACTGCGCGCCCGGCGTCGACGAGCGCAGATCGATCATCGTGAAGTTCTCGAAGTAGGTGACCGGGTGCTTCTCGATGAGGCGCTCGTAGATCGGGCGATCGGCGACGGACAAGAGGCGCTCGTCGATGATCAACACCGACTTCGACTGCGTCGCCTTGAGCTTGTCGAGCTGCGCCAGCGACTGGATCTCGTCGTAGTTGCGATCGATGTAGTACCAGAACTCCTTGCGCGCGCCGAGCTCGGGGTAGTGGATGATGACGCGCTCGTCCCTGGTGGTGCGGTTGTGCACCTCGTGGGCGAAGCGCAGCTTCTGCTGCTCGGGCGAGTAATGCGCTTCGCCGAAGGTGCCCATGAGCACGCGGCTCTCGAGGAGGTTCCGATAGGCGTGCGGCGTCTCGGCCGCGAGGTAGACGGCGACGAGCGCGCCGGCGACGGCGAACGGCACCCACGCGGGCGCGCGCCCATTGCGACAATGGGTCAGCCGGCGCGCGGCCCCATAGGCGTCGGAGGCGAGATCGGCGGCGGCGAGCGCGAAGAAGCCCGAGTAGAAGAACACGCGGTACAGGTGCACCGACGAGCCTTCGGCGAACATGTAGATGTAGATCGTGTTGACGTAGAGGAACGTCAGCGGCGCAATGTCGCGCCGGCGCGCGCGGCCGAGCGCGATGCGCGCGAGCCACAGCGCGAACCAGATGGCGCCGACGACGAGCGGCGGGCGGCCGTAGAGGATGTCGACCCACTGCCAGTGGCGATCGATCACGTACTGCGCCGACGGCGGCGAGTGGCGGATGCGATAGCTGTCGAGGAAGTCGTCCCACACGCCGGCGTGGTGCGTGAACCAGAGATGGAAGCCCATCATCAAGCAGCACGCGGTGCCGGTGACGAGGATGTGCGCCCAGAGCGCGTTGACGCGCCCGAAGCGCGTGTCGATCTTGAGCGTGCGGCCGCGCGCGGTCCACGCGTAGAACATCGCGTGCACGGCGACGAAGGGGCCGATGAAGTAGGCCTCCCACATGATGAAGCCGCCGAGCGCGTAGGCGAAAAAGGCGTGCTTGAGCGCGCGCGTCGACGGCTGCTCGAGGAGCGACAGATAGGCCCACAACGACCAGAGCACGCAGGCCATCGCCGGCAGCATCGGATCCGAGAGCACGCTGAACGACGTGATCATCGGCAGGCCGACGTAGACGGCGACGGCGACGAGGCCCGCTTCGCGCGACCAGAAGGTTCGCACGAGCACGTAGAGCGCCCACAGGCAGACGAGGCCGCCGGCGGCGGCGAGGCCGCGCGCGAGCCACTCGTGGTCGCCGAAGATGGGGATGAGCAGCGTGAGCAGGTGGTGGTAGCCGATGGGGTGGTGGAAATAGAGCGCGGCCGGAGGCGGCGCCTCGAAGCCGCCCCAGGTCGCCGGCGAGATCATGTGCAGGCGGAGCGACATGCGCGCGCGCAGCATGTAGGTGGCGCCGTGATAGCCGTGATGGCCCCACCAGAAGGGCGCGGCGATGCCGAACGACGAGTAGAGACAGTAGATGAAGGTGCAGACGGCGAGGCCGGCGCGCACCGGCCACAGCGGTTTGTCGACGGGATCGCGGCCCTTGGGCGGCGCGGCTTCGCTCACGACTTCCTCGCGATGCAGTAGGCGGAGGTGCCGAAGGGCAGCGGGCGCCGCTTGAGCAGCGGCAGCTCGGCGCGAAAGATCGACGTGAGCAGGCCGTTCCACGGCATCGGCTTCGTCGAGTGCTCCATGCCGTTGGTCATGCGCGGGGCCGCGCGCTGCACCAGGCGCGCCGCCAGCGTCGGAAAAAACAATACGGCGTTGAAATAGCCCGATTCGAGTATTTCCAATTGCGCGCGCGCCAGCAGCGACGAGAGCTCGGCTTTCACGTAACGACGTTTGTGGTGCGAATATTCGTCGTTATAACCCCATAATAATTGATATGCGGGGACGTAGGCGATGACGTGCCCGCCCGGCTTGCACACGCGCTGGAGCTCGCGCGCGGCGGAGGCGTCGTCGTCGAGGTGCTCGAGGATGTCGAGCGCGCAGACGACGTCGAAGCTGCCGTCGGCGAAAGGCAGCGGATCGGCGGCGGAGGCGACCACGCGATGGGTATACGGGCGATCCATCGCGATGGCGAACGATCCCGGCGAGCGATCGAGCGCGACCGCGCGGCCGTGGCGCGCCAGCGTCAGCGCCGCGCCGCCGGTGCCGCAGCCGACGTCGAGGATGCGGGCGCGCGCCGGATCGAGCTGCAGGCGCGCGAGCTGTTGATCGAGGATGTCGCGGCGGACGCGATACCACCAGTGCCAGTCTTCGACTTCCTTCTCGAAGGCGTGAAACGAAGCGTCCACGGTCAGCGACGGGCGAGCAGCACGGTCGTGTAGGGCGCCCAGCCGAGCGGGAATGCGCCCATCAGCGACGGTAGAGCGGCGCGCCGCTCGACGGTGAACCACGGCGCGGCGGCGGTGACGACGTCGGCGATGGTGGAGAAGTGGTGGTCCTCGATGCCGGAGAAGCCGATGGTGGCGAAGGCGGCGTTCATGAGCTTGTGCACCGCCGGGCAGCCGACGAGCAGGCGCCCGGCGGGGCCGAGCACGCGCGCGCACTCGGCCAGCGTCAGCTCGAGCTCGTGCGCGCGCAGGTGCTCGAAGATGGAGAAGGCGACGACGGCGTCGAAGAAGCCGTCGGAAAAAGGCATCGAGCGCGCGTTGGCCTGCACCAGCTCCTTGGGGCGCACGCCGAGGCGGCCGAGACGATCGCGCAGGCCGGCCGGCTCGCGCTCGAGGTCGAGGCCGTAGAGCTCGTCGCAGGTCGAGGCCAGGGTCGGCATGAGCAGGCCCGAGCCGTAGCCGATCTCGAGCAGGCGGCCGTAGTGACCGTCGAGGAGGCCGAGCCCGATGTTGAGCCGCGCCGCGAAGACGCGACCGACGAGCGGACGATAGTAGTAGGGCAGCGGATCGACCGCGTTGTTCGGCACCAGCACGCCCGGCGGCGGCAGCCTGAGCCTGAGCGGCGCCTTGGCCATCCCGATCAATACTGGCCCTTGAACTTGCGGAACGCGTGCATCGTCATGCGTGCGAGGATCGCGCCCTCGCGGAAGCGCGAGATCTTGGTCTCGCCGTAGGTGCGCGCGCGATAGCGGATGGGCAGCTCGACGATCTTGAGGTTCTGCTTGGCGGCGCCGAAGAGCAGGTCGAAGTCGCCGAACGGATCGAAGTCGCCGAAGAAGCCGCGGTTGGCGGCGATGCGCTCGTAGTCGCGGCGGAACAGCACCTTGGTGCCGCACAGCGTGTCCTTGAGGCGCTGCTCGAGGATCGCCGACAGCGCGAGCCCGAAGAACTTGTTGCCGAGCGAGTTCAGAAAGCGCATCGCCTGCCCTTCCATCGGGTAGACGAGGCGCGAGCCGTTGACGAACTCGGCCTTGCCCTCGGCGAGGGCGGCGTAGAACTTGGGCAGATCCTCGGGCGGCACGGTGAGGTCGGCGTCGAGGATGAAGAGGATGTCGCCCGTCGCCGCGGCGAAGCCCTTGCGCACGGCGTCGCCCTTGCCCTTGCCGTCGCCCTGATGAATCAGGCGCGTGTTCTTACGCGTGCCGGCGGCGATGTGCTTCTCGATCGCTTCGACGGTGCCGTCGTTGGAGCTCCCGTCGACGAAGATGAGCTCGGTGCCCTTGCCCATGTCGGGCGTGCGCGCCACGATGTCGTCGACGTTGCCGCGCTCGTTCTTGCACGGCACGATCACCGAGCACGAATACTCGCGCGTCGGGATCGGGCCGCCGCCGCCGGCGAGCTTGCACACGAAGTACTGCGTGAGCGCGAGGTGGCGCAGCCCGGGCAGCTGCGCGAAATAGCGGTTGGCCAGCGGAGCCGCGACGGGAACGTCGGCGGGCAGGAGCTGCGCCGTGCCCGAGCGGATGACCTCGAAGTGGTTGAGCGCGAGCAGGTTCTCGAGATCGCCCATGCCGAGCCAGTTCTGCTGCTCGATGGGCATCTTCTGGCCGATGCGCTCGCCGAGCTTGAGGACCGGCTCCCACACGAAGTTGTAGTAGGTGACGATGACGCGCGTGCGCGGGTTGCAGACGCGGCGCAGCGCGCGGAAGGCGCTCCACACGTCGTAGAGCGAGCCGACGACGTCGGAGAGCACGACGTAATCGAAGGTGCGTCCGACGAGCTCGGGCGCGTCGAGCCGCTCGGCGTCGGCGACCACGAAGTCGATGAGCGGATGCTTGCGCCGCGCTTCTTCGACGAGGCGCGGCGAGACGTCGACACCGACGCCGTCTTTGGGCTTGAGCGCGGCGATGAGGTCGCCGGTGCCGCAGCCGATTTCGAGCACGCTCGCGCCCGCCGGCACGACGAAGCGCACCAGGCGCTCGATGGCCCGATAGTAGGCGCCGTTCTTGGTGCGCCAGCGATCGCGCTCGGCGGCGTAGCGGTCGTATTCGGCGATCCGCCGCTGCCGCTCGGCCGCTTCGCGCGCGCCGAAATCGCTCTTCGCGCTCGCCATCCCGTCCCTCACGCCGAGTGTCGTTCGCCGTCGCCGCGGCGATCTCCGTGGTCGCGAATGTCCGCGAGATCCGCGTCCACCATCATCTTCACCAGCTCGCGGAACTTCACCTTGGGCTCCCACTTGAGGAGCCGCCTGGCCTTCGACATGTCGCCGCGCAGCTCGTCGACCTCGGCGGGGCGGAAGTAGCGCGGATCGATCTCGACGTGCTTCTGCCACTCCTTGCCGATGTGGCCGAACGCGTCGTCGAGAAAGTCGCGCACGGTGTGGCACTCGCCGGTGGCGATCACGAAGTCGTCGGGCTTCTCCTGCTGCAGCATGAGCCACATCGCCTCGACGTAGTCGCCGGCGAAGCCCCAATCGCGCTTGGCGTCGAGGTTGCCGAGGAAGAGCTTGTCCTGCAGGCCGAGCTTGATGCGCGCCGCCGCGCGCGTGATCTTGCGCGACACGAAGGTCTCGCCGCGGCGCGGGCTCTCGTGGTTGAAGAGGATCCCGTTGCACGCGAACATGTTGTAGCTCTCGCGATAGTTCACGGTGATCCAGTACGAGTACATCTTGGCGACGGCGTAGGGCGAGCGCGGATGGAACGGCGTCGCCTCCGACTGCGGCGCGGGCGACGAGCCGAACAGCTCCGACGACGACGCCTGGTAGAACTTGGGCGAGATGCCGGTCTCGCGCATGGCCTCGAGGATGCGCACGGTGCCGAGGCCGGTGACCTCGGCGGTGTACTCGGGCACGTCGAACGAGACGCGCACGTGCGACTGCGCGCCGAGGTTGTAGATCTCGTCGGGCTTGACGGTGCGCAGGATCTTGTTGAGCGAGGAGGCGTCGTTGAGATCGCCGTAGATGAGGCGCAGGCGATAGTCGGGATCGTGCGGATCCTGGTAGATGTCGTCGATGCGCGCGGTGTTGAACGACGACGAGCGGCGCACGATGCCGTAGACCTCGTAGTCCTTCTTGAGGAGCAGCTCGGCGAGATAGGAGCCGTCCTGCCCGGTGATGCCGGTAACCAGCGCGCGTTTCTTCGAGGTCGTCATCGCTTCTGCGCTCTCCACCACGTGATCGTTTTCTGCAGCCCCTCCTCGAACGACGTGCGCGCCTTCCAGCCGAGCAGGCGCTCGGCGCGCTCGACGCTGAGCTGGCGTCGCGGTTGGCCGTTGGGCTTGGAGGTGTCGTACACGAAACGGCCGCGATAATCCATGATTCGCGCGATCAGCTGGGCCAGGTCGCGGATGGCGATCTCCTCGCCGGAGCCGAGGTTGATCGGCTCGGAGCCGTCGTAGCGCTCGGCGGCGGCGAGGATGCCGTCGGCGGCGTCCTCGACGTAGAGAAACTCGCGCGTCGGCGTGCCGTCGCCCCACAGGACGACTTCGCTGGCGTTGGCGCGGATGGCGTCCTCGATCTTTCGGATCATCGCCGGGATCACGTGCGACGACTCGTAGTCGAAGTTGTCGCGCGGGCCGTAGAGGTTGACCGGGAAGACGACGACCGAGTTGAAGCCGTACTGCTCGCGATAGGCCTGCGACTGCACGAGCAGCATCTTCTTGGCCAGGCCGTAGGGAGCGTTGGTCTCCTCGGGATAGCCGTTCCACAGATCGTCTTCTTTGAACGGGACGGGCGCGAACTTGGGATAGGCGCAGATGGTGCCCGCCGCCACCAGCTTGGGCAGGCCGCGCCGGCGCCCCTCCTCGATGAGCTGCACGCCCATCATGAGGTTGTCGTAGAAGTACTTGCCGGGGTTCTTGCGGTTGGCGCCGATGCCGCCGACCTGCGCGGCGAGGTGGATGACGAGATCGGGGCGCGCGTCGTCGTAGAGCTTGCGCACCGCCGACATCTCGACCAGATCGTAGTCGCGCGAGCGCGGCACGATGATCTCGCCGGCGCCGCGCGCGCGCAGCTCGGCGACGACGAACGACCCGAGGAATCCGGCGCCCCCGGTGACGACGACACGCTTGCCTTCGAAGTATTTGCTTTGTTGCTGGCTCATTGTTGTTCCGCTCGCTCACTTCGGTTCGGCGCGCCAGGTCGGCTCGCGGCACTCGCCTCCAGGGCGCGAAAGCTCCTTACCTGCGTTCGCTCGCTCATGCGACGGTGGCCTCGAACACGAGATACATCCAGGCGCGCGCGGGGATGAGCAGGCGCGCCAGGCGATCGGCGGCGGCGAAGGTGCGCGCCACCAGCGGGCTCTCGCCGAGCGACGGCAGGCCGAAGCTCGGGTGCAGGAGCACGCGCTCGATGGGGAAGGGCTGCTCGTGACCGCTCGCCGTCACGGTGAAGCCGGCGCGGGCCAGCGTCGCGCTCAGCGCGGAGGCCGTCGAGCGCAGCACGCCGCGCTCGGCGGGGATGAGCGCCGCCTGCAGGAGGATGAGGGGGGAGGCGCGGTTGGGCTCGAGCAGCGTCAGCCGCCCGCCCGGGCGCAGGACGCGGCGCGCCTCGGCGAGCACGCCGTCGACGTCGCGGATGTGGTGCAGCACGTCGCGGATGAGCAGCGCATCGAAGGCGCCGTCGGCAAACGGCAGGCGCGTGGCGTCGGCGGTGACGGTGTGCGCGTCGGTGGCGCGTCGCGCGAAGGCGGTCTTGGCGCCCGAATAATCGACGCCAAAGCGGATCGCGCCCTCCGCCCGCAGATGATGCAGGTTGGCGCCTTCGCCGCAGCCGATCTCGAGGAGCCGTTCGCCGGCGCGCACGTTGGTGCGGCGCGCCAGCTCCGCCTCGCGCGGGGCCAGGACCGGGTTGCGCGTCTGCCAGTCGAAGCGGGTCTCATCGGCGGATCGCCAGTACGATCGCTGCAGTTTCTCGAAGGTGGAACGGCCCAACATCGCGACGAGAAGCTAGCACGTTTCCGAAGTGACGGCGGCCTCTTGTCACGCTGTGTCGTGGTTGGTAGATTGCACGCGTTGAACGCACCTGCCTTGCAAATGAGCAGCCCTTCGCCCGCAGCGACACGACCCCGCCTTTCGGTCGTCATACCCGCGTACAACGAGGCGTCGCGCATCGAGCGCACGCTCGATCGGACCGTCGAGTTCTTGAACGGACGCGGCGAGACGTGGGAGATCGTGGTCGCCGACGACGGCTCGCGCGACGAAACCGCCGCCATCGTCGGCCGCTACAGCCGCTCGCACGGCGACGCGGCGGTGCGCCTGGTGGCGCTGCCCGAGAACCGCGGCAAGGGCGCGGCGCTGCGGGCCGGCGTGGCGGCGACGGCGGGGGCGCGGGTGCTGCTCATGGACGCCGATCTGGCCACGCCGATCGAGGAGCTGGAGCCGCTCGCGCGCGCGCTCGACTCCGGCTACAAGGTGGCGACCGGCTCGCGCGCGGTGTCGACCTCGAACGTCACGCGGCCGCAGTCGCCGCTGCGCGTGCTGCTCGGGCGCGCGGGCAATCTATGGATCCGCTCGCTGGCGGTGCCCGGCGTGCACGACACCCAGTGCGGCTTCAAGCTCTTCGAGGGCGACGTGGCGCGCCAGCTGTTCGCGCGCTGCCGTGAGGATCGCTTCGGCATCGACATCGAGGTCCTCTGTCTGGCGCGGCGCAAGCTCAAGCTCGAGATCGCCGAGATCGGCGTGCGCTGGGAGCATCAGGAAGGCTCCAAGGTGCGCTGGAAGGATTACGTCGACGTGCTGGTCAAGACCCCACGCATCGCGTGGAACGTTCTCCGCGGCTGATGGCCGCGCGTACCGTCGAGCGTCTGCGCCGCTGGATCGTCGACACGGGTGGGCTGCCGCTCATCTGGGTCGCGCTGACCATCGCCGCGCTGGCGCCGATCTGGAATCAGCGCCTCCTGCCGCAGCTCGACACGGCGAACCATCTGGCGCTCGTGCGCGGCTGGCACAACTTCCACGATCCCAGCTACCACATCGCCGACTGGTACAAGCTGCGCGTGCGGCCGGTGCCGTACTTTCTCTTCTATCTGACGATCCATCTTCTTCTGTACGTCTGTCAGATCGAGATCGCCAACAAGCTGTTCCTGTCGGCGTACGTGATCCTGTTTCCGCTCTCGGTGCTGGCGCTGGCGCGCGCGCTCAAGCGCAGCCCGTGGCTGGCGCTGTCGGGCTTCGTGCTCACGTTCAACCAGAACTGGATCTACGGCTTCGGCTCGTACCTCATGGGTACGTGCTTCATGTTCCTGTCGCTGGCGTGGCTTCTGCGCTGGCTCGACGGGGGGCGCCGCTGGACGCTGTGGGCGCTCGGTGTCTCGTCGATCCTGGCCTACTTCGGCCACGTGATGCCGTGGTTCTGCTTCGGGCTGTGCGCGATCGCGATGCTGCTTTTGCACGTGCGCAACTGGCGGCGCGGGCTGTGGGCGGCGCTGGCCATGTTGCCGTCGGTGGGCTTCGCGCTGGCGGCGTACATCGAGGAGAAGCACGATCACTCGTACTTCAAGAACGGCGAAGGGCTCGAGTCGCTCAAGGGGACGTGGCGCGATTTCCCGACGCTGGTGATGGAGTTCCCGCGCCGCGTGATGGAGCTGTTCCCCGGCAACCTCGACCGCGACATCCTCATCGTCGTGACGTTGACGATCGTGGCGCTCGCCATCTGGGGCGGCGTGCGGCGGCGAGAGGACGATCCGGCGCAACAGGCGCGCATCAAGGTGCTCCTGATCGTGCTCGGGCTGACCTACTGCTTGTTGCCGTACAAGATCACGCAGCCGATGTCGTGGTGGTACGTGTCGCCGCGCGTGCCGTCGATGATGGCGGTGCTGATCGTGCTCTGGCCGGCGATGCGCTTCGACACGCCGTGGCGGCGGATGGCGATGTTGCCGGTGATCGCGTGCGCGATCATCCTTCCGTTGACCTTGGCGCACCTCTATCGCGACTTCAGCCGGCGCAACGCGCCGTTCATGCAGCTCGTGGAGGAGACGCCGCGCGGCTCGACGGTGCTGGTGGTGGTGCGCAACATGATGCGCGGGCCGGGCTCGGAGGAGCTGAGCGGGGATCCGGTGTCGAGCGCGCCGGTGTATTGGCACTTCTCGTCGTGGCCGATGGCGCTGCACGGCGGGTACGATCCCTATATCTTCGATCAGGGGATTCCGGTGCAGCCGGTGCGCAAGCTGAAGGCGCCGCCGTGGGCGAACACCGATTCGTTCGAGCTGCGGCAGGCGCCCGAGTTCCAGTACTACATCGTGCGCGATCCGTCGGACGAGATGGATCGCGAGCCGTCGCTGAAGGTGAAGGAGCGCCTCGGCAACTGGGTCCTCTACCAGCGCATCCACAAAATGACCGACGAGCCGTGAGATGGTGCGTGGCGCCATGAGCTGGCCGCATCGCTTGTGGTTCGGCGCGATCTTCGTCGTCGGCATCTTCTATTGCCTGGCCTTCCCGCCGTTCCAGACGAACGACGAGGACGCGCACTGGCTCCACATGTGGAGCGTCGTCTACGGCCACCTGCGCTGCGAGACGCCCAAGCCGTTGTCGGCGACGCAGTTCCTCACCTTCGTGCACCAGAAGGAGGTGCGCGAGGATCCGGCGTACTTCCGCGTTCAGTACCTGCGCGACGCGGCGCGCTGGTCGCTGACCGGCGAGCCCATGACCACGGTCGACGGCACCGCCTGTCGCTATCCGCCGATGGCCTACGTGCTGCCCGGGGGGGTGGCGCGGCTGGTCGCGTTCGGCCGCCACGGCGAGCGGCGCGGCGGCATGCTCTACGCGGCGTGGGCGGCGCGGCTCGCCAATTGGGTCTTCATGAGCCTCGGCATCCTGCTCTTGTGCTGGCAGCTGCCGTGGTGCCGCAACGTCGCGCTCTTCTTCTACTCGATCCCTGAAGCGATCCAGCAGGGGATGGCGATCAACAACGACAGCTTCCTCGTCGCGATGACGGCGGTCGTGCTCGTGCTCGCGTTCGGACGGCGGCCGGCCGCGTGGAAGCTGCCGATCATCGGGCTGTGCGTCGGGATGATGACGATGATCAAGCCGGTCTACGCGCCGCTCGGGGCCGTCGGCGTGATCTTGTGGGAGCGGCTGTACGCGCTCCATCGTTGGCGTTGGCGCGATCTGGCGGCGGGGGCGGCGGCGGTGCTCGTTCCCTTCGCGATGCAGTCGCTGTGGACGCACTGGCTGAACTACGGCGTCGTCGTCGATCCGGCCCGGGTGCAGCTCGACTACGGACGGGCGCGTGCGACCGCGCAGCTCGAGTTTTTGAGCCGTCACCACTCGATCGTGTTTCCGCTCATGTGGCACCAACTGCGCGACTTCTTCTTCAGCGACGATCTGATGAAGGGGAGCTGGATCTCGGTGTTCGGCGCGTTCGGCTGGAGCATGTTCACGATGGACCGCTGGGCCTACGATCTCTTGCTCGTGGCGGCGGCGCTCGCGCTCACGCTCGACATCGTGGCGGCGGCGCCGTCGCCGGATCTGCCGGCGCCCACGCGGCGCGGGATCGTCGCGCTCGTTCTCGCCGCCGGCGCCGTCGAGGTCACCGTCGTCGGCGTGATCCTCGGGATGTACGTCTACTTCTCGGGCGCGTTCCTCAATCGCATCGGCGCGAACGAGGTCATCGGCGTGCAGGGGCGTTATCACCACATCGCGATCCTGCTCTGGGCGGCCATGCTGCTGCACGGCGTGCGGCGGCGGCGGGAGTGGAGCGCGAGCGCGCGCACGCTCCTACCCGCGATCGTGACGCTGACGCTGTTCTTGTGCGTGCTCGCCAACGTCGAAGCGCTGCACGCGATCCTGGGACGCTTCTACGGCTCGTATTTCGCGACGCACGAAGCGGCGCCCCGACACTACTGAGCGCGGCGGCGAAGCGCTCGATAGAGGTAGCGGGCGATGCGCACCGACGGGCGCAGGCGCGGTGACAGCGCGGGCGCGACGGCGAGCCGGCGCAAGAGGTGGCGCGGATCGCGCGCCGGGCGCAGGCCGCGCTCGTCGAGGATCCAGGTCGCGTCGTCGATGGTGAGCTGCAGGAAATCGGGGCCGAGCATCTCCCAGTTGCGCTGCACCTCGGCGCCGACGTGGGCCTGGCGCTCGCCGCCCTTCAAGTGGCCGTAGTCGTGGTTCTGATGGACGATGAGCGCCGCGCCCGTGGCGTCGACGACGGGGGTGCGCGTCGAGCGGGCGTGGTGGATCATCCAGTTGTCCCACAAGGCCCGACCGACGGGAAACGCGGGCATCGACGACATCTGACCGCGCGGGAAGATGAAGTAGTCGATGCCGGTCGGCTCGTGCAGGCGGCCTTCGCGGCGCGCGCGCGTCTCGAGCGCGGCCGCCCAGTCGCGCTCGCCGAAGTCGATGGGCGCGGGCACGTCGAGATCGGTGCGCCGCCCGACCATGAGAAAGCGCGGCAGCGTCAGTTGCGACAGAGCGCGCGCCAGAGACGGCAGAAAGACGATGTCGGCGTTGACGTAGCCGACGCGGGCATGGCGGGCGCGGCGCTGCGCCTCGGCGAAGGCGTGGTCGAGCAGCGGCGTGCCGTGCTCGTTGCGCGCGATCGCCGCCACGTGCTCGACGCCGTGGCGCGCGGCGGCGTCGGCGATGCCCGCTTCGTCGCCGAACAGGACGATCTGCACGTCGGGAGCGAGGCGCCGCCAGCTCTCGACGGCGTTGTGTTGCGCGATCGCCGCGGCCCCGCTGAACGGCTTGGGAATGGTGAACAGGGTGAGCATGCGAAGGCGTCGACAACTATTACGGTATGAGCCCGTCGCCGTGCTAACAAATTCGGGCGATGAGCGCGCGGCTCAAGGTCCTGTTCGTCACGCACACCGTCGATCCGATGGGTGGGGCCGCGCGCAGCCTGCGCGAGCTTCTCGAGGCGTGGGACGTCGACGCCGATCTCATGGTGCCGCGCTTCAACGGCGCGCCCGATGACGCGACCATCCGCGCCTTCTTCGGGACGCGCGTGCGGCGCATCTTCCGGCGCTGGCTCGCCTACGACATGTGCTATCGCGGGCGGCCCGCGTTTTTGGAGTCGCCGCGGCGCTGGGCCCTGTTCCCGCTGATGTGGCGGCTCGACCGCGATCGGTTCCATCGCTTCGTCACGCGGCACGGCTATGATCTGGTGCATCTCAACTCGATCGTGCTGCATCCGATCGTACGCGCGGGCGGGCCTTTCGTGCTCCACGTGCGCGAGATCCTCGACGGGGCGCAGCCGCAGGCGCTCGCCAGCGCCGCCCGGGCGCGCGGGGTCGTGTTCATCGACGAGGCGACGCGCGCGCCGTTCGCCGCGACGCCGCTCCGCGCCAGCGTCGTGCTCAACAACCCGGTCGACATGCGCGCGGTCGGACAGGCGCCGGCCGACGCCGCAGCGCGGTTGGGCGGCGATCCGGCGGCGCTCACCATCTTCGCGATCGTCGGGACGCTGATCCCCGAGAAGGGCGTCGACGTCGTCCTCGAGGCGTTCGCCGCGCTCGACGCGCCCGATGCGCGCCTCCTCGTCGTCGGCAAGGGCGCGCCCGACTACACGGCGCGGCTGCGCGCGATCGCCGGCGGCGATCGGCGCGTCGTCTTCTGGGGCGAGGAGCCGAACATCGCAGCGGTGTACACGCTCGCCGATTGGGTCGTGCGCGGCGAGCCCTACCATTGCGTGGGGCGCACCGTGTACGAGGCGCTCTACTCGGGGTGCGGCGTGATCGTGCCGGGCGAGCCGCAGCGCCACGCCTTCTTCGAGTTCGACCGCTTCTCCGCGCGCATCTGCTTCTATCGCCCGTCGGATCGCGCCGAGCTGACGCGCGCCTTCGCGGCCGCGCGCGGGCAGAAGCGGACGGCGAAGCGCGGAGAGTCGAACGCGCCCGCGTATGCCGCCGCGTTCGATCGCTTCGCCCGCGAGATCGCCGCCGATCGCGCGGTTTGACACGGTTTGGCGCGCCCGCTACCGTTTGTGCCCTTCATGAGGAACTTCGCGATCACCGGCGTCGCCGGATACGTGGCGCCGCGGCACCTCCAGGCCATCCGCGACGTCGAGGGCACGCTGGTCGCCGCGCTCGATCCGCACGACTCGGTCGGCATCCTCGACCGCTATTGGCCCGACACCGCCTTCTTCACCGAGTTCGAGCGTTTCGATCGTCACGTCGAGAAGCTGCGCCGCGGCGTCGAGGGCGGACGCGTCCACTACGTGAGCGTCTGCTCGCCGAACCATCTGCACGACGCGCACATCCGCTTCGCGCTGCGCGTCGGCGCCGACGCCATCTGCGAGAAGCCGCTCGTGCTCAATCCGTGGAACCTCGACGCGCTCGAGGAGCTCGAGCGCGAGAGCGGCCATCGCGTCTACACCATCCTGCAGCTGCGCGTGCACCCGGCGATCCTCGCCTTCCGCGACGCCATCATCGCCAAAGGCGGCGCCAAGCACGACGTCGTCCTCACCTACTGCGCGACGCGCGGACAGTGGTATCGCCACTCGTGGAAGGGGCTGGCCGAGAAGTCGGGCGGGGTCGCCACCAACATCGGCATCCACTTCTTCGACCTCTTGATCTGGCTGTTCGGCAGCGTGCAGTCGAGCCGCCTGCACCTGCGTGACGAGGAGCGCGCCGGCGGGTCGCTCGAGCTCGAGCACGCGCGCGTGCGCTGGTTCCTGTCGATCGATCGCGACGACCTGCCGCCGGGGGTGAAGGGCACCCACCGCTCGATGACCGTCGACGGGCGCGAGATCGAGTTCACCGAAGGGTTCGCCGATCTGCATTCGCGGGTGTACGCCGAGACGATCGCCGGCCGCGGCTTCGGGATCGCCGATGCGCGCCCTTCGATCGAGCTCGTGCACCGCATCCGCACCGAGGCGCTCGTGGCGCCCGACGACGACGCCCACCCGCGCGTGCGCCAGCTCAGCCGATCCGCCGCTTCCCCCACCTGAGGATCGGCTCCTCGAATACTCGATAGATCACAATCCCCGCGACGAACGTGACGATGAGAAACAGCGCGATGAACGCGTGAGAGTGATGATCATGCAGCGGCGCGAGGGCACGCGAAGTGTTGAGCTGGCGGTAGATCAGCGGATGGACGAGGTACATCGGGTAGCTCGCCTCGCCGAGCCAGGCCGCGACGCGGCGGATCGGACGCGGCACCTCGAGCATGAGCGTGACCGCGACGAGCGCGCAGCATGCGGCGGTCAACAGCGCTCCGCGTGCGCCGGTGAGGCAGCTCTCGTCGGTCGCGCCGCTCCCCGCGCCGACGGCGGCGAGGAGCGCCAGCCACGCCAGCCAACCGAGCGACTGAACGCGCGCCGGCACGAGCTTTCCGTCGATGAAACGTAGCCCGAGCCAGGTGCCGCAGGCGAAGTAGCCGATGAACGAAGCGAATTGCGTGTACGCGGCCCAGTTGCCGAGCAACGTGCCGCCGGCGAGGACGACGTTCACGAACACGAGCTGCGCGCCGAGCGCAAGTGCGACGAGCAGCGGCGCGGCACGGCTCGCCAGGATCGCTACGAAGAGCGGGAAGACGAAGTAGAATACGAATTCGATCCCGAGCGACCAGCCGCCGGTCGCGATCGCTGTCCCGCCCGGGTTGGCGAAGCCGAAGAGGAATGTCGGTTGAGGAGCCAGCGGCCCAGCGCCGCCGCCGGCGAATACCGCGCGAGGCCCCAGCTGAGGATCTCGTACAGAGCGACGGCGCCATAGAGCGGGGCGAGGCGTACATAGCGGAGCGCGAGGTAGCTCGTGTAGGGATAGCCGCGGCGGAAGCGTCGCGCGTAGGCGAGGCTCATGCTCGCGCCCGAGAGCAGGAAGAACAGGTAGACGCCGTAGAGCCCGAGGTTGTGGAACGTGCCGAGCCCGATCCACGACAGTCCGTGGTAGGCGGCGACGGCCACCGCGCACAGGCCGCGCAAGAGATCGAGCGACGCGACGCGGCCGTGGCCGCCGGCGGTGGGCGAGTGCGCTTCGTGATCTGCGACTGTTGACGGCTCCATTGTTGGCCCGTTCATCAGACAACGGCTGGCAGGGAAGGGCAACCCTCGCGCGGTTGTTTGACAGCGACGGGAGCGCTCGCTACGTTTCAGCCGATCGCCCGATGAAGATGCGGACGTAGATGGCGCGCCGGAGCCTGCTGTTCAACTCGGCCGTGTATGTGGTCGGCCAGTTCGTCACCAAGGCGCTCGGGTTCGTGCTGCTGCTCGTCTACGCGCGCTTCCTGCAGCCCGAGGACTTCGGCATCACCGGCACGCTCGGTGCCTACAGCCAGATCCTGTCGACGCTCTTCCTCGTCGGCCTGCACGGCGCGGTCTCCAAGCACTACTTCGACCACAAGAACGATCCGGAGGAGCTGCGCAGCTACCTGTGCTCGGTGTTCCTGTTTCAGCTCGTCTTGTCGGGCGTGGTCGTGGGGCTCCTCGATGTGTACGGCGGGGGGGCCTGGGCGCGCTTCACGTCGGCGAGCATTCCCTTCCGTCCCTACGTCCGCCTGATGTTGTGGACGACCTTCGTCGCGACGGTGACGACGATCCCGCAGACGATCTATCAGTCGCAGGAGCGCGCCGGCGCGCTCGTCGGCTTCCAGCTCTTCCAGGGGCTCGCCGCCGTCGGCATCGGCGTGCTCTTCGTCGCCGTACTGCGCCAGCATGCGCTCGGCGTGCTGCGCAGCCAGCTGATCTCGAACGGCATCCTCGCCGTCGTCTTCATCGCGCTGTTCGTCCGCCAGTGGGCGACGACCGAGATACGCTGGCGCCACGTGCGGCGTGCGCTGTGGTTCGGGCTGCCGCTACTGCCCCACAGCGTCGGCAGCATCCTCATGCAGACGGTCGACCGCATGATGCTCGAGAAGTACGTCGCGCTCGACGAGGTCGGCCAGTACTCGATCGCGATGACGCTCGGCATGATCCTCGTGATGGTCGCCGGCGGCGTCAACCAGGCGTGGGCGCCGCACTTCTTCCGCACCATGCGCGACGAGCCGGAGGCGATGGCGCGCGGCAAGGCGCAGCAGTTCGCGTCGCTGTTCGTGGCCATCTTCGCCGTCGCGGCGACGTTCGGCGGGCTGTTCGCGCCGGAGCTCGTGCGCATCGTGCTCGGCGCGCGTTACCTGCCGGCGGTGCCGTATCTGGCGCCGTTCCTCATCGGCAATCTGATCGCGGTCTATTACTATCTGCCGGCCAACCAGCTCTTCTTGCTCGAGAAGACAGGGTGGTTCCTCGTCGCCACGACGCTGGCGACGGCCGCGTCGGTGGGGCTCAACTACTGGTTCCTGTCGGGCGGCGGCGGAGCCGTCGCCGCCGTATGGATCTTCGTCGCCGGCAACGTCATCCAGACCGGCATCATCTTCTTCGCGGCCCTCGCGCTGCAGCCGTTTCCGCTCCTACGCTGGCGCCACGGCGTCGTCTTTGCGGCGGCGACGGGAGCGCTGGCGTCGGTGCGGCACATGCCGGCCTGGCAGCCGCGCGCGGCGATCACGGTCGCCGTGCTTGCGCTGAGCCTCGGCCTCCTCGTCCGCGGCAACCTCTCGGGCATCATCCCGAAGGGAGCACGCCGATGACGTCGCGCTGGCTGGAGCCGTGCGGGTGAGCGTCATCGATGATCTGCTCGCCTTCGACGACCGGCCCGAGCTCTTCGAGTTCCGCTACGCGTTCGGCGACCTCCTGGTATTGCCGTCGCTACGTTGGGGGTTGTACAGCCGCGCCGCCGAAAAGGCGTTCGGCTGGCAGGCGAGCCACGCCGAACGCGAGCCGCTCGGCCTCGGCGATCGTGCCGGGTTCTGGTGGCGTAGCGCATGGGACAACCCGCTGCGCATCGATCGACGCTTTCCGTTCGTCGTCTTCTGTAGCACCGCCGGCGCCGTTCTGCGCGACGGCCGCTGGTTCGACCGCAACAACGACTACTTCGTCGGCGAGCGGCCGGACGACACGTTGGTCGTCGATGCCGCCTACCGAGGGCGCTACCGCTCGCCGCGCGCACCGCGCCACCTTCGTCGTGGCGGCGGTCTCTCGTTAGTGGCGGCGGCGCGCGGCCGCTTGTCGCGGCCCAACGGTCGTGACGAAGCCATGCTGACACGGCTGTTCGCCTTCTTGCGCGAGCGGTTCCCGGTTCCCCTCGACGAGGGCGCCTGGCAGTCGTTGCGAGTGGGACTGCTCGGGCTGGCCAGGCAGCTCCCCCACCTGCACGGACTCTACGCGCGCTTCTTCGAGCGGGCGCGGCCCCGCCTCGTCGTGTTCGAGGATGGCAGTTATGGCGGTGTCGGCCACATCCTGCACTGGGCGCGCGCCGCCGACGTCGTCACCGCCGAGTTTCAGCACGGCCTCATCGCGCCGGCGCATCTGGCCTACAACTACAGCGCCGCGCTCGCAGCCAACCGGGAGCTCGGAACCTATCAGCCGGGGCATTTGCTCCTCTACGGCGATTACTGGGCGGAGCAGGTGCGCTCGACGTCGCGCAAGGTCGCCATCGGTTGGCCGCACTTTTCGCGCCGCGCCGCGGAGCACCGCGCGCGGCGACTTCCCGCCGACCCGACGCTCCTCGTCATCTCGCAGGGCACCATCACTGCCAAGCTGGTCGCCGTCGCCGATGCGTTGGCGGCGCGCTTTTCCGACCGGCGCATCGTCTATCGCTTGCATCCCGGCGAGGTGCCGTTTCGCGAGCGCTATGCTCGTCTCGAGCAGCGGGCCAACGTGCGCATCAGCGACTCGGGTGACATCTACGACTGCTTCGCCGAAGCCGGCGCTGTCGTCGGCCACTCCAGCACCGCGCTCGTCGAAGCTGCGGCGCTGGGCCTGCCAACCTTCGCCCTCGACGATGAGAGCTCGCGGCTGCTCATCCCGAGAGGGCTATGCGTGCCCTTCCGCACCATCGACGAGATCGCGGCCGTGCTAGCCGAAACGCCGAGTGCCCCGGACGTCGCAGCCGCACGCCTCGCGCGCATCTGCGCGCCCGCCTGGCAGTCCAACTACAACGCATTTCTCGACGGGCTCGGCGACGGCCCGCGGTGGTAAACCGCGACGAAAGGCTCTATGCTTCGCCGCGTCGCATGTCGATCGTCGTCGTCGATTACGAGATGGGGAATGTCGGCTCCATCGTGAACATGATGAAGCGGCTCGGCCACACGGCGACGGTCTCGCGCGCGCCGGGGGTCATCGAGCGTGCCGAGCGCCTCATCCTCCCCGGCGTCGGGAGCTTCGACGCAGGCATGGAGAAGATCCGCGGCTTCGGCCTCGAGGAGATCCTGACCCGAAAGGTCATCGCGGAGCGGACGCCCATCCTGGGCATCTGCCTGGGCATGCAGCTCCTGGGCGAGCGTAGCGACGAGGGCAAGGCCCGCGGCCTGGGATGGATCACCTCGGAGTCGGTACGCTTCTCGAGCGAAGTCGAGCGCGTGCCGCACATGGGCTGGAACACGGTACAGCCAGGAACAGGCGGGCCTCATTGGCTGTTCGATGGTGAGCCCGACGATCCGCGCTTCTACTTCGTGCACTCCTACCACGTCGTCTGCAAGGATCCGGCGGATGTGATCGCGACCTGCCGCTACGGACGTTCGTTCAGCGCAGCGATCGCGCGCGGACACATTCTCGGCGTTCAATTCCACCCCGAGAAGAGCCACAAGTTCGGCATGAAGCTACTCGGCAACTTCGCGAGCCACGCGTTGTGCTCCTGACGCGCGTGATCCCGTGTCTCCTTCTCAAGGGCACCGGGCTCGTCAAGACGATCAAGTTCGCCGACCCACGCTATGTCGGCGACGTCCTCAATGCCGTCCGCATTTTCAACGACAAGGAAGTGGACGAGATCATCGTCCTCGACATCGAGGCGCACGCGGCGCCCGGCCGGATCAGATTCGACCTCGTCCAGAACATCGCCAGCGAGTGCTTCATGCCGATGTGTTACGGCGGCGGCGTCACTCGTGTGGACGAGTGCAAGCGGCTCTTCAGCTGTGGCATCGAGAAGGTGTCGATCAACACCGCGGCTGCGGCCAACCTTGGGCTCGTCGAGGCTGCGGCGCGCGAGTTCGGTAGCCAAAGCATCGTCGTCGGCATCGACGTGCGCAAGACGCTTTTCGGCAAGTATGCGGTCGTCACCCATGGCGGCGCCAAGAAGCAGCGCACCGATGTGGTCGCATACGCACGCGCGGTCGAGGCGGCCGGCGCGGGCGAAATCCTGCTCACCTCCGTCGATCGTGACGGTACCGGAAGCGGCTACGATCTCGACCTGTTGAAGATGGTCACTGCGTCCGTTAGAATACCGGTCATTGCCAGCGGGGGAGCCGGGGGACTTTCCGACTTCAAGCACGCTGTGGACTCCGGTGCTTCCGCGGTCGCAGCAGGCAGTATGTTCGTGTTTCACGGTCGGCACCGCGCGGTGCTGATCACCTATCCCGAGCCGCGAGAATTGGAACAATGGTTGCGCAAGTAAACGAGACGGTTGCGGCGCCCTCGACCGCGCTGCGCGTGTGCGCGCGTTGCGTGATGGATTCGTCGGATCCAGACATCCGCTTCGACGCGCAGGGGATCTGTCACCACTGCGCCCGCTACGACGAGGCGGTGCGCTCGCGCGTCCTTTCCGGCGCCGCTGCCAAGGCGGAGTTGGACACGCTCGTCGATAGGATCAAGCGCGCCGGCCAGGGGCGCGCCTACGACTGCATCATCGGCATCTCGGGCGGCGTCGACAGCACCTACGTCGCCTATGCGATCAAACGTTCTCTCGGGCTGCGCCCGCTCGCGGTTCATCTCGACAACGGATGGGACTCCGAGCTCGCGGTCAAGAACATCGAGCACGTGCTCAAGAAGCTCGACATCCCGCTCTACACGGAAGTGCTCGACTGGGAGGAGTTCCGCGATCTGCAGCTCGCCTTTCTGCGGGCGTCCACGCCGGACAGCGAGGTGCCCAGCGATCACGCGATCGTCGCCATCTTGTACGAGCTGGCGCGGCGCGAAGGCGTGCGCTTCATCCTCTCGGGCTGCAACGTGCGCACCGAGAGCCACCTGCCGCCGGCATGGTCGCAGGGCCACCAGGACTGGCGCTACATCCGCGGGCTGAATAAGCGTTTCAGTACACGTTCGTTGCGCACCTTCCCCCATCGCAACCTTCTGACGCAGATGCTCGACCGCAAGCGCGTCGAGTGGGTAGACATCCTCAACTACCTCGACTACCGCAAGGCCGATGCGCTCGAGTTGTTGCAGAAGGAGCTCGGCTGGCGGTACTACGGCGGCAAACACTACGAGTCGGTCTATACGCGCTTCTATCAGGGTTACATCCTTCCCCGGAAGTTCGGCTTCGACAAACGTAAGATGCACCTGTCGAGCCTGATCTGCTCGGGCGAGCTGACGCGTGAGGCGGCGCTGGAAGAGCTCAAGAAGCCGACGTATCCGGAAGAGATGCAGGCCTCCGATCGCGAATATGTCATCAAGAAGCTCGAGCTCACCGAGGCGCAGTTCGACGAGATCATGAACGCGCCGCCCAAGCGCTTTGCCGACTATGCGTCGTACGTGAATTCGCCGCTGGCGCACCTGGCGCGGCGCGCTCGTCGTATGCTCGGGCGATGAACGGGAGCATCGATCCCTGCCTGGCGATCATTCCCGCTCGCGGCGGATCGAAGGGACTGCCCGGCAAGAACATCCGGCCGCTGGCGGGGCTGCCGCTCATCGCGCACTCGCTGCGCTGCGCCGAGCGTGCGGACGGCCTCGCGCGCGTGATCGTGTCGACCGACGCGCAGGAGATCGCAGCGGTGGCGCGCGCTGCAGGCGGCGATGTGCCGTTCATGCGCCCGGCAGAGCTGGCGCTCGACGACACGCCGACGATGCCGGTGCTGGCGCATGCGCTCGAACAGGTCGAGCTCGCGGAAGGCCGCCGCTACGCGAGCGTGCTCCTGCTGGAGCCGACGAGCCCGGGGCGGCTGCCGGATGACATCGCGCGGGCGCGGCAGATGCTAGCGGCGGACGAGCAGGCGATCGGTGTCGTGGCGTGCTCGCGGCCGTCGTTCAATCCGTTCTACGTCGGCGTGGTCGAGCGGGGCGGCTATATCGCCCCGGCGTACGATGTCATCGGGCCGCAGACGCGGCGGCAGGATGTGCCGCCGTTTCTACGCATCAACGGCGCGCTCTATCTGTGGCGACGCGACTTCGTGCACGCCGCCCACCCGCGCTGGCTGGCGGCGGGAAAGCACCTGGCGCTGGAGATTCCTGAGGTGCGCGCATTTTCGATCGACGATCAGCTCGAGTTCGATCTGGCAGAGCTGATGTTGCAGAACGGCCTCGTGCAGCTTCCCTGGTTGCCGGCGCGCGCGAAGGTGTCGACGTGAGCGTGTTCGTCATCGCCGAAGCGGGCGTGAATCACAACGGATCGGTCGAGCGTGCGCTCGCGATGATCGACTGCGCGGCCGACGCCGGCGCCGACGCGGTGAAGTTCCAGACCTTCCACGCCGACGCGCTGGTCAGCCGCGGCGCAGCCAAGGCCGAGTATCAAGTGCGCGCCACCGGCGACGAGGAGTCGCAGCTCGAGATGGTGCGTGCGCTCGAGCTCGACGAGGCCGCGCACCGGCAGTTGGTGGCACATTGCCGTGCGCGCGGGATCGAGTTCATGTCGACGCCGTTCGATCCCGAGAGCGTGGCGCTCCTGGTTTCTCTCGGTGTGTCGCGGCTGAAGATCCCTTCGGGCGAGATCACCAATCCGCTCTTGTTGCGCGCGGTGGCGGCGACCGCGCTGCCGCTCATCATGTCGACGGGGATGAGCACGCTCGACGAGATCGAAGCCGCGCTCGCGGTGACCGGCGCGCGCGAGCGCGTGACGCTCTTGCACTGCACGACGGAATATCCGGCGCCGATCGGCGAGGTCAACCTTCGCGCCATGGCGACCATGGCGGCGCGCTTCGGCTTGCCGGTCGGCTACTCCGATCATACCGAGGGCATCGTCGTGGCGTCGGCCGCGGTGGCGCTCGGCGCGGTGGTGATCGAGAAGCACTTCACGCTCGATCGCGGGCTGCCGGGGCCTGATCACAAAGCCTCGCTCGAGCCGAGCGAGCTGCGCGCGATGGTCGCGGCCATCCGTGCCGTCGAGCGCGCGCTCGGACGGGTGGAGAAGGCGCCCACGCCGTCGGAAGTGAAGAATCTGGTCGTGGCGCGCAAGAGCCTGGTGGCGGCGCGAGCCATTCGTCGGGGCGAGCGCTTCACGCCGGAGAATCTGACGACGAAGCGGCCAGGCTCGGGCATCTCGGCCATGCGCTACGACGAATGGCTCGGCCGGGAAGCGGATCGCGACTACGAGGCAGACGAGCTGATCAGGGTTTGATTCGCGCGACCGACGCGGCTATCGTCACTGGCCGAAACACGTGAAGATTGAACTGCAAAACTGCACGGTGACCCGCGACCAGCGGCTGCGTGACGTCATGGTCGCGCTCGATCGCGGCTCGGCCGAGATCGCGCTCATCGTCGACGCGGCGGGTGTGCTCGTCGGCCTCATGACCGACGGCGACGTGCGGCGGGCGTTGCTCGCCGGCGCCGTCATCGACGCGCCGCTCGAGCCGCACATGAAGAAGACCTTCACGTCGGTGGGGCAGAACGCGGCGCGCGCCGAGGTCGTCGACCTGATGCAGGCGCGGACCATCGCCCAAATTCCCATCGTCGATGCCGCAGGACGGTTGACCGGGCTCCACCTGCTGCGCGACGTCATCGGCGCCGAAGAGCGTGAGAACTGGGCCGTGGTGATGGCCGGCGGACGCGGAACGCGACTCGCGCCGTTGACCGATCAGACGCCGAAGCCGATGCTGCGCGTGGCAGGGCGCCCCATCCTCGAGCGGATCGTCCTGCACCTCGTGAGCCACGGCATTCGTCGCGTGTTCATTGCCATCAACTACCTGAGCGAAGTAATCGTCGAACACTTCGGCGACGGCTCGCAATTCGGCGCACGCATCGAATATCTGCGCGAGCAGCGCGCGCTCGGAACTGCGGGCGCGCTGGCGCTGTTGCCCGCGCCACCGACGGTGCCGGTGCTTTTGATGAACGGCGACCTGGTTACGCAGGCCGATGTCGGCGCGCTGCTGCAGTTTCACGCCAGCGGAGACCAGACCATCTCCGTCGCGGTGCGGAAGTATTTTCACACGGTGCCGTTCGGCTGCGTCCAGCTCGACGGGGATCGGGTCGCTTCGCTCGAGGAGAAGCCAACGATGACCCGACTGGTGAACGCGGGCATCTACGTCATCGACCCCGAGGTGGTGGCACGCGTGCCTGCGGACGGCGAGACGACCGGGCCCGGTCTCATCGAGGCCGCCATCGCCACCGGCCAAACCGTGCGCGCGCTCGAGATTGAAGACGACTGGATCGACGTCGGGCAGAAAGAACAGTTCCGGCGCGCGAGAGGCGAACAAGTATGAGCGGTACGGTCCTCGTCACGGGCGCCGATGGCTTCATCGGCTCGAACCTCGTCGAGCGGCTCGTCGCCGACGGCGTGTCGGTACGCGCGTTCTGCATGTACAACCCCCAAGGTTCTTGGGGGTGGCTCGATTACGCCGGCCCGGCGGTGCGTGGCGCGCTCGACGTGCGGCTCGGCGACATCCGTGACGCTGGCTTCGTCGCCGAGGCCTGCCGTGGTGTCGACGTCATTCTGCACCTGGCGGCACTGATCGCGATCCCCTATTCGTACGCGGCGCCGGAGTCGTTCGTAGCGACCAACGTGCAGGGCACCCTCAACGTACTCGAGGCGGCGCGACGCCACGGCGTCAAGCGCGTCGTGCACACGTCGACGAGCGAGGTCTACGGCACGCCGACGGAGCTGCCCATCCGCGAGACGCATCCGCTGAATGCGCAATCCCCCTACGCGGCGACCAAGGTTGCCGCCGATCAAATGGCGCTCGCGTATCACCGCACCTTCGGGACGCCAGTGACGGTGCTGCGACCGTTCAACACCTACGGCCCGAGGCAGTCGACGCGCGCCATCATCCCCACGATCCTGACGCAGCTTCTCGAGGGCAAGCGCGACATCCAGCTCGGGCGGCTCGACACCAAGCGCGACCTCACCTTCGTCGGCGACACTGTCGACGGCTTCGTGCGCGCGGCGTTTACGTCGGGGCTCGAAGGGCGCACGGTGCAGCTAGGCGTCGGTCGCGCGGTCACGATCGCCGAGCTGTTCGCGATGGCGTGTAGGGCGGTCGGCGTCGAGGCGCAGGCCAAGCAGGAGGAGCGGCGGCTGCGGCCGGACGCGAGCGAAGTGCTGGTGCTCGAATCCGATCCGTCGCTGGCGGGCGAGCTGCTCGGCTGGAAGCCAACGGTGTCGCTGGAGGAGGGGCTGCGGCGCACCGCCGAGTGGCTGGGCAGCAACCTCACGCATTACCGCACCGACTACTTCCATGTCTAACGAGCGCATCCCGCTGAGCGAGCCCAACCTCGCAGGCAACACGCGCCAATACCTCGAAGAGTGCCTACGCACGAACTTCGTGTCGTCGGTGGGCCCGTTCGTCGATCGCTTCGAGCGCGAGTTCGCCGCTTTCGTGGGCGCACGCCACGCCGTCGCGTGTGCGAGTGGAACCGCCGCGTTGCACGTCGCGATGCGCCTCTTCGCGCTCACGCCCGACGATGAGGTGTGGGTTGCGTCGTTGACCTTCATCGCATCGGCGAACCCAATCTTGTACGAGCGGGCGCGGCCGGTGCTCGTCGACTCCGAGGCCCAGACGTGGAACGCCGACCCGGAGCTGATCGTCGACGAGCTTGATCGGCGCGCGCGAGCCGGTCGAGCGCTGCCCAAGATCATCGAGGTCGTGCACATCCTCGGGCAGCCGGCGCGGCTCGACGAGGTGGCCGTGGCGTGCGAGAGGCACGGCGTCGTGCTCGTCGAGGACGCTGCCGAGGCGTTGGGCGCGCGTTACCTCGAAGGGCGCTTCGCCGGGCGACAGGTCGGCGTGGCGGGGCGCGTCGGTTGCTACTCGTTCAACGGCAACAAAGTAATCACCTGTGGTGGCGGCGGCATGATCGTGACCGACGACCCAAACCTGGCGGCGCGGGCCAAGCACCTGACGACCCAGGCGCGGCTGCCAGGCCTGGCCTATCGCCATGACGAGGTCGGCTACAACTATCGGCTGTCGAACCTCTCGGCGGCGCTCGGCGTGGCCCAGCTCGAGCAGCTGCCGAGCTTCCTCGAGCAGAAGCGGGCACACGCCGACGCCTACGACGCCGCTTTCGCCGGGCGGCCCGGCCTGACGCTGAAGGCGCGGCCTCCGTGGGCGGACTCGTCGCACTGGCTGTACTCGCTCGTCGTCGACGCGGAGGCATTCGGCTGTTCGCGCGATGCCTTGATCGCGCGCCTCAACGAAAACGGTATCGAGTCGCGGCCGATCTGGTCGCCGCTGCACACCATGCCGATGTACGCGGCCGCGCCGCGGATCGGCAGCGGCGCCGTCGCCGAGCGGTTGGCGGCCAACGCGCTAAGCCTGCCGTCGTCGGTTCAGCTCACGCCCGCGCAGCGGGCGCGGGTCATCGACGTCGTGCTCGGCAGCTCACGGTAGCCGAACGCGCGCCGGTACACCGACGGCCAGCGCGCCGTCTGGCACGTCGCCGACGACGACGGCGCCCATGCCGATGAGCGCTCCGGCGCCGACGGTGACGTGGTCGCGCACGCGGCAGCCCAGGCCGAGAAAAGCGCCCTCACCGATGGCGACGCCGCCGCCGATGACGGTGCCCGGTCCGAGGAAGGCGAAGGCGCCGACGCTGACGTCGTGCTCCACGAGTGCGCCGGTGTTGACGACGGCATGTGCGCCGACGATGGCTCCGGTATTGATGACGCTCCCGGCGAAGATGACGACGCCGTCGCCGAGCGACGCCGTGTCGGCGACGACCGCGCGCGCATGGACGACCGTGGCCCAGCGCAGCGACGGCGCGGCGGCGGCGAGGCGCGCGACGACCTCACGTCGGCGCGGCGATGGGCCCAGCCCGCCGACGCCGAGGACGAAGTAGGCATCGGCCGGCGCGCGCGCGATCGCTGTGGTGTCGTCGCCGAGCCAGGGAATGCCGAAGCGTTCGCTGGTTTCCGCCGACTCGGCGTGATCGGCGTAGCCGACGATAGCCCAGCGATCGGGTCGCGAGAGCGCGCAGTCGACGATCACGCGGGCGTGCTCGCCGCCGCCGACGACGACGAGTGGCGCGGGCGCGCTCACGCTGGCACCGGCGCTTTGCGCGGCGGGCGAGGCGGTGTCCAGTCGCGCAGCACGCGCACGATGCGTTCGCCGGCGTGTCCGTCGCCGAGCGCTCCGGCGATGCTCGAGAGCGTGCTTCGTGTCGCCGGATCGAGCGCGCGTCCGAGCGCGGCGACGATGGCGTCGGCGTCGGCGGCTACGTCCTGCACGTGGGCGCTGCGGAGGCGCCCTTTTTGGCGATCACCCACGTTCACGACGGGCACGCCGATCGCCGGCGCCTCGATGACGGCGCTCGAGCTATTGCCGAGCACGGCGTCGGCGTGGCGCAGAAGGCCGAGGTAGCGCCGCTCGCCGAGCGCCTCGACGGCGCGGCGGCGCGGACCGTCCGCCGCGCGCAAGAGGAGCGAGCGGATCTCGGCGGCGCCAGGGTCATTGTTCGGTAGAGTCACCACCCAAGTCGCGGCCACGCGCGCCATCGCCGCCGCCACCGCCTCTGCATCGGCGAGCGGCGCTGCCGCCAGTGTCGTCGGATGCACGGTGACGACAATCAGCGGCGCCGCCAGCGGCATTCCGAGCAGCGATTCGAGCTCCGCCCGATCGGCGAGATCGGCGCGGCGCAGGTTGTCGAGGCCAGGCGCGCCGACCACGTGCACCGTCGCTGGGGCTTCGCCCAGGGCGAGCAGCCGTCGGCGATACTCGTCGTGGCTGACGAAGTGCAGGTGACTCAGCTTGCTGATCGCGTGGCGAAGCGCGTCGTCGAAGGCGCCTTCGGTCTGCTCGCCGCCGTGCAGGTGCACGATCGGCACGCGAGCCAGCGTCGCCGCCAGCGCTGCCGCCGCTGTCTCGAAGCGATCGCCGAGCAGCATCAGCGCGTCGGGCTCCGTGCGCGCGAGCGCGCCCGCTACGCCGTCGAGTGCCGCCGCGGCCTGGGTGGCGATTGGCGCCTCGACGTTCCACGCGATGCGCTCGGCGGTGGCGAAGCCGTCGCTCTCGATGAGACGGTAGGTTTCACCGAAGCGTGGTCCCAGGTGCATGCCGCCAACGAGCAAACGCAGATCGAACGCCGCATCGTCACGCAAGAGCAGGCAGGTGCTGCGGAGGATGCCCCAGTCCTGACGACCCGTCGTCAGTACCGCGAGCCGCATGGATTACGCCGCGTCCTGCCAGACGGTATGCCGCAGCTTCCACTGCCCGCCTTCGCGCTTCCACAAGTGCGGCGAGCGGAACTTCTCGGCGAGTGCCATGAACGACTCGCGCGTCATGGTCGGCTCGGCGAACTCCGTCGACGCTCTAGGGAACTCGTTGGCCGGAATGCTGAGATAGCGGAACACCTCGTCGGCGAAGCGCTCGGGGAACTCGCCGTCGAAGCGTTTGACCAGCGCTACGCCTTCGTCCCGCGTGATGTCACCGGAGCGGATCTCCTGGGCGGCGTCATAGGTCGCGCGGCCGATGCCGAACTTCACGTACGTGGTGTAGTAGTGGAAGTCGTCGATGCGATCATCGATCGAGTTGTATTTGCTGTAGGTGCCGGGCGTGCGCTCCGGTGAGGCTTGGAAGCCGCCGTTCTCGACGGCGTAGTAGTAGCAGGACTGCGGATGCCACGGCAGGTAGTAGCCGAGGTAGTGGACCTCGACCTTGTTGCGCTCCATGAGCTCGGGATCCGCCGGCAGGTACGGGTCGAGGTCGACGCGCTCGAGCCCATAGCGGCCGAGGAGGTCGCTCACCGCCGTGCCACCGAGATAGGCCTGGGTGGCGTTCGACAGTGCGTAGTACTTGTGGTCGCGCCGCGCGCTCGACGCGTCGGCGATGGGGTTGCCGTACTCGGCTTCGTTTTCGCCGTAGAAGACGAGCGGCAAATCGAACAGTGGTGCCATTTTCGGCGCCAACGACTTCTGTCCGAGGATGAACGGCTGGAACGGATGGAACAGATTCTCGACGGCGAGTCGTGTCAGGAGGCGATGCACGCGCCCATTCGGCGTGCACAAATAGTTGTCGAAGCCGGCGTGGATCCAGGCCTGATGGTTCTTCCATCCCCACTCGGTATAGATGTGCGGCGCCCAGGTGACGGTGAGCGGATGCATACCGTACTCGTACTTGAGCTTGTGCGCGGCGTAGAACGAGTCCTTGCCGCCGGAGCCCGGCACGAGGCAGTCGTAGCGCCCGTCAGTGCGGCGATAGCGATCGCACAGCTCGCGCAACTGGCGCTCTCGATCCTTCCAATCGATGGTGCGGCGCTTGTTTTCCGTGAGCCGGCAGGCGTCGCAGATGCCTTCGGCGTCGAAGCCGATGGTCGCCTTCTTGCTTTCGCGCGTGTGCTTGAACTCGACAGAGGAGTTAGGACGCTGGTTGGAGATGACGCAGCGCTTGCAGAATTTCACGTCGCGCGGCAGTCCGTAATAGGCCTCGAGGGTTTCTGGCTCGCTCATGGTCATATCGTGAGGAATCTGTCGATCACGCGCAAACCGGCCGATCCGCTCTTTTCTGGATGAAACTGGCACCCTATCACATTGCCGCGCTGCACAGCTGCCGAGATGCGCTGCCCGCCGTAGTCGGCGTCGGCAAGACGATCGGTTTCGTGCGTCGGCGCGGCGGTGAAGGAGTGCACGAAGTACATCATCGTGCCCGACGGTAATGGCTCGAGGAGCGTGCCGTCCCATGAGCCGCCCGGGGGCGGTACGATGCGGTTCCACCCGATCTGCGGCACCTTGACCGTCGGGCGGTTCTCGATGGCGCGCACGCTGCCCTCGATGAGGCCGAGCCCCCGGTGGTGGCCGAACTCCTCGCTCTCGGCGAGAAGGAGCTGCATGCCGAGGCAGATACCGAGCAGAGGCCGGCTGAGGAGGACGTACTCGCGGATGGCATCGAGCTGGGCACGCGCGGTCAGTGCACGCATGCCGTCGCCGAACGCGCCAACGCCGGGGAGCACCAGACGATCGGCCCCGGCGATGGCGTCGGGCGCAGTCGCCAACGTCACCTCGGCGCCCTGGTGGCGCAGCGCTTTCAGGACGCTGTGGATGTTACCGATGCCGTAGTCGATGACGGTCACTCGGGGGCTCATGAGCGCACCTCGAGCCCGCGCGCGGCGAGCCCTGCCTTCAAAGAGCCCATCGATTCGGTCTTGTAGTGCAGGATGCTGGCGACGGCGACGGCATCTGCCCCGCGGTCGAACGCGCTTACGACGTGGTCGATGCTGCCCGCTCCGCCGCACGCGATGACAGGCACCGGCAGCCGCGGGCCGAGCGTCTGCACCAGCTCCAGATCGAACCCCTTGCGTGTGCCCTCGGCGTCGACGGACGTTACCAGCACCTCGCCCGCGCCGAGCTCCACCGCGCGCTGCGCCCACTCGACGACGTCGAGGCCGGTGCGCTCGCGGCCGTTGTCCGTGTAGGCTTCCCAGCCGCCTTCGCGACGGCGTTTGGCCTCGATCGATACGACGATGCATTGCGAGCCGAAGGTGCGGCTGGCTTCGGCGATGAGCTCGGGCCGGCGGATGGCGCCGGTGTTGATCGCCACTTTGTCCGCGCCGGCGCGCAGGAGCTGATGGATGTCGTCGACCTTGCGGATGCCGCCGCCGACGGTGAGCGGGACGAAGATCTCGGACGCCGTTCGGGAGACGACGTCGACGAGGTTGTTGCGCTCATAGAGGCTGGCGACGATGTCGATGTACAGCAGCTCGTCGGCCCCCGCCTGGTAATAGCGGACGGCGTGCTCGGCCGGATCGCCGATCACGCGTAGTCCCTCGAGATGGATCCCCTTGACCAGGTTCGGCCCCTTGATGTCGAGCCGGGCGATCACGCGGCGTGGCAACTTCTGCGGATCTGGCTTCATCTCCGTCGCCTCACGCCTATCACGCGATCCGGCCGCCAGCAACGGCAAGCTCTGCCGCGCGCAGGAGTGACGCCGCCACGTTGGACGGCGTGCAGCGTTCGACGAGACGGCGGGAGGCGGCGCCCATCGCGGCACGAGCGTGATCGTCACCCGCGATGGTGTCGATGGCGCGGGCCAGCCCGGCGACGTCGCCAGGCGCGAAGCGGTGACCGTTGACGCCCTGCTCGACGAGATCGATGGTGGCGCCGCACGCCGCCGAAGCGATCACGGGTAATCCGGCCAGCTCGGCCTCGTTGACGACCAGGCCCCAGACCTCCTCGAGCGACGGGAGAACAAACAGATCGGCGAGCTGGTAATAGAGCGGCAGCTCTTCGAGAGGGCGATTGCCGACGAAGCGGAATGATCCCGGCCGCAGCGTGGCGGCGGCGTGTTTCTCCCAGGTGATCCGCATCGCGCCGTCGCCAACGAACAGCAAGGCGACGTCTCTCCCGTCGTGCTGCACGCGCGCGACTGCGTCGATGAGATGATCCCCGCCCTTGCGCTCGAGCATTCGCCCGACGAAAAGCACGACGCGAGCCTCGCCGAAACCGAGGGCTGCGCGCTCGGCGGCAACCCGTGGCTGGGTCCGGGCGACCAGCTCGAGGAAGCGCGCGTTGTCGATGCAATGGTAGGCGGGCACGACGCGCTCCCGCACCGCGCCGAGCGAAACGAGATAGTCGGCGGACGCGCTGCCGTAGCTCGCCCAGGCGTCGCTGTGGCGCACGAGGTATCGCACCGCCGGGCGTGTGGCGCTGCGCTGAAGGCTCGGCTCGTTGGCGGTGCTGCCGGCCCACAAGACGTGCGGGATGCGGCGGCGGCGGCAGGCCAAGAAGGCGTGCCAGTTGGTGAGCGACATCCAGCCGGAGTTGATGACGACGTCTGGTGCGCAGCCGCGCAGGAAGCGGCCGAAGCCTGGGTTGACGTGAAAGGAGAGCGTATCCCAGCGCAAGAGAAGGTTGAGCTGCCGCCCCGGCAGGACGACGCTGCGAAAGGTCGAAGCGGCGCCCGCGTCCCACGCGCGATCAGCTTCGCGCTCGGCGAAGAAGGCGATGGTGAGATCGACGCCGGCGCTCTTCGACAGCGCCTCGAACACCGGCGTCATGTGTGGATTGACGATGTTGTGGAGTAGCAGGATGCGCATCAAGAAACCCGCCGTTCGCGGAGCGCCTGGTGCAGCGCCGTGGCGACGCCGGCGGCGAGGATCGGCACGATGATTTGGAGCCGCTCGAGCGCCCACTCGTTGGCTTGATATGAAGCAACGCTGCGGGCGAACACGGCGGTGCCGATCATGACGATGAAGGGACCGAGCATCGGCGCCAGAAAGGCGAGCCCGCGACGGCGCAACGTCACGAGCGCCAGCAGCGCGAGCGCGGCGAGCGCGGCGAAGTACAACGGATAGCGGTCGACGCTCACGTGGTAGGCCCAGGCCACCGCGTTCGCGCTCTCCTTCGACAAGAGCGCCGGCGTGTGCGGCGCCTGCTGCATGAACGCCTTGGTGTCGACATCGACGTGGAGCGCCGGAAAATCGGGGTGGGTGCGGAGCTGATCGAGCACCTGCACGGTGTGGCCGTTCAGCAGGCGCCCGAGCTCGCCGACGGCGTTCTGCCAGTAGCTCGCGGCCAGCCGTGCGACCACGAGCGCCGCGGCGGTGACGACCCCAACGTCGCGCAGGAGGCGCTTCGTCCACGTCGGCGACGCGAGCAGCGTCGCGAGCGCGCCGGTGGCGATCGGGATGGCGGCGATCTCCCACTGCGGGCGCAACCAGACCAGCACCAGCGCTGAGCCGCACGTCTCCCACGGACGCATCGGCGAGCCGAACAGCGGCGCCAGCGCCAACTCGGCCCAGATGAGCGCGTAGAAGAGGTTGTTGTAGAAGTAGGTGAGGTGCCAGAGGAAGCGCGTGTCGACGAGGATGATGGCGAAGAAGAGGAGCTTGCCGGGAAGATCGACGTGGCGCAGATGGCGCACGAAGAAGGCGCCGCTCCATAACAAGAACAGCAGCTCCTGGGCCACGTTCGGCGAGAGCAGGTGCAGCGAGCGGTAGAACGCGACGCTGAGGCTGGTGCCGGGTGGATAGCCGAGCACCCAGCTGACCACTCCGTGGCGATAGCCCTCGGTGAGACCGCCGTAGCGGATCGCGAGCAGGAGCACGCGGTGGTACTCGATCTGAGCGTCCCACGCGATGCCGGAATACGAGAGCCCGAAGTAGGCGACGACGAGCGCGAGCAGCAGCAGCACGACGAGCCCGCGCCAATCGCGGCGCGCGAGCTGATAGAGCACCCACGCCGAGGCGCCGAGGAACGTGACGACCTGCAGCCAGCGCCAGGCGGTGAACAGCGCCGCTTCGGTCGGACCGCCGATGCCGAGGAAGGCGATCGGGATCAAGCTCACGAGGAAGAAGACGAGGAACGCGTCGATCATCGGCGCGCCTTGAGCCACAGCCACGCGAAGTTGCTGGGTGGGTAGTTGAAGCCGCGGAAGTCGCGGTTGAGATAGCTGCGATCGACGACGCGCTCGGCGAGCTTCTCGAGGAGCGGGTCGTCGCGCAGGGCGCGAAAAGCGAGCACGACCGCCGACGCGATGTATTCGCCGCGCTCGTCGAGCCGGGAGGAGCCGAGGTCGCGGATGCACGGCAGCGTGCGCACCTCGGACCAACCGAGCTTGGTCCAGGCCACGAGGTACCACGTCGGCAGCACGCACTGCTCGCGCTGCTGATCGAGCCAGACCGCGTCGAAGCGATCGCTGCCGAGCTCGGCGATCACGCGGTAGTGGTCGAGGAACGGATGCATCGGAAACTCGTGCGCCAGCTCCTTCAGGAGCGCACGTCGCTCCTCGACCGGGTGCGCGTCGACGACCGCACGACGAAAACGCTCGTCGACGGGCCACCAGCGCGGCGCCGGCGTGGTGGTCGGTGCCGCGCGCGGCGCCAGCAGCATCATGCCGAACGGGTGGCCGTGCGGCAGCGGCAGCGTCGGCATGTACGAGACCTCGGCGCCGTCGGCGACCGACTCGACGACATAGCCGGGCAGCGGCCGCTGCAGCCGGCCCTCGCGCGGGAAGGTCCAGACGATCGGGCTCAGGTGGCGCATCTCCATGCGCGTGACGTCGCCGAAGATGTCGACCTTGTTGAGCGGATGGATCGCGCGCACGGCGGTCGGCTCGACGAGGGTGCCGTCGGAGGCGATGAGCCGCGGCGTCGTCGCATCGGCGTAGGTCATCGCGAAGACGACGTCGTACCAGGTCGTGTAGCCGAGCGGCCACATGCTGCCGCCGATGCGCGTGAAGAGCGCAGCGTTGGTCGCCCGGTTGTCGAAGTGATAGGCGATGTCGGGCGGGGCGCCCTCCATGTGCTCGTCGATGGTGAGGCGGGGCTGTGGGTACGGCTCGTTGTAGAGCAGCACGTCGCCGTTGTTGACGAACGCGGAGAGAAAGCCGGCGTTGCCCATCTCGGTATCGGAGTACATCGGGGGCAGCGCCACGTAGAGCGGGCCGTCGAGCTTCCACTCGGCGAGCGAGTCGTCGAGAATCTGCTCGCGGTAGTGATTGGCGATCTTCGGCCGCGGGCGCTTGCGCAGGCGCTTGAGGTTGGTCCACGGCAGCGACGCGGCGAACTCGAGCTTGAGCGTCCGCGCTT
The DNA here is from genome assembly GCA_035607415.1 of Polyangia bacterium. Taxonomy (GTDB): domain Bacteria; phylum Myxococcota_A; class Polyangia; order Palsa-1104; family Palsa-1104; genus JAQBQH01. The sequence continues at coordinate 56,391 of DATNAQ010000088.1, forward strand.
CACCGACGATGACGGCGGCGACGATGCACCACAGGACGACGAGCGCGGCTCTCCTCATGGGCGGGTTGCGCGCAAGAAGATGTTGCCGCAGAGGAGACTGACCCGCCACGTGCGCGCGGCGGCGAACACGCCGGAGCCGGTGACCTCGAGGGGCCTGAAGCCGGCGTCGGCGACGAGCGCGCGCAGGCTGTCGACGGTGAAGTAGTGCAGGTTGCCGCCGTCGATGCCGTGCTTCCAGAACGACGTGCGGATGGGGCGCCCGGCGAGCAGGCGCAGCCGTTGCGGCAAGTACGCCACGTTCGGCGTCTCGACGAGCAGCGTGCCGCCGGGCCGCAGCAGGCGGTGCGCGTCGCGCAGGAACGCCGCCGGGTCGAACAGATATTGCAGCGTCGAGAGCGACACGATCGTCGTGAAGCTGCCGTCGGCGAAGGGCAGGGGGCGCGAGGCGTCGAGCACGACCCAGGTGGCGACGTCGCCGCGGCCGGCGTGCGCCGCGCTCACGACCGCGGGCGAGATGTCGGCGGCGACGACGCGCCCGTAGCGGCCGGCGGCGCGCGCGACGAGCTCGCCGGTGCCGCAGCCGATGTCGAGGAGCGCTTCGCCGCCGGGCAGGAGCGCCGCGGCGACCTCTTCGCGCGTGCGCTCGAACCGGCGCAAGAGGCGGAAGTGCAGCGGCAGCGGGAGGAGGTCTTCGTCGTGCTGCGCGTCGAAGAAGTCGGAGGTCTTCATCGGCTCGCCTCGCGCGCCGGCGTGCGCTCGTCGCAGGCGCGGCGGTAGATCGACTCCGCCTGGTCGACGATGCGGGGCAGAAAGAAGCGCTCGGAGACCATGCGCCGCGCGTTTTGGCCCATGCGCCCGAGGCGCGCGCGATCCGCGAGCAGCTCGCCGAGGGCGCGCGCGATGGCGGCTTCGTCGTGCGGCACGCAGACGCCGGCGTCGTATTCGTCGAGCCAGGGCACGCCGCAACGATCGTTGATCAGGATGGGGCGGCCGCACGCCGCCGCCGAGAGCGACGCCAGCGAGGTCTCCTCGAAGTGCGTGGGCGTGATGCAGAACAGATCGCAGTCGACGTAGGCGGCGACGGCGTCGCGGCCGTAACGCGCGCCGGGGAAGTGCACGCGCCCGGCCACGCCCTCGTCGCGCGCGAGCGCCTGCGCCGCGGCGAGGAAGCCGTCGTCGCGGCCGACGATGCACAAATGCGCCGCGGGCACGCCGGCGCGCGCGAAGCTGCGGATGAGCGGCCCGAGGCCCTTGAGCTCGTTGATGCGGCCGACGAAGAGCACGAGCGGCACCTCGTCGCCGATCCCGAGCGACGCGCGCAGGGCGCCGCGCGCCGGCAGCGCCGCGAACTCGTCGGGATCGACGGCCAGCGGCCACAGCGCCACGCGCGCCGGATCGCCGCCGTAGCCGGCGTAGAGCGAGGCCTCGTGATCGTTCTGCGCCAGGAGCGCGGCGGCGCGGCCGAAGAGCGTGGCGGCGTGGCGGCGATCGAAGCGCTGCTTCAAGATCGCGCGCCAGCCGTCGCCGCGCGGCAGGGAGCCCCACACCGAGAGCACGAAGGGCACGCCGGCGTCGACGGCGGCGCGGGCCGCCCAGGCGTTCATCATGTTGCGCGTCTCGAACAGGTGCACGACGTCGAACTCGCGCACGTGGGCGTCGAGCCAGCCACGCATGCCGAGCGGCGCCAGGATCTTGAGCCGCCAGGCGAGCGTGTTCGACGCGTTACGGAAGCGCATCACGCGCACGCCGTCGAGCACGGCGGCGCCGCTCGGCAGCCGCTCGCCCGCGTCGAGCGCGTCGGTGGTGCAGACGGTGACGTCGTGGCCGCGGCGCGCGAGGTGGCGCCCGAGGTCGGTGGCCATCTTGGGCGGCCCACCGTAGGCCCAGGCCGGCTCGTAGTATTGGACGCCGAGGAGGATCTTCATCCGAAGAACGCGCGCACGCCGGTCACCACGGCGTCCGCTTCTGAGTCGGTGAGCTCGGGATGGATCGGCAGCGACAGAAGTTCCTGCGCGCAGCGCTCGGCGACGGGGAAGTCGCCCGGGCGATGGCCGAAGCGGCTCATCGCCGGCTGCAGCGGGATGATCACCGGGTAATGCACGAGCGATGCGATCTGCCGCTCGCGCAGGAACTGCATGAGCGCATCGCGCCGCGGCGTGCGCACCACGAACAGGTGATGCACCGACGTGGCGCCCTCGGCGATCGCGGGCAGCACCAGCGGTAGGCCGGCGAGCGCCTGGCGATAGTGCTCGGCGATGGCGGCGCGGCGGGCGTTGTGCGCCGGCAGGTGGCGCAGCTTGACGCGCAGGATCGCCGCCTGCAGCTCGTCGAGGCGGCTGTTGAGCCCGCGCGGATCGACGTGCAGGTAGCGGCGCTCCTGGCCGTAGTCGCGGCCGCAGCGCACGCGCGCGGCGAGCGCGGCGTCGTCGGTGGCCACGGCGCCGCCGTCGCCGAAGCAGCCGAGGTTCTTCGTGGGATAGAAGCTGTAGGCGGTGGCGGCGCCGAAACCGGCGATGTCCCGTCCGCGCCAGCGCGCGCCGTGCGCCTGCGCCGCGTCGTTGACGAGCAGGACCCCGCGCTCGCCGGCGAGCGCGCGGAGCCGGTCGAGATCGAGCGCCTGGCCGTAGATGTGTACGGGCAAGAGCGCGCGCGTGCGCGGGCCGATCGCCGCCGCCACGCGGTCGAGATCGAGGCCGTAGGTGCGCTCGTCGAGATCGACGAACTTGGGGACGGCGCCGAGCTTGAGGATCGCCAGCGTCGAGGCGAACGCGGAGTTGGGCGTGGTGACGACCTCGTCGCCCTCGCCGATGCCGGCGGCGGCGAGCGCGAGCTCGATCGCGTCCATGCCGTTGCCGACGCCGATGACGTGCGCGACGCCGAGGAACGCGGCCAGCTCCTTCTCGAACGCTTCGACCTCGCCGCCGAGGATGAACCAGCCGCTGCCGAGGACGCGCGCGATCGCCGCGTCGAGCTCCTCGCGCATCCCGGCGACGTGGCGCCGAAAGTCGTTCATCGAGATCACGGGTAGACCTCGCGCTGCCAGTACTGATCGCGGTGCGCGCGGTAGTACTCGACGGTGGTGCGCACGCCGTCCTCGAGCGGCAGGCGCGGCTCCCAGCCGAGCACGCGCTTGATCTTGGCGTAGTCGCCGATGTAGTCGCCGATCTCGATCGACTTGAGGTGCTCGGGATAGGGCACGAGCTTCACCGAGCCCGAGCCGCACAGGCGAATCAGCATCTCGGCGACGGTGCGCAGCGACGCCGGCGCCGCGGTGCCGAGGTTGAACACTTCGCCGTCGGCGGCGGGGTTGTACATGGCCATGAGCAGCGCGGCGACGACGTCGCCAACCCAGTTCCAGTCGCGCAGCTGGTCGCCGCCGCCGAAGAGGCGGATCTCCTGATCGTCGAGCGCCTGACGCAGGAACCAGGCGAACACGCCCTGGCGCGCCGTCTTCATGGTGTGGCGCGGCCCGTAGGTGTTGGTCAGGCGCAGTGAGGTCGCGCGCATTCCGTAGGCCTTGGCGTAGACGAAGTGGTAGCTCTCGCCGGCCTGCTTGTTGATGCCGTTGACGTCGATGGGCGCGAGCGGGGCGCGCTCGCTCACCGGCGTCTCCGTCGGGCGGCCGTACTGCCCGCGCGTGCCGGCGAACACGATCTTGGCCTTCGACCCGGTGCGGCGGCACGCCTCGAGGAGGCCAATGTGCGACGTGACGTTGGTGTAGAGGTCGCCGAGCGGCGTCTCCATGCTGTCGACGTGGCTGACCTGCCCGACGAGGTTGAAGATGGTCTCGAAGCGCGGGACCACGGCGCGCATCGCCTTGTCGTCGGCGGTGTCCTCCTCGAGGATGCGCACGCGATCGGCGACGCCGTCGAGGTTGAAGCGGTTGCCGCCGTAGGCGGGCCCGAGGTCGTCGACGACCGTGACCTCGCTACCGAGCGTCACCAGCACGCGCGCGAGGTTGCTGCCGATGAAGCCGAGGCCGCCGGTGACCAGCACCGGACGTCCGGCGTACCAGCGGCGGAGCTCCGCGTCGGCGGCAACGAGCGCGGGGAGCGGCTCGAGCGTCATGGCGCTGGTGTAGCACGGCAGCGACGGTGCCGGCTATTGCTTCGACACGTTGCGGTAGAGGCTCCAGCTGCCGGCGTCGCGCACCAGGACGGCGCCGTCCGCGGGCATGACGTCGCGCGCCTCCTCGGGGACGATGAAGTAGTCCCAGCCGTGCATCATCGTCGCCGGGTTGAAGCGCGCCTCTTCCGGCGAGAACAGCGTCTCGGCGGCGCGCGGCACCTTTGGCGCGGGAAGCGATCCGATGCGGCGTATCGGGAAGCCGTCGTCGTAGAGGTAGGGATCGAAGCCGCCGCGATAGACGAGCGGGTAGTTGTAGAGCTCGCGCCAGATCGTCATCTTCGGCGCCACCGCGGGATCTTCGAACGAGCGCCCCGGCTCGTGCAGCACGAGCGTGTTCGAGCCGAGCGGCGTCATGCGGATGAGCTCGATGAGCGGCCAGGCGCGCTTGGAGAAGTCGCGATAGTTGCGCGTCATCTCGCGCGGCAAGAGCGCCATGACCACGAGCGCCGCAGCGACGAGCCCGATGCGCGCGCCGCGGATCGGCCCGCGCGGGAAGAAGACCGCGATGCACGCGGCGAAGAGCAGGAAGCGTTGGTTGATCATCCACCAGTTGAACGGATGCTTGACCCAGAACGGCGTGGCGAAGGCCATCGCCACGAAGGCGGCGAAGGCGAGCGGCAGGCGCACGCGGCGGCGCCACGGGTCTTCCACTCCGCCGGGGCCGACCTCGCGCGTGGTGCGCGCGCCGCCGTCGCTGACGACGAGGAGCACGAGGATCGCCATCACCCCGATCGCGATCCATTCGTCGAGCGTGTCCGATTGGAACACGTTGATCATGTCGGCCGCGCGCGACATGAGCTTGACCGGCGAGTCGGTGACCGCGTCGTAGCGGCCTTCGCCCATGTAGCCGATGTGGCGCGCCTGCAGAAGGCCGACGGCGAGCATGGCCAGGGACGGGGCCATCGCCGCGGCGGCGTAGAGCGGGCCGCGCCAGCGACGGCAGCCGAGCTCGACGGCGAGGAGCAGGATGGCGTAGGCGCCGAACGCCGCCCACGGCAGGACCTGAAAGAGGTAGAGCGCGGCCGTCCACAGCCCGACGACGATGGCGCCGCGCGCGGTCGGCGCGTCGAGCAGGCGATAGAGCGCGGCGAGCGCGGGCAGCATCATCATCGCGCCGCAGCAGAACGCGATGAAGCCCCACTGAAAATAGATCGACACCGTGAGCGGCAAGAGCAGGAACGCCAGCCACGGCGAGCGCCCCGTCGCGCGCGCGAAGGCGAAGCCGCCGAGCGGCGTCAGGATGATGTACGCGCTCATGAAGAGGAGGTTCGCCGTCGCCACCGAGCGCGTCACATAGGTGAGGAGGTGCACGAGGTAGAAGTGCGCGAAGTAGGGCACGAGCTCGAGCGAGCGCTCGTAATAGGGCGCCAGGTTCCAGCGTGGATTGCCGACGTAATGGAGCGCGGTGATGCGCGCCAGGTGGTTCGGCAGATCATGCAGCGGCAAGACGCGCGCCGACCACAGCGGCGAGGCGAACCACAGCGACAGCGGTAACCACACCGCGAGCCAGAAGCGATGGCGTTTTGCGAAGTCGACGATCGCGCGCGGCGCAGGCACCGCAGGCGGTTATGCCACAGAGATGTGGTAGGCTGCCACGCCGATGGCGGAACGGTTCGCAGCCAACCTCAAGGGCGCGTGGTCGCGCGCCGTCGCGGCGGCACGCGAGGGGATCCGCCGCGAGCCCGTCTTCGTCGCTGCGTTCGTCATTCTGTGGATCTGCGCGATGGTGCCGATCTGGGCCCCGCGCTTCCTGCCGCTGCTCGACATGCCGGATCACCTCGATGCCATCGCCATCTGGCATCGATATCGAAACGAGTCGTGGGGATATTCGAAGTATTACGAATTGAATCTGATTCCGCTGCCGTATTGGGGATATTTCCTACCCGTTCATCTGCTCTCGTATCTGATGCCGATCGAGATCGCCAACAAGGTGTATCTCTCGGCGTACGCGCTCCTCTTGCCGCTCTCGACGGCGATGCTGGCGCGCCAGATGGGGCGCAGCCACTGGCTGTCGCTGTTCGCCTTCCCGCTCGTCTTCAACATGAACTTCTCGTACGGGTTCATCACGTTCTGCGCGGGCCTGGTGGTGCTGACGTTCGCGCTCGTGGTGCTCGATCGGTTCCTCGAGGCGCCGACGTCGCGGCGCGGCTGGGCGCTGGCGCTCCTGTCGATCCTGCTCTACCTGACGCACATCCTGCCGTGGATGTTCTTCGGCGTCGCGTCGGTGGTGCTGGTCTTCGGTCACGGCTGGCATCCGCGCCGCATCGCGGTCGCGGCGGCGCTCGAGGTCCCATCGCTGCTCCTGGCGCTGTACGGGTTTCACAAGTCGGAGGGCATCACCGCGGTGCAGAGCGGGCCCTTCGCCTACGACGCCAAGAAGGAACAGCTGATCAACTCGCTGCAAGAGGTGCCGCTGCGCGTGGTCGCGGGCTGGCCGGGGAACACGGCCTATTGGATCGTGATCGGCCTCGGGCTTTTGTGGCTGGCGCTCCTTCTGAGCGCGCGCACCGACGCCGCCGACAGCGAGGCGCGGCGCAGCGGCTGGCCCTATCGGCTCGAGTTCGTCGCGCTGCTCGCCGTCGCGGCCTACCTGTTTCTGCCGATGCACATGTTCAAGCCCGTCGATCTGTGGATGATCGGCGGCCGCTTCCTCACGGTCGTCGCGCTCTACGGCGCGCTCCTGCCGCACGGGCCCATCGCCGGCAAGCGGCGCCTCCTCCTCATCGGTGTGTTCCTGATCGCGGCGTTCTATCCGCTCGCGCTCACGCGCAAGTGGCTGCAGTTCGATCATCGCGCCGCCGGCTTCCGCCGCCTCATGCATCGCGTCGAGCGCGGCTCGTCGACGCTGACGCTGGTGCTCGGCGACGCCGAAGACGTGTCGGTCGATCCGCAAGCGGTGCCCTATCTGCAGTTCCACGCCTACGCGCAGTATCTCGCCGGCGGCTTCGATCCGTGGGCGCTCGACACCGGCTTCCCCTACGTGCGCAAGCCGGGCACCGGCTTCCCGGCGCCGCGCTGGAAGCACCCCGAGACCTTCACGTTCGATCAGCACGGCATCCACTACGACTACATCCTCACCAAGGGCGAGTGGACCGACCACGCCATCTTCGGCCCCGACGACTCGGGCCGCGCGCCGCTCATCGCGCAGGACGGCGACTGGCGCCTCTACGCGGTCGGCCAGCGGTGACCCCGACGCCGCCGCCGGCGCGCGATCGCTGGCTCATCGCGGCCTTCGTGGTGTCGGCGCTGGCGACGGTGATGCCGATCTGGATCGCTCGTTACCTGCCGCTGCTCGATCTGCCGAACCACCTGACGGCGATCGCGATCTGGCACTACCACGACGATCCGAAGTGGGACTTCGCGCGCTGGTACGATTTGAACCTCGTGCCGCTGCCCTATTGGGCGCACTACTACACGGTTCATCTTCTCACCTACGTCACGCGCTCCGTCGAGATCGCCAACAAGATCTTTTTGACGGCCTATGCCGTCGCGCTGCCGGCGGGCGCGTGGGCGCTGGCGCGGCGCTTCGGGCGCAGCCCGTGGCTGGCGCTGTTCGCGTTTCCGCTGGTGTGGAACTTCAACCTCGGCGACGGCTTCATCGCCTTCTGCGCCGGCTTCGCCGTGGTGCCGCTGGCGCTCGTCGTCGTCGATCGTCACTGCGCGGAGCCGACCTGGGAGCGCGGGATCGCCGTCGCCGCGATCGGCACGCTCACCTACTTCTTTCACCTGCTCGCGTACGTCTTGTTCCTCGTGTGCGCGGGGCTGGTGGTGCTGGCGCAGCGGCGTCCGTGGTCGGCGCGCGCGTTCGGCATCCGCGCGCTGCCGGTGGCGTCGTGCGTGGGGATCGGCGCCTGGGCGCTGCATCGCGCCAACGACATGCACTTCCATCGCGTCACCGGCGCTGGACACGATCTCATCTACGATCCGGTCGCCGAGCGGCTCTCGCAGATCCCCGATCGGCTGATCAACTTCCTGCCCGGCCGCGTCGACGAGCTGGTGGTGATCGTCGCCGTCATCTGCTGGCTGGCGCTGGCGGTGACCGCCGCGCGCGCGCGCCGCGACGACGAGGACGGCGGACAGGCGGGGTGGCACCACCTCGGGCCCGAGCTCTGCCTGGTCGGCGCGTTGGCGCTCTATCTGTTCGTGCCGCGCTCGATGCAGCGCCCGTTCTACTGGCACATGATCAACGGCCGCTTCGTCGTGGCCATCGCGCTGTTCGGCGCGCTCACGCTGCGCGGGCCGATCGCCGGCTGGCGCCGCTGGCTGATGGCGCCGGTGGTGGCGGCGACGCTCGCCTACTGCCTCGCGCTCGGCGGCGCGTTTCGCACGTTCAATGCGCACGCCGCCGGGTTCGACGAGGTGGTGGCGCAGATCCCGCGCGGCAAGCAGGTGCTCACGCTCATCTTGCGGCCGATGGGCGACTCGTCGGTGAACGTGAGCGCCTTCAACCAATGGCCGTCGTACGTGCAGCTGCGCCACGGCGGGTACAACTTCTACAACTTCGCCGAAGGGTTTCCGCTGCAGTATCGCGTGCGGCTGCCCGCGCCGGCGTGGTCGCACGCCGAGGGATTCGACTGGAAGGCGCACAGCGGTCCGTACGATTACTTTTTGACCTTCCGCGAAGGGTGGGAGTATTCGCCGATGCAGCGGCCGCTCGCCGACGGCAAGGTCCGCCTCGTCGCGCACGCCGGCGAGTGGCGGCTCTATCAAAAGGTGAAGCCCTGATGTCGACCGATCGTCCGCGCGATCGCCGCGCGTTCACCGCGTGGAACGAGGAGATGGTGCAGCGCTTCGATCCCGACGCGTACCACACGCGATCGGCGCTGCCGGTGCGCGCCGTCGAGCGGCTGCGCGTGCGCGCGATCCGCAAGATGCTGGCGGCGACGGCGTCGTCGCGCGTGCTCGAGGTCGGCGTCGGCGGCGGCAACGTGCTCGAGCGCATCCCGGGGCGGCGCGTGGGGATCGATCTGTCGCCGTTCATCCTCAAAAAGGCGCAGGCCCGGCTCGGCGCCGGGGCCGGGCTGGTGCGCGGCGACGCCATGATGCTTCCGTTCGCCGACGGCGTGTTCGATCGCGTCTACTGCTCGGAGGTGCTCGAGCACGTCCTCGAGCCGGAGGCGGTGGTGCGCGAGATGCGGCGCGTGCTGGCTCCGGCGGGCTGGGCGGTGGTGTCGGTGCCGAACGAGGCGCTCATCAACCGCGTCAAGGCGATGCTGTTCCGTCTGCCGCTCGGGCGCCGCCTCGTCGCCGGCGGCGGCGAGGGCGGGTATCAACCGTCGGAGAAGATGGACGACGAGTGGCACCTGCACGAGTTCGATCGGGCGCGGCTGGAGCGCGCGGTCGCGGGGCGCTTCACGATCGACGCGCTCGTCGGCGTGCCGTCGCGCCTGGCGCCGCTCAGGCTGGTCGCGCGCCTGCGCCCGCGCTGATCGCGTCGGCGCTCGCGTCCACGCGATCGCGCCGCCACAAGAGCGCGCCGAGCACGCCCATCACCAACGGCCAGGGCAGCCAATTCGCCGTCACGTACCAGACGAGCGCGCGCGGCGTGTGCGCCTGGTTCTTGGCGTACATGTCGATGCTGAGGAGGTACACGACGAATCCGAGCACCACCGCCGTCGCCGCCATCCACGCGATGCGCCGGCGCCCCTCGACGCGCCACGCGGCCACGATCGCCACCGCCATGGGGAACAACAGCGTCACGTCGTAGTGCTCCCACACCACCGGGTTGAGCCACACCGACGCCGTCGACGCCAGCGCGAACGGCAGATCGATCGACTCGTCGACGGTGCCCGGCACCGACGTCGGCTTCCTGGCCAGCGCGCGCCGCGACAGCCACGCCATCGCCAGGATGATCGCGATCGCGATCGCCCACGACAACAGCGTCGCCGACGTCAGCGCCGGCCCGCGCGGCCCGCCCGGCCGCCACCAGAGGCGCAGAATGACCCCGTGCAGGCTCGCGTTCTTCAGGCTCGACAGCCACGCGTTCTGCGTCGAGCGCAGCATCGGCAGGTACTCGTACCAGCAGGCGAAGCCGAAGTGCCACGTGGCCAGCACGGCGAACCCGAGATACACCGCAGCCGCCGCGGCGACGCCGCGCCAGCGCCGGCCGAGCACGAGCAAGAGCAGCACCAGCCCGGCGTACAGCTTCATCGTGCAGGCCAGGCCGAGGAGGATCCCGCTCGCCACGTCGTGATGGCGCCGCAGGCAGATCCACGCGAGCACATAGAGCAGCGCGATCGGCTCCGAGAGCTGCACCATCTGCACGTGATAGACCCACCACGACGTGTCCATCACCAGCGCGAAGCCGAGGAGCGCCGTCGCCAGCGGCTGCGGCAGGCGCAGCTCGCTCGCCACCAGCACGAGGTGCACGAGCAGCATGAGCACGAGCAGATGCCCGAAGATCTGCGACAGCTCGAAGATGTCGTAGCGCCAGAACGGCAGGTACCACATCGGCGTCGTCGGCGGATGGCCCATCACGCTGATGCCGGCCCACTTCAGGCCCGTCGCGCTGTAGGGATCGACGTGCGAGATCCACGCGCGCGCGCCGAGCCAGTTGATGACGCAGTCGCCGCGTCCATACTTGAGCGCGTCGACGAGCCGCGGGACGAACGCGCCGCGCAGGATGTAGACGCTCGCCACCACCGCCGCACAGGCGTACGCGAAGCCGATCCCGAACTTCGTGCGCGCAGACATGGCCGGCCCGCGAGGGTAGCGCAGCGTCGGCGCGCTTGCTAGAGTGCGGGCGGTGCTACGCGCCGGCGTCTTCGAGAAGCCGCGGATCATGGTCCACGTCGTCGCCTACAACGCCGAGGCGACGCTGGCGCAGACGCTCGATCGCATCCCGCGCGAGGTGCGCGCGCAGCTGACCGAGGTCTGCGTCTACGACGACGCCTCGTCGGACAACACGGTCCTCGTCGGCGAGGGCTACAAGGCGACCGCGTCGGGCGACTGGCCGGTGCCGCTGACCATCATCAAGAACCCGCGCAACCACGGCTACGGCGGCAACCAGAAGCTCGGCTATCGCCACGCGATCGATCGCGGCTACGACGTCGTGGTGATGTTGCACGCCGACGGGCAGTACGCGCCCGAAGAGATGGCGCACCTCATCCAGCCCATCCTCGACGGGGAGGCCGACGCCGTCTTCGGCTCGCGCATGATGAACAAGCGCGACGCGCTCAAGGGCGGCATGCCGCTCTACAAGTGGCTCGGCAACCAGGTGCTCACGCGCTTCGAGAACGCGGCGCTCGGCATGAGCCTGTCGGAGTTCCACTCGGGCTATCGCGCCTACGCGGTGCGGACGCTGGCGCAGATCCCGTTCGAGGCCAACAGCGACGACTTCCACTTCGACACGCAGATCATCATCCAGCTCAAGGCGGGCGGGTATCGCATCAAGGAGGTGCCGATCCCGACCTACTACGGCAGCGAGATCTCCTACGTCAACGGCTTCAAGTACGCCAAGGACGTGGTCAAGAGCGTGATCGAGTTTCGCCGCCACGAGGCGGGGCTCGAGCATCGCGCCGAATACGCGCACTCGCCCTTGGCCAAGTACACCGCCAAGCATTCGCCGTTCTCCTCGCACCACCGCATCATCGAGGCGGTGCGCCCCGGCTCGCGCGTGCTCGACGTCGGCTGCGCCGGCGGCTACATCGCGCGCGCGCTCGCCGAGCGCGGCTGCTTCGTGGTCGGCGTCGACGGGCGCGACGACGATGCGGCGCGCGAGGCGTGCGCGCGCTTCCACGTCGCCGATCTCGACGGCGGCTCGTGGGCGCCGCCCGAGGACGAGATCGATCGCGGCTTCGACTACATCCTCTTCGGCGACGTCCTCGAGCACCTGCGCGACACGTCGATCCTGTCGCGCTGCAAGGCGTGGCTGGCGCCGGGCGGGCGCGTGGTCGCGTCGACGGGCAACGTGGCGCTGTGGTTCATGCGCCTGTCGCTCCTGCTCGGCCGCTTCCGCTACGCGCCGCGCGGCATCCTCGACGAGACCCACGTGCGCCTCTACACGCGCGACAGCTTCCGCCGCCTGGTCGCCGGCGCGGGCTTGCGCATCGTCGACGAGGACGTCACCGTCATCCCGCTCGAGCAGTTGTTCGCGCGCGCCGATCAGGCGCGCATCGGCGGGCTCCTGGAGCAGGCGGAATACTCCGTCGCTCGACTGTGGCCCTCGCTCTTCGCCTACCAGGTCATTTTGCAGGCGGAGGCGGGGGCGTAGCCGGCGCGGGCGCGTCGAGGGCCGGCGTCACGCGCTCGGCGCGATCGATCGCCTGCGCGCGCACCAGGCGCGTGATGTCGCGCTCCACGTTCTGCAGGCGCGACAAGAGCCGGTACACCGAGTAGAGCAGCCCGCTGATGGCGAGGAAGGTGAGCGCGTTGAAGCCGCTCGACACGCCGATCCAGTGCGCGAAGCGATCGGTCACGTGCGGGATGAACACGACCACGCCGATGCCGCTGAAGATGAGGAACCACATCACGAACTCGACGGTGAGCGCGCCGCCGCGGCGATAACGCACCACCACGCGCCGGATGGCGACGAGCGTGAACAAGACCGCCAGCAGCTTGATGGCCACTAGTCCTCCATCAGGCGGTGCAGCACCAGCCGGATCAGAATGTTGAAGGCGTTGAGGTTGCGCTGCCCCTTGGCGAGCGAGTAGTCGCTGTAGATGGCGCTGATCGGCACTTCCGCGAAGCGCAGCCGGCAGCGGCGGATCTCCTTGATGAACTCCGAGGAGACCTCCATGCGGTCCATGCGAATCTCGACCTGCTCGATCGCGGTGCGCGAAAAACCGCGCAGCCCGCTCTGCGAGTCGGTGGTCCACATGCCGAAGATGACGTAAGTGAAGACGTTGAGGCCCCAGTTGCCGGCGATGCGGTACCAGGGCATGCCCTTGGGATCGAGGAGGCGGCTGCCGATGACGGCGTCGGCCTTGCCCTCGACGAGCGGGCGCAGCACCGTCTCGATGTCCTCGGGCGCGTGCTGCCCGTCGGCGTCGTAGGTGATGACGAAGTCGGCGCCGTGCCGGCGCGCGTAGGCCAGCCCGGTGCCGAGCGCGCCGCCGAGGCCGCGGTTGATGCCGTGGCGCAGGAGCACGACGCGCGGGTCACCGGTGCGCCGGACCTCGTCGGCGGTGCCGTCCGTCGAGCCGTCGTCGATCACGACGACGGTCACGTCGTCGACGCCCGCGATGCGCGCCGGCAGGTTGCGCAGCGTCGTTTGAATCACGCGCGCTTCGTTGAAGGCCGGGACGATCAGGTACAGCGACGGCACGAGCCAAGAATAACCCAATGGCATTCCCGCGCAACGACGTGTATATGAGGCGGCGATGCAGTGGCCCACGTTGTCGGTGATCACACCGTCCTACAACCAGGCCGAGTTCATCGAGCGGACCATCGCGTCGGTCCTTTCGCAGGATTATCCCCGCCTCGAGTACCTGGTGATGGACGGCGGCAGCCGCGACGGCACCGTCGCCATCCTCGAGCGCCACGCCGCCGCCGGCAAGCTGCGCTTCGTCTCGGAGAAGGACGGCGGCCAGAGCGCCGCGGTCAATGAAGGCTTTCGCCGCACCACGGGCGAGATCATCGGCTGGGTCAACTCCGACGATTTGTACGCGCCCAACGCGCTACGCACCGTCGGTGCCTACTTCGCCGAGCATCCCGAGGTCGAGTGGCTGTTCGGGCGCTGCCCGATCATCGATCGCGACGATCGGCCGTTCAAGGCGGGGATCACCCGCTACAAAGAGTTCTGGCTGCGCCACTACGACTATCGCTGGCTCGTCGTCGAGAACTTCATCAGCCAGCCGGCGGTGTTCTTCCGCCGCCGCCTGCTCGACCGCGTCGGCGTGCTCGAGACCGACTACCACCTGGCGATGGACTACCACCTGTGGCTGCGCATGGGCCGCGTGGCCCGGCCGGCGTTTCTCGACGAGGAGCTGGCGTGCTTCCGCAGCTCGGGCGACAACAAGATGTCGCTGCAGTGGCGCAAGAGCTTCCAGGAGGATCTGGAAGCGGCGCGCGCCATCGCCGGCGGCAGCCACCGCCTGTGGGTGGCGCTGCACCGCCTCAACGGCGTCAAGCTGTCGACGGCGTATTGGCTGCTCGACCGCTTCGGCGCGCGCGCCCGTCAGTAGCAGGCGTGGCAGACCTCGAGCCGGTGCCACGGCTCCTGCACGTAGCTCTTGCACTGTTTCTCGGGGAGCACGTCGAAGCGCGGGAAGCGGTCGTGGTCCCAGAAGATGCAGTACCCCGTGTCGCGATGAAGCTTGGGGGCATGGAACCAGTCGCGATCGTAGATGCCGAAGAGCGCGTTGGTGAAGAGGAACATCGGGTACTGCTTCGATAGATAGCCGCCGAACGCCGCGTGCTCGTGCTTGAGCGTGTGATCGATCATGGCGACGGTGGCCGGCATCACCCACGGGAACGAGCGCACGTAGGGCCCGTCGAACACCTGCTCGCGGAAGCCCTCCTGCTTCGACGCGAACGCGCGCTCGAGCGTGACCACGGCGCCGGCGCCGAGCACGAGCGACAGCGCGCCCGCGATCAACGCCGGTGGGCGCGCGCGCGCCACCAGCGCCGCGGTCCAGAAGGTCGCGAGCACGACGAGCGCGCCGGCGAGCAGCACGACCGCGTGAAAGTCCCACTTCTGGAAGTAGTACTGCATCTTGTTCGGGACCTTGTCGATGACGTGGACGTAGAAGGCGCTGCCGAGGCCGAAGGCGATGGGGAAGCGGATCGCGCGTCCCAGCCCGCTGCCGGCGACGGTCTCGCGCGCGGGGCGAGCCAGTAGCGGCACCGCGAGCGCGGCGATCGCCACGAGCATGCCGGCCCACGCCGTCATCACCTCGTGCGCCACGATCCAGCCCCACAGCCCGAACTCCTCGCGGATGAGCGTGTAGCAGCGCCAGGAGAGGAACGCGGCGGCGGCGGCGCCGAGGACGAAGAGCACGCGCACCGCGGTCCGCCAGCGCGTGCGGCCGAGCGCCTCGACGACGAGCAGCCCGCCGAAGGCGAGGAGCAGGTCACCGAGGTTGAGCGCGTACGTGTAGCGATAGAGCACGACGCCGGCGGCGAGCCCGAGGACGCGCAGCGTCGGCTGTCGGACGAGCGCGTCGATCATCCAGATCAGCATGAGCGGCACGACGCCGAACAGGTGCGGCCAGAAGCCGCCCATCGTCGGTGACAGCTCGACGGGCAAGACGAGCGCGTACTGCAGGTAGAACGCCGCCACGGTGGCGACGGCCACGCCCGACCACCAGGCGGCGCGCGCGGCGCGGAACGAATGCAAGAGCGCGAACGCGATGACGAGCGGCGCGATCGCCGTGACGATGCGGCCGAGCATGAAGCCGGCGTTGACCGCGATGAGCAGA
The DNA here is from genome assembly GCA_035607415.1 of Polyangia bacterium. GTDB lineage: Bacteria > Myxococcota_A > Polyangia > Palsa-1104 > Palsa-1104 > JAQBQH01. The sequence goes on from DATNAQ010000088.1 coordinate 71,879, forward strand.
TGCTTCGAGCCGAGCCGGCGCGCGGCCTCCCACAGCGAATAGAGCGCGACGCAGCCCTGGTACACCTCGGGCATGCGGCGGAAGTCCATGTAGTTGGCGATGTGGTAGGCGCCGTCGACCGCCTCCATCTCGTCGGGCGTGCGATAGCTGGCGAGGCCGTGGAAGTGCCGGTTGTAGACGAGCGCGGCGGCGAAGACGGCGATGCCGGCGACGACCGCGCTGGTCACGAGCTCGCGCGGCCACGACGACCCCGAGCGTGCGAGCACGCGCACGAACGGCGCCAGGAACGCGAGCGACACGAGCGCGCCCAGCGCGAAGGCGACGCCGAAGCCGGCGCCGGTCACGTAGCGGATGGGGCCGGCGAGCAGCGCCGGCGCGACGACGCCGAGGAGGAGCACGATCCGTGGCCAGCCCGCGCGCAGCCACTCCGACGGCGGCAGCTCCCGCCGATCGATCGCCGCGAGCAGGCGCGCCAGCATCTACAGGATCATACAGGTGCCGGCGCTAACCGCGCAGCGCTGCTGGACGCAGACGCCGCTCGTGGCGGCGCCGCCGTCGGTGCCGCAGTCGCCGTCGCTGGTGCAGCTCTGTCCATCGCACGTGTACGGCCCGCCGCCGTTGCACTCATAGAACGGCCCGGGGCAGATCGACACGTTGCACGTGGCCGCGCTCGTCACGCAGCTGCGGCTCCCCGGATCGCACGCGTAGTCGATCGGGCAATCGGCGTCGCTCGAGCAGTGCGCCTGGCAATACTTCTGCGCCGTCGCCCCCGCGCACGGCAGCGTCGTGCAGATCTCACCCGCCTGGCACTCGAGCGCCGTCGAGCAGGTCGGAAGCCCGATGGCCACGCCGTGCTGAAGCCGCGCGCACCACAGCGACGCGCGCGGCGCCAGGCAGGCCCCGCCCGGTCCGCAGTCCGCGTCGACGCGGCAGCCCTGGCCGCAGGTCGTGCAGAAGGGCAGGTCGCCCTCGAAGCCTCCCGAGATGTCGAACGTGAGCGGCGCCGCCATGTCGATCGGCGTCGTCACGTCGTCCGACCCGGCAGACAAGCAGCCGATCGTCAATGCGCTAGCGCACACCAGCAAGAATCGCCAAACCACGGATCGAGAGTACTACGACGCGCGGCGCGCTACGAGGCCTTGATGTTCTGGAAGTCGATTCCGAGCTTCGACACCGTCGCCAGCCGCTTGCCGGTGCGCACCATCTCGACGTTGTCGACGAAGTCGACGGCGATGTTCATGTCCTCGCCGAGGAACTGGTGCAGGATGCCGAGCACCTCGGCGAGCGTCTCGTCGCTGAAGCGCTTGCCCTTGACCACCTTGAAGCTGATCGCGCCGCGATCGGTCTGCACGATCTGGAACTGCCGGATGGCGTGGTCGTAGTCCTTGAGCAGGTGCGCGAAGAACGTGCCCGGCACGTACTGCCCGCGCGAGCCGATGATGATCGACTGCACGCGCCCCTCGATCTTGCCGATGCGCGGCAGCCCGCGCCCGCAGCTGCACGTCTCGTTCGGATCGAGCGCCTCGGCCAGATCGCCGATGCGATAGCGGATGAACGGCAAACAATAGTTGTTGAGGTCGGTGATCACGACTTCGCCGATCTCGCCCGGCGCCGCCGGCCGCCCGTCCTTCAGGATCTCGACGATGTAGCCCTCGCCGACGACGTGATGCCCGACGTGCGCCTCGCACTCGTAGGCGATCCCGGAGAACTCGCGCGAGCCGTACTTGTCGAACACCTTGCAGCCGAACGACTCCTCGATCATCCGCCGCGATCCCTCGGGCAGCGTCTGCGCCGACGAGATGATCCCCTTGGGACGGATCTTGAGCGCGCCGTGCTCCTGCAGATACTTGGCGAGGAAGTTGAACGACTCGGCATACCCGTCGAGCAGCACCGGCTCGAACTCCTCGATGGCGCCGATGAACCGCTTCAGCGTCTCGTCGGACATCTCGTACGCCGGGATGAACTTGCGCCGCGACAGGAGCGCGTCGGCGAACTCGCGCGCCACCTGCGTCTTCGACATGCCGAGCGTCTGGTGCCACAAGCGCAGCTGCCGGTCGCCGAAGCGCCAGCCGGTCCACTCCATCGAGCGCAGCGTCGCCGCCCAGCGGAACTCGAGCTGCGCGCGATCCACGAAGCAGACGAACGGCTCGCCCGTCGAGCCCGAAGTCGTGACCTTGAGGATCTCGGCCTTGTCGTGGTTGTCGCTCATGATCGAGAAGTAGAGGTGCTTGCGCACGTCGTCCTTGGTCAGGAACGGCAGCTTCTGCAGATCCTCGAGCGAGCGGATGTCGTCGGGCACGATGCCGAGCTCGCGCATGCGGTCGCGATAGAACGGCACGTGCTTGTAGGCGTGCAGCACCATCTTGCGCAGCTTGCCGAGCTGCAGCTCGCGCATCTTCTCCGGCGACAGCCACTGCGACTCGCGGAGGTCGGCGAGCTGCGTGCCCACCTCCTTGGTCATCATCCAGTGCGTGGCGCCGAACAGCGACAGGTAGCCGTTCCAGTACAACCGCCGCCACACCGGCTCCGGCGCGTCGCGCACCAGCGGCCGCTCGCGATCGAGGAACGTCCTCAGCGTCGACGGCGATTGCGGGCGAAAGCGATACTCGAAGAGCGCGCGCCCGATGTCGACGAAGCTCTTGGCCACCGCCTTCACCTGCGCGTTGTCGAGGAAGGACTTTCCGGCGCGGCGGTTCTCGAAGAGCGTCTCGATCTGCTTGTACGTGTAGCCCTTGGCGTGCGCCGCCACCATGATGAACGACTGCCAGTAGTGGTAGCGCCCGCGATAGGAGAGCAGGTCCTCCATCACCTCGCGCGCGCACAAGATGAACCCGGACTTGTTGTCCTTGAGATCCATCCCGAACGCGGCGTTGAGCATGGTGTTGAGCCCGCGCGAGTAGTAATAGCGCGGCCCCTTGTCGCGTCCGACGGGCGAGCGCCAGCCCTGCACGATGTCGACGTTCGACACCTCCATCTCGCGCCTGAGGCGCAGGATGTCCTCGGGCTGATACTGCAAGTCGGCGTCGAGGATGCAGACGAGCCGCCCGCGCGCCGCGGTCACGCCGGTCTTCCAGCCGGCGGCGATGCCGCGGTTCTGCGCGTGGCGCCGTCCGACGACGAACGGCTGCTCGCGCCCGGCCGCCTCGATGGCGGCCCAGGTTCCGTCGCTCGAGCCGTCGTCGACGAGGATGAGCTCGCCGTCGATGGCGCCGACTTTGAACACGTCACCGATGCGCGAGATCAGCTCGGGGACGTTGGCCTCTTCGTTCAGGCACGGGACGATGACCGACAACTCCATGGCGGCCGCTAGGCTACCACGGGACAGGCGCTACAGCTTGTGCAGGTCGATCACGCTCACCGGTCCGTTCTTCGCCACCACCGCCTGCGCCGGCGGATGGGCGAACAGCATCTTGTCGGGCGGCCCGGCGTTGATGAGCGAGCGCGCCAGGCCCGTCCACATGAGGTACTCGGCGCGCTTGTTGGCGGCGGGCCCGAAGTCGCGCTCGTCGACGACCAGGTAATCGACGTGGTCGACGTCCATCATCTGCTTCACCGGCCCGAGGTCGCGCGCGTAGTAGGCGCGATAGAACTCCTCGATGCGCCGCTCGAGCTCGAGCCCGATCGGATAGTGGATCGGCGTGTTCAAGATCGAGCTGAAGAGCACCTTGCGCCGCGCCCAGGTCTGGATGTTCGACGACTCGTCGAACGGCGCCGCGATGATCGCGTCCTTCGGCAGCGTGGCGGCGAACTTCGCGGTCGCGTCGTCGCGGCGCGCCCAGTTGTGGATGTTGATGTCGGCCTGAAAGCCGTCGCCGTAGAAGCCGAGCTCGAGCGCGCCGCACAGAAGGGCCGCGCCGATCGCCGCCGTCCGGCGCGACGTCACCGTCGAGAGCGCGAGATAGGCGAGGAGGAGCAGCCCGAACAACAAGAGCGGCGGCCACGCGTAGAGCAGCAGCCGATCGGGGATGTACAAGCGATACGGCACCGCCTGCGCCACCGCGAACGCCACCAGCGATCCGATCAGCATCGCCGGAAACACGATCGGCACCTCGGCCAAGAGGCGCCAGCGCCGCGTCATCGCCGTCCGCACCAGCAGCAAGAGCGCCATCGCCGCGGCGAAGATCGCCACCGGCACGCCGTTCTGCCGCCACGTCGCCTTCTCGAGCCAGCGCAGGATGCCGTAGTCGTCGTGCACCGCGGTCTTCGCCGTCTGCGCCATGGTGTCGAGCGCCGTCGGCAGCGGCCAGGTTCCCACGATCGCGCGCTGGCGCAGCGTCATCAGCTCCGACATGCGGATGGGGTGGCCGATGCGCGGATCGGTGCGCAGCGTCCCGAGCGCGACGCAAACGAGGCCCGCGGCGACCACGGCGAAGTAACGCAGCCAGCGCCGATCGAGCCTCCATGGCCACAACAGCGTCGCGCCGTACGCCGGCGCGCAGATGAGGAACGCCGACGGATAGAACAGCGTCTCGGCGAACAGCACCGCCAGCGCCGGCCGCTCGCGCCGCTCGACGGCGTAGCGCATGAACGCCACCATCAGCGGAAAGCCGAACGCGCGCGCGTTGATCCCGACGATGCGCCCCCACACGAAGTGGCAATGGAGAATGAGCACCACCGCGGCGGCGCCGAGGACGCGGCCGCCGAGCGCGCGTCCGAGCGCGTAGCTCTGCCAGACCAGGATCGCGCCGAGGACGAAGGGGAAGAGCTTCGAGACCCAGAACGGGTTCGCGAACAGCGTGCCGATCCAGTAGACCGCTTTGACGCCGGGCGGGTAGTAGACGTCGGCGAAGTCGATCAACAGATCATTCGGGAACAGCCCGGTGCCGTGATAGCGCCACGGGCCGAGCGTGCCCGAGCGCGCGTCCCACTCGAGGTAGTGCGTGTCCGTGATGCCGTAGAGCTGCAGCCGGAAGAACCACAGCGTCCACGCGGCCGCCGCGGCGAGGATGACGACCTCGACCCAGCGCTCGATCCGCTCGCGCCTCAGCTGCATCGCGGCGACGATAGCACGCGATCCCGACAGCGTCGTTCTACCGCGTGGCCGGCGTGCCTGCGGAGAGCGCCGCGACGACGAGCGCGGCTACAAGTACGCCGGATCGCGATGCTCGCCCCATACCTGGCGGAAGATATCGCTGACCTCGCCGATGGTCACGTTCGCCTTCACCGCCGCCAGCACCGCCTCGACGAGGTTGGCGTCGCCGGCCGCGGCCTCGCGTACGCCGTCGAGCGCGCGCTCGGCGGCCTCGCGCTCGCGCGTCGCCTTGAGCTTCTTGATCTCCTCGATCTGCGCGCGCTCGACCTCGTGATCGATCTTCAGCGTCGGGATCTTGTCGCCTCCGCCGTCCTTCGCCACGTACTTGTTGACGCCGACGATCGATCGCTGCTGCGTGTCGACCTGCCGCTGGAACTGATACGCCGCGTTGGCGATCTCGCGCTGCGGATAGCCGTCCTCGACGGCGCGCACGATCCCGCCGAGCTCGTCGATCTTTTCGATGTAGGCCATCGCGGCCTCTTCCATCTGATCGGTGAGCCGCTCCACGAAGTAGCTGCCGCCGAGCGGATCGGCCACCTGGGTCACGCCCGACTCTTCGGCGATCACCTGCTGCGTGCGCAGCGCCAGCGTCGCCGCCTCTTCCGTCGGCAGCGCGTAGGTCTCGTCATACGAGTTGGTGTGCAGCGACTGGGTCCCGCCGAGCACCGCCGCCAGCGCCTGCAGCGTCGTGCGCACCACGTTGTTCATCGGCTGCTGCGCCATCAGCGAGACGCCCGCGGTCTGCGCGTGGGTGCGCAGGATCCACGAGCGCGGATTCTTGGCGGCGAACCGCTCGCGGGTGAGCCGCGCCCAGATGCGCCGCGCCGCCCGGAATTTGGCGACCTCCTCGAAGAAGTCGTTGTGCACGTCGAAGAAGAACGACAGCCGCGGCAAGAAGTCGTCGACGTCGAGGCCCGCCCCGCGCCCGAGCTCGACGTAGCCGATCCCGTCGGCGAGCGTGAACGCCAGCTCCTGCACCGCGGTCGCGCCCGCTTCGCGAATGTGATAGCCGCTGATCGAGATGGTGTTCCAAAGCGGCATCTCGCGGGTGCAGTAGACCAGCATGTCGCGAATCACCCGCAAGGACGGGCGGACCGGCGAGATCCACTCCTTTTGCGCGATGAACTCCTTGAGCATGTCGTTCTGCAAGGTGCCGCGCAGCTTGGACGCGGGCACGCCCTGGTTTTCGGCGT
>DATNAQ010000093.1:0-95294 GCA_035607415.1 Polyangia bacterium
GTGACCGAGGCCCATCTGCTCTTCGGCGAGCCCGGCGCGCTTGGCGAAGGCTTCGTTGATGAACTGGGAAGCGAGGACCGTGTGCGCCTTTTCGACGGCGTCGGCCGTCGTCAGGTAGTTGTCCTCGCCGGTGTTGATGACCATGCCGCTTCTCGCGATGATCCGCCGCGACACGTACTGATCGACGAACGTGCGGCACATGTTGATGTCGCGAAAGAGGATGCCGTACATGGCGTCGTTGAGCAGCATGTCGAGCCGCTCGACGGCGCCGAGGAGCGCGATCTCGGGCATGCACAGGCCCGAGCTGTAGTTGACCTGCATGAGGTAGCGCCCGAGCTTCTCCTGCTCGTCGTCGAGGGCGCGGCGCACGATCTTGAAGTTTTCTTGCGTGGCCCAGGTACCACCGAAACCTTCGGTGGTGGCGCCGTAGGGCACGTAGTCGATGAGCGACTGAGCCGTCGAACGGATGACGGCGATGATGTCGGCGCCGGCCTGGGCCGCGGCGCGCGCTTGATCGGCGTCGTCGTAGATGTTGCCGGTGGCGACGATGACGTACTTCCACGGGCGCGGGCCGGTGCCGAGGCGCGTGCGATCGGCGGCGCGTTTGTCGCGCGCCTGGTCGATTCGCGAAATGGCAGCCGCCGTGTGCGGCGCGAGCGCGGCGAGGACCTCGGCCTTCGAGGGGCCGCCGGTGCCGTCGTCGGCGTCGCCGCCGTAGGCGAGCGTCTCGGCGGCCTCCTGCGGGCTAGCGGCGCCGCGAGCGAGCGCTCGGCCGAGCCACCAGGCGATGCCGTGTCCGATGCGGCCGGCGGCCAGGTAGCGGTCGACGCAGGTGTTGACGAGCGGGACGCCCTCGGCGTCGGCGCCGTCGATGCCGTAGGCGCGCAGGACGGTGCGCTCGATGGAGACCGTGGTGTGCGCGTCGATGAAGCGCTGCACGCCGGCGGCGATGTCGCCCGCGAGCGCGCGGCACTCGTCGACGACGGCGTCGTCTATCGGTAGCGGATGCATACGGCGTGGAATCTACTCGACGGCGTCGGAAGACTCAACTTGCCGGGCGGGCGAGCGGTCGGCCGTGGTTGCCGGGGCTCGGGATGCCGTCATCCTCAACGCCCATGGCCGATGGTGACCACGACACGGCGCTGGCACATTTGTACGAGCACTATGCGCGGACCAATCGGGAGAAGTTCGACGGCCTGTTGCCCGCCGACTTCCGCATCGTGTTCAACCCGCTGTTGCGCCGGCTGACGGGGCGCATCACCTACGGCTGGAAGCTCATCGAGATCTCGGAGTGGCACTTTCGCGAGTACGGGCTCGAGGACGCGGTGCAGACGCTCGAGCACGAGATGCTGCATCTGTTCCTGCACGTGCTCGGCAAGCCCTCGGGCCACAACACGCTCTTCAAAGAGGCGGCGCGGCAGCTCGGGATTCGGGTCTTTCACGCCAACGCGTATCCCAAGAACCGGGCGACGCGCACGCGCTACGTCTACGAGTGCCCGGCCTGCGGGCGCATGGCGTTTCGCAAGCGGCACGCGGCGGGGCACTCGATCGCCTGCGGGGCGTGCTGTCGCGCCGAGGCGGGCGGCGCGTGGGACGAACGGTTCGCCCTGCGGCTCGTCGAGAAGGTGCGCTTCGCCTAGCGCGCCTGCGGTTCGGGCGCCTGCGGCTCGCGCGCCTGCGGCTCGCGCGCCTACGACGCAGCGCGAGGCCGGTGGCGGCGTCTTTGACCATCCACTTGAAGAAGCCGCGTAGCGGCCGCGACGTCAACGCACGATAGATGAGGTTGCGCATGACGACGCCGGCTGCGGTCTTGGGCGCGTAGAAGCCGCCGACGCGGGTGGCGCCTTAACCCGAACCGCTGCCGAACGCCCTCGCCTACGCCGATTGGATCTTTGCCGCGCTCGGCACCACCGGCCTCGCCGCCGCGGAGCAGATGCGCATCCATGTGCTCCTGCACAGCTTCGTGCAGGGGATCGCGGTCAACGTCGAGGCGGAGGCGGAGGCGGCGAGCGAGACCGGCGTCGACGAGGCGGAGTGGATGGCGCGGCGGGCGCAAGCGTTCGCGGCGATGGCGGCGTCGGGGAGCTATCCAGCGTTTGGGCGGCTGCTCGCCGACATCGGCGAGTTCGAGCTCGACCTCGACGATCTCTTCGAGCGCGGGCTGGCGGCGCTGCTCGACGGCTTCGCGGCGCAGATCGAGCGCGCCGCGCGGCTGAAGCGGGCCCGCGCACGCGGGCGCCGGCGACGGTAGCCGTTACGGCTTCTTGCCGCGCACGATGCCGAGGCGGTCGAGCTCGCGCATGACCTCCTGCAGGTCGCTCCACACGTCGCGCTTGGCCGACGGCGTGCGCAGGAGGAACGCGGGGTGGTACGTGGGCATGAGCGGGATGCCCTGGTACTCCTTCCAGGTGCCGCGGAGGCGCGAGATGGGCGCGTCCGAGCGCAGGAGGCACTGCGCGGCGAACTTGCCGAGCGCGACGATCATGCGCGGGCGGATGGCCGCGAGCTGCTTCTTGAGGAAGGGCTCGCACTCGGCGATCTCGTCGGGCTCGGGGTTGCGGTTGCCCGGCGGGCGGCACTTCAAGATGTTGCAGATGTAGACGTCGCCGCGGGCGAGGCCCATGGCTTCGATCATCTTGGTCAAGAGCTGGCCGGCGGCGCCGACGAACGGCTCGCCGGTGCGATCTTCGTCGGCGCCGGGCGCTTCGCCGACGAAGACGAGGGGGGCGTCGGGGTTGCCGACGCCGTAGACGATGTTGGTGCGCTTGCCGGCGAGCTTGCAGCGCTGGCAGTCGCCGAGCTCCTCGCGGATGGCGGCGAGCTTGGCCGCGCCCATGCCTTCGGAGGGCGGCGCGACGATGGACGGCGCAGCGGCCGGGGGCGCAGCGGACGCCGCGACGGCAGACGCAGAGACGCGGGGCGCCGCGACGGTGCGCGCGGCAGGCGGCGCGACTGCCGCGGGCTTTGGCGGCGCGACCTCGCCGCGCGGCAGTCCGAACGAGCCGCCGCGCTCGAGCCAGGCGACGTGCTCTTTGGCCTGCCGCACGATCTGCAGAAGCTCGTCGCGATCGCTCACGCCACCGCCTCCGCCGGTCCGAGCAGCGCCCGCGCGCGATCGAGAATCTTGTCGGCGACCTCGTCCTTGGTCATCAGCGGCAGGCGGTCGACGCTGCCGTCGCGCGCGAGCAGCACGACGCGGTTGGTGTCGGTGCCGAACCCCGAGCCCGCTTCGCTCACGTCATTGGCGACGATCAGATCGCACCCCTTCTGCGCCAGCTTCTCCGCCGCGTGGCGCTCGACGTCCTCGGTCTCGGCGGCGAAGCCGACCACCACCGGCGCCCTGCCCTTCAGCTCCGCCAGGATGTCGGGATTCTTCGTCAGCGTCAGCGCCGGCGCGTCGCCGAGGGCGTCCTTCTTCAGCTTCTGCGGCGCCTCCGCCGCCGGGCGATAGTCGGCCACCGCGGCGGTCATCACCACCATGGCCGAGCCGTCGACGCGCGCGAGCGTGGCTTCGCGCATCTGCATCGCCGTCTGCACGTCGACGCGCGTGACCCCCGCCGGCGTCGCCAGCGACGTCGGCCCCGCTACCAGCGTGACCTCGGCGCCGCGCCGCGCCGCGCGCGCCGCGATGGCGAAGCCCATCTTGCCCGTCGAGCGATTGCCGAGGAAGCGCACCGGATCGATCGGCTCGTAGGTCGGTCCCGCCGTCACGATCACGCGTCGCCCGGCCCAATCGCGCGGCCCGAGCAGCTCCGCGCAGGCGGCCGCGATGTCCGCCGCTTCGATCATGCGCCCCTCGCCGATCCAGCCGCACGCCAGCTCGCCCGCGTCGGGCCCGACGGTGTGCACGCCGCGCTCCACGAGCGTACGGAGGTTGCTTTGCGTGGCCGGATGGCGCCACATGTTGACGTTCATCGCCGGCGCCAACAGCAGCGGCGCGCGACAGGCCAGCGCCACCGTCGTGAGCAGATCGTTCGCCATCCCCTGCGCCAGCCGCGCGATCACGTCCGCCGTCGCCGGCGCGATCACGAGCAGCTCCGCCGTGTCGGCGAGCGTGATGTGCCCGATGGTCGCTTCCTGCGTGAGATCGAACGTATCGGTCGCCACCGGGTGCTGCGACAGCGCCTGCAACGTCAGCGGCGTGATGAACTTCTGCGCCGCTTCGGTCATCACCACGCGCACCTCGGCGCCAGCCTTGACGAGCGCGCGCACCAGCTCCGCCGCCTTGTAGGCGGCGATGCCGCCCGCGACTCCGACGACTACGCGGCGCCCCTTCAGGTCCATCGAGAGAAACGTAACACCGACGGGCTCAGTGTGTAAGGGGCACGACGCCGCGCGCGACGACGAAGACGCGCCAGCCGGGCGCGCCGATCTGCGCGTCGAGCCCACCGCCGCCGCCGGCGTCGAGCGCCACCGGCCCGACGCGCAGCCGGAGCGCGCCGCGCAGCTCGGCCGGCCGCGTGCCCGCCGATGGCCCGACGGCGCCCGCGCCTTCGAAGATGGCGCCGAGCCCGACCCGCGCGCGGTCGAAGAGCGCCACCGCCGCGCCGGCGCCCCAGGTCAGCTCGTCGCCGAGCTCGGTGGTGAAGAGCGCGCGATCCTTTTCGAAGCGCACGCCGACCTGCGCCGCGAGCGTCAGCCGCCCGAGGTGCGCATCGGCGACGAGCCGCGGCTCGATGGTCGCGCCGTCGGTGGCTTCGAACTGTGCGTCGCCCCCGGCCGGCGCCGTCACCTGCAAGATGATCGCGGCGCCGAGCTTGCCACCTTCGACGAGCGACGCCTTGGCGCGCACGCGAATGTCGCCGGCGACCGTGGCCGAAAGCGGCGCCTCGCTCGTGCCGGTGCCGCGCAGCCGATCGCCGTCCTGCCACAACGCCACCGGCACGCCGACGGCGAGCGCGAGCCGCTTCCACACGCCGAACTCCATGGCCACGTCGCCGACGAGCGCGTCGCGCACCGGCCGCGACACGAGGTCGCCCGAGTAGGCGCCGCGCAGCGTGATCGGATCCTGCAGAAAATCGAGCGACGCCGTCCACGCCACCGCGCCGGCGCGCGTCACCGCCGCGCCTTCGACGCCGACGAGCGCCGTCGGCCCGAGCGCGGGCACGAAGCGCTCCACGTCCACGCCCGTCGTCGCCGTCTGGCCCGCCGCCGTCTGCGCGCGCGCCGCCGACGACGCCGCCAGCATCGCGACGAGGAGCGCGGCGCGGGTCATTCTTCCTTGTAGATCTTGTCGGCGGTGACGTGCTTGTAGCGCAGCGCCTTCAGGCGCAGGCGCAACAGGCGGAACAGGGTCTCGGCACGCGGCTCGCCCGCCTTGCGCGCGCGCTCGGCGTGACGCTTCATCTCGCCGAACGCCTCGCGCGGATGGAACTGGAAGGCGCGCGTGAACAACAGCTCGGGCGGCGTCATCACGTTGGCGACCAGGCGCGCCTCGAAGATCTCGTGCTCCTCGACGCCCGGCAGCCGCCGGCGCTCGGTGACCGCGAACGAGCCGCCACCGAGGAGGTCGTCGAGCAGGATCACGCCCTCGTGCACGTTGCGCACCTCGAACAGCGAGCGATGCGACGTCCCGAGCGCGTGCATCCAGGCGCCCTCTTTGTCGTCGAGCCGCTCCTCGGCGAGGAAGCGCTCCGCCGGCACCTTTCCCGACGGCAGCGCGCGCTCGAGCGCGTACCACTCGAGAAACGCGGTGGTTCGCTCCTCATACAGCGGGTCGTCGTCGAAGACGCGCCCCGCCTTCTCGCCCCACTCTTCCTTCGCCTTGACCGTCTCGGCTTCGTCGCGCGCGGCGAACGCGATCACGCGGTCGAGCGCGTTGGCCAGGACGCTCAACGGTTCTGCTCGATCATCGCCATGAAGCGGTCGAACAGATAGGAGGCGTCGTGCGGCCCCGGCGAGGCCTCCGGGTGATACTGCACGCTGAACGCCAGCCCCGAGCCGAGGCGCATGCCCTCGACGGTGTTGTCGTTGAGGTTCACGTGCGTGAGCTCGGCCTTGCCGCGCAGCGAGTCGACGTCGACGGCGAATCCGTGGTTCTGCGAGGTGATCTCGACCTTGCGCGTGCCGAGATCCATGACCGGGCAGTTGGCGCCGTGATGCCCGAACTTGAGCTTGTAGGTCGCGCCGCCGAGCGCCAGCCCGAGGATCTGATGTCCGAGGCAGATGCCGAACAGCGGCACCTTCTTCTCGACGATGGCGCGGCACGCCTCGGCCGCGTAGGTGACCGCCGCCGGATCGCCGGGGCCGTTCGACAAGAACACGCCGTCGGGCTTGAGCGCGAGCACGTCGGTCGCCGGCGTCGTCGCCGGCACGACCGTGACGCGGCAGCCGGCGTCGACGAGCATGCGCAGGATGTTGCGCTTCATGCCGAAGTCGTAGGCGATGACGTGCTTGTCGTGCGGCTTGCGCGCGCGCGGATCCTGCGGATGGTACCAGCTGCCTTCGTTCCACTCGTAGCGCGCCTCGGCGGTCACCTCGCGCACGAGGTCGCGCCCTTCGAGGCCCGGCGATCTTCGCACCCTGTCGACGAGCGCGGCGTCGGAGAGCTTGGCATCGGCGGTGATGATGCCGCGCATGGCGCCCTGGTCGCGCAGCTTCTGCGTCAGCATGCGCGTGTCGACGCCTTCGATGCCCGGGATGCCGGCCTTCGCGAGCACCTCGTCGAGCGAGGTCTGCGAGCGCCAGCTCGACACCACCGGCGACAGCTCGCGCACCACGAAGCCCGACAGCCACGGACGCTGCGACTCGAGGTCCTCGGCGTTCCAGCCGACGTTGCCGATCTCGGGCGCGGTCATCACGACGATCTGTCCGCGGTACGACGGATCGGTGACCACCTCTTCGTAGCCGGTGAGGGCGGTGTTGAAGACGACCTCGCCGGCCCCCGCCGCGTCGTCGGTGGGGCGCGCGCCGAACGCGCGGCCGCGCACGACGGTTCCGTCTTCGAGGGCGAGCCTGGCTTGATCAGCCACGCGCCGGCTCCTCGTGCACGAGCTGGCCACCGACGATGGTGTGGGTGACGCGCCCGCGCAGCTCCCAGCCGCCGAACGGCGAGTTGCGCGACTTCGAGCGAAAACGTTCCGGATCCACTTTGTACGCGGCCTCCGCGTCGAACACGGTGACGTCGGCGGGCGCGCCCTTTTTGAGCGCGCCGCCGGGCAGCCCGAACACCGCCGCCGCGCCGACGGTGAGCCGGCGAATCAGCGCCGGCAGCGTCAGCACCTTGTCGTCGACCAGCTTGAGCCCGAGGCCGAGCGCGGTCTCGAGGCCGAGCATGCCGAACGCCGCCTGGTCGAACTCGAGCTGCTTCTCTTGCGTGGCGTGCGGCGCGTGGTCGGTGGCGATGCAGTCGATGGTGCCGTCGGCGAGCCCTTCGCGCACGGCCTGGCGATCCGCTTCGCTGCGCAGCGGCGGCGCGCACTTGGTCGACGTGTCGTACGAGCAGCAGGCCACGTCGGTGAGCGTGAGGTGGTGCGGCGTCACCTCGGCGGTCACCGGCAGGCCGCGCTTCTTGGCTTCGCGCACCGCGCGCACCGCCGCCGCCGTCGAGATGTGCGCGACGTGATAGCGCGCGCCGGTCCAGGCCACGAGCTCGAGGTCGCGCGCCACCATCACCGATTCTGCAGCGGGAGGTTGGCCGCGCAGGCCGGCGCGCGTCGCCGCGGGCCCTTCGTTCATGACGCCGCCCTGCGCCAGGTTCTTGTCCTCGGCGTGCTGCACGACCACGAGCCCGAAGGTGCGCGCGTACTCGAGCGCGCGGCGCATGAGGTCCGCGTTCATGACCGGCATGCCGTCGTCGCTGACGGCGACGATGCCGGCGTCCTTCATCTCGCCCATCTCGGCCAGCGACTCGCCCTTGAGGCCCTTGGAGATGGCGCCGATCGGAAGGACGCGCACGATCGCCGCCTCGCGCGCGCGGCGGACGATCAAGTCGGTGACGGCGCGGTTGTCGTTCGGCGGATTCGTGTTGGGCATGCAGCAGACGGTCGTAAAACCGCCCGCCGCGGCCGCGCGCGCGCCCGAGGCGATGTCTTCCTTGTACTCGTGCCCCGGCTCGCGGAGGTGCACGTGCAGATCGAGAAAGCCGGGCGAGACGACCTTGCCCGCGCAGTCGACGATCTTGGCCCCGTCGCTGCGCGCGCCCGATTCGACGGCTTTGACCACGCCGTCCTCGATCAACACGTCCGCGACTTTGTCGAAATCCGAGGCGGGGTCGATGACCCGCCCGCCCTTCAGGAGGAGTGCCGCAGGCACGCCGAATGTGTACCGACGATCGTCGCCCTTGGCAAGGGCTAGTCGACGCTCTTTCGGCGCTTCATTCGACGCGCCTATTCGATACGAACGACGGCCTTGCCGAGCGCCGTCACGAGATCCTCGCAGGCCTTGCGCACGGCCTCGGCGTCCTTGCCCTCGATCGTCACCTTCACCTTGTAATCCGGCTGCGAAAACGTCGGGTACGAGCCGACCTGCACCGTCGCGTAGGCGGCGACGATGCGATCGAGCTCGTGCGCGATGTGCCCCTCCTCCGACGTGGTGAACACCTGGCGTAGAACGAACGGCTGATCGCGGAAGCGCTCGCGGATCGACACGAACTTCTTGCGGAACAGCTCGGGCACGCCGGGCAGGATGTAGACGTTGCGCATGGCGATGACCGGCCAGCCCGCCGACGGCTCGCCGTGGACGAAGTGCGCCCCGTCGGGCACGTCGGCCATGCGCAGGTTGCGCTCCTGGAGGCGCTCGCCCCAATAGGCGCGCAGGAGCGCCTCGAGCTCGGGATGGCGGATCACGTTACCGCCGAAGGCCCGCGCCACGCCCTCCATCGTCAGGTCGTCGTGCGTCGGCCCGACGCCACCCGAGGTGAACACGTGATCGAAGCGCGACGAGAACTCGGCCACCGTCGTCGAGATCTCGTCGAGCACGTCGGGGATGGTGGCTATCTTGCGCAGGCCCACGCCGAGCGTGCGCAGCTCGCCGATGAGAAAGTGCGCGTTCTCGTCGCGCACCTTGCCGGAGAGGATCTCGTCGCCGATGAGGATGATGCCGGCGGTGGACATCGCGGGCGCGAGTGTAGTACCAAAGTGCGTCGTGAGCGAGCGCAGCGAGCTGGTCGAAAAGCGGGAGCTACTCGATTCGGCCGGCATCGTTCGCGCGCTCAAGCGCATCGCGCACGAGATCGTCGAGCGCAACGCCGCCGTCGGGGACGTGGTGCTCGTCGGCATCCGCACCGCGGGCGTGCCGCTCGCCGAGCGCCTGGCCGGCTACATCCACGACACCGGGGAAATCAAGGCGTCGAACGGCGCCATCGACATCACGCTCTATCGCGACGACGTCTTCGAGGGGCTGCCCAAGCCCGAGGTCGGCACCACCACGCTGCCGGCGCACACCATCGCCGGCAAGACCGTGATCCTCGTCGACGACGTGCTCTACACCGGCCGCACGATCCGAGCCGCGCTCGACGCGCTCATGGACTACGGCCGCCCGCGCGCGGTGCAGCTCGCGGTGCTCGTCGACCGCGGCCATCGCGAATTGCCCATCCAGCCCGACTACGTGGGGCTCAAGGTCGAGACCACGCGCACCCAATCGGTGAAGGTCATCCTCGACGGCCGCGACCGCGCCGTCCTGCGGGAAAAACGATGAAGCACGTCCTCGGCATCGCCGATTTGTCGAAAGACGAGATCGTCCAGATCCTGGATCTCGCCGACACCTTCGCCGAGATCAACACGCGGCCGATCAAGAAGGTGCCGACCCTGCGCGGCAAGACGGTGATCAACCTGTTCCTCGAGGCGTCGACGCGCACGCGCACGTCGTTCGAGATCGCCGCCAAGCGCCTGTCGGCCGACGCCATCAACATCTCGGGCTCGACCTCGTCGACGACCAAAGGCGAGACGCTGCTCGACACCGCCAAGAACCTGCAGGCGATGGCGCCCGACGTGATCGTCCTGCGCCACGTGGCCTCGGGCGCGCCCCACTTCATCGCCCAGCACGTCGACGCCGCGGTCATCAACGCCGGCGACGGCACGCACGAGCATCCGACGCAGGCGCTCCTCGACTGCGCGACCATCCGCAAGCACAAGGGGCGGGGTTCGGATGGGAAATCGTTCGAGGGGTTGACCGTCGCCATCGTCGGCGACATCGCCCACTCGCGCGTGGCGCGCTCCGACATCCTGGCGCTCACGCGGCTGGGCGCGCGCGTGCGCGTCGCCGGGCCGCGCACCATGCTGCCCGTCGGCATCGACGAGATGGGCGCCGAAGTCTTCGAGCGCGTCGAGCCCGCCGTCGATGGCGTCGACGTGGTCATGATGCTGCGCATCCAGCTCGAGCGGCTGCACGGCGCGGGCCTCTTTCCCAACACGCGCGAGTACAGCCGCTACTTCGGGCTCGGGCCGCGCCTGGCCCAGACGCTCAAGCCCGACGCCATCGTCATGCACCCCGGGCCGATCAACCGCGGCGTCGAGCTCGATCCCGCCGTCGCCGACGGCGAGCGCTCGGTCATCCTCGACCAGGTGACCTACGGCGTGGCGGTGCGCATGGCGCTGCTCTACTTGTGCGGCGGCGGGTCGACTTCTTCTGGCGCGCCCGCCGAAGCCTGATCCTTCTTCTCGTCGAGGTCACGCGGCTTGCGGTCGCCGAAGCCGGCGTTCGTGTAGTACGAGAACGCCGCGATGATCACCGCGACGACGACCAGGAGGATGATGGTGGTCATTCCTCGTCTAGTATAATGCGGGTCGACGCGCCGCGGTCCTTGACCACGGTCGGGCGCTCGATCTCGACGGTGCGATCGCCGCGCGCCGCGTAGAGCGACAGATGATGCGGCCCGGGGACGAGCGGGATGCGCTCCTCGACCGGGCAGGTGCGGCCGGTGTCGACGCCGTCGACGAACACGCGCCACAGCCCGGGCGTCTTGCAGACGAGCTTGAGGCCGGCGTCGCCTTCGATCGCCGGCGGCAGGTGGGCGGGCGACAGCTCGGCGGAGATGGTGGCGCCGGCGTCGACGAGGCCGCGCCACAGGGCGAGCCCGTCGGCGGCGACGACCACGCGGTGCTCGCCGGCGGCCAGGACGAGCGCTTGCGGCGTCGTGCCGCGCGGCTCGCCGTCGATGAAGAGCTGCGCCCCCGTCGGCACCGAGCTCAGCTTGGTCAAGAGCGTCGCCGGCGCGGCGGGCGGCTCGTGCGCCTGGCGCTCGGCGGCGGCGAGGCGGCGGCGGGCGTGCTCGACGCGCTGCCAGACATAGCCGGCGCCGAACGCGGTGACGGCGAGCGCGACCGGCACCACCGCGCTCACCCACCAGCGGCGCGGGCGTTTGCGGCGCAGCGCCTCCAGCGTCGTCGTCGCCGTCGTCGACGGCGGATCCCATACGGTCGCCGCCGCGGGCGCGATCAGCGGGCGCCCGCCCCACTTGACCGGCGACGGCAACATCGACGGCGCCGGCGGCAGCGCCTCGGCGCTGAAGGCGCCGTCGGCGAGCTGGAAGAAGTCATCGGCGATCGACGGCCGCTTGATCGCCTTGGGCGCCGCCACCGTCTCGGCCACGGCAGCGTCGAGCGGCGAGCTCTTCGGCACGTCGTTGGGCAGCCGCGGCCGCGCCCGGTCGGCCAGGATCTGGCGCGCCGCCGCCGTGCGATCGCCGACGAGCGCGAGCGCCTGCTGGCGGAACTCGGCGAGCGTGCGCAGCCGCGCGCCGGCCCGCGCCTCGAGCGCGCGCGCGAGCAGCGGCCCCGCCGCCGGCGGCACCCCGGTCAGCGACGGCGGCGACGCCTCGATCTGCGCCGCCACGCCGCGCGCGTGCATGCCGCCAAACGCCGGCCGTCCGGTCAAGAGCTCGAACAGGATGGCGCCGAGCGCGAACACGTCGGCGCGCTGCTCGACGACGCCGGCCTCGAGCAGCTCCGGCGCGCAGTAGCGCAGCGCGTACACCAGGCGATCGTCGTCGGCCCAATTCGGCGCCACGCGCGCGGTGAGCAGGCCGAAGTCGCGCACCGAGACGTTGCCGTTGCCGTCGATGAGCACGCACTCCGGCGACAGGCCGAGGTGCAGGATGCCGCCGGGCACGAGATCGTGGCGCCCGTGCGCGTAGGCCACCGCGTCGGCGATGTCGGCGGCGAGCAGCATCGCCGCGTCGAGTGGCAGCGGCCCGTCGGTGATGAGCACGCCGGCCGTCGCCGCGCGCAGCCAATCGCTGACGAGAAAGTAGGTGTCGCCCTCAGCGCCGAGCTCGTGCGCGTGCGCGATGCGCGGGTAGTTGAGGCGCGCCCAGCCGTTGGCCGCGCGCACCAGCCGCCCGAGCGCCGCGCGCTCCTTGCCGAGCTCGGCGTCGACGACGAGGAGCGAGAAGTCCTTCTCGAACCCGGCGTCGCCGAACACACGCGCACGATGCAGCGCACCGACGGGGCCATTGGCGACCCGCTCGCCGCAAACAAAGCGTCCGAGCGCCCTCGGCTCCCCCATGTGCGGCTGCATTCGTAGCATGCGCCGCGCACGAGATCGATGGTGCGGTTAACAAAAGTTTTAAGAGAAAAGCTCGACCGCTTCGCGGAGCGTCGCGTCGTAATCGCCGCCGAGATGAAACGTGAAGTGCTCGTCCCAATCCGGCGGTCGCGAGCGATGGCCGAGCAGCCACGGCCCCATTCCGACCACGCCCTCATCGGCGGCGCAGCCGAACCACGCGGCGTACGCGCTTTGCCGGACAGCGAGCGGCAACCCGTCGTCGCGCAGGCCGAATTCGCCGACGACGAGCGGCCTCGACACGCGGCGCGCGGCCTCGGTGATGGCCGCGCAGCCGAAGCGCTCCTCGTCGCCGGCCGCGGCGCCGTGCTTCTCGGGGTAGAAGTGCAAGGAGGCGAGGTCGACGTCGGGCGAGTCGCGCGCGGCCTCGTCGCCGATCGAGATGAGCTGCTTGCAATGCGCCCGCACCGCCGCCGCGGCGAAGGCGATCCAGTCGTCGGGCGCGCCGCGCGGCTCGTTCATCAGCTCCCACGCGAGGATGGTCGCGTCGTCGCCGTAGCGCGTGCCCGTCACCGTGTTCTTGCGTGCGGCGAGCTGTCGCACGCGCGTGGCATAGGCCTCGCGCAGCTGCACGTCACCGTAGAAGCGGGCGGCGTAGCGCTCGGGATGGTCGCGATCGCCGTCGGCGACGGGGGTGCCGCGCCAGGCGAGCCACTGCGCGATCCCGCCGTACGACGGCCAGTAGTCGGCGAGCGCGAGGATGAGCCGGAGCCCGCGTTTCCTCGCTTCTGCGACGACAACATCCAACGCGCGCAGGCCGGGCTCGTACGGCGTGGCGAGATCGTCCTGCATCCGGCTCGACTTCCACGGCGCGTCGTTGAATCCCCACGTGCGCACGACCGGCAGACCGAGCGCGACCGCGGCGTCGAGCGCCTCGAGCGCGTGCGCCGGCGTCCCCTGCCCGACCTCGTCGGCGAGGTAGTAGGCGTTGGCGAGGACGAAGCGCCACGGTCGTCCGGCGCGGAGCAACTGCGCGCCATCGCTGGTAATCAAGTCCAAACCGCCGCAGCGTACCACGTGCTATTGTCGACGCGTGCAGCCGTCCGACGACGCCGGGCCCGAGGCCGCCGCCAAGATCCGCTTCGTGCGTCGCCGCGCCTTCGCGGTCTTCCGCGCGCATGGATATCGCGAGGTTCTGCCGGCCACGCTCGATCCCGCGGGCCAGGCCGCCCGGCTCGGCGAGCCGCCGCTCGGCGGGCCGCAGGGGCGCGAGCTGCGCGGCGACGTGCAGGCGGCGCTGGCCCGGGTCTATGCCGACTCGAGCGATCGCGGCAAGTTCGCGCGCTACATGATGGCCGGTACCATCTTCAGTGACGACGCCGGCCGCGCGCCTTCGTACGAAGTTTCGTGCGGCGTCATCTTCGGCACGCCCGGGCCGGCGGCGGACGCCGAGGTCGGCGCGCTCGCGCTCTCGCTCGGCAGCGACCCCGGGCTGTCGCATCCGGAGCTCGTGGTCTCGACGCTCGGCGAGCCTGCAGATCTTGCACGCTACGCGACCGCGATCGGCGAGCTGCGGCCGCTGTCGTGCGATTGGTGCCAGGCGTCGCGCGACGCGCTGCGCTTCTTCGACTGCGAGGAAGAGGGGTGCCGCGCGCTGGCCGCGGCGGCGCCACTGCTGCGCGACTACGTGTCGACGCCGGCGCTCAAGCACCACGAAGGTTTCCTGGCGATGCTCGAGGTCGCCAAGGTGCCGGCGCGCGACGAGCCGCGCCTCCTGTTCGGCGGCGGGCGCTATCAGCGATCGATCCTCGAGCTGCGCGCCCGCGCCGCCGACGGCAGCCCACGCACGATCGCGCGCGGCGGCAGGCGCGACGGCCTCGTCGCCGCGCTGGGTGGACCGGCGACGCCCGCGATCGGGCTCTCGGTCGGCCACGTGCGCGCCGCCGAGTGCGTGGCGCCGGACGACGCCAGCTTCGAGCCCACCTGCGAGATCTTCATCGCCGCCCAGGGCCCGGCGGCGCGCGCATGGGCCTTTCGCGCCGCCGCCGCCGAGCGGGCGCGCGGCTTTCGCGTCGACGTCGATCTCGGCGAGGGGGGCTGGGCCGATCAGCTCTCGCGCGCCGATCGGTTGCGCGCGCGCGTGGTCGTGTTGTGCGGCGAGGGCGAGCGCAAGGCGGGCGAGCTGCAGGTGCGGAACATGGCCACGCGCGAGACCAGGCGCATCGCCGAGCACGAGCTCGCGTACGAGCTCAAGCGTCTCTTGCGCTGAACGGCGCTCGCGTTAGGCGGGAGTTTCGCGGTTCACGTCGTGTGAACCGGGCTGGGCGGGCCGAGGAAAAGCTTTTCCCCGACGAGGGCGGCGAAGACGCGGCGTCCCTGCGCGCGCAGGCGCGGCGGAATCCGGCGGCCGAGCGGCGCAAGCAGCTGCTTTCCGCGCGAGGTGCGCATCAGCGCGATGACGAACGCGACCGAGAGCAGCAACAACAGCCCACCGGGCATCACCACCACCGTCGCCAGCATCGTCAGCTTTCGCCCCACGACCGGATGCAGTGCATCCCGCGTACCGTCGATGCACGCGCGGCGCGTCAGCGCGGACGACGACGACGGAGCACGAAGCCGAGCAGCACGAAGAGGATCGCGCCGCCGGCGTAGGTCCACGTCGGCGCGCCGTGGCGCTCGCGATCGCCGAGCGGCGGCGCGTCCATCGCGAACGCCGGCTCGCCGGCGGCGAAGCGCACGTGATCGATGGGCGCCGCGTCGGTGAGGCCGATGGCGCTGACGTCGACGGTCGGCCCGTCGACGTGCACGCGCAACAGATGATGTACGGGCACGTACACGCGCTTGGCGGCGCGATCGTAGGCGCTGCACGTACGCTCGGCGTACAGCGGCGCCCCGCCGCCGCCCGATACGAAGTAGCGCACGCCGCGACGCTCCATGCGCGCATACGCGTGGTCGTGTCCGGCGAACACCGCGCGCACGTGGTGCTGCTCGAAGAGCGCGATCCAGTCGTTCTGCACGGGCGCGGCGCCGCAGTGGTCACCGAGCGACAGCGGCGGCTGATGCTCGAGCACGAAGATGTGCCCGACGCCGTCCCGGTCGGCGGCGTCG
The DNA here is from genome assembly GCA_035607415.1 of Polyangia bacterium. Taxonomy (GTDB): domain Bacteria; phylum Myxococcota_A; class Polyangia; order Palsa-1104; family Palsa-1104; genus JAQBQH01. Next base: position 15,550 of record DATNAQ010000093.1, read on the forward strand.
AGCGTCGCGCGCAGCCAGGCGGTCTCGGCGGGCGACGGCGTGTTGCCGTCGAGCACCACGAACTCGGCGGGGCCGAAGCGGAAGTGGTAATAGAGGCGCTCGCGTCCGTCGTCGGGCGGCACGAAGAAGTGGCGGAAGCGCGACGCCTCGGGATCGCGGTAGATCTCGTGGTTGCCGAGCGCCGGATAGAGCGGCACGTCGGCGAGCAGCGCGCGCTCGTCGGCGAAGAAGGTGGCCCAGCCTGCGTCGTCGCTGCCCCAGGGCGCGAAGTCGCCGGTGTAGAGGATGAGCTCGGGGGTCTGCGCGGCGGCGAGCTTGGCCAGCACCGGACCGACCGGGCCGGCGTTGCGCGTATCGCCGTAGACGACGAAGTCGAGGGTGTGCGCCTTGGGATCGGGCAGCGCCACGTCGCCGCCGCCGGCGTCCGCGCCGCCGACGAAGACGCGATAGGGCGCGCGCGTCGACGCCGGCAGGCCGCGCACGATCGCTTCGTGGTGCGTCCCCTGCGTCGCCACGCGTACGGCGCCGGCGCGCACTTCGGCGCTGGTCTCGCCCGCGGTGTCGAACACGACGGTGAAGCCGTCGGGGCGTACGTCCTGCACGTACGGGCCGACGGTGATCGACGTCGACGCCACCATCTCGGCGCGCGCCACGCCGGCAGCGGCAAGCGCGGCCACCACGATCGCGAGGCGCATCAGCGTCTGCGCGTGGCGATCGCCAGACGCCGCAGCCCCGCCGCCTTGGCCAGCTCCATCACCGCCACCACGCGGCCGTGATGCGTCGCCTCGTCGGCCTGCACCACCACCTGCGTCTCCGCGTCGCGCGCGCGCGCGTCGTCGAAGATCTTGCGCAGCGAATCGGGGCTCACTTCCTTGCCGTCGACGACCATCTTGCCGTCGGTGGTGATGGCGACGGTCACGTCCTTGGCGGTGGTCGAGATCTCCTTGGTCGCGCCCTTCGGGAGGTTCACGCGCACGCCGGCGCGCGCTCCGTCCGTCGCCATGACCGACGACGTCACCATGAAGATGATGAGCAAGACGAGGAAGATGTCGGTGAGCGGCGTGATGTTGATGTCGGCGAACAGATCGCCCTCGCCGTCACCGTCGCCCTTCGGTCCCGAGATCGCCATGGGGCCTACGCTTCCGACGGCGTCGTCTTGACCACCGCCGCCGGCGCCTCGATCACCCGCTCGGCTCCCGAGTTGCTGCGCGGATCGGGCTTCTGCTCGCGCAACAGCTCGACGAACTCCTCGGCCATCAGCTTGAGCTCGAGCGCCACGCGCGACAGGCGCGCCATGAAGTAGTTGTAGATGACCATCGCCTCGATGGCCACGATGATGCCGGCCGCCGTGGTGACGAGCGCCTCCGCGATGCCGGGGCCGACGACGTCGATGCCCGCCTGGTGGGTGGCGCCGATCTGCTTGAACGCGCGCAAGATGCCCCACACCGTGCCGAACAGGCCGATGAAGGGCGCGGTTGCGCCGATCGTCGCCAGGATCCAGAGCTGCCCTTTCATGGTCAACGCCACGCGCTGGCGCTCGCGATCCACCGCCGCCTCGAGCGCGCCTTCCGACGATCGCCCGTGCCGCTCGAAGCCGACCAGGAAGAACTCGGCCGCAAGCGAGGAGCTGCGCTCGCACGCCGCGCGCGCCTCGGCGACGGCGCCGCGATACAGGCAGCGCTTGACCGTCTCGGCGAGCGTGCGCGCGCGATCGAGGAACTTCCACAGCGCTGCCAAGCGCTCGATGCCCACCGCGAGCACGAGCACGGAGCACGTGAGGATGAGGCCGAGCGTGACGCCGCCCTCTTTCATCGCCTCCGTGAAGCCGTGCAGGTTCATCCGATTAGGTATAGGCGAAGAGTCATGGGCCGTCCAGCCGTCGGGCGCGCGCTCGACGGTTGCACGAAAATCGCCGACGGCCTGTAAGGGCTTGCTCCGCCTTCGCGAGCCCCCAGGATCACGCCATGGCGAGGCCGGGGGTGCTGATCCTGCTCTGCTGCTTGGGGCTGGCCGGCGGGCCGAGGGCTCCGTCCGCGCCGATCACCCTGCGCATGGCGGCGATCGCTCCCGAGAACACGCCGTGGGCGCGCATGCTCACCGACTTCACGGACGAGGTCGAGCGCGCCACCCACGGCCAGCTGCGCATCAAGTGGATCCTCAACGGCGCCGCCGGCGACGAGCAGAGCTCGCTCGAGCGCGTGCGCAACGGCGAGCTCTCGGGCCTCGCCGGCGCCATCTTCTGCCAGCACGTGGCGCCGTCGCTGCACGCGATCGAGGTCGCCGGGCTCGTCGAGAGCGACGACGAGGCGAGCCTGGTCTTGCAACACTTGCGGCCGAAGCTCGACGAGGAGACGCGCGCCACGCCGTTCGTGTTCCTCGCGCTCGGCACCGGCTTCGGCCACCGCGTGCTCTTCTCGCGCGAGCCGGTGCGCACGTTCGCCGAGCTCAAGACGGCGCGCAACTGGAGCTACGATCTCGACGAGGTCGAGCGCTCGCAGCTGGCGCTCATGGGCATCAAGCTCTTGCCGCTGCCGATCGACCAGGCCGGCGCCGCCTACGACCAGGGGCGCGTCGACGGCTTCCTCTCGGTGCCGGCGGCCGCCGTCGCGTTCCGCTACGGCGTCAAGGCGCGCTACTTCACCGACCTGCACAGCATGTTCCTGCCCGGCTGTCTCATCATCTCGCGTCCCACCTTCGAGAGCCTCGACGGCGACGCGCAGCGTGCGCTCAAGGACGCGGGCGATCGGCTGGCCGAGCGCTTCAACCGCCTCGGCCGGCAGCAGGAGGACGAGATGCTGAGCCGCGCCTTCCCGCGCGAAGGGCTGCGCGCCGTGCCCATGTCGGACGAGTTCCGGCGCGAGTACCTGGAGGCGGCGCGCGCGGCGAGCGCGCGGCTCGGCCTGATCCCGCTGCCGCTGGTGCGGCAGGTCAACACGATCCTGGCAGAGGCGCGCGCGCCGCCACGTGCGGCGGCGAAGTGAGCGGAGCGGACGAGGGCGACTGACGGCTGAGGAACACCGACGGTGGCAGCGGGAGGGGCAATGCGAGGACGGGCGGGCAAGATCGCGAGGCGCGTGCGACGCGCGGTCGCCTCCGTCGGCCTTGTCGTCGCCGTCGTCGTCGTCGTCACGCCCGCGATCGCGCGCGGCGGCGGCGGCGACCAGCTCGAGTATCGCGTGAAGGCCGAGTTCGTCGAGCGCTTCACGCGCTTCATCGAGTGGCCACCGACGGCGTTCGCCGGGCCCGACTCGCCCTTCGTCCTGTGCGTCATCGGCCGCACGCCGGTGGCCAACTTCCTCGAGGCGCTGGCGCAGTCGCGCCGCATCAAGGATCGCCGCGTCGAGCTGCGCCGCCTGCAGCCGAACGCCGATCTGTCGGGCTGCCACCTCGTCTTCATCGCCTCCGACGAGCGGCCGTGGCTCAAGCAGATCCTCTCGCGCGCGGCCGGCCATCCCATCGTCACCGTCGCCGACTCCGAAGGCTTCGGCCGCGCCGGCGTGCTCATCAACCTCGTCGTCGACGACCAGGGGCGCGTGCGCTTCGAGATCTCGCCGGCCGGCGCGCACCAGAGCGCGCTCACGCTCAACGCGCAGCTCCTGCGGCTCTCGCAGGCGAGCTCGACCGAGGACGTGCCGTGAGGCGCCCGCACCCATCGATCCGCGGCAAGCTGATCGCGCTGACGCTGCTCGCGATCCTGGCGCCGATCTCGTGCGTGCTCTTCATCGTGGGCTCGAACGAGATCCGCGACATCCGCTCCGACATGGTGACCTCGAGCGTGCTCATCACCAGCGTCGTGGCCGAGTACGCCGCCGCCGCGCTCGCCTTCGACAGCCGGCCCGCCGCCGAGGAGGCGCTGCAGGTGCTCGCCGCCAACCCGCGCTTCCTCGACGCCACCATCTACGATCGCGCCGGCCGCCGCTTCGCCGCCTTTCGCCGCCCTGGCCGCACCGGGCCGGATCCGCCCGCCGTGCTCGCCGACGCCGAGCCACGCTCGACGCTCGAGGGCGGCCGCATCACCGTGGTCTACCCGATCGCCCAGGGCGGTGAGCGCTTCGGCACCATGGTGCTCCACGGCGCGATGGCGCCGGTGACCTCGCGCGTGCACGCCTACGTCTGGGGCCTGTGGTGGCTCACCCTCGGCATCATCGCCGCGTCGCTGACGCTGGCCTGGGCGCTCGAGCGCATGGTGTCGCGGCGCCTGTTGCGGCTCGCCGACGTGGCCCGGCAGATCGCGCGCGGCGCCGACTACTCGGTGCGCGCCAGCGACCGCGGGCACGACGAGATTGGCCTGCTCGCCGAGGCCTTCAACAACATGCTGGCCGAGATCGATCACCGGCAGACGGAGGCGCGCGAGGCGATCCGCATGCGCGACGAGTTCCTCTCGGTGGCATCGCATGAGCTCAAGACGCCGCTGACCTCGCTCAAGCTGCGCGTGCAGGGGCTCATCGAGCACTCGCCAACCGTCGAAGATCCCACCGAGGCGGCGCGCATGGACAAGAGCTTCGAGCTCGCCGAGCGCCAGGTGCGCCGCCTGGAGAAGCTGGTCAACAACCTGCTCGACGTCTCGCGCATCGCCATCGGGCGCTTTCCGCTGCAGCGCGAGGAGGTCGATCTCGTCGGACTGGTGCACAACGTGATCGGCCAGTTCTCCGCCGAGATCGCGCGCCTCGACGTCGAGGTCGGGCTCGACCTGCCCGAGCACGCGCTCGGGCTGTGGGATCCGATGCGCCTCGAGCAGGTGGTGGTGAACCTCCTGTCGAACGCGCTCAAGTACGGCGCCGGCTCGCCCGTCGAGATCGTGGTGCGCATCGACGGCGGCAACGCGCTCCTCATCGTGCGCGACCGCGGCATCGGCATCTCGCCCGCCGATCAGGCGCGCATCTTCGAGCGCTTCGAGCGCGCCGTCTCGCTCAACTACGGCGGGCTCGGGCTCGGGCTGCACATCACGCGCGAGATCGTGCTGGCCCACGGCGGCACCATCCGTGTCGAGAGCGTGCCCGGCGAGGGGGCCGCCTTCATCGTCGAGCTGCCGCGCGGGATCGAAGCCAGCGAACAAATGGGGGAAGCATGGACGCAACAGCCGCAACCGTGATGGTCGTCGACGACGACATCGACATCCGCGAGACGATCCAGGATCTCCTCGAGGTGCGCGGGTTCCACGTCATCGGCGCCGGCGACGGTGCCGACGCCATGGCGCAGCTCAAGCGCGGCGCGCGCCCGCGCGTGATCCTGCTCGACCTCATGATGCCGGGGCTGAGCGGCGAGGAGTTCCGCAACCAGCAGCTCGCCGACGCCGACATCGCGCACATCCCGGTGGTCGTCCTCTCGGGCGCGCGCGGCGTCGACGAGGCGGCGCGGCGCATGCGCGTGGCCTCGCTGCCCAAGCCCGTCGAGCTGCACGAGCTGATGGAGACGGTGGGACGCTTCTGCGCCGACGAGCACGCCGCGCGCTGATCGGAAGTGGCCGGGGGGCGGGGAGGCGGTATGGGCAGGGGTACGACGGTCGTGACGCTCGGCCTCGTCGTGGTGCTTGCCGGCATCGACGCCCGCGCGCGCGCCGACGCCAGGGAGATCGAGCGGCTCAGCCTCGAGGAGCTGATGGGCGTGCGCGTCCGCTCGGCCACGCTCGCCAGCCAGACCATCGAGACCGTGCCGTCCGTGATGTCGGTGATCACCGAAGAGCAGATCCGCCTCTACGGCCTGCGCACGCTCGCCGACGCGCTCCAGCTCATGCCCGGCGTCACCGTCTTGCCGACGCAGTTCAACGGCCTGCGCGTGGTGGTGCGCGGCAAGGCCGGCGCCAACGACGTGCTCGTCACGCTCGACGGCGAACGGCTCAACGACTTCTACGACGGCAGCTACCTCGTCGAGTTCCCGCTCGAGAACATCGAGCGCATCGAGCTCATCCGCGGGCCGGGCTCGGCGCTCTACGGCACCAACGCCTTTGCCGGCGTCATCTCCATGTACTCGAAGCAGCGCATGGAGCTGTTCGGCGGCGCCGGCGCCGAGTCCTACTTCGACCACTCGGCCGGCTGGGGCGTGCGCGGCTACGCCAAGGTCGCGCACCGCTGGCGACGCTTCAGCGCCGAAGCGTTCGGCTCCTACTGGGAGACCTCCGGGCCCAAGGTGCTCGTCGAGCGCGACAACGCCGATCCGAGCTGGTCGCGCGTGCCGGGCGAGACCGCGGGCATGCAGCGCATCGCCATCGCGCAGCTGGTGCTCAAGCGCGAGAGCAACCTCGTGCGCGGCGATCTGCTCGAGGTGTGGGGGCTCTACCAGTACCGCCGGCGCGGGCCCTCCTTCGGGCCCAACAACATCTTCGCGCCCGATTCGACGATGGAGCGCTCCAGCGTCCACCTGGCGCTCACCTACTCGCTGCCGCTGCCCGCGGGCGTGCGGCTGCATCATCGCTTCTCGTTCGATCGCCGCGCCGCCGACAACCTCATCCAGGATCGCCCGCCCGGCTTCTTCCACGAGGTCGACGGCAACTTCGAGCGCGAGCCGGGCGAGCTGTTCCCCGACGGCGTGTTCCGCAGCTTCGACTGGGTCACCTTCCGCCTGCTCGAGACCTCGCAGCTCGACTGGGTCCTGCCCCACCCGCGCGGCATCATCGGCAACGAGCTCATCATCGGCGGCCGCCTCGAGTACGCGTGGCTTCCGGAGTTCGACTTCGGTCAGAACTTCTGCTGCGGCGAGGCGTTCCGCTGGGCCGGGCCGACGCTGCGGAACTGGGAGCACGTGCCGCTCACGCAGATCGGCAAGGATCGGCTGATCGCGGCCGCCTTCGTGCACGATCAGATGGAGGTGATCCGCGGCCTCTGGATCACCGTCGGGCTGCGCCTCGACTACTACAACGACTTCGGACCGGCCTGGAGCCCGCGCGCCGCCGTCGTCTATCGCCCGCATCCCAAGGTCTCGTTCAAGCTGCTCTACGGCCGCGCCTTCCGCGCGCCGACGTTCCGCGATCTCTACGACGAGACCGGCGTGTCGGAGACGGCCGGTGGCGTGCGCATCATGGGCAACCCCGAGCTGCGCCCCGAGACCACCAACACCGCCGAGCTCGGCGTCGAGACCACGCCGTGGCGCATGGTCACGCTGCGCGCCAGCGGCTTCTACGTGCGCTCGAGCGACGTCATCGAGGTCGACGCGACCTTCACCACCGGCGGCACCGTGCTCACCAACTTTCCGGGGCTGCAGATCTGGGGCGCCGAGGCCGAAGGGCAGCTCCACTACGACGAGCACAACTACCTCGCCGCCAACGTCTCGCTCTTCGACGCGCAGCAGCTCGGCGTCGGGCTCCCCGGCTATCAGCGCGATCCCGAGCGGCGCTTCATCGACACGCGGCTCTACGATCTACCGCGACTACGCCTCAACGTCATGGCGGTGGCGGCGCCGTTTGCGCGACTACGTTGGCCCGCGCCGCTCCGCAAGCTGAGCGTCGGGCTCACCTACCGCTACGTCGCTGCCGTCGCCAACAACGACCGTTTCACCTTCGAGGCCCTCGACGTGTTCCGCCAGCCGCAATACAGCGAGCTGTCGGCCAATGTGATCGTGCCCGTGTGGCGCGACCGCGTCGAGATCATCACCACCGTCGAGGCCGCGCTCGGGCGCACCATCGCCATCCCGCTCGCCGCGGGTTGGTACGACCTGCCGACGAACGTGGCCAACCTGTTCGTCGGGCTGCGCATCCACGACGGCGACGGACGGAGGACGCCATGACCCGCCGTGTGCTCGCGCTCGCACTCGTCGCCGCCGCCGCCTGCCAGCCACCGTCGCCGCCGCGGTTCCAGGGCGCCGTCATCGGCGCGACCGCCGTGGCCATCGACACGCGCGGCACCACGGTGCGCACCGGGGAGGCGGCGATCGGCGACTACATGGCCGACTCGCTGCGCACGGCGACGACGGCGATGGGCTACGACGTGTCGCTGGCGCTGATCAACTCCGGCGCCATCCGCGGCGGCGCCGTCGTCGTCGAGACGGTGCCGGTGACCGTCGCGGCCAAGCTGGGACGCATCTATCCGCCGGGGCCGCTCACCGATCTCGACGTCATCGGCTGGTTCCCGTTTCGCGATCAGGAGGACCTCCTCGACGCCACCGGCCGCCAGCTCAAGGGCGCGCTCGAGCGCGGCGCGGCGCAATTGCCGCCCGACCTGCGCGACGACGCCGGCGGGCCGCTGCTCCAGCTGAGCGGCGGCGCCTATACCATCGACTGCGGCGGCACGGTGCAGCTCATCGACGCCGCCGCCGGCACCGTCGTCCGCGAGGGCACGCGCGTGGTGCGCCTCGAGGTCGGCGGCGTGGTGCTCTACGACGCCGCCGCCGGCGTCGACCTGCTCGACGCGACGCGGGTGCGCCTCGTGGTCAACGACTTCGTCGCCGACGGGCTCGACGGCCACGTCACCCTCGCCGCGGCCGCCGGCATCGTCGAGCTGCCGTACGATCAGCTCAACTTGCAGAGCGTGCTCGTCGCCGCGGTGGCGGCGGGGTCGCCGATCGCGCCGCACGTCGACGGCCGCATCACCATCCTCGGCGACTGCGGCCAGCCGCTCAGCCTGCCGTGACCGGGTGAGACACCCGGCGACGTCCCATGGGACGGCGCCGCCGCGGGGCAGGACAGCCCAAAGCCGCACGCCGTCCATGGATCTGATCGTGAAGGCGCTGGCAAGCGCGTTGCATCGGCGGACGGGCACATGTATCCCGTGTCCGAATCGACGCTCAGCACCCTCTCGCGTGATGACCCGGGCGACGCGGCCGACGGCCTCGTCGCCGACGAGCTCGTGCTGCTGCTCGAGTGTGATCGCCCCCTGGCCTCGTCGGCGCTGCACCGCCTCGTCGACATCGACCTCGTCGAGATCGGACGCGCCACCGTCCGCCGCTTCGAGCGCGGTGGGCGGCGCCTGCAGATCGGCATCCCCGACGCGCGCATCTCGAGCATGCACGCCAGCCTGCGCCGCGAGGGGTGCGCCTTCTTGCTCGCCGACGAGGGCTCGAAGAACGGCCTGAGCGTCAACGGCGTGCGCGTCGATCGGCACTTTCTGCGCGACGGCGACGTCATCGAGTGCGGGCGCACCTTCTTCCGCTTCGGCGTGGCGCGCCGCCGCCCGCGCGACGCCGCGCTCGACCTCGACGCCGCGGCGCTGGCACCGGCCCCGCTCGGCCTCGCGACGTTTCACGAGCCGCTCGCGGCGCAGCTGCGCGCGCTGGTCGAGGTCGCGCGCACGCAGCTCACCGTCCTCATCCTCGGCGCGAGCGGCACCGGCAAGGAGCTGATCGCGCGCGCGGTCCACGACCTGTCGCGGCGCCAGGGCGCGTTCGTCGGCGTCAACTGCGGCGCCCTCGCCGAGAACCTGGTCGAGGCCGAGCTCTTCGGCGCGCGGCGCGGCGCCTTCACCGGCGCCAGCGCCGACACGCCTGGCCTGGTGCGCGCGTCCGATCAGGGCACGCTGTTCCTCGACGAGATCGGCGATCTGCCGGCGCGCGCACAGCCGGCGCTCCTGCGCATCCTGCAGGAGCGTGAGGTGCTCTCGGTGGGCGCGACGCGCCCGGTCGGCGTCGACCTGCGCGTCGTGGCGGCGACGCACCGCGATCTCGACCTGATGGCGCGAGAGGAGTCGTTCCGCGCCGACCTGCTGGCGCGCGTGCGCGGCTTCGTGGTGCGCATGCCGACGCTCGCCGAGCGGCTCGAGGACCTCGGCCTGCTCGTCGCCGGCCTCTTGCAGCGCCACGCCGGGACGCCGCCGACGCTCTCGGTCGAAGCGATGCGCGCGCTCTTGCGCTACGGCTGGCCGCTCAACGTCCGCGAGCTCGAGCACGCCCTGCGCGGGGCGCTCGCGCTGTCACCGGCGTCCATCGAGCTCGGCCACCTGCCGGCGTCGTTGCGCGAGTCGGCCGACGGGACGCCGGCGTCGGTGCGGCGCCGTGCGTCGCTCACGCCCGAGCAGCGGCAGCGGCGCGAGCAGCTGTGCGCGCTCCTGACGCAGCACCGCGGCAACATCTCGGCCGTGGCGCGCGAGCTCGGCAAGGACCGCGTGCAGATCCGGCGCTGGATCCGGCAGCTCGAGATCTCGGTCGCCGGGCTGACCGCGATGTAGCGGCGGCCGCTGACGCGGGTGCCCCGGCTACAGGTAGCGCGTCCAGCCGTCGGGATGCGCGCGCTTGTAGCGGCGATACCACATGCATGCCGGAGCCAGCACCGCGAGCACGACGATCGTCGCGCACCAGGTGATGAGGAGCCCGTGCGTCTGACGATCGAGCCGCACGAGCGCCTCGAAGCCGAGCATGAGATGGACGTGGATGACGTAGTAGAAGAACGCCGTGGCCCCGAAGAGCGCGAACGGAGCGAGCGCGCGGCGCGGCGAGTCGTCGTCGAGCGCGAAGAAGAGCGCGAGCAGACAGAAGCAGATGCCGAGCTCGAGCGAGCTGTAGGCGATGCTCGGCGGATACTTGGCGACGTGCAGCCACTGCAAGAACGCCCCCGAGTCGCGGTGTAGCCCCCAGTTGCCGTAGCCGTCGATCGCGCGCACCACGGCGAACAGCCCGAGGAGCGCGAGGCCGATGCCGAGCATCGGCGCCACCCGCGAGCGCCCGTCACGGCCGCGCGTCTCGATGAGCCAACGGCCGAGCACGAAGCCCGCCATCATGATCGAGAGCCACGGCAAGAGCGGATAGGCGCACCTCGTATGCGGGGCGACCGGGCCGCCGACCAGGAGCAGCGACCAGACCACGTTCAGCGGCTTCCACGGGAAGCTCACGTGCACCGCCAGCTCGCCGAACGCCTGGATGGCCAGCGCCAGCCCGAGCAGCAGCCGCGACGGCAGCCGCCGCAAGAACGCCATGCACACGAGCGACATCCCGATGGCGTAGAGCACCTGCAGAATGATCGGCTTGTATTGCGTGAGGGCCAGCGACATCCAGATCGGATCGAGCGCCGCGATGAGGAGGCCGCGCTTGACGAGGAACGCCGTCTGTCCCGGCTGGTCGCGCCGCTTCTCCGACGACAACGCGATCGACACGCCGGCCAGGAGCACGAAGCTCGGCGCACACAGGTGGGTCAGCCAACGCGTGGCGAACTCGCCCGTCGGGATGGGCCTGCCCGGCTTCCAGAAGAAGACGCCGTCGGTGAGGAAGTGGTGCTCGTCGAACACGTCGCCCGCGTGATCGATGGTCATGAGCATCATGACGAGCCCACGCATCCAATCGATCGCGCGAATGCGCTTCATGCGGTCAGGCGTAGCGTTTGCGGAGGAGATAGGAGACGGCGTCGCGCGCGCAGTGCTCGCAGTAGCCGCGGCTCGTCTTGAGGTTGCGCAGCGTGGTCTCGACGCGCTCGAACGCCTCGCGATCGAGCCGCCCGCGCACCTTGTCGGCGCCGTCGGCGAGGTACTGCAGCACCTCCTCCAGCGTCTTCTTCAGGATCTTCTTCCGCTGATCGAAGTACGCCTCGCGCAGCTGCTGCAGCTGGCGCGGGAAGACCGTCGCGAAGTCGATCTTCTGCCCCGGATGCTCGATCGACCACGCCGCGATGCGCGAGATGACCTCGTGGCGGAAGTCGTCGCGCTTCTGCCCCATGCCGAGCGTCTTCTCGACCTCCGTCATCATGTCCTCGTCGGGATCGTCGAGCCGCCCGGTGAGCGGATTGCGCAGCTTCTCCTTCTTGGTCCAGTGCGAGACGTGCGTGACGTACTTGCCGAAGAGGTCGGCGTACTGCCGCTCCTCGACGAGCCCCATCGACGAGCGCACCTCGTCGTCGACGATGTCGAGGAACTTCTCGCGCACGATGTAGATGAACTTCTTGTTCTCGTGGTAGCCGCCGGGCAGCGGCTCCTGCTTCAAGAACTCGTAGACCGTGACGTTCTTGACCAGCTCCTCCATCTCCTCGAACACGGCGAGCGGCGAGACGCAGGTGAACTTGCCGTGCTGCGCGGCGTTCAAGAGCAGCACCTTGACCTCGCGCGGGCTGGCGCCGGTGCGCCCTTCGTAGTTCGGGTAGGCGTCGGACTCGCCCCAGATCTTGTCGATGTTGCCGAGGAGGTCCTTGGTCTGCTCGGGCGTCAGCCCGTCGGGCGCGCGGCCGTGCGCATAGAGCTCGGCCTTCTCGAGCGGCGTCAATTTCGCGACGAGATCGGCGAGCCCCTTGGGATACTTCTCGGGCAGCGGCTTGCGCATGCGCGTGAGCGTGGCCCACAGCGCAGCCACGAACGCGGTGTGCGGCGCGATGTGCCGCCCGACGGCGCCGTCGTGGATCTGCTCCTCGTAGATCTTCTGCTCCTCCTCGTAATCGAGGATGTAGGGCACGCGGATGAGCTCGAGCCGTCCCTTGAACGACTGGAACTCGGGGACCTCTTTGAAAACGGCCAGGTGACTCTCGTTCGACGATCCGATGAAGAACTGATCGCAAAACACGATCGTGTTCTGCACCGCGACCTCGGCGTGCTCGACGGTGCCGAGGAGGTACTTGTAGGCTTCGAGCGGGCGCTTCAACAGATCCGAATATTCGATGAGGCCGCGGTTGCCGTCGACGAGCTCGCCCGAGTACTCGTAGAGCGCCACCGACTGCAGCGCCGTCGGCAGCGCGCCGAGCGAGCGGTCCATCGTCAGCTGCCGCGCTTGCGCGTCGACCGCGAGCTGCGGCTCGACGGTGACCGCCGCCTGGCGATAGCGCCGCGCGATGTAGAAGCGCTCGACCTGCACGTGGCGCAGCACCTTCAGGTAGTCGCCCTTGTAGGCGACCAGGAGCGCCTCGAAGATCTGCTTGTTCTTGTGGCCGAGATCGCCGAAGCGGATGTAGTCCGACGGATCGAAGGCCTTGCCGCGCAACTTGTCGTCGAGGATCTGCTGCCGCCGCTTGGGCGGGATCAGGAGCAGCGGGTTGTCGCGCAGCTCGTCGACGAGCTTGGCGTCGACCATGTCCTCGTCGAGGTACGCAAACGTGTCGGAGCGCCCGTCGTAGCTGCCCGACGCGGGCATTCCTCCGGCGGGGAAGCCGCCGCCGAAGCCGAGCCCGCCCTTCTGCAGCTTCTGCGACGGGAAGATCCAGTTGAAGCGATAGAGCGCGCCCTCGTCGAGCGTCGAGTAGTACTCGAGCGCGCGCACGATGCAGGAGACGAAGGTCGACTTCGCCGAGCCGTTGGGCCCGTGCAGGAGCACGAGCTTATTGACGGTGCCTTCGCGCACGAAGTTCGAGATCACGCGGTAGACGCGCGCCTGCACCTCTTCCTGCCCGATGAGACGATCGCGCCCGCCGTCGAAGGGCAGGTCGAACAGCTTCCAGCGCGTGAAGGTCCCGCGCGGCGTCTTGATCTCTTCGCTGCCGAAGTGGTCGAAGACGTCCTTCAGGTACTGCGCGACATTGCGCGCGTACTGCTCGGGGCGTGCGAGAAAGAGCTGGAAGAACTCGTCGAACGACATGACGCGCTTGTTGCGCGTGTAGCTGTCGCGAACTTCCTGACCGATCTGTGAAAGCGAGTCGCGCTCGCCGTCCTCACCTGGGGTCATGCCCCAAGTTTAGCACTTCGAACGAGGGCGCTACTTCACATCGATGTCGAAGGTGATGTTCGACTTCTTGGGATCGCAGGTGTTGGCGCTGCACACCGCGAACTTGATCTCCCCGGTCACGGTCTTCTTGCCTGCTTCGGCGGCGGTGTAGGCGATGTCGAACTCGCCCTCCTGCTCGGTCCACTTGGCCGCGTCCTTCATGGTGAGCTTCATCTTGTCGACCGTGACGCCGGCCGGCACCGAGCTCAGAACCAGCGAGGTCGGATACTCTTTGTTCATGTGGTAGCCGGCGCCGGGCGTGATCTTCACCTTGGCGACCGCCTTCTGTCCCTTCTTGGCCGGAGGCGCGTCCACCTTGAGCACGTACGGGGTGGGCTGCTGAGCGAGCGCCGCGCCGACGAGACCGAGCTCGCCAAGGACGAGGCCAGCGACGATAATCCCGAGCTTCTTCATTTACACACCTCAGTATCTGATTGTACGATCGAGCCTAGGCCAGCATTCAACCATGCCGTTCGCGCAACAGCTAGGCCGGTATCAACTGCTCGACCGCATCGCGTTCGGCGGCATGGCCGAGATCTTCCGCGCCAAGACCTTCGACACCGAAGGGCGCGCCCACCTGGTCGCGGTCAAGCGCGTCCTCAACCACCTCACGGTCGACGAAGACTTTCTACGCATGCTCGTCGACGAAGCCAAGATCACCGCCACGCTGTCGCACGAGAACATCGCGCGCGTCTACGAGTTCGCCGTCGACCACAGCTCGGCGGGCGACGAGTACTTCATCGCCATGGAGTACGTCGACGGCAAGGACGTGCGTACGCTCCTCGACCGTCACCGCGCGCAGCCCAAGCCGATCGCGCCCGAGCACGTGGCGTGGATCGGCATGGAGGTCGCCCACGCGCTGCACGCGGCGCACACGCAGAAGGACGGCGCCGGGCGGCCGCTGCACATCGTGCATCGCGACGTGTCGCCGTCGAACGTGCTGTTGTCCTATCGCGGCGAGGTCAAGCTGTGCGACTTCGGCATCGCCAAGGCGACGACGACGCGCGTGCAGACCAAGACCGGCGTCATCAAGGGCAAGGTCAAGTACATGTCGCCCGAGCAGGCGATGGGCCGCAAGCTCGACCACCGCTCCGACCTGTTCTCGCTCGGGACCGTGATGTACGAGATGCTGACGCTGGCGGCGCCGTTCGCCGCGGCGACGGAAGTCGAGCTCATCTTCGCCGTGCGTGACGCCCGCAAGCGCGACGCGCGCGAGATCGAGCCCACGGTGCCCGAGGAGCTCAACGAGATCCTCAACAAGCTGATGTCGCGCTCGCGCTCGGCGCGCTACCAGTCGGGCGCCGAGCTGGCAGGCTCGCTCAGGCAGTTCCTCGATCGCTATCGCCACGGCTATCGGCGCAGCCACTTCGGCCGCTTCATGCGCACGACCTTCGAAGCCGACATCGAGCGCGAGCTGCGCCTACTCGAGGAGTACGTCATCGAGGGCGCCGATCCGTCGAAGGTCGGGCAGAACCTGATCGCCGACGCGCTCGGCGACAACGCGCCCTACACCGGCTTCACCGCGGCGACGGGCGGCGGCACCGCGGCGGGCACGGGACACTTCCCGCGCGTCGAGCATCGCCCGCCGGCGGACCTGCACGCCGAACAGACGCGGATCCTGACGCGCAATCAGCCGGTGCCCGAGGGCGAGACCGGGCCGGTGCTGCCCGAGCGGGCGCCGCTGTCGGAGCTGTCGACGCAGATCCTCGATCGCAACATGGCGCCGGCGCGGCCGGTGCTGCACGAGCTGCAGACGCAGATCAAGCCGCTGCCCGATCTGCACGTGCAGCCGACGCAGATCCTGAGCCTGCCGCGCGAGCGGCCGGAGCCGCGCGAACGGCCCGAGCCGCGCGAACGGCCCGAGCCGCGCAAGCCGCTCTCGGAGCTGCAGACCAAGATCATCGTGCGCGACGAGGAGCTGCGTCCGCCGAGCGACGAGGACACGCAGGCGCCGACGCTCATCAAGCTCGAGAAGCTGGACGCCGAGGCCACCGGCCCCGGGCCGGCGACGGGCACCACCACCGAGCGCAGCGCCGAGCGGCCGCGCCGCGACACCGTGCCGGGCATGGACGAGCGCGTGATCGTCGACGAAGAGGCGACGCGCGCCGGCGGCGGTGGCGATGAAGCCGGCGACGGCGGTCGCGGGCGCGGCGGGCGCGGCTTCGACGTGGGCGAAGAATCGACCACCGGCTCCAGCATCCCCCTCAGCGACGAGGATCTCGAGCCCGGCACCGGCCACTGATCCAACAGATCGGCGCCCGGCGGCAGTCATGACGAGGAGGTTCCGATGCGCTGGCCCCCGCTCGCCCTCGTCTTGTGCTCCACCGCCGCCCTCGCCAATGCCCCGCCCGCGTCGCTCGATCGCCCGGCGGTCGTCGCGGGCATGACCGCGATCCGCCCGCAGCTGCAAGCCTGCGCCGCCCGGCATCACGTCGCCGGCGTCGCCGTCGTCGCCATGACGATCGCGCCCGCGGGCACCGTCGCCCGCGCCGCGATCGAGCCGCCCTCCGCCGGCTGGGGCGACGTTCCGCCCGACTCCCCCGCCGCCGCCTGCCTCGTGCGCGCCGTCGAGGACGCGCGCTTTCCCGCATTCCAAGGCGCGCCGTTGACCCTCGCCTATCCGATCGTGCTCCGCCCGCGCTGACGCGACCGCAGCGCCACTGGTGCCTACCGCAGCGCCACTGCCGCCTACCGCAGCCGCAGCTCCACCCGCGCCTCGTCGCCCGCGCGCACCTCTGCGTCATCGGCCGCCGTCGCCCCCTCCTTCTCCGCCGTCACGCGCACCCGCCCCGGCGCCAACCCATCGACGCGAAAGCCGCCCTCGCGATCGCAGTGCACCCGCGCCGTCCCCACCGCCACCAGCGCCCCCACTGCCGGGTCCCCATGATCGTCGCGCACGCTGCCGACCACCGCTCCGCCGCGCTCCATCTCCAGCCGCACATCGCGCACCGTCACGTCGTGCAGCCGCTCGCCCGCCGTCACGTCGACCTCGCGCACCAACGTCACGTAGCCCGGCGCCATCGCCGTCAGCGTCGCGCGCCCCGCCGGCAGCGCCGTCACCTCGAACCGCCCGCTCTGCACCGGCAACAGCTGCGGCTTTCCGCCCGCCGCCGTCACCTCGAGCCGCAACCCCGCCGGCACGCCGCCCAGGCGCGCGTCTCTCACCTCGCCGTCGATGCCGCCGCCGAGCGCGAGCGTGAAGTGCGCGTCCGCCGTCGGCGCCACCGCCTCGAACGTGGCCGGCGCGAAGTCCGCGTGCGTGACCACCACGCGATAGGGCCCCGGCCCCAGCCCGTCGGCGCCGAAGCGCCCGGTCCGATCGGTCGTCACCCAGCGCACCGGCATCGGCGGCGCCGTGATCTCCACGCGCGCCGCCGACAGCGGCGCCCCGCGATCGTCGACGACGTCGCCCGCGAGGCGCCCCTCGGCCTTCCGCAGCGTCACGTCGAATGGCCCGCGCTCCGACGGCGCCACCGCCCGCGTCGCCGGCAGGAAGCCGGTCGCGCGCACCGTCAGCGTCATCGCCTTCGCCAGGTGCGCGATCGTGTACTCGCCGTGCGCATCGGTCGTCGCCAGCGCCGCGCCGTCTCCGACGAGCTCGGCGCCGCCCACCGGATCGCCGCGATCGTCGACGACGCGCCCGCGCACCTCCACGCCGCGGCTCAGCACCACGGTCACCTTGAGGCTCGCGCCGGCGACCACGTGCATCGGCTCCGACGTGCCGCGCGCAAAATCGGGATGCGTCGCGGCGACGACGAGCCGCCCCGCCGGCAGCCCGGTCACGCGAAACAGGCCCTTGTCGTCGGTGCGGAACTGCTTCGGCGCCGGCGCCGCGTCCGCGATCGGCACCGGCGGCGGATAGGGCAGCGGCCCGCGCAAGATGCCGAGCTCGCCCGAAGGCTCGAGCCGCGCGCCGGTCGCCGCCGCCACGCCCGACGACGCCGTCATCGCGATCGGCGTCCCGTCGGGCGCCTCGCCCGACACTTCGACCGCGGCGCCTTCGACCGGCTGCGCGCGCTCGTCGATCACCCGCCCCTCGACGGTGGCGCCGGGATCGAGCCGCACGTCGACGTTGCTCACCGGCGCCGTCGCGCTCCCGACGCGCAGCGGCCGCGGCTCCGCCGGATAGAACCCCTCGGCGTGCGCGCCCACCACGTAGCTCCCCGGCAGCACCGCCACGAAGCGGAAGTTGCCCTCGTTGTCCGTCGTCACGCTGCGCGGCAGCGGCGCGCCGTCGGCCTCGGCCAGCGTCACCTCGCCGCCGGGGATCGGCTGCCCGCCGCGCTCGCGCAGCCGCCCCGCCACCGACGTCGCCGGCTTGAGCTCGACGGTGATGACGCCGGTGCCGCCATCCCCCGCCGCCACCATGACGCCGTCGAGGTATGCCGCCTCGTTGCCGCGCACCGCGCGCAGCGCATAGCGCCCCTCGGCCAGCCCGGCGAAGCTGAACGCGCCGTCGGGCCCCGACTTCGCCGTCCGCGTCCCCGACGCCCCCGCGATCGTGATCTCCGCCTCGCCCGCCGCCGCTCCGTGCGCGCGCACCACGCCCTCGAGCGCGAGCCGCCGCGACAAGGTCACCTCGAGCCCGGCCTGCGGCGGCACCACGTCGCCGAGCTCCTCGGCCACGAACCCGTCGGCCTCGACGCGCAGCTTCGTCACCGCGCCGCTGCCGAGGCGCAAGACATAGCGTCCCCCGGTGTCGGTCCCGCCGACGACCCCCGCGGCCGTCACGCGCGCCCCCATCACCGGCCGCCCCAGCCGATCGATCACGCGCCCTTCCACCGCCCACTTCCCGCCCGCCGCCACGCCGCCGTCGCGCCCCGCCGCGCCGCCGCCGCGATGCCGCCGGGCGTGCACCATTAATAGGGCCCCGCCGCCGAGCGCCACCACGGCCACCGCCAGCGCCGCGATCCACGCCCGCTTCACGCCCTACCTCGCGGAAATCCCTTGCATCCCCCCACCACCAGTGTTAGAAGGTCCGCCTCTTGGGAGTCAGTAGCCATGGCGAACGCGTGTGACATTTGCAGCAAGGGCCGGCTCGTCGGGAACAAGGTGAGCCACTCGAACATCAAGACCAAGCGCGTCCAGCGCCCGAACCTCCAGCGCGTCAAGGCGCTCATCGACGGCGCTCCGCAACGCATCCGCGTCTGCACGCGCTGCCTGCGCTCGGGCCTCGTCACCAAGGTCGCCTAGCGCCACGAGCTTCCCGCCTCCGCCGGGGCCTGATATCCTCGGCGTATGTCCCTGTTCGGCAACCGGCAAGAAGCCAACCTCAAGACCTGCGAGCAGATGGTCGAAGCGGTGCTGAACGCCCGCGGCCTCGACGCGACCAAGCATCGCATCGATAGCCAGGGCGGTCCCGCCTGGGGCATGACCGCCGGCAGCGCCGAAGTCTTCATCTTCCTGACCTCCGGCACGAGCGGTGACAACTTCATCCAGGTCGTGTCGCCGGTGATGACCCCGCCGCAGGAGGAGCTGGCCGCCCCGCGCCTCTTGCGCCGCCTGCTCGAGCTGAACGCCTCGGAGCTCACCGGCGCCGCCTTCGGCCTGCGCGGCGACGAGATCGTGGTCACCACCGATCGCTCGACCGTCGGCCTCGATCCCGTCGAGGTCGAAGAGATGATCCGCCGCGTCTCCGATTACGCCGACCATTACGACGACGCCCTCACGCTCGAGTTCGGCGGAATCCGCCACGCCGACTCCTAGCCGACTACAGCGATCGCATCGATCTCGACGAGCGCCGCGCGCGGCAAGCCTGCGACCTGCACCGTCGCGCGCGCCGGCGGCGCCTCCTTGAAGTAGCTGCCATAGATCTCGTTGACCGCGCCGAAGTCGGCCAGGTCCTTCAAGTAGATCGTCGTCTTCACGACGCTGGCGAACGACGCGCCGCCCGCTTTGAGGACAGCCTCGAGGTTCTGCATCACGCGCCGCGCCTGCTCGCGCACGTCGCTCGCACCCACCATCTCGCCCGTCTTGGCGTCGAGCGGGATCTGCCCCGAGCAGAAGAGAAGATTGCCCGCCTTGATCGCCTGGCTGTACGGCCCGATCGCCTTGGGCGCGTCGTCCGAGTGCACCACCGTCTTCATGCGCGTCGTTATATCACTTCTTGCCGAACGCAGCCGCGAACGGGTTGTTGAACGGCGTCTTGCCCGGCGGCGGCGGCGCCTTCGGCCCCGGCCCCTTGGGTTGTGGTCCGCGCGGCCCCGAAGGCGGCCGCGGCCCCGACGGATTCGGCGGCCCCGGCGGCCTCGGCCCACCCGCGGCCGGCGCCGTCGCCTGCTTGATCGACAGCCCGATGCGACGCCGTCCCGCGTCGATGTTGAGCACCTTGACCTTCACGCGATCGCCGACCTTGACGACCTCGGCCGGATCCTTGACGAACCGATGCGCGAGCTCCGAGACGTGCACGAGCCCGTCCTGGTGCACGCCCACGTCGACGAACGCACCGAACTGCGTCACGTTCGTGACCACGCCGGCGAGCACCATGCCCTCTTTGACGTGCTCGAACTCGGTCACCGACGGATCGAACCCGACCTCCTCGAACTCCGCGCGCGGATCGCGCCCGGGCTTGGTGAGCTCGCCGAGGATGTCCTTCAACGTCAAAAGCCCGCGCGTCTCGTCCGCGTACTTCTGCGCGTCGATCTTCGACACCATGTCGGTGCGCCCGACCAGGCCGCGCACGTCGACGCCGAGATCCTTGGCCATCTTCTCGACCACGTCGTAGCTCTCGGGGTGCACCGCCGAGTTGTCGAGCGGGTTGTCGCCGCCGCGCACGCGCAAGAAGCCCGCCGCCTGCTCGAACGCCTTCTGCCCCAGGCGCGGCACCTCGAGCAGCGCCTTGCGCGCGCGGAACGGCCCCTTCTCCGCGCGATAGCCGACGATGTTCTTGGCCAGCGTCTCGCCCACGCCGGCGACGTATTGCAACAGCGACACCGACGCCGTGTTCACGTCGACCCCGACGGCGTTGACGCAGCTCTCGACCACCTGGTCGAGCGCCTTCTTCAGCGTCGGCTGGTGCACGTCGTGCTGGTACTGCCCGACGCCGATCGACTTCGGATCGATCTTCACCAGCTCGGCGAGCGGATCCTGCAGCCGCCGCCCGATCGACACCGCGCCGCGCACGGTCACGTCCTCGTTGGGCAGCTCCGCGCGCGCGACCTCCGATGCCGAATACACCGACGCGCCCGACTCGTTGACCACCACGATCTTCACGGCGCCGAGGCGCCCCTCGGCCGCCAGCTTGCGCACGAAGGTCTCGGTCTCGCGCCCCGCGGTCCCGTTGCCGATGGCCACCGCCTCGATCTTGTATTTCTTGCAGAGCGCGGCGAGCGTCGCCGCCGCCTCCTCGACCTTGCGCTCCGACTGCGTCGGAAAGACCACGTCGTGCGTCTGCAGGTCCCCCTTCTCATCGACCACCGCGACCTTGCAGCCGGTGCGATAGCCGGGGTCGATCGCCAGCACCCGCTTGCCGCCGAGCGGCGACTGCAGGAGCAGCGCGCGCAGGTTGCCGGCGAAGACCTTGATCGCCTCGGCGTCGGCGCGCTCCTTCAGCACCAGCCGCACGTCGACCTCGATCGAGGTCTTCAACAAGCGCTCGTAGGAGTCGGCGATCGCCTGGTCGAGCTCGCGCGCCAGCGTCGCCTTGGGCGCCACGACCACGTGATGGCGCACGAGATCGGTCGCCGCCGCCCCGTCGACCTCGAGCCCGACCCGCAGAAAGCCCTCGGCCTCGCCGCGGCGCAGCGCCAAGAGCCGGTGCGACGGCAGATCCTTCGCTTCCTGGCGGAAGTTGAAGTAGTCCTTGAACTTCGCCCCCTCCTCTTCTTTGCCCGCGATCGCCGTGCCCACGACGACGCCACCGTCGAGCGCCTGCTGCCGCAACGCCGCGCGCACGTCCGCGCGCTCGGCGACCGCCTCGGCCACGATGTCGCGCGCGCCCGCCCACGCCGCTTCGACGTCCGCGACCTCGCCGGCCACGAAGGGCGTCGCCAGCGCCTCGCGCGACTCGACGAGCGTCTCCTGCGCCAGGATCTTCTCGGCCAGCGGCTCGAGCCCGCGCTCGCGCGCGATGGTCGCTCGCGTGCGCCGCTTCGGCTTGTACGGCAGGTACAAGTCCTCGAGCTCGGTCTTCGACAGGGTCTTCTCGATACGCGTCTTGAGCTCGTCGGTCAGCTTGCCCTGCTTGCCAATCTCGCCGAGCACCGTCGCCTTGCGCGCGTCGAGCTCCGATAAATAGGTCCGCCGCTCGTCGACTGCGCCGATCTGCACCTCGTCGAGGTTGCCGGTCGCCTCCTTACGGTAGCGGGCGATGAAGGGGATGGTGGCGCCGTCGGCGAGGAGCGCGACCGTCTTTTCGACCTGCGCGACCGTGACACCGAGCTCGCGTGCAATCGTCGCCGCGTGGGGATAGGCTGTGCTCATGGCGGCGGTAGTCTACTTGGTGAGCGATCTCTTGTTCACCTCGAAAATTCGCGAAACGGCCACCCAACTCGGGCTCGACGTGCAAGCGGTGCGCGCCGCCGCCGACGTCGCCTCAGCGACGGCAGACGCGCGTTTCTTGATCGTCGACCTGCGCCGCCCGGACGCGCTCGCCGCTTTGGAGGCCGCCGCGCCGGCCGCCAAAAAGATCGGCTTTGTCGATCACGAGCGCACGGACGTGATGGAGGCCGCGCGCGCCCGCGGCTGCGTCGCCCTGGCCAAGGGAAAATTTTCGAGCGAGCTGCCCCGCCTTCTGTTATGACCCCGGGACCATGCTCGAACCCGGCGACAAGGCCCCCGACTTCAAGCTCGAGGGCGACGACGGAAAAACCCACAGCCTCAAAGAGTTTTCCGGCAAGACCCTCATCCTCTACTTCTACCCGAAGGACAACACGCCGGGCTGCACCACCCAGGCCTGCGAGCTGCGCGACGGCCAGGCTTCGTTCAAAAAGAAGAAGGCGATCGTGGTCGGTGTCAGCCCCGATTCGATCGCCTCGCACGGCAAGTTCCGCGACAAATTCGGTTTGAACTTCCTGTTGCTCTCCGACCCCGAGCACGCGGTCGCCGAGAAGTACGGCGCCTGGGGCGACAAGGTCCTCTACGGCCGCAAGTTCAAGGGCATCATCCGCTCCACCTTCGTCATCGATGAGAAGGGAAAGATCGCGAGCGCCCACTACAAGGTGTCGCCCAAGGGTCACGCGAGCGCGATGCTGGAGGCGCTGTAACCGTGTCGCGTCTGGATCGCGCGATGGATCACGAGCGATGCGGTACGGTTTAGTGCTCGAGGGGGCGCGTGACTCGTTGGTGCGCCAGCTCCGCGTCCTGGAGGAGCTGGTCAAGGCGCGCCTCGAGGTCGACGTGCCCGGCATGGTCGCGGGCGTCAAGGCGCGCCTCGAGTCGAGGCTGCACCTGACCGCGATCCCGATCGACGCCGATCTGTCGAACAAGCCGGGGCCGTTCGGGCTCGGCGCCGTGCGCACCTGGGCATGGCAGTCGCCCGAGGCGCGAAAGATCGTCCTGTCGCACATCGGCCTGCGCCCGGTCATCGAAGGCTTCGCGCTCGTGATCCATCCCGGCAAGCGCGCGGCGCCCATCTTCGGCGCCGACCTCATGGCCTTGCCGACGCGGCTGTCGGTGAACGCCGACGTGTACGGCGCGCGCCCGCTCACGACCGGCGTGCTCGAGCCGCTCGGCGAAAATTTCGGACGGCTGCGCTCGCACGACGGTCCGGCGTGGGCGCGCGAGATCGCGTCGGGCGCCGGGCTGCACGCGCGGCCGAGCCCTCGGCTGGTCGACGACGCGTTCGCCGCATTGACCGGCGCCGTCGGACGTTACATGGATGTGCTGACGTCGGCGGAGGAAGGATCGACCGACGGCAACGTACCGTCGCAACGTGACTTTTTCACGGCCTTTCACGAACACGGCCCGCGCAGGGGGCCGCTCGGTCACCTCTTCGGGGCGGCCTGGGCTGAACGGTATAGCAGGCTGATTTTTGAGTAAGGCCGCGTAACGTACTTGCACGTAACACGGCGCTGGACTATGGTTCCACCGCTCGCGCCGACGAGGGGAGAAATTTCGATGCGGATTCTACGCGCACGATACCGCAGCGGCGAAGAGATGTTGCGGCACTATCAGCCGTCGCTGCCCGGCGGAGGGATCTTCTATCCGACACGGGAGGCGATCCCGCTCGGCGAGCCTGTGCTCGTCGAGATCAGGTTTCCCGAGCTGTGCAACAAACAGCTCCTGCGCGGCTTCATCGCGTGGCGGCGTGCGGGCAAGCATCGGACGAAGTTGCGCGCGGGCCTCGGCGTCGAGTTTTTGCCGGCGGAGTCGAAGCGGAGGGATTTCTGTCTCGCGGTGGCCAAGGGGGAGATTGTGGACATGATCACACGTCGGCATCGTCGTCTCCCGGTGACGCTCAGTGCGGATTGGCGCGTCGTCCTGGATCGTGAAACGCATCACAGCCACATCGAAGACATCGGCCCGGGCGGCGCGTTCCTGCGCACCACCAATTTCCTGCCGCCGGGAACCGAGATCGTCCTCGACGTGACGCCGCCCGGCAGCCTGCGCCCGCTCGAGATCGCGGGCCGCGTCGCCTGGACGCGCCACACCGAAGGCGAAGAAGGCATCGGCGTGGAGTTCAAGGCGCGCGACGCGGGCGGCACGCGCCGCTTGAAGGAGCTGGTGCGCCGGCTCGAGATGCTCGAGGCCGAGAACGCGCTTGACGGCGGCGACGACGTGGCCGAAAGTGCGTAGCTCGTAAACCTCGGGAGACTCGATCGATGGGAATGGGAGACAACCGCCGCTCGCCGAAGATGCGGCGCAAGATCAGCCAGCGCAAGCTCAAGGCGCGTATCAAGAACCGTCGCGTTCGCTTCGCCGCGGAGCGCGCCAGCTCCAAGGGCGCCGCGCCGGCCAAAGCCAAGAAGTCCTCGAAGTAATCTTCAACCACCCGCTCGCGCTTCACGGACGCAGTCGGCTACGGCCGGCTCGAAGACGTCGTTCATGACGCGCGCGATCTGCGCACGCGTGGCCCAGCGCTCGAGGCGATAGGCCACGAGCGCCGGCTCGCGCGTGGGCAGGACGCCGGCTTCGAAGAGCACCGGCACGTCGGAGCCGAGGATGTTCTCGTCGAGGTAGAGATCGGCGCCGTAGACGTGCGCGGCGCGGAAGATGGGCAGGATGCGGGCGGCGTCGTCGCGCGCGGCCTGCAGGCGCGCCTCGCAGGCGACGACCCAGCGCGGCTCGGCGCGCATGCCCGGCAGGCTCGCGTCGGCGTGGGCGACGCCGCAGAGCAGGACCAGGAACACCAGGGCGCGCATACCGATGGTACGCGGCTCACGAGGGAAACCTACCGACCAAGAACATTCACAGGGAGATCAGGAGATCACGAGTTTTGAAACTGCTTTTTCACGACGCCGCTGCCGTCTACACGCCGAACGGCAGCGCGGCGACGGTGGCGTGCGTGCCGTCGGCGACGGCGAGCGCGGTGCCGGGATCCCAGAGCGTGCGGTGGACGTAGCCGAGCGCGATGGTCTTGCCGAGCCGGCGCGAGCGCGCCGCCGAGGTGATCCAGCCGGCCTCGGGCTTGTCCGGCGACGACAGCTTGGTGCCGGCCGCGGGCGGCGCGCCGTCGAGGACGAGGCCGACGAGGCGGCGGTTGATGTGCCCGAGGTTGGTGGCGCGCGCGATCACTTCCTGGCCGAGGTAGCAGCCTTTGTCGAAGCTGACGGCGTCGTTGATGCCGGCTTCGATGGGCAGGCGATCTTCGCCCATGTCGACGCCGTAGCGCGGCGTGCCCGCTTCGATGCGGCGCTCCTCGAACTCGGCGTCGTCGAGCGGCGTGCCGTCGACCCTCGGCTCGCCGCCGAGGATCCAGAAGCCGGGGATCCCGAGCTCGGGCGTGGCCACGACGGGGCCGCGCGCGTGATACGGCGCAAGGCCCGCGGCCCCCACCGCGGCCGCCGCGTCGTCGCCATACACGCCCAAGACCGGCGTTTCGGCGGCCTCGAGCTCGACGTCGTCCATGATGATGTGCTTGTCGAGGTGCGCGCGGATCTTCTCGAGCAGCGACGGCAACAGGAGGATGCGCAGCCGCTCGGGCTCGGCGACCACGACGAAGTCGGCGAGTAGCTTGCCCTTGGTCGTCAGCATCGCCGCGTGGCAGCCCTGCCCCGGCTGGAGCTTCTCGATGTCGTTGCTGACCATGCCGTGCAGGAAGCGGACGCGATCCTCCCCGCGCAGATCGAGGACGCCGAGCGAAGACCGCCGCACCGAGGGCATGGGATGAACCTAGATTATCGGTGAGACGCGCGCAACGCCAGGCGCGCGGCGCGGCGGGCCTCGGCGTCGGCGGCGCGGCGGCGATCTTCGTCATCCTCCGACGCCAGCGCGGGCACCGCGCGCGGCTTGCCGGCGGCGTCGATGGCCACGAACGTGAGGTACGCCTTGGTGGTGTAGCGGCGGGCACCGTCCTTGGGGTTCTCGGTCTCGACGCGCACGCCGATCTCCATCGACGTCTTGCCGGCGAAGTTCACCTGCGCCTGCAGACGGACGATCTCGCCGAGGTGGATCGGCGTGAGGAACGTGAGCGCGTCGATCGACGCGGTGACCACGTTGCCGCCCGAGTGGCGCATGGCCGCGACCGAGGCGGCGACGTCGATCCACTGCATGACCTTGCCGCCGAACATGGTGCCGAGCGCGTTGGTGTCGCCGGGCAGGACGAGCGACGTGGTTTCCACGCGCGAGGCACGCGGCGTCTTCGCGGCGTCCTGACGCTCGCTCACGGGCGCACCGATCACGGTTTGTCCCGGAACAGGACGGCCTTGAGCTCGCTCAGGCGGCCACGCTCGTCTCCGGTGAGCTCAGGATGTTTGGCGGCGAGAGCAACGTATTCGGCGGCGAGCTGGTCGAACTCGGCACGCGAAAGCTTGGGATGGCCCGGGGGCGCGAAATAGGAATGCAGCTCCAGATATTCGAGATAGCCCTTCACCTGCAGAACAGTAGCGCAAGGCCGGCGCCGAGGGCAGTGCCTGCCACGCAGGCGCCACCGAGCCAGGCGCCGACGCGGCGCGCCTCGGTGAGCCAGCGCAGGCGGCGCGGCGCGGCGCGGCAAGGGCCGACGCAATCGGTGCGTCGGCAGTGGAAGCAGATGATCTTTCCCAGGGCGGCGTTCGTGGCGACCATGGTACGCGGTTGAGCAACGCGCGTGCCGCGTGCTAGAAACCGCCGAGGGGCGTCGTCTCGCAGACGTCACCGACGGAGCTACTGATCGAGGAAAATGGATTCCTTCCTGTCACGTCTGTTACGGCCCAGGTTGAGACGGCGCGTTCCATTTGCGATTTTTGCGGTCGCCGCCGTATGTGGTTGGGCGCGCCCTGCCGCGGCGCGGCGATACACGCTGCCCGAGCTGATCGCCAAGGTGAATCAGAGCTACGCCGGCGTGCAGGCGGCGCGCGAAGGCATCAAGTCCGCCGAGGCGCAGCTGTCGCAAGCGACGCGGCAGTGGTGGCCGACGGGGCAGCTGACCTTCGCGCTCACCGGCTCGCCGGACGTGCGCTGCAACGATCCGGTCACGGGCATGCCGTGGACCTCGCCGGGCGGCAACCAGCAGCGCGCGCTCCACGACTGCACGAGCACCGACGTGGTCGACCTGCGATCGGGCGAGCAGGTGCTGCCCGTGCACGGCGTCGCGTTCAACCTCGGCATCAACCTCGTGCAGCCGATCTACACGTTCGGCAAGATCGAGGCGGCGCGCAAAGCGGCGCAGGCCGGCGTCGACGTGGCGCGCGCGCAGGTCGACAAGGATCGCCAGGAGGTGACGTTCAACGCGACGCGCGCCTACTGGCTGCTCAAGTGGGCGCGGGCGGCCGAGGCCACGCTCGAGGACGCCACCAGCCGCTTGAAAGAGCAGATGAAGAAGATCAATGACGACATCGACAACGGCAAGACGACCTACACGGTGAACGATCTGATACGCCTCAAGCTCGCGCTCGATCAGGCGGAGCTGACCTCGCTCGACGTCGAGAAGGCCAAGGAGCTCGGCCTCTCGGGCGTGCGCATGCTCACCGACGAGCCGGACGCCGACATCGACGACAGCGAGCTCGACATCGCCGACGGCGGCGAGGAGCCGCTCTCCTACTTCGAGGACGCGGCGCGCGTGCATCGGCCCGACGCGCGCATGGTCGCCGCCGGGATGCGCGCCTCGCACGCCGGGCGGGCGCTGCAGTTCGCCAACCTCATGCCCGACCTCGGGCTGGCGATGTCGTTCACCTATGCCTACGCCCAGTCGGTGGACGATCCGCAGAACGCCTTTTTGAACCATCCGAACGCGCTCGGCGCGGGGTTCGCGCTCGTCCTGCGCTACAACCTCGACGTTCCGCAGAAGCTGGCGGCGCACTCCAAGGCGGTGGCCGACGATCTCGTCGCCGTCGCGCGCCGGCGGCAGGCGCTCGGCGGCATCTACATCGACATCCTCAACGATTGGCTCGACGCGCGCGCGGCGCGGCGCAAGTCGGAGATCGCCGGGCACTCGGAGAAGGTGGCGCGCGGGTGGTACAACTCCGTCGACCAGAACCTCAAGGTGGGCGTGGCCGAGTCGCGCGATCTGGTGGACGCGGCGCGCAGCTACTTCGAGTTGCGCATGCGCCATCTGCAGACGATCATGGAACTCAACATGGCGATGGCGACGTTGAAGCAAGCGGCAGGAGTGCTCGTCCAATGAGAATGCAGAAGCTGCTCCTCGCGCTCGGCGTGCTCGCGCTGTCGTCGGTGGCCCTGGCGGCCGGCATCGGGCCCATGGCCACGCTCAAGCAGAAGAACGGCGAAGTCGACAAGCTCTTGCGCCTGAAGGTCGAGAAGGGGTCGCCGGCGGAGAAGAAGCAGAAGGACGAGATCAAGCAGCTGGCCTCGACGCTGCTCGACTACGACGAGCTGGCGCAGAAGTCGCTCGCCGCCCACTGGGACAAGCTGACGCCGGCGCAGCGCACCGAGTTCGTGACCACGCTGCGCGAGCTCATCGAGCGCAACTACGTCAAGCAGCTGCGCTCGAACCTCGACTACCAGGTGCAATACAAGAACGAAGAGGCCGAGGGCGAGCAGGCCACGGTCTCGACGGTGGTGAAGGTCAAGTCGCCGGGCAAGAGCACCGACGCCGACATCGTCTACAAGATGAAGAAGGAGCCCGCCGGCGACTGGCGCGTGTGGGACGTCATCACCGACGAGGTGAGCCTGGTGCGCGGCTACAAGACGCAGTTCAACAAGATCATCACCGAGCAGTCGTACGACGCGCTCATCAAGAAGATGAAGTCCAAGCTCAAGGACAGCGAGTAGCGCCGTGATGCGCGCGCCGGCGTGGTGCTGCGCGCTGTTGCCGTCGGTGCTCGCCGCCGCCGGCTGCACCGAGACGCACACCATGTCGCTACCCTACCCCATCCCACTCGAGCTGTCGGGCACCGGCGGCGGCCTGGTCGGGCGCGGCAGCATCGGCGGCACCGACACGCCGTTCCCCGTCGTCGTCGACACCGGCACCATCCTGACCACGTTCGACGACGGCTCGGGCACGGTGCGCGCGCTCACCGGCGACTTCTCGGTCTACGGCGTCGACGCCACCGGCGCGGCCATTCCGCGCCTCACCATCAGCGACGTGCAGCTCTTCGAAGGGCCGCTCGGGCGGCTCGGCGTCGGCGACGCGGCGTTGCCGATGAGCGGCGTGCTCGGCGGCGACAACCTGTCGCGCTTCGCCGTCGGGTTCGACTATCGCGGCGCGGCGCCGGCCATGACGCTCATCGAGGATCTCACGCAGTGCAGCTGCGAGCTGGCGCCGTCGTGCACGCGGCAGGACGCCTGCTACGCGGTCTTGCCGTTCACGCTCGCCGGCGGGCAGGACACGACGCTGCAGGGGCAGACGCGCATCACCATCGGGCAGAACCAATATTCGTATCCGCCGACGCGGGTGCTGCTCGACGTGTGCACCGAGCCGCTGCCCGATCCGGTGGCGACGCAGGCCTGCGTGCTCCCGGGCGGCACCTGTCCGGCCAATCCGGCGTACGTGCCGTCGGGCGTCGACATGAAGCTGATGGTGGCGTCGGGCTTCCCGGGCATGGCGCTGTCGGCCAACGCGTACGATCGGCTGCGCGGCGCGGGCGCGGCCCAGGCGCTCTTCGACGCCGGCGGGCTGACGACGCTGCACCTCGTCGATCCCGCCGACGAAGGCGCCGCCGGTGCCGGCGTGCAGGTGGCGGTGGCGTCGCTCGGGCGCGTGCCGATGGCGGCGACGGGCGATCCGGGCGCCTCCCCGCTGGCGCTGGTGTCGGGCAACGAGGCGTTCTTCGGGCCGTGCGCGTCGCTGGCGCGCTCGCGCCGCATCCGGCGCGCGTACATCGCCGGGACCCAGGCGGACCTCGACTTCGAGTCCAAGCATCATCCGCAGTGCTCGGGCGAGCATTGTTGCCTCCTCGACAAGGCGCGCCCGTGCCTCGGCGCCGGCGGTGACTACGTCGTGCAGTGCCTGTCGTCGACCAACGGCGACAGCAAGTGCAACGACTCGTCGGACGACACGCCGGCGGCGGCGGTCGTGGAGCTGAAGGCGCCGCTGCCCATCTACGTCATGGAGGACGTGACGCCGCTTCTGGTCGGCGTCAACGCCGACGTGCGGCCGACGGTGGCCACGGTCGACGGCGTGATCGGCACGGCCGTGCTCGCGCAGCTGGTGGCGACGGTCGACTATCCGGGGAGCCGCTTCATCGCGCAGTGCGTGCGCGAAGATGATTGCGTGGCCTATCCGCGGCTGTCGCTGCCGTCGCCGCTCGACTGCGGCTTCTGCGATGGACCCGACAAGCTCAAGTACTGTCCCGATCTGCCGGGGCTGAGGCCATGTCCGCCGGCGCCGTGAAGCTGCCGCCACGGTTCCTCCTCGGCGCGAACTATTGGTCGCGCGCGGGCGGGCCGCGCATGTGGGAGCGCTTCGACGAGGCCGTCGTCAAAGAGGAGCTGCGCGCGCTCAAGGCGGCGGGCCTCGACAGCTTGCGCGTGTTTGCCTTCGCGCCGTCGATGATGCCGCATCCGCCGGCGCTCGACGAGGGGCGGCTGGCGCTCATGGCGCGCTTCGCCGATCTGGCGGCCGAGGCGGGGCTGTCGCTGTTTCCGTCGCCGCTCGTCGGGCACATGTCGGGCGAGAACTACGGCTTTCCCGGCCAGGGCGCCAGGAACGACGATCGCTCGCTGTACGACGACAAAGAGCTGCGCGCGTGGCAGACGGCGCTCGTCGGCGGCGTGGTGCGCGCGCTCGCCGGCAAGCCGGCGGTGGCGGCGTGGATCTTGTCGAACGAGATGCCGCTGTGGGCCGGCGCCGTCGGGCTCCAGAGCGGCGCGCCGCCCGAAGACGTGATCGCCTGGGCGCGCGCCATGACCGACGTGGTGCGCGCGGCGGATCCCACGCGGCCGGTCGGCACCGGCGACGGCATGATGGGCGGCTGGCCGACGCGCGCGCTCGCCGCCGACGGCGTGGTCGATTGGGTCGGCCCGCACGTCTACTACGGCGACGTCGATCCGCTGCGCCACGCCTTCGGCATCGACTTCCAGCTGGCGCGCGCGCGCGCGTGCGGGCGGCCGGTCGTGCTCGAGGAGTTCGGCGCGTCGTCGACGCAGGCGGGCGAGGCCGAGCACGCCGCCTACGTGCGCGAGTCGGTGCTGACGTCGCTGGCGGCCGGCGCGCAGGGTGCGCTCGTGTGGTGCGCGAGCGACTTCGATCGCCACACGCTCGGCCTGGAGACGCCCTACTCGCACCACGCGTTCGAGCTCGGCTTCGGCCTCTTGCGCTCGGACGGCAGCGAGAAGCCGGTGTGCGAGGAGCTGCGCGCCCTGCGCGCGCTCGTCGACGCCATCGATTTTCCGACGGTGACGCGGCCGCGCGCGCGGGTGGCTCTCGTGGCCAGCGACTGGCTCGAGCGCAGCTTCCCGTTCTCGTGGGAGGACAAGGGCGGGCTCAAGCGCGCGCTCCTGCAGGCGTTCGTGCTCGCCGCGCAGGCCGGCTTCGACGCCGACGTCGTAAACGAGGACGACCCGCTCGACGGCTATGCGCTCGTGCTGGTGCCCTCGACGCAGAAGCTGCGCGTGCCGACCTGGCACACGCTCGAGGCGGCGGCGCGCGCGGGCGCCACGATCTATTGGTCCTACTTCTCCGGCGAGAACGAGTTTCACCAGGGCGCGTGGTGCCCCAACTTCACGGCGCTCACCGGCCTCCGCCATCGGCTGCGCTACGGCTGCTTCGATCTGCCCGGCGAGCGGCTCACCCTCAAGGGACAGGCGGTGCTGTCGGTGCCGACGGGGCAGCAACATCATGCGGCGCCGCAGTCGCTGGCGCGGCTGCCGATCGAGCCGGCGCTGGCCGGCGTCGAGTCGCTCGCCGTCGACGGCGACGGCAACCTCGCGATCGCCGAGCATCGGCTCGGCGCCGGGCGCGTGGTGTTCGCGGCCCATCCGATCGAGCGCTACCTCATGGCGCGGCCCGACGGCTCGGCGCGCGACGCGCACCGCATCTATCGACTGCTCGCCGAAGAGGCCGGGCTCGAGCCCGACTACGAGACGCATCATCCCGACGTGCAGGCGCGTGTCCTACATGCCGGCGCCGACGACCTCGTGATCGTGCAGCATCGCGGTTGGACCGCGTCGGTCGACGACGCCAGCGAGCTGCCGCGCGAGGCCGAGCTCGTGTACGACCGCGGAAACCCGTCGGCGCGGGCGTTCGGGCCGAAGGGGGCGCGCGTCTGGCGCGTGCGCGGCGTCCGCTGATTCGCTCCCGCTAAAGTTTTTCACGCCGTGGTCGATGCGTAGGTTGCATGCAGACCGTCCTCGTCGTCGACGATTCTCCGCTGATGCATCGGCTGCTGGCCGGCCATCTCGCCGAGGAAGGCTGCGCCGTGCGTGGCGCCCTCGGCCCGCAGGAGGCGTTCGCCGACGCCCGCGCCAATCCGCCGGATCTGATCCTCCTCGATCTGATCATGGCCGGCGGCTGCGGCTACGAGCTGTTGCAGCGGCTCAAGGGCGATCCGCGCACCGCCGACGTGCCCGTGATCGTCGTCTCCGGCACCAGCGACGTGCGCGGCAAGGTGCGCGCCTTCGACTACGGCGCCATCGACTACGTGGTCAAGCCGTTCGATCGCGCCGAGCTGCGCGCGCGCGTGCGCTCGGCCCTGCGGCTCAAGCGCTATCACGACCTTCTCGCCAACCGCTCGAGCATCGACGCGCTGACCGGTCTCTGGAACAGAAGCTTCCTCGATCGACGCGTCAGCGAAGAGATCGCGGGGGCGCGCCGCTACACGCGCCGCTTCGCGCTCGTGCTGCTCGACGTCGATCACTTCAAGTCGGTCAACGACACCTACGGCCATCCGTGTGGCGATCGCATGCTCGCCAGCGTCGCCGAGGTGCTGCAGACGTCGCTGCGCGCCGGCGACGCCGCGTGCCGCTTCGGCGGCGAAGAGTTCGCGCTCCTGCTCGTCGAGAGCGGGCGCGAGGAGGCGGCGACGGTGGCGCTGCGCGTGCGCGAGCGCGTGGCGGCGCTGCAGGTGATGGCGGCCGGCGTGCCCTTGTCGCGCACCGTCAGCATCGGCGCGGCGACGAGCGACGACTTTCCGGCGTCGGCGCTGACGCGCGAGGCGATCGTCGAGGCCGCCGATCGCGCGCTCTACGCCGCCAAGAACGGCGGACGCAACCGCTTCTGCCTGGCGCCGCCGCGCACCGTCGGCGCCCACGGGCTCGACGAGCGCAGGGCGAGCTGACGAGGGCGCTGCTTAGGGCAGGCGCTTGGCGGGCATGTCGCGCCCGCCCTGGTGCAGCACGAGCTCGGCGGCGTGGCCGCTGCCGCCGGCGTGGAAGCTCACCTGCGCGTCGACGACCTTGAGGAAGAACTCGGCGGGCGCGCTGGCGAAGAGCTCGAAGCGCGGCTGGCCGGTCGCTTGCGCGAACAGGTGCGCGCCCTCGCGCGTGAC
This sequence comes from Polyangia bacterium, assembly GCA_035607415.1. Classification (GTDB taxonomy): domain Bacteria; phylum Myxococcota_A; class Polyangia; order Palsa-1104; family Palsa-1104; genus JAQBQH01. Next base: position 49,047 of record DATNAQ010000093.1, read on the forward strand.
GGTGATGACGAAGCCCGGGCCGAGCTCGTAGCGGCCGACGTAGCCTTCGAGGATCTTGCCGTCGACGGCGACGGCGATGCGCTCGGCCGGCAGCGGCTCGTCGGTGCGCGCGCGATGGTCGACGGCGCCGGCCTCGGTCATGTCGAGGCCGGTGACGCGGCCGTGCGCGTCACGCACGAAGGCCACGCGCACGAGCGTGTCCTTCACGAAGAAGCGGCCGTCCGTTTCGGCGTCGAGCGCGAGCAGGCCGCGGCCGGTGCGTTGCAGCGTCAGATGATCGCCGTCGCGCCGCACCACGAGACGCGCGCGGTCGCTGACCTTGTAGACGCCGACGTAGCGATCGAGGGCCGCCGGCGCCAGCGCGATCGGCTTCGGCTCGATGAACGGTTTGCCGAGCGCCGTCGCCGCCAGGCGGAAGGCGAGCTCGTCGGGGTTGGTCAGCGCCGGGCTCGAGTTGCACAACACGATGGCGACGAGGCGCTGGTCGGGAACCCGCACGATGGCGGTGCTGAAGCCGGGGATGCCGCCGTTGTGCCACACGGCCGGGTGGCCTTGCACGGCGCTGATGCCCCAGCCGAAGCCGTAGTGCGTCGACGAGCCGTCCGGCAGGCGCCGCGCGGCGAAGACGCGCGCCCAGCTCGCCTTCTTCAAGAGCTTGCCGTCGCCAATGGCGCGATCCCACCGGGCCAGATCGTCGACCGTCGAGACGAGCGCGCCGGCGGCGAACGGGCCGGTCATGCTGAGGTACTCGGAGTTGTCGAAGCCGTCGTCGGCACGGTCGTAGCCGGCGACGCGGCCGGGGATGATGGGCGCGACGTCGCCCTGGCGCGTGTGGGTCATGCCGAGCGGCGTGAAGATGCGCTCGCCGAGGAAGGCGGCCCAGCTCTTGCCGGTGACCTTTTCGATCACCATGCCGAGGAGGTAGTAGCCCGAGTTCGAATATTTCCACTGCGTGCCGGGCGCGAAGTCGAGCGGCAGATCCTTGAAGGTGGCGAGGAGCTCGGCGTGCGAGAGATCGTCGCGCCCGCGTTTGTGGAACGCCGGCTGCTCGGTGTAGTTGGGGACGCCGCCGGTGTGGCTGAGGAGCTGCTCGATGGTGACGGTCGGGCCGTGCGACGGATACTCGGGCACGTATTTGCGGACGTCGTCGCCGAGGGCGAGCTTGCCCTGATCGACGAGCATCATGATCGCGGCGGAGGTGAACTGCTTGGTGATCGAGCCCAGGCGGAAGACCAGCTCGGGGCGCATCGGTACGTCGAGCTCGAGGTTGGCCGAGCCGTAGCCCTTGCGCAGCAGGATCTGATCGCCGCGACGCACCAGCACGGCGGCGCCGGGGCCGTTGGCGGGGAAATGCGGCGCGACGAGCGCATCGAGCTGCGCGGCCACGTCGTCGGCGGCGGCGCGGGCCGGCGCGACGACCGCCATCGACGCCGCGATCGTGGCGAGGGCGAGCGTGAATTTCATGAAATCATCCGATCTCGGCGCCGAGCGCGGCGAGCGCGCGCGCGAAGCCGGGAAAGCTGGTAGCCACGTTCTTGGTGTCGCGGATGAGCGTCTCGCCCTCGGCGCCGAGCGCGCAGACCGCGCCGGCCATGGCGATGCGATGATCGCCGTGGCTCTCGACGGTCCCGGCGCCCACGCCGCGGCCGCCGCGCACGGTGAGCCCGTCGGGGTGCTCCTCGACCTCGACGCCGAGCGCGCGCAGCATCGCGGCGGTGGCGGCGACGCGATCGGACTCCTTGACGCGCAGCTCGGCGGCATCGGCGATGCGCGTCTCGCCCTCGGCGTGCGCGGCCACGGCGGCGATGAGCGGCAGCTCGTCGATGGCGCGCACCGCGAGCTCGCCTGAGATGCGAATGCCGCGCAGCGCGCCACCGGTGCACGACAGATCGGCGACCGGCTCGCCGCCGACGAGACGCTCGTCGGAGACTTCGATGCTCGCGCCCATCGCGCGCAAGGCGTCGACCACGCCGGTGCGCGTCGGGTTGACGCCGACGCCGCGCACGACGATGCGGCTCCCCGGCACCACCGCGGCGGCGCCGAGCAAGAACGCGGCCGACGACAGATCGCCGGGCACCGTGAGATCGCGCGCGGCCAGGCGGCGATCCCAGCCGTACGGGTCGACGGTGATCTCGAGCCCGCGCACGGTGAGCGGCGCGCCCATGTGCGCGAGCATGCGCTCGGTGTGGTCGCGCGAGCGCTCCGGCTCGACGACGGTGGTGACGCCTTCGGCGGCGAGCGCGGCGAGCACGATCGCGGACTTGACCTGCGCCGAAGCCACGCGCGAGGCGTAGCGGATGCCGTGCAGCCGTCCGGTCGCGGCGGCGACGGCGAGCGGCGGGTAGACCTCGTTCGGCTTCTTGCCCGCTTCGCCGGTGATGCGCGCGCCCATCTCGGCGAGCGGCTCGACCACGCGCTTCATCGGACGCGCGTGCAGGTACTGATCGCCGACGAGCCGCGAGGCGAACGGCCGCGACGCGAGCAGGCCCGCGAACAGGCGTATCGACGTGCCCGAGTTGCCGCAATCGAGGTCGCCGGCGGCGGCGCGCAGGCCGTCGAGCCCGCGCCCTTCGACCTCGACGGTGCCGGTGGCGACGTCGCGGATGGCCACGCCGAGCGCGCGCAGGACGCCGATCGTCGAGCGGTTGTCCTCGCCGCCCGAGAGGCCGCGCACGGTGGCGCGCCCGTCGGCGATGGCGGCGAACAGCACCGAGCGATGGCCAATGGACTTGTCGCCGGGCACGCTGACGTCGCCGGCGAGCGCGCGCGAACGGCCGCGCACGCGTAGGGTTTCGAGCGCCCCGCCGCCGCTCATGGCTGCGCCGCCTTGCGCCGCCCGAGCGACTGCATCTGCTCCAGGCGCGTCACCAGCTGATCGACGCGCCTCTCCGCCAACCGATACGCCACGTGCACCTCGTTGTCTTTCGCCACCACGACGAACGGATCGACGAACGGCACCAATCCGAGCAGCCGCACCGTCGCCTGTGTCTTGAGCTCGCCGGCGCGCTTCTTCATCATCTTTTGTAACGTCTCGGCCTCGATCGGCCCGTGCGCGCCGGCCACGATGCCGACGTCGAAGCCGTCACCGACGGCAAACGAGACCGCCAGCCAGTCGAGATCGGCGGCGGCGTCCCACTTCTCGGCGCGCAGCCGCTCGCGCATCGGCTGCGTCGGCACGATCGCGGCCATGAGCGCGGGGCGCCCCAGCTTCGCCGTCGGCGCCTTGGCGAGCGCGTCGCGCAGCCGCGCATCGACGCCGGCGGTGCGGAAGCCGTCGTCGTTCTTCTGCGCCACGTCGCAGACGCGGCGCACGAGCACGCGCGAGCCGAAGGCGAACACCGTCGGGGTCACGCGCGCGAGCGCGTCGGCCGGCCCGTCGACGACGGCGGCTCCGTGATACTCGGCCTCGGTGCCGTCGGGCATCGTGGCCTTGAGCTTGTCCCATTCGAGCGAGCCGCGCGCCACGATCACCGACTCGGCGTCGGGCGTGCCGACCTTGAAGATGGCGACGCCGACCGCGCTCACCTCGGCCAGCGGATCGTCGCCGAGGCGGGCCAGGCGCTCGCGCCCCTGGGGCGGCATGAGCCCGATGAGCCGGCGCGCCGTCGGCCAGCTGTCGAGCTGCGTCACGTCCACGTCGACCACGGCGTCGGCGCCCGCGGGCAAAAGGCCGACGACGTCCTCGCCGACGGGCCGGTCAGTCGCTTGCGGCATGGTCGACGTCGCGCGCGTTCCGCCGCTGCCGCAGCCCCCGAGCGCGAGCGCCAACACCAGCGCCGCCCGCCTCATCGCAGCACGCGCGCGCGCCCGCTCCGCCCCGCCAGCACGGAACCTTCGATCCGCGCCGGATCGCCGCTCTCGATCGCCGCGCGCAGCGCCGCGAGCTGGCCCTCGAACCCGTGGATCGCGTCGAGCAGCGCCGCGCGATTGGCCAGGAAGATGTCGCGCCACATCGCCGGATCCGACGCCGCGATGCGCGTGGTGTCGGCGAAGCCGCCGCCGGCGAGCCCGGCGAACTCATCGCCGCCGACCGCCGACGCCAAGGCGAAGGCGACGACGTGCGGCAGATGGCTCACCCACGCCATCGCGCGATCGTGCGCCGCCGGCGTCATCTCGCGCGTGCGCGCCCCGGCTGCTTTCCATAGATCCGCGCAGGCCGCACGCGCCGCCGGCGACGTGCGCGCCGTCGGCGTCAAGATCGCCAGCTTGCCCTGGAACAGCGCCGCGTCGGCCGCCGCCGGCCCGCTCTTCTCGGTGCCCGCCATCGGATGCGCGCCGCAAAAGCGCGCCGCATCGGGCAGGCCCGCCTCGGCCGCCGCGACCACGTCCGTCTTCGTCGAGCCGACGTCGGTCACCAGCGTCGCCTCCGCGACGGCGCCCGCGATCGCCGCGCACACTTCCGCGGTCGCGCCGACCGGCACCGCCAGCACCACGAGCTGCGCCCCGCGCGCCGCCGACGCCGCGTCCGGCGCCACTTCGTCGACGAGGCCGCGCGACCGCGCCGCCTCCGCATGCGCCGCCGCGCGATCGAACCCGACCACGCGCTCCACCACTGCCGCCGCGCGCAACGCCGCCATCAGCGAGCCGCCGACCATGCCACAGCCGACGAGGGCGGCGCGCGCAAACGTCATAAGACGTCCTTGACCGCGCGCACCAACCGCTCGTTCTCCGCGCTCGTCCCGACGGTGATGCGCAGATGATGCGGCAGCCCGTAGCCGTTCATCGGGCGCACGATCACGCCCTTCTTCAGCAGCGCCCCGTACAGCGCCCGCCCGTCGCGCGCGCCGAACCCGACGAGGATGAAGTTGGTCTGCGACGGATAGACCTCGAGCCCGAGGTTGGCCAGCGCCGTCGACAAGCGCGGCAGCTCCGCCGCGTTGCCCGCGCGCGCGCGCGTCACGTGCGCCTCGTCGTCGAGCGCGGCGAGCGCCGCCGCCTGCGCCGTGGCCGCCACGTTGAACGGCAGCCGGATGCGGTTGACGTAGTCGTTGAGCTCGGCCGACGCGATCATGTAGCCGACGCGCAGTCCGGCCAGCCCGTAGATCTTCGAGAACGTGCGCAGCGTCGCCATGCGCGCGCGCCGGCCGAGGTACTGCCGCGCGTCGGGATAATCGCCCGCCGCCGCGTACTCGAAGTAGGCCTCGTCGGCGACGAAGAGCACGCGCGCCGGCAGCTCCGCCACCAGCCGCTCGAGCCCCGCGCGCGGCAGGTACGCGCCCGTCGGATTGTTGGGATTGGCGAAGAACAAGATCTTGGTACGCGGCCCGATCGCATTGAGGATCGCGTCGACGTCGTAGGCCAGCGTCGGCGCCGTCGGCGCCTCGCGGAACGGCCGCCGGTTCTTCTCCGCCGCCAGCTTGTACGCGATGAACGAGTACTGCGGCGCGACGACCTCGTCACCCTCGGCGCAGAACGTCTGCACCAACAGATCGATGATCTCGTTCGAGCCCGCGCCGACGAGGATCTGCGCCGCGTCGACGCCATGACGCTGCGCCAGCTTGTTGCGCAGCGCGAACGATCCACCGTCGGGATACAGGTTCGCCGTCGCAAGCTGCGCCTGCGCCGCCGCTACGCCGAGCGGCGACGGCCCATAGGGGTTCTCGTTCGACGCCAGCTTGATGGCGCCGCCCGGCCCCCACGACACGCCGAGCTCACGCTCGAGCTCTTCTATAGGCTTGCCCGGCTCGTACGGCGCGATCTTCGCGATCGCGGCCTCGACCAGCTCGTCCTTCTCGTTGCCCACCACTCATTCCTCCGGCGTGCCGGCGCGTGGATACGAGCCGAGCACTTTGACGAACTCGCAGCGCGCCTCGAGCGCGCGCAACGCCGCTTCCACCCCCGGCTCCCCGGTGTGCCCGTCGACGTCGATGAAGAAGACGTAGTCCCACAGCTTCTTCCGCGACGGCCGCGACTCGATGCGCGACAGGTTGAGCCCCGCGTCCGCGAGCGGCTGCAGCACCTTGTAGAGCACGCCGGCCGCGTCCTTGAGCGAAAACAGGATCGACGTCTTGTCGCGCCCCGTCGGCGGCGGCGGCTCGCGCCCGACGACGAGGAAGCGCGTCACGTTGCGCACCTCGTCCTCGATCTTCTTGCGCGCGATCTTGAGATCGTAGAGCTGCCCCGCGAGCTCGGAGGCCACCGCCGCGGCCACCGGGTCGTCGCGCGTCAGCCGCGCCGCCAGCGCCGTCGACGCCACCTCGATCTGCGCCACGTTCGGCAGGTTCGCCGAGAGCCAGCCGCGGCACTGCGCCAGCGCCTGCGGATGCGAGTAGACCTTGCCGATCCCGTCGAGCGTGCCCGAGCGCGTGAGCAGGCAGTGGCTCACCTCGGTCGCGATCTCGGCGGTGATCGACAGCTCCGAATCGATGAGCACGTCGAGGGTCGAGTTGACCACGCCCTCGGTCGAGTTCTCGATCGGCACCACCCCGAGGTCGGCCATCCCCTTTTCGACCTCGGTGAACACGCCCGCCACCGTCGCCGCCGGCACGTAGCGCGCCGACAGCCCGAAGCGCGTGCGCGCCGCCATGTGCGTGAACGTCGCCTCGGGGCCGAGGAACGCCACGCGCAGCGGATGCTCGAGGCTCAAGCAGGCGGAGATGATCTCGCTGAACACCGGGCGCAGCGCTTCCGTCGGAAACGGCCCCGTGTTGGCCTGCTGCAAGCGCTCGAGGATCTGGCGCTCGCGCTCGGGCACGTAGAAGGGCTGTTTGAGCTGCGCCTTGATGGCGCCCACTTCCTGCACCAGGCGCGCGCGCTCGTTGAGCAGCTCGACGAGCTTGTCGTCGAGCGAATCGATGGCTTGCCGCAGCGTCGGAAGCTTGGTTGTCATGGCAATCGCGACCGGGCTGCTATACTACCTGGAACATGTCCGGCGGCAATCTCCTCGCGCACGGCTACTTCCTCGCCTTCGTCACGATGTTCGTCGGCGGCTTCCTGACGAGCCTGACCCCGTGCGTCTATCCCCTCATCCCCATCACCGTCTCGCTCTTCGGCGCCCGCGGCGACGACGTGCCGCGCTCGCGCGCGATGACGCTAGCGGCTTGCTACGTCGCCGGCATCGGCGTGATGTACGCGTCGCTCGGCGTCGGCTTCGCGCTCGCCGGCAAGGCGTTCGGCACCTTCATGGCCAACCCGTGGGTGATCGTGCCCATCGCGGTCATCTTCGTCGCCATGGCGGCGTCGATGTTCGGCGCCTTCGAGCTCAACCTGCCGCCTTCGTTGGCCACGCGGCTGTCGTCGGTGGGCGGCAAGGGCTTCGGCGGCGCCTTCGCCATGGGCCTGGTCGGCGGCATCATCGCCGCGCCGTGCACCGGCCCGACGCTGGTCTCGGCGCTCACCTTCGTGGCGACCACGCGCTCGGTGGCCATCGGCGGCTCGCTGCTCTTCACCTACGCGCTCGGCATGGGCGTCCTGTTCTTCGCGATCGCCGCGTTCGCCGTCGCGCTGCCGAAGTCGGGCGCGTGGATGGAGGCGGTCAAGAGCATCTTCGGCGTCATCATGCTCGTGGCCGCGCTCTACTTTTTGCGCAACGTGGTGCCGTGGCTCATGCACTACGGCCACCCGACGCCGCGCTTCCTCGCCGCCAACGCCGCCATCGCCGTGTTCGGCATCGGGCTCGGCGCCGTTCACCTGTCGTTCCACGCGAGCGCCGGCACCATCGTGCGCAAGACCCTCGCCGTGGCGATGCTGGTCGCCGGCCTGTTCGGCGTGATCGCGTGGATGCTCACGCCGAAGCCGCTCGCCTGGATCTACGGCGAGAAGGCGGGCATGGCCGCGGCGCGCGCGGCGCACAAGCCGGCGCTGCTCGACTTCTACGCCGACTGGTGCATCCCCTGCAAAGAGATGGACGTGAAGACCTTCGACAAGGTCGCCGACGAGCTGCAGCGCTTCCAACTCGTCAAGGTCGACTGCACCAACGACGACGATCCGGTGGTGGTCGAGACGGTCAAGCGCTACGACGCGCAGACGCGCCCGACGGTCATCGTCATCGACAGCGACGGCAAGATCGTCAAGAAGTACGACGGTGTCGTCACTCCCGACGTGCTCGGCCCGCTGCTTCACTCGGTGCACTAGCGAAGACGAGCGCGACGAGCGCGATGGCCAGCGGCGCGCCGACGAAGTACGGCGCGCGCGGCAGAAGGTAGAGATCGACGCCGCCGGTCGCGGCCCACACGCCGGCGCCGGCGACGAGCACGGCCAGTCCGGCGACGAGGCGGCGGCGCAAGAGCGCGCAGGCGCCGCCACCGATGGCGACGAGCGCGATGGCGGCGGCGACGAGGTCGGCGTCCTCGACGTGACGGCGCAAGGTCCACGCGCCGGCGGCGGCGGCGAGACAGGCGAGAAAGGCGAGAGCGGCGGCGCTTGCGCGCATCGTTAGATCTTCTATCATCGGCGCGTGCGTTTCGCGATTACCGCGGTCGGGGTGGTCTCGCCCATCGGCGTCGGCGAGACCGCCTTCTTCGCCGCGCTCGACGAGGGCAAGGTCGCCGTCACCATCGACGGCGACGGCGTGGCCGCGGCGCGCGTGGGCGACTTCGAAGCCAAGAAGCACATCGCGCCGGGCTCGCTGCGCCGCTTTCCGCGGCTGTCGCAGATGGCCATCGTCGCCGGCAAGGAGGCGCTGGCGCAGGCGGCGCTGCCGTACGACGCCACGCGCATCGGCGTGGTCCTCGGCACCGGGCTCGGCACGCTCGCGGAGACCATCGCCTTCATGCGCGGCTACCTCGACGGCGGGCCCGAAGCGGCGTCGCCGCTGCTGTTCCCGTCGTCGGTGATGAACGCCGCCGCCGGACAGCTGGCGCTCGAGTGCAAGCTGCGCGGCGTGAACTCGACGGTGAACCACCGCGACGCCTCGCCGCTGGCGGCGCTGACGATGGCCTGCGATCTGCTCGCGCTCGGCCGCGCCGACGCGCTCGTGGTCGGCGGCGTCGACGAGCTGAGCGGCCCCGCGCTCGCCGGCTACCAGAAGCTCGGCGCGCGCGATCTGTCGCTCGGCGAAGGCGCGGCCATGATGATCGTCGAGCGCGAGGACGACGCCAAAAAGCGCAATGCGCGCGTGCGCGCCTGGGTCACCGGACGCGGCGAGCGCAGCGAAGATCGCCCGCGCGTCGGCTGGGGCTCGGCGCCCTCGTGGCCCGAAGCGGCGCGCGCGGTCCGTGAAGCGGCCACCGGCCGGCGCATCGATCTCGTCGTCTCGGGCGCCAACGGCACCGCCTACGATGCGCGCGAGGCGGCGGCGCTCGACGAAGGGCTGGGGGCGCGCGTGCCGCTCTTGCGCCTGGTGCCGTCGATCGGAGAGTCGCTCTCGTCGGCGGCGCAGCGCCTGGTCGCCGCGGTGCACATCGTCGAGCGCGGCACGCCCGGCATCGAGCGCGTGCTCGTGCCGGCGTTCGCCCAGGGCGGCGCCAACGTCGCCGTCGTCCTCGAGCGCGCCTGATGTCGCGCACCACGCGCACGCCGACGAGAAAGGCGCCGTTCCTGCCGCGCGTCGTCGCGCGCAAGCCGCGCCACGGCGACGTGCACGCGCTCTCGCCGGCGCAGATCCGCACCGTCCTGGCCGCGCTTCCCGCGGAGCACCTCCGCCACCTGCGCCGCATCGAGCTGCGCGCGCGCGTCGACGACGTCGGCGATCCGTTCGCGCTCTACCGCCGCGAAGAGCGCGACATCCTCCTCTACTCGCTGCCGCCCGGCGAGTGGTGGATGTCGGCGCTCGATCGCGCCATCGCCCGCGAGCTGCGCCGCGCCGGCGCCCGCATCGTGCGCCACCGCCACGGCGTGTCGGTCCACTTCACCGACGGCGACATGGCGCTCTTCATGCGCGACGTGCTGGCGCACGAGATCGGCCACCACGTGCGCAACCAGATCGCGCGCTATCCGCGCACCGCCCGCACCGCCGACGAGGAGGCGGTCGCCGATCTGCACGCGCGCCGCACCCGCACGCGCCTGCGCGACCGCGTCTAGCGTCCCGGGTCGGGAATTCGCGTGCACCGAGGGCGGTGCGGCGCCGCGCGCGCGAGGCAGGAGCAACGAAGCGCCGCGAGTCCCTAGTTGACGGTGACGAGCTCGGAGCCGTCGCGGCCGCAGAAGGTGGCTTCGAGATCGTACTTGGCCGCGCACACCGGGCAGATCTTGCCCTCGCCGTGGAAGTGCACCGGCGCCCCACCGCGCGCCGCGACGCCGCCGGCCGCATCGGCCTCGTCGACATGCACGCCGCCCTCGCCCGCATGCGCCGCCTGCCACAGCTGCAGCGGCACCAGCTCCTCGGCGTCGACCGCGCAGAAGCGCGTGCCCGCGTCGTAGACGCGCCGGCAGCGCGGGCACTTGCCACCCGCGGCCGCGCGCTCGGCGCTCGCGCCTTCGGCGGTCGCCACCAGCTTGCAGGCGTCGACCGGGCAGTAGGTCGTGCCCGCCGGATAACCGCGCCGGCAGGCCGGACAGGTCAGCGGCAAGGCGCCCATGGCCGCGCGCTCGGCGTGGCCCACGCGGGTCGCACCCGCCCGTAGCCACCAGAAGACGGCGGCTGCAGATGCGGCCAGCGCCACCAGCGCGATGCCGAGCCACACCAGGGCGCTCGAGCCGGCTGGCAGCTGTGGAGCCGCTGCGAAGATGCACATCGCGACCATGATTCGCCGCCGAAAAAAGAGAATAGCAAGTCCGCGGGCGAGCGGTCAACGCACGCCTTTCGTGCTAGGTTTCCCGTCGACAATGATGCCCAAGAGCGACGGCCTGTACCTCGGAAGCAAGGGCCGCACCGTCTCGCGCCGCTGGGTCCGGCGGGGCGCCGTGGTCCTGGCCGGCGCGTTCTTCTGTGGGCTCATCGCATACCTCGTCTTCCTGCGCATGACCCGGATCGAGCCGCCGCGCATCGACCCCGCGGTGCGCGCCGCGTCCGAATTGCCGCTGGAGGTGCGCGGCCCGCGCGCCTATGTGGGCGAGAGCTGGCTCGGGCGCGAGCGCGGCATCTGGGAGGCGCACCTGACCGGCGAGCCCTACGCGATGGGCTGGGCCCAGGGCCGCCTCGGCAACCGGCTCTTCCTCGAGACCGAAGATTACATGTTCGGCGAGATGGCCAAGTACGTGCCGTCCAAGATCGCGCTATGGCTCATCCGCGCCGGCGTGCGCCTGCGCTACCGCCACATCGGCGATCTGCTGCCGCCCGATCGCGCCGAGGAGATCGCCGGCATGGCCCGCGGCGTCGACGATCTCCACAGCGACTTCTTGCCGATCTACCACCGGCTCGTCTTCTATCACGCGCTGCACGACATCACGCAGGGCCTCGAGCACTCGCCGCTGCTCGGCTGCACCGCGTTCGCCGCCGGCGGCCCGGCCTCGACGAACGGCCACCTCATCATCGGGCGCAACTTCGACTTCGAGGGCCCCGAGATCTTCGATCGCGAAAAGGCGATCCTCTTCTACAAGCCGCGCGGCAAGATCCCGTTCGCGTCGGTGGCGTGGCTCGGCATGTCGGGCGTCATCACCGGCCTGAACGCCGAGGGCATCTTCGTCAGCATCAACGCCGCGCGCAGCGACGACAAGGGCGGCGAAGGCGTCCCCGTCGAGATCCTGGTGCGCGACATCATGGAGCAGGCCAGGTCGATCGACGACGTCATCGCCATGGTCAAAAAGACGCCGGTGATGGTGCCCGACTTCTACATGGTCGGCGACGGCAAGACCGGCGAGTCGGCGGTCATCGAGCGCACGCCGCGCCGCCTCGAGGTGCGCCGCTCGAGCCGCGCCGAGGGCACCATGGTCCTCGCCAACCACGCGCTGTCGCCGACCTTCGCCGCCGACGCGGAGAACGATCGGCTCAAGCGCTACCTCACGTCGGGCGCGCGCATGAAGCGCATGGAGGAGCTGGTCAAGCACTGGCGCGGGCAGATCGATCCGAAGAAGGCGCTCGAGATCCTCCGCGACAAGAAGGGCGTCGGCAACACCGACCTCGGGCTCGGCAACCGCAACGCGCTCGACGCCATCATCGCCACGCACTCGGTGGTGGTCGACGCCACGGCGTTGACCATCTGGGTCTCGACCGGGCCGCACCTCCTCGGCAAATACGTCGGCTTCGACCTGAAGAAGGAGCTGCAGGGCCTCGCCGAGGCGCAGCCGCCCGACCTGCCCGAGGATCCGACCGCGCAGACCGACGAGTTCCGCGCCTACCTGCTGGCCAAGAGCGAGCTCGGTGCCGCCGAGCGGCTGCGCAAGCGCGATCCCGATCGCGCGCTCGAGGAGGCGCGCCGCGCCGAAGGTCTCGAAGAGAAGATGCCCGAGCCGCACCGGCTCATCGGCGATCTGTTGCGCGTGCGCGGCGATCGAGCGGGCGCCCGCACGGAGTATCAGCGCTTCCTGGCGCTCTCGCCCCCGTATCTCAAGGACATCGAAGAGGTCAAAGGGATCCTCGATACCCTCTGAGCGAGCGCGAAACCGTCCGTCGCGCCCGGTCGTATACTTGAGCGGAGGACGAAGATGAGACCGCGAACGCTCCTGATTGGGTTCCTCGGGTTGGCTGGTTGCAACGGCCTCGCAGCGCACGCCGACGAGAAGCAGGCGGCGCAGCCGACGCGCGCCGACAAGGTCGTCAAGACCGACGCCGAGTGGAAGAAGATCTTGTCGCCGCTCGCCTACGACGTGATGCGCCACCAGGGCACCGAGGTCGCCTTCAGCGGGCCCTACTGGAACGACCATCGCAAGGCGATCTATCGCTGCGCCGCGTGCGGCCTGGTGCTCTTCCGGTCGGACGACAAGTTCGACTCGGGCACCGGCTGGCCGAGCTTCACGCGGCCGGCCACCGCCGACGCCGTCGCGGTGCAGAAGGACAACAGCCTCGGCATCGAGCGCGACGAAGTTCACTGCCCGCGCTGCGGCGGCCACCTCGGGCACGTGTTCGACGACGGGCCGAAGCCGACCGGCTTGCGCTACTGCATCAACGGCGTGGCGCTCAAGCAGGAGCTCGTGAAATGAGGCGCGCCCTCGTCCTCTTCGCGCTCGCCGCAGCGGCGCCGCTCGGCGCGGCGACGTCCGCGCACGCCGCCGAGCGCGGCGAAGCCATCTTCGCCGGCGGCTGCTTCTGGTGCATGGAGACGGCGTTCGAAGGGCAGCCCGGCGTGAAGTCGGTAGTGAGCGGCTTCGACGGCGGCAGCGAGCGGAACGTGTCCTACGAGCAAGTGAGCTCGGGGACGACGGGCCACGCCGAGTCGGTGCACGTGTTCTACGACCCGGCGAAGACGACCTACGCCAAGCTCCTCGACATCTATTGGCACAACATCGATCCGTTCAGCGCCGAGGGGCAGTTCTGCGATCGCGGCCATCAGTACCGCCCGGCGATCTTCTATCTCGACGAGGCGCAGAAGAAGGCGGCCGAAGAGTCGAAGCGCGCCGTCGAGGCGCAGCTGAAGAAGAAGGTCACGCCCGAGATCGTGCCGGCCACGCAGTTCTGGGACGCCGAGGCGTACCACCAGGACTTCTGGAAGAAGGATCCCGCGCGCTACTACTCGTACCGCGCGGGTTGCGGCCGTGATGCCCGCCTCCGCGAAGTCTGGGGCGACAAAGCCGGCCACTCCTTAGTGCACTAAGGGAAAAAGCACACAGGGAGATCAGAGAGCCTGAGAGACCAAGAATCTTTGATCTCCCAGGCTCTCTGATCTCCCTGTGAATCTTTCCTGGGTTACTTGACGACGAACAGGAGGATCACGACGACGGCAGCCGCGACGGCGAGGATGAGGCCAGCGACGAGGAAGAGGGTGCCCCTGCTGACGCCGCTCCTGGTCACCGGCACTTCCGACGTCGCGGACGCGATCGGCGGGACGCGGTCGGTCGCCGGCGCGTTGCGCGTCGGCTGCGTCGGCGCCACCACCACGCCGGCCGGCGGCGGCGTGCCCTTGCCTGCCATCGCGCCGGTCTCGCCGCGCATGAGGCGCTGCAGATCCACGCGCAGCTCCGCCGTATCCTTGTAGCGATCCTCGCGCTTCTTGTTGAGCAGCTTCAGGATCACCTGGTCGAGCAGCGGCGGAATCCCGCGCGTCGGCGCCGCCTGCGACGGCGGCGGTGGCATCGTCTTCAAGTGCGCCGTGATCATCTCGCCCGGCGTCTTGCAGATGAACGGCAGCGCCCCGGTCACCATCTCGTACGAGAGGATCCCGAGCGCGTACAGATCGCTGCGCCCGTCGAGCTGCGCGCCCATGAGCTGCTCGGGCGACATGTACTCGAGCGTGCCGAGCGTCTGTCCCGCCGCCGTCAGCGCCGGCCCCGTCGAGCCGCCGAGCCCCTCGCCCGACACGATCTTGGCGATGCCGAAGTCGAGCACCTTCACGAAGTCCGGCGTCGGCCGATCCTCGAGGTAGATATTCTCCGGCTTGATGTCGCGATGCACGATGCCGTGGCCGTGCGCCTCGCCGAGCGAATCGGCGATCCCGTCCATCACGCCGCAGAGGCGCGCCGGCGGCAGCGGCCCGTCCTGCGCCAGGATCGCGTGCAGCGAGCGCCCCTGCAGCATCTCCATCGCCAGGTACATCACGCCGTCCGGCGACTGATCGAAGTCGTAGACCTGCACCGTGTGCGGCGCGCGCAGCAGCGACGACGCCTGCGCCTCGCGCTTGAAGCGCCCGACCACCTGCTGGTCCTTCGCCATCTTGGGGTGCAGGACCTTGAGCGCCACCTTGCGGTTCATGCCCGTCTGCGTCGCGCGATAGACGGCGCCGAAGCCGCCTTCGCCGAGCTTGTCCTCGACGAGATAGCGATTGTTGATGAGCTGGCCCGTCAAATCGGCCGGCGCCGACGCCGGCAGCACGCGCGCCGGCGGCTTCGAGGCTTGCGCCGCCGGCTGCGGCGTCGGCTGCGGCTTGGCGACGACCTGCGGGTTCGCCGTCGGCGGCGCGATCGCCTTCATCTCCACCGAGCCCGGCGCGATCGTCGCCGCGAAGCTCATCGCCGACGAGACCGGCCCCCTCTTCTCCGGCACGGCCTCCTTCGCCGGCGGCGCGACCGGCTTGACCGCCGGCGTACTCGCCGAGCCGCCCTGGAACAGCGTCTTGGCGCCGGTGCGCACCGACGCCTGCGGAATCACCGCGCCCGGCTGCTGCGTGCCGCACGCGCCGCAAAAGCGCGCCCCCGCCTCCAGCGCGTTTCCACACTTGACGCACTTCATGGTTGCCTCGCTCGCTCACTTCGGCGCGGCGCGCCCCAAACGACGATCGACGCTTCGCTGCTCTCGGCGCATCGGGCGCGAAAATCCCGCACCTCCGTTCGCTCGCTCATTCGTCGGCCTCGCTCAAGAGCTCTTCCGCCAAGTCGATCCGCATTCCAAAGTTGTAGCCGGCCAGCGCGCGCGACTTGTCGACGTAGCCGCCGGTGTTGACCGCGACCACGTGCCCCGCGGCGTTGAAGATCGGGCTGCCCGACGTGCCGCCCGAGGTGAACGCCGAGTGCTGGATGAGCCGCATCTCCTTCACGTCGCCGGCGCGCCCATCGATCGTCGTGATGCGCCCGACCACGCCTTCGACGAAGGTGGCCTCGGGCGCGCTGACGTCGGCGAGTCGTCCGGGAAATCCGTAGGTGAACATGGTGTCGCCGGTGGCGATGGCGTCGTACTCCGACGCGCTCGCCAGCTGCACCTTGGCCGGCAGCTTGCCATCGATCTTCAGCCAGCCGACGTCGGGCGAGATGATCGAGCCGCCCGGCACGAACCCACGCACCCGCCGCATGCGCTCGACGGTCAGCCGCGTGCGCGCGTCGCCGTTCTGCACCACCACGATCTGCCCGCCGCGCTTGCGCAGATCCTCCGCCGCGGCCACGCAGTGCGCGTTGGTCACCAGCTTGTCGTCGGCGACGGCGAACGCCGAGCAGAAGCCCTCCTCCTGCCCGGTCGGCGTGTGCACCGCGACCAGCCAGACTGCCGCGCGGTTGGCCTTGGCGATGCCGGCGCCGGTCGTCCCCTGGCCGCCGGCGTGCTGCAGCTTGCCCGACAGCTCGTCGAGCTTCTTCTGCAGCCCGGCGCGCTCGGCGTCCGACGCCGCGCGCTCGAGCTCCATGACCTTGACCATCTCGCGCCGCAGCGCCACGTCCGACGGCGGGCGCAAGCGATACGCGACCACCACGCCACCGACGGTGACCACGAGCAGCGCCGCCAGCGCGATGACGAGCACGCGCAGCCGCTCCGGCTCGCGCCGCGCCCGCGACAGCGCCTGCTCGATCATGAGCGCGACCGTGCGCTGCCCGACCTTGCCGCCGCCGGCGACGGTGCCCGGAACCATCGGCTTGGCGTTCGGATTCGCGATCGTCGGCGGAATCACCGCCGCGCCCTCGAACCCCACGCGCACGCGCGGCCCGCCCGCGCCGAACTCGATCTCGCTGCCGGGCACGACCGCCGCCTTGCCCGCGACGGGCCGACCGCTCAAACGCGTGCCGTTCGCCGATCCAAGGTCGTACAGCCACACCACGCCGGCTTCCACGCGCAGCTCGGCGTGCCGTCCCGAGGCGTCGCGATCGCGCTCGGCATCGAACGCGACCTCGTTGTCCGGCTGCCGCCCGAAGCGAATGGCCTTGCCGTTGACGTCGAACGTCAGGCGCTGCCCGGCACGCGCCCCGCCGACGATGTCGACCGTCAGCTTCACCGCGGTGCCGCCGGCTCCGTGAAGCTCACCTCGCACGCCTGCCCCGCCTCGACCTGCACCTCGTGCTCGCCGAGCGGCGGCGAGCCGACCGCGCGCAACGACAACAGGTGGCGCCCCGGCGGCAGCCTGAGCTCGATGGCGCCCTCCTGCGTGCGCGCGCCGGTGTCGTGCCCGTCGGACATCACCGCCAGCCCCGCCACGTGCGACGCCACGTGACAGCGCACGCCGTGACGATAGAGCGCGGCACCGGTGACGATGCTGCCGAGGATGAGCCCGACCACCACCGCCATCGACATCAGCTCCATGGTCGGCTTGCGCGCCGCGTGCGTGGAGGCCTGGTGCGACGCGACCACGCGATGCTCGGTGGTCGGATTCGTCGGCGACGCCGGCGTGAAGCCGTCGAAGGTCTCGGTCCCCGTCGGCGCGGGCGCCACCTCGGGATCGATGCGCCAGTGCTCGAACGTGAGCGCGTCCTTCTCGGTCGCCTCGACGAGGCCACTGCCGTCGACGTGGGCCACGATCACCGTGATGTTGTCGGGGCCGCCGGCGCCGTTGGCCATCTCGATGAGGATGCGCGCCGCCTCGGCCGGCTCGTCGATGGAGCCCACCACCGCCGAGATCTCCTCGTCGCTCACGACGCCGACGAGGCCGTCGGAGCACATCATGAGACGATCGCCCTTCTTCAGCTCGACCTTCGAGAGCTGCACCTCGACCTCTTCCTGCACGCCGAGCGCCTGCAGGATCACGTTCGAGTGCTCGAAGAACTTCGCCTGCTCGACGGTGATCTGCCCCGTCTCGAGCAGCTGGTTGACGAGCGACTGATCGCGCGTCACCTGCGTGAACGCGCCCTGGCGCCACACGTACGCGCGCGAATCGCCCACCTGCGCGATGAGCGCGTGGCCGCCCCACAGGTGCACCGCCGTCATGGTGGTGCCCATGCCCGAGCGCGCCAGGTTCTCGCGCGCCTCCTTGAAGATCTGGGCGTTGGCGTCGCGCGCCGCGCCGCGCAGCTTGCGCGCCAGATGCTGGCGCTCGTCGTCGACGACGCCTTCGGGCGCGTCGATCATGTGCGCGTCGAGCATCGTCGTCGCCAGCGCCTCGATGGCCATGCCCGAGGCGACCTCGCCGGCCGCGGCGCCGCCCATGCCGTCGCACACCACGAGCAGCGTGCCGCGCGTCCCCAGCGTGTGCTGCGCCAGCTTCTCCTGCTCGCGCGCGCCGTCGTCGAGCCGCACCACGACGAAGCTGTCTTCGTTGTGCTCGCGGATGAGCCCAACGTCGGTGCGCCCGCACAGGCGCACCTCGACAGCGCCCGCGGCGCTCTCCGTCGACTGCGGCAGCGGCCCAGATTCTTCGCTCACCACGCGGTCTCCTGGCCTGTCCTCAGGGCTCGTACCGCAACAGTTGATCGCCGAGACGAAGCAGATCGCCCGGCTTGAGCTCGCGATCGGCGCGAACGCGCACGAACGTCCCGTTCGACGAGCCCAGGTCCTCGAGCCGCGCCTTGGTCCCCACGCGCTTGACCGCGGCGTGGCGGCGCGACATGAACTCGTCGTCGGGGAAGGTGACGTCGCCCTCCTCGCGCCCCAGCACCAGCTCGGGCCGCGTCAGGTGCCACACGTCGCGCGCGGTGCCGGCGATGGTCAATTGACGCAAGCGCCCCCACGCCTCGCGCGGCGCCGAGCCGAAGATGCGCACGCCGTGCTCCATCAGCGACGGCAGCTCGCGCTCCTCCGGCCCGAGCGGCTCGTAGCGCAGCAGCTCTTTTCCGACGAGGAACGAATCGCCCGGCGCCAGATCGCAGCTCTGGACGCGCACGAACACGCCGTTGACGCCGTCGAGCGGGCGCAGCATCACCTTGCCGCTCTGCACCACCAGGCGCGCGTGCCGCGCCGCCAGATACGGATCGTCCGCGAAGTGGAGCGAGCCCTCCGAGCGCCCGATGTCGAAGGTCTCGGCCGCGATCTCGATGGTCCGCCCGTCGGAGCCGTCGCGATTGACGGCGACGAGCGTGCCGTGCGTCGTCTGCAGCTTGGGCGCCGCCGGCATGTCCGGCTGCGTCGTCGACGGCAGCGCCGCCGCGCGCGCGCCCGTGTTGCGCACTTGTTCGAGCATCTCCAGGCTCGCCGCGTTCGGCGCCATCGTCTGCGCGAAGGCGTCGTTCGGCGCGTGGCCGTTGCCGCCGCTGCCGATCACGCCCGCGGCCACCGGCTGGGCCACGCGCGGCTGCGCCGGCGCCGGCGCCGACGAGATCGGCTGCGACCGCGGCATCCCCGCCGGCGGCGTCGGCGTGACGCCCGGCGTCTGCGACGGTGACATCGCCGCCATCGTCGACGCCACGCCCATCGTGTTCACGCCCATCGGCTGCGCTTGCGACGCCGGCGGCACGTTCGCCGGGCTCCCGCCCGGGGCCGTCACCGGCTGCGCCGGCGCATTGCGCACCGACGGTGGCGCCGCGCCCGGCGCCGACGGTGACAAGCGCTGCCCGCAGTGCTGGCAGAACGCGAAGCCGACGGGCGTGCCTTTTCCGCACGCCGGGCAGATCGCCTTGGCCGCCCCCTGCTGCGGCGCCGGCTGCGGCGCGGGCGCCGCCACCGGCTCGGCCGTCGCGGCGACCGTCGACGCCATGCCAATCGGCGCCTGCGCCGGCTTGGCCATGAGCGAAGTCCCGCACATCTTGCAGAAGTTCATGCCGGGTGGGTTCACGGTTCCGCAAGCGCTACACGTCGTTCCGCCGGCCGCCGCCGCCTTCGGCGCCGGGGCCGCTTCCAAGCGATGGCCGCAATCCTGGCAGAATAGCGACCCTTCGCGGTTGACCTTCCCACAATGCGAGCAACGTGGCATCGCGCCGGTGACCTCGCGAGTCAAAGAAGATTCGAGTTTACGGCCCCTTTACGACTGCCCCTGGCCTGAGCTAAACAACGGAGCCGCTTCTTCCCAGATCATGAGCATACCAAGCCCAAGATTCTCCATCAAGCCGACGGCCATCCTATTAATGATGGGTGTTGGCGCTTGGTTGGGTTGCGCGCCGGCGATCGTCCAGGCGCCCTTCCCAGCACGCCCCGATACGGTCATGCCCGGAGATCTCCTCGGCGAGTTCGACGGCCGCGTGGTCGACGCGCAGAGCGGCAAGCCGATCCCCGGCGCCATCGTCCAGGCATCGTGGGCCTTCGAGATGGGCCGCGGCCTGACCGCGCCCGCCGGCGGCGCCGTCACCACCGTCGCCACCGACAACGATGGGCGTTACGTCGTCGATCGTCTCTCGGACACGCCGTCGGGACGCGCGCGCATCATCGGCGTCACGCTCGTCATCTACGCGCGCGGCTACGTCGCCTACCGATCCGATCGCATCTTCGACAACGCCCTCGGCGGCGCCCGCGCGCGCACCGACTTCGCGCAGCACAACAACGACGTCAAGCTCGACCGCTGGACGAGCGCGCTGTCGCACGTCAAGCACCTGCGCTTCGTCGGCGGCTCGGGCGCGCTCAAGCGCGCCGTCGGCAACGAGGTCGTCGAAGCGAGCCTCGAGCTGACGAGCGGCCCGCCCAAGGCGGGCGAAGCGGCCGCGGGCGAGCCGCACGCGCCGCCGCTCGACGCCGGCGTGCTGCTCTCTCTCGACGAATTGCGCGCCGTCACCGGCTACGCCGGCGAGCTGACGATCGACAAGCTCGGCGATCTGCCGACGACGGCGAGCTACGACAGCCGCCACTTCAAGGCGGTCGGCAAGCCCGAGACCTTCGACGCCGCGCTGCGCGTCTGGAAGACCACGCCCGAGGCCGCCGATGCGCGCTACGCCAAGATGCTCGCCGACGTGCCGCACGCCGAGCGCAAGGACGAGATCGCCGATCACTCGTTGCGCGGCTACGACGGCCGCATCATCGCCGTCGCGGCGCTCGACCACGCGCACGGCGTGGTCATCGAGCTCACCTGCGGCCTCGACCAGTGCCGCGACGCCGATCAGGCGGCGGGGATTCTGAAGCGCGTGATGGCGCGCGCCGATCGCCTCGGCAAACCGGTGCCGACGGAGCTGCCGCCCGCGGCGACGCCGGAGACGACGACGGCGCCGAAGAAGCCCGAAGAGCAGAAGACCGCAGAGCCGCAGAAGCCCACGGAGCCGCAGAAGCCGACGGAGCCGCCCAAGCCCACGGAGCCGACCAAGCCCACGGAGCCGACCAAGCCCGAAGAGCCGGCGCCCGACGAAAATCAGTTCAAGCTCAAGCCGCCGGAGCTCCACCGATGAAGCGCGCGCTCCCATTTCTGATCCTGTTGGCGGCGATCCCGGCGCACGCCTATCACGCCTCGACGCACGCGGGCCTGACCGAGCGCGCCGCCTTCGCCTCGTCGCTGCACAAGCGGCTCATGGCGCACTTCGATCGCGCGCTCGGCCTCTACGAGTCGCTCGCGCTCGACGGCAGCGCGCGCGATCCGGCGCGCCGCGAGCTGTTGCGCCGCGTGGCGCAGCTCGACCCCGAGAGCGGCTACGCGCCCGATCGCGGGCGCCTGAGCGCGCTCGGCTGGCTCGTCGCCGGCGCCGCCATCGAAGGCGTGCCCGCGGCGCGCACGCGCAACCACTTCTTCGATCCCACGCGCAACCGCGGCCTCGACCAGGTCGACGGCGAGGCGCTGCGCACGCGCCTCGGCGCCGCCGCCTCGGGCGTCGGCAGCATGCGCGGCGTCTTCACCGGCACCGCCTTCGACGGCTCGGGCATGGCGTCGACCGCGTGGCTGCGCTCGCCCGACAACGAGTGGGGCCTGGCGCGCTTCCACGCCGAGCTCGAGCGCTCGGTCGCCGCGCCGACGCCCGCCGAGCGTGACGGTGCCCTCGCGCGCGCTCTCGTGGCCGCCGGCAGCATCTTGCACCTCGTCGAGGACGCCGGCGATCCCACGTTCGTGCGCGACGATTATCGCGTCGCCCTCGAAGCCGACGCCGGCCCCTACGAGCGCTTCGTCCACGTCGAGTACGGCCGCCTCGGCGTGCCCGACCTCGGCGGCGCGCCCGTCGTCAAGCCGCGCCTCGACGCGCTCTTCCACGACGGCGACGGCTCGGGCCTCGCCGATCGCACGCAGTCGCGCTTCTTCACGCCGGGCACGCTGCCCGACTCGGGCCGCTACACGCGCCCGCAGACGGCGCCGGGCGCGGGGCGCAGCGGCTATGCCGCCGGCGCCGTGCCGCACCTCGTGCGCTGGATGAATACGCCCAACGGCGTCGTCTGGGCCCTCGACGAGCGCTGCTTCGCCGACTACGCGCGCGCCCTCCTGCCCGAGACGGCGCGCTACGCCGCCGGCGCCCTCGAGCTGTTGTTCCGCGGCTCGCTCGCCGTCGCCAACACCAACGGCGTCACGACCGTGAGCGTGCACGACGTGCCGCTCGGCGCCGGCACCGTCAGCGTCTACGCCGACGTCGGCGAGGGGCCGCGCCGCCTCGTGCGCACGCGTCAAATCGGTGGCGCCGCCGACGGCGACCCGCTCGTCTCGGTCACGCTCCCCGCCGCCGCGCACCACGTCGGCGCCGTCTTCCGCGGCGTCGATGCCGCCGGCCAGCCGCTCGTCGTCGTGCAAGAGCAGTCGCTCAAGTAGCGCGTCGCTGAATCGTCGCGCCTAGATCGTCTTCAGCTTCGCCCGCACGCGCGCCTCGCGCACGATCGGCTCGGCCTCGGCCGGCGACACCGCCGCCGCCAGCGTGGCGCGATTGAGCGCGCCGTCGCGATCGCCGTCGGCGAGCCGCTCCTTGGCCTCGGCGATCCATCGTCCCACCGCGCCCGCGTCGGCCGCC
Source organism: Polyangia bacterium (assembly GCA_035607415.1). Taxonomy (GTDB): domain Bacteria; phylum Myxococcota_A; class Polyangia; order Palsa-1104; family Palsa-1104; genus JAQBQH01. The sequence continues at coordinate 71,424 of DATNAQ010000093.1, forward strand.
CGCGCCACCTCGGCCTGCGCCGCGCGCGTCGTGGCATCGGCCGCCTCGCCCGCCGCCCGCGCCGCCTCCGCCGCGCGCTCGGCCCTGACCGCGGGCGCGCCCTCCGCCGTCGCCGCCGCCGCGCGCGCGAAGCTCGCCGCCGCCGCCGCCAATCGCCCCGACCGTCGCTGCAGCGCGCCGAACAGCGCCCACGCCGCCGCCGCGTTCTCGTCGAGCGCCACCGCCCGCGCCAGCGCCGCCTCCGCCGCCGCGTCGTCGCCGTCGTCGAACGCGCGCTCGGCCGCCTCGAGGTGCCACGCCGCCGCGTCGGGATCGGCCTTGAGCGCCGCGCGCGTCTGCTTCTCGCGCACCTTGGGCGCCACGTCGTCCTCGTCGAACACGTCCTTGAACTCGCCGTCGCGCTCGACGAGCAGCCCCTCGCGCGCCATCACCGCGGCCAGGAACTTCTCCAGCGTCGAGCCGACCACGATCGCGCCCTCCTCGTCGCGCGAGCGCACGCGCCCGTCGCCGCCGAGCTCGAGCGCGCCCTCGGGCCACTCGCCGATGCGCACCCCGCCGCCGTCGAGCCACGCCGCCTCGCCGATCGGCGCGATCACGATGGTGTCGGCGAACAGCCGCGCGCCGTTCCACGAGCGATAGAAATCGCCGAGCCCCGGCGGCAGCGTCCGCGCTTGGAGCTGCGCCTCGCCCGCCGGCTCGCCGACGTCGTGCACCCCGTCGTCGTACTTGCCGAGCTCGACGCGAAACCTGTCGAAGAACGCCATCAGGGCGCCGCGCGGCAGCGCACGTACGAGCGATCGTGAATCCGCTTCTCCGCGTCGCGCAGCGTGCGCGTCGTCGCGCCGTCGGGCTTGCCGTCGGGTGGCGCCACCTCCCACGCGCGGCACAACGCCCACGCGCAGTCGGCCCACGCCTTCTGCATGCACTGCGAGCTGCCGAACGACACCAGCGCCGTGGTCAGCTTCTCCTTCACGCGCGCGTGCGCCGGCGTCCCCTCGGTCGTATCGTCGAGCAGCCGCATCGCCTCGTCGAGCGCCTTCTTGTCGCCGATGCCGATCTTCACGATCGCCGCCGACGCCAGCTTCTCGTCCTCGGGCGCGCGCACCGCCAGGTTGCGCAGCCGCCGCGCTTCCGGATTGGCCGGATCGAGCTCGAGCGCCTGATCGAGCTCGCCCTTGGCCTCGAGATACTTGCGATCGGCGAGCAGCGTCTTGCCCTGCCGCAGATGCGCGTCCGCCTGCCGCGAGATGCGCGCGATCGCGTCCTTGCCCGGCGCCTGGATCGGCGTCGGCTTGCGCACCAGGAACACGATCATCAGGATCAGCATGATCAGCGTCAGCGCCGCGCCGCCCGCGATCATGAGGAACTGCGAGCGCGGCACGTCGGCCGTGACCGCGCTCGTGCCGTGCAGCGTGTCGCCCTCGACGCGGAACGAGAGCTCGCCGAAGCGCACCGTGTCGCCCGGATGCGCCGAGCCGCGCCCCACCTTGCGCTGATTGATGAAGGTGCCGTTCGACGAGTTGAGGTCCTCGACCTCCAGCTCCGCCGGCCCGCGCCGATAGACCTTGGCGTGCTTGCGCGACAGCGACGGATCGTCGAGCACCACGTCGTTGTCGACGGCGCGCCCGACCGCGAACTCGGCGGCGCCGAGCTCGAACACGCGCCCGTCGTAGGGCCCGCCCTCGGCCACCAGGCGCATCGGCGGCCCCGCCGACGGCATCGTGCCCGGCACCGGCGTCATCCGCGGCACGCCCGGCTGCGGGATCATCGACTCGGCCGCGCCGCCCACCGCATCGAGCTGCAGGTGGAACTCGGCGACGTCGATGCGCGTGGTCGCGTTCACGTAGGTCGGCTGCGTGATGCGCACGCCGTCGACGATGACGCCGTTGGCCGAGCCCTCGTCGACGATGCAGGGCTGCCCGCCCTCGAGGTACACGCGCGCATGGCGCCGCGACACCGACGCCGACGGCAACACCAGCTGCCGATCGGCGTCACGTCCGATGGTCAGCTCGCCAGCCACGAGCTCGAAGCGGCCGACTTCACGGCCGTCGCGATCGAGCGCGCTAATCCGCCACATGCTTCAGCCCACCGCCTGCCGCGGCATCCTCATCAGCGAAACGTCGACGGCGGTGCCCCCTCGGCCCACGACGGCACGTGGCCCGTCGGCGCGAAGCGTCCACCCTCGGCTTTGAACACGGGCTGCACGCCCATCGACGTCATCTCCGCGATCTCGCCGACGCGCAGCTCGCCCTCGGCCGTGCGCAGGAGATGAACCAGCACGTGCACCCCGCGCGTGAGCTCGTCGGTGAGCGCCTCCACCGCCGGCGCTTCCGGCGCCAGCCGCGCCATCGCGGTGAGCCGATTGACCGCGTCGCGCGTCGACGCCGCCTGCACCGCGCAGACGCAGCCGTCGCAGCCGCCCGCGAGCGCACCGACGAGATCGAGCGCCTCGGCGCCGCGCACGTCGCCGACTACCAGGCGCTCGGGCTTGAGCCGGAGCGCGTTGTTGACCGCGTCGCGCGCCTTCTGCCCGCGCCCGGCGACGAGCGGGATCCACGGCCCGTCGCCGAGATCGAGCTCTTCGGACTCCTCGACGGATACGATGCGCTCGCCCTCGTCCGCCGCGCGCGCCAGCGCCGTCACCAGGGTCGAGCGCCCCGACGCCGCCGGCCCCGACACGACGATGTTGCGCCGCGCCTTGACCGCCAGATCGAGGAAGTCGGCCATGCCCTGCGAGAGCAGCCCCTGCCCGACGAGATCGCCGAGCCGCACCGCCTCGCGCCGCGGCCGGCGGATCGTGATCGCCGGCCCGCGCGCCGCCAGCGGCGGCAGCGCCGCCGTCAACAAGAGGCCATGTTCCACGCGCGCCTCGACGAGGAGGCCATTGCCGCGCGCCGCCTCGAGGTCGCGCCCGCGCCCCGCGCGCGCCAGCATGCGCGACAAGACGCGCTCGACCGCCTCGGGCGAGCTGAACCACTTCGGCGCCAGCGTCAGCGTGCCTTCACGCTCGACGAAGATGCGATCGTGCCGCGCCACCGCGATCTCGCGCACGCTGTTGTCGGCGAGCAGCTCCTCGAGCGGCCCGACGCCGAGCGTCTCCTGCACGACGTCCTTCGACAGCGCGTCGGGCTCCACGCCCGCCGGCAAGCTGCCGTCGGCCGACAGATCGGCCACCATCTGCGACGCCGCCGACTCCGCGCGCGCCCACAGATCCGAATCGGGCGTGACTTCGGCGTTGCGCGAGGCCGCGAGATCGAGCTGCACGATGAGGCGCGTGCTCACGTCGCGCATGCAGTCCGAGATGCGCTGCCGCTTCTGATCCTCCGCGGCGCCCGAGGCGTAGCTCGCCTGCCGCCTCGTCGACGACGCCGAAGCCGCCGGCATCGGCGCAGCCGGCCGCGCACCGACGGGCGGACGCGACGGCGGCGGCGCCGGACGCGGCGCAGCAGCCGGCGGCGGCGCGACCGGCGAAGGCCGCGGCGCCATGGACGGCAAATCGGTGCGCGAAGCGGGACGCGACGCGGGTGCCACGCCCGGCGGCGGCTGTGACGGCGAACGCGCCGGCGGCGCCGCGGGCGGCAGCGGCGCCGGTGTCGGCGGCTGCGTCACCGACGCGGGCCCGGCGCCCATCGGCACCTGGCTGGGCCGCGCCGGGCGCACCGGCTCGGGCAGCTCGCTCGCGCCCGACTCGTCGTCCATCGGGCCCATGCCCGCGGCCGGCGGCGGCGCACCCATCGGCTCGGAATCGTCCTCGGTCCCCGGCACCGTCGACGGACGCCCACGCGGCGCCGGCGGCGGCGGCGGAATCGTGTTCGCACGCGGCCGCGCGCCCATCGACGCCGAATCGTCGGCCGACGCGCCCGCGGCGAGCTCCTCGATGCTGAGGATGAAGTCGCCGATGTAGATCTTGTCGGAGCCTTTGACGACGAGCGGGCTGGTGATCTTGCGCCCGTTGACGTAGGTGCCGTTGGTGCTCTTCAGGTCGACGATGATGAACTTGCCGTCCTTGAGCACGATGCGCGAGTGTCGCTTCGAGACGTTGCCCTTGGGCAGGATGATGTCATTCCCCTGCACGCGACCGATGGTCACCTCGGGCTTGTCGAACTCGAGCCGCTTCTGCTCGCCGCCTTTTTCGTTCACCACGATCGCGAACATTCGGTCGTCGGCTCCTTCAGGGGAATAGCGAATGAACCCGCGTAACTGTACGAAGAAAGGCCCGATTGAGTCAAGTAATACTACTGATGCTTCACCTGCCGAGAAATTGCGCGATGTCGTCGCCGAACACGGTCCACACGGCGACCACCGCCAGCGCCAGCAGCGCGAGCCGAACGATCCAATCGATTGCGCTTGTCCCGGAGTCGCCTTCCATGCCGAGCGCGCGCACGGTACCATGCCCGCCCATGCGTAGACTAATCCTCGCCCTCGCGCTCCTCACCGCGTCGCCCGCGTTTGCCGCCACCAGGTTCTACGTGGTCGTGCGCGGCGTCGAGGACGCCAACGGCGTCAAGTCGGGCATCAAGGACGAAGCGCTCAGCGCGTTCAAAGCCGAGCTCGCCAAGCGCCCCGAGCTCACCACCGTCGCTCCGGCCGGCCTGCCTTCGGCCGACGATCCCGAGGCGCTCCACGACGCGCTCGTCAAGCGCGGCATCAAGGCGCTCGAGCTCACCCTGCGCATCATGTCGGTGACGCAAGAGGTGAAGCCGCCCGCCGAGGGCAAGCAGTACCGCCAGCTCGTGCGCGGCATCAAGCTCTCGGTCTTCGGCGACAGCATCCCCGACAAGGTGCTCTCGCTCGGCGGCGACGGCGAGTCGATGGTGGCCTCCGAAGTCGGCGCCAACGCCAACCTAGACAAGGAGGGCAAGCCGCTGCTCGTCGACGCCTGCAAGGAGGCGGTCAAGCAAGCGGTCGACATGACGGTGGCGAAGCTGCAGATGGGCGACAAGAAGCAGAAGCTGCCGGCGAAGAAGAAGGCGAAGACGAAGACGAAGACCTAGCGCTACGGAATCGGCGCCGGGCCGGGGCAGCCGTAGAGCACGCTCACCTTCGTGCTCGCGTTCTGGGTCAGCATGTCGCAGGCGGCGCCGTGCAGCGTCACGGTGTGCGAGCTGGCGTCGTAGCTCCATCCCACCGTCGGCGACTGCGCGACCGCCGCGCCGTTCTCGGTCACCGAGATCAGCGTCGGATCGGGCGCGTCCTGCATCATCTTGAAGTCGCACGACACGATGCCGCCGACGATGGCGTCGAACGCCTGCTTGAGCGCGGCCGGCGAGCTCGTCTGGTAGTAGTGCGTCCCGCCGGTGAGCGCGGTGTGGCCGGCGTCGGCCCACGAGTTCAGCGTCGTCGGATCGCTCGCCGTGCCGTCGCCCATGCCGATGACGTAGGTCTTCACCGACGGCGTCTGGTTGTAGAGCGTGGTGATGCGCTTGGCCACGTCGGTGTCGCTGCAATTGGGCAGGCCGTCCGTCGCCAGGACGACGTAGTTGGCGCGCGTCGGATCGTTCAAGAGGCCCTTGCCGATCACCGTGTCGAGCGCGGCCGCCGTCGGCGTGTTGCCATTCGGCCCCTGCGCGTTGAGCTTGGTCATCACCGTCGCGCCCGCGGCCGAGGCCACCGGCACGTCGACGTTGGCGGCGGCGCAGTTGCCGTCCGACGAGAAGATGGCGGCGCCGAGCCGCATCTGGCTGTCGTAGTTGGTCACCAGGCTCGAGACCGCGGTCTTCAGGTCGCTCCACTTCGTCGTCGCCGAGCCGGACGCGACGGGATCGCCCATCGAGCCCGAGCGATCGATGACGAGCATGACGTTGGGCTCGACGCGCTGGAGCGCGAACTCCATCGCACCGCAGTTGCCGAGGTCGGGCGGATCCGGCGTCGGCGTCGGCGTCGACGGCGCCTCGGCCATGTCGGGGTTGGCTTGGGCAGCGTGGTCCTCGACGGGGGCCGAGCCCAGGCAGCCGGCGAGCGCGAACGCGAGGGCGACGACGAGCTTGTTCATACGGCCTCGCATAGCGAGCGCGGTGCCACACGACGCCGCTAGCGTTTCCGCCTGGTTACGACGCTTGTCGCAGCACAATGGAGACAGTTGACCCGAGGGAGCCAAATCGCGGGCTCGGGCCTTTTGTCCTCACCTTCCGCGGATCGAGTGGTATCCTTGTTGCTGCTCGACCCGTGCTCATGCGCTCGCTCGCTCTGATCGTTGCAAGTGGGGCCGCCGTCCTCTCGGTGGCAAACCCGGCGCATGCCGCGGACTTCGTCCCCGGACGGGTGATCGTGAAGTGGCGGACGCCTGACGCCGCGAGGTTGCACGCGACGCAGCTGGTGTTCAAACGGACGATGGCGGCGAACCGCGCGCTCGTCGCGGTCGAGCCGACGCGCGAGGCGACGCTCGCTGCCGTCGAGGCCCTGCGCGCCGACCCCGACGTCGAGTACGCCGAGCCCGACTACGTGCGCACCCGCTCCGGCGATCCGATGACGCCGTCCGATCCGCTCTTCGCGCAGCAATGGGCGCTGCCCATGATCAAGGCGCCGGCGGCGTGGGGCGACGGCTTCCAGGGCTCGGGCGACATCACCGTCGCCATCATCGACACCGGCTACGTGCGCCATCCCGAGATCGCCGATCGCATCGTCGGCGGCTACGACTTCATCAGCGACCCCAACAACGCCGCCGACGGCGACGGCCGTGACGGCGACGCCACCGACGCCGGCACCAGCGACGACACCAGCTCGGCCCTGCACGGCACGCACGTCGCCGGCATCATCGCCGCGCAGTCGAACAACGCGATCGGCGTCGCCGGCCTCGATTGGAGCTGCCACCTCGTGATCGCGCGCGCGCTCGGCGTCACGCACGGCACCGGCGTCGACAGCGACATCTCCGACGCCATCCGCTGGGCGGCCGGCATCCACGTCGACGGCGTGCCCGACAACCCCCACCCCGCCGACGTCATCAACATGAGCTTCGGCGGCACCGGCTACTCGCAGTCGATGCAGGACGCGGTGCACGACGCCATCAGCGCCGGCGCCATCGTCGTCGCCGCCGCCGGCAACCTCGGCATCGACGCCAAGGGCGACTCGCCCGCCGGGCTCGACGGCGTCATCACCGTCGGCGCCGTCGAGGAGTCGGGCTCGATCGCGTCCTACTCCAACTACGGCGCGGTGGTCGCGCTGATGGCGCCGGGCGGCTCGCCCGACCGCGATCCCAATTCGGGCACGCCGATGGGCGTGTTGTCGACGATCGAGATCGCCGGCTCCGGCTACACGTACACCTTCTATGCAGGCACGTCGCAGGCGGCGCCGTTCGTATCGGGCGCGGTCTCGCTCATGCGCGCGGTGCATCCGCGGCTGACCGCGGTCGAGGCCAAGCGCATCTTGCAGGCGACCGCCGATCCGTCGGCGAAGTGCGCCAACCCCGAGGATCCGACCACCGACGGCTGCGGCGCGGGGCTGCTCGACGTCGACGCCGCGGTCACGATGGCCGCCAACGCCGACGACATCCCCGGCGATCCGCGCCTCCACAACGTCGTCCATGGCGGCTTCGGCTGCGCCGTCGCCGGCGGCCGCGCGCCGTCGTCGGGCGCGCTCGCGCTCTCCATCGTCGCCTTCGCGCTCGTCGCCTTCGCGCTCGTCGCGCGCCGCCGCCGCCGCGTGCTATAAAACGCGCGTGAGACGCGTCGCCGTCACCGGGCTCGGAGTCGTCTCGGCGCTCGGTCCCGATGTCGCATCGTTCGAGGCCGGCTTGCGCGCCGGCCGCTCGGGGATCCGTCCGCTCACGCTCTTCGACACCGCCGGCTTTCGCACCTCGCTCGCCGCGCAAGCGCCCGACCCGACGCCGCCCGTCCGCGACGCGGCGCTGGCCACCGCGTCACGCCCCGATCGCTTCGGCCTGCAGGCGGCCTTCGAGGCGGTCGCGCAGGCCGGGCTCGAACGCGCCGCGCTCGGCGACGCCGCCGTCATCTTCGGCACCGGCACCGGCGGCCTCACGTCGACGGAGGAGTTGGTCAAGGCCGGCGACGGCCCCGCGTCGCTGCTGGTCGCGCACCAGCCGGCGTCGGTGACCGATCTGGTCGCGCGCCATCTCGGCGCACACGGCCCGCGCACCACGATCATGACGGCCTGCTCGTCGTCGGCGACGGCGATCGGCTACGCCGCCGATCGCATCCGCCTCGGCCACGTCGACGTCGCGCTCGCCGGCGGCGCCGAGGGGCTCACGCGTCTGACCTACGCCGGCTTCGGCTGCTTGCGCGCGACCGCGCCCGGCGACGAGCCGTGCCGCCCGTTCGATGCCGAGCGCAAGGGGCTGACGCTCGGCGAAGGCGCCGCCGTCCTCGTGCTCGAGGAGTACGAGCGGGCGCGCGCGCGCGGCGCGACCATCTTCGCCGTCGTCGCCGGCTGGGGCATCACCGCCGACGCGCACCACATGACCGCGCCACATCCCGAAGGCGACGGCGCCGCGCGCGCCATGCAGATGGCGCTCGACGACGCCGGGCTCGGCGCCGACGCCATCGGCTACGTCAACGCGCACGGCACCGGCACGCCGCACAACGACGCCGCCGAGACGCTGGCCATCAAGCGCGTCCTCGGCGCGCGCGCGCCCGAGGTGCCGGTGTCGAGCATCAAGTCGATGGTCGGCCACACGCTCGGCGCCGCGGGCGCCATCGAAGCGGCCGCGTCGGTGCTCTCGCTCGCGCGCGGCTTCCTGCCGCCGACGGTGCACCACCGCGCCGCCGATCCGGCGTTCGGCCTCGACTACATCCCGGGCGCTGCGCGCGACGTCGCCGTCACGGCGCTGCTGTCGAATTCGTTCGCCTTCGGCGGCAACAACACGGTCCTCGCGCTCACCCGCGCCTAGAACGCATCTCATGACCTGGGGCAGATGTGCGCGCACGCCCGGAGCGCGGCGACGAGGCGTACTCGCTGTACGGTGAGTCGCCGCGCGAGGACGTACGCGCAAAGATGCCCGCGGGCGGCGGCCGCAGCAGGCGGCAGGTCATGACATGCGTTCTAGCGGCTCACACGAGCTGCGCCACCGCCGGCGGCACGATCTCGGCGACGTCGCCCTCTAGGCGCAGCGTCGCGATCTCGTCGTGATCGGTCGCGCCGCGGTTGACGACGACGTAGGGCACGCGGCGCCGCACGGCCGCCAGCGGAATCGAGGCCGCCGGATGCACCGACAGCGTCGAGCCGAGCGCGACGACGAGATCGCAGCGCTCGGCCTCGGCGAAGCCGCGCTCGATCACGTCGGGCCGGAGCGCCTGGCCGAAGCTGATGGTCGCGCACTTGAGCCAGCCGCCGCAGCGCGCGCACGTCGGCACCTGGCGCGTCCGTTCGAACGCCGCGAACGCCGGCGCCGGCTCCGAGCGCGCCTCGCACTGCACGCACTCGATCCACGCGTTGGTGCCGTGCAACTCGACGACGAGCGCCTCCGACGAGCCGGCCGCCTGGTGCAGCCCGTCGATGTTCTGCGTCACCACCGCCTGCACGCGCCCGAGCTTCTCGAGCGCCACGATCGCCGCGTGCGTCGCGTTGGGCCGCGCCGCCACGAACAACGGATAGCCCTCGAGCTTGTACTCCCAGTACTCGCGCCGCTTTGCGTCCGAATTCAGGAATTCGTCGAAATAGACGGGCTGGCGCTTCTGCCAGATCCCGTTCGGCCCGCGAAAATCCGGAATTCCGGAGTTTGTCGAAATCCCCGCACCGGTGAACAGCAAGATCCGCCGCGCCCCGCGCAACAGCTCGACGAGCCGCGCGTCCGCCGGCGCGATCATCAGTGCACGAGGCTGAACATCCGCTTGACGCGAATCCCCTCGGGCTCGCCGTGCGACCACCAGATCACCATGGCCTTGCCCTTGATCAGATCGAGCGGCACGAAGCCCCACACGCGCGAGTCCGACGAATTGTCGCGGTTGTCGCCCATCACGAACACGTGATCCTTGGGCACCGTCGTCAGCGGCGACGAGTGGGTCTCGTTGTTGGCGTCGTAGTAGGTGGTGTACGAGTTGCCGTTCACCGTCTCCTGCCACGCATCGCAGCTGCGCTCTTCCCAGCGTGCCGCGTCCTCGAGAAAGTCCCAATAGCGGCAAGGCGCGTCGATGTGCTTGCGCTGAATCGGCTTGCCGTTGACGTAGACCTGGTTCTGCCGCATCTCGACGGTGTCGCCCTCGACGGCGACGATGCGCTTGATGAAGTCCTTGTCGTGATCGAGCGGGTAGATGAACACGATCACCTCTCCGCGCTGCGGCTTTCGGTACTCCATCCCGAACTTGATGTTGGTGAACGGGATGCGCACGCCGTAGATGAACTTGTTGACGAAGATGTGATCGCCGACCTGGAGCGTCGGGATCATCGAGCCCGACGGGATCTTGAACGCCTCGACGACGAACGCGCGCAAGAAGAGCGCGATGAGGACGGCGATGGCGATCGACTCGGTGTACTCGCGCGCCGTCGACTTGCGCGCGAAGCCGAGGTGCGAATCGAGGAGGTCGTCGAGCGTGTTGAGCGCGCCCGGCAGCTTGTCCCAGTCGCGCGCGACCACCGCCTCCGACAGCGCGTCGATGGCCGCCTTGACCTTGGCCGACTGCTCGGCCGTCAGCCGGTGCGAATACTTCCGCAAGACGCGCCGCCCCTCGCGCAGGAGGAGCCGCGCTTCCTTGATCCCGCGATCCCGCGAGCGCCACGCCCGATAATCGTCGAGCGCTCCCACTATTCGACCTTCAGAACGGCCAAGAACGCCTCCTGCGGGATCTCTACGTTGCCCACCGCCTTCATGCGCTTCTTGCCTTCCTTCTGCCGCTCGAGGAGCTTGCGCTTGCGCGAGATGTCGCCACCGTAGCACTTCGCGGTGACGTTCTTGCGCACGGCCTTGACGGTGGTGCGCGCGATGATGCGCGAGCCGATGGCCGCCTGGATCGCCACCTCGAACTGTTGTACGGGCACGAGCTCCTTCATCTTGATGCACAGCTCTTGCCCGCGGTTGTACGAGCGATCGCGGTGCGTGATGATCGACAGCGCGTCGACGCGGTCGCCGTTGACGAGCAGGTCGAGGCGCACGAGGTCGGCCTCACGGTACTCCTTCATCTCGTAGTCGAGCGAGGCGTAGCCGCGCGAGATCGTCTTGAGCTTGTCGTAGAAGCCGAACACGACCTCGCCGAGCGGCAGGTCGTACTTGACGATGACGCGATTGTCGCCGACGTAGTCGAGCCCGGTCTGCACGCCGCGCCGCTCCTGGCAGAGCGTGATCACGTTGCCGACATACTCGTGCGGCACGTGCACCGTGGCGGCGATGATCGGCTCCTCGACGTGATCGAACTTGCCCGGATCGGGCATCGCCGCCGGGTTGGCGATCTCGGAGACCTCGCCCGCCGTCGAGACGATGCGGTAGCGCACCGTCGGCGCGGTGACGATGAGGTCGAGGTTGTACTCGCGCTCGAGGCGCTCCTGCACGATCTCCATGTGCAACAGGCCGAGGAAGCCGCAGCGGAAGCCGAAGCCGAGCGCGAGCGACGTCTCCGCCTCGTAGGTGAACGACGAGTCGTTGAGCGCCAACTTCTCGAGCGCCTCGCGCAGCTCGACGTAGCGCGCCGAGTCGGTGGGAAAGATGCCGGCGAACACCATCGGCTTGACGACCTTGAAGCCCGGCAGCGGCGGCGCCGGCCGCTCGGTCTCGGTGATGGTGTCGCCGATCTTGGTGTCGGCGACGAGCTTGATGTTGGCGATGATGAAGCCGACCTCGCCCACCGACAGCGACTCGAGCTCCTCCGGATGCGGCGAGAACGCGCCCACCGCGAGGATCTCGTAGTCCTTCTGCGTGGCGATCAGGCGAATCTTCACGCCCTTCTTCAAGGTGCCGTTGACCACGCGCACGAGCGTGACGACGCCCTTGTACGTGTCGTACCAGCTGTCGAAGATGAGCGCCTGCGCCGGCGCCTCGGGATCGCCCTCGGGCGGCGGAATCCGCGTCGTCACCGCCTCGAGGATCTCGTGGATGCCGACGCCGGTCTTGGCCGATGCGAGCAGCGCGTCGGAGGCGTCCATCCCGATGACCTCTTCGATCTGCTTCTTGGTGCCTTCCGGATCCGCCGACGGCAGATCGATCTTGTTGAGCACCGGCACGATCGCCAGGTCGTTGTCGAGCGCGAGGTAGACGTTGGCCAGCGTCTGCGCCTCCACGCCCTGCGCGGCGTCGACCACCAGGAGCGCCCCCTCGCAGGCGCCGAGCGCGCGCGACACCTCGTAGCCGAAGTCGACGTGGCCGGGCGTGTCGATGAGGTTCATGACGTAGTCCTGCCCGGCGTCGCTGCGATAATGCAGGCGGACCGACTGCGCCTTGATGGTGATCCCGCGCTCGCGCTCGAGATCCATCTTGTCGAGGAACTGCTCCTTCTTCTCGCGCTCGGACAGGGCGCCGGTGGCATCGAGGATGCGATCGGCGAGCGTCGACTTTCCGTGGTCGATGTGCGCGATGATCGAGAAATTACGGATGAAGCGGGGATCGGCGGCCATGAGGAACCGCGTATCTATAGTCTACTTGATATCGAAAAGCGACTGCTGACCCGGCAGATGGTCGCGGTACTTTTCGAGAACCAGCTCGATGCCCTGACGGATGTACTCGGCGACCGGGACTTTGGTTTTCGAGTTCAGCTGCTTGAGCGCAGCGTCCTGCTCGGGCGTGATGTAGACCGTCGTGGAGATCTTTTTACGGCTCATCGGGTACTCCGAGAATAAACATATATGACGATACGCGTATCGTCAAATGAGGCTATCTCCGGGGCTTTCGCGGCCGCGGCTCGGCGAGCCGACGGCCCAGGCTCTCGAGGAGGAGCTCCTTCCGATCGGCCGGCCAGTCTTCGACCGCCAGCCAACGATCGATCGCATCGAGCGGAACGCGATGGGTGCGCGCCACGTCGATCGCCTGCTCGAGCGTCTGCGCGTCGCCGCGCTCGAGGTGCCAGGCGAGGCGATCGAGCACGCAGTCGAGCGGCGACAGGATGCGCAGCTCGCCCGCCCTGGTCGGCAGCCGCGCCGGCTCGCGCACGTGCTTGTGCCCGATCATGACGGGCGGGTTCACGAACTGCACGAACAACTCGGTGTCGGGATGGATGAAGTAGCTGCCCCGCTTGTGGAAGCCGAGCGCCTCCATCGCCGGGCGGCGCCGCTTGTCGTCGCGCCAGCTCACGAAGTCGAGATCGTCGGACACGAAGCGCCCGTCGCTGTAGATGCTGACGACGGCGCCGCCGACGAGGACCGGCTCGTCGTCGATGGCGGCGAGCGCGCGGCAGACCAGCGCCCCGAGCTCGGCGCGCGTGGTGCGCGGGCCGATCGTCTTGCCGCGCGTCGCCGTCATATCAGAGCCGCTTGCCGCGCGCGCGTGGGCGGCGGCGCGCCGTGTAGCGCTCGCGCTCGCGCTCGGGGTACAGCTCGAGCGCGCGACGCAGCATCGACTCGAGCTCGCGCGCGAGCGGGAAGCGCGGGTTGAAGCTGTAGAGCCGGGTGCGCCCGCGCTCGACGCCCACGAGCACGCCGCCGTCGGCGAGCCGCTTGAGCTGGTTCTGCACGCTCGACAGCGACACATCGAAGCGATCGGCCAGCTCCTGCGCGTAGCACTCGCGGTTGGCGGCGACGAAGGTCAGCACCTTGGCCGCGGTGGCGTTGCCGAAGAGGCCGTCGAGCATCATGACGGCGCCAGTGTATCACCTAAATCTTCGGTGTAAACACCTAATCCTTAGGTGATGTCACCGAATCTTTCGGTGCCCCACGAGCTTGCCCACGCTCACCGCCCGGCGTACGCTGCGCGGATGCGACCCTTCGCCATCGCGTTCGTCCTCTCGCTGGCCCTCGTCGGGTGCAAGACGACCGACACCAAGCAGGAAGGCACCGCCGCCAACAAGGCCGAGCAGCCGGGCACCGGCGAGAAGGACCGCAGCCGCTGCGACACCTCGGGCAAGAAGGTCACCACCGTCGACCTCAACGCCGACGGCAAGCCCGACGTCTGGAAGTTCTACGCGTCGGTGATGGAGAACGGCGCGTCGCTCGAGGTGCTGACCTGCAAGGAGGTCGACCTCAACTTCGACGGCAAGAAGGACGCGTACCTCTACTACGAGAACAACGGCAACGTCGCCAACGAGGAGTACGACCTCGACTTCGACGGGCACGTCGATCTCTGGGTCTATCGCCAGAACGGCAAGATCGTGCGCGAGGAGTACGACTCGAACTTCGACGGCAAGCCCGACATCTGGAAGTTCTACGAGAACGAGAAGCTGGCGCGCCTCGAGCGCTCGACGCGCAAGAACGGCAAGGTCGACGTGTGGGAGTACTACGAAGGCGGCAAGCTCGATCGCATCGGCTACGACACCACCGGCTCGGGGCAGATCGATCGGTGGGATCGCGCGCCGGAAGAAGGGCCGCCGGCGACGGCTTCCGCAGCGCCCGCGGCGAGCGGCAGCGCCGCGACCAACACGAACGCCACCGTGCCGCAGCCGCCGACGGCGACGCCGGAGCCGAGCGGCGCCAAGGGAACGGCCCCCGCGGCCTCTCCGTCCAAGCCCAAGTGAAACTGCTCGCCCTCTTCGTTCCGATCTTCGCCGCCGCGTGCGGCGCGTCGACCGATCCCAACGCCAAGACGCTGCACGACGTCGAGGCGGCGACACGCGCGCTCGATCGTGCGCTCGGCGTCCAGTCCGCGTTCGTCACCAGCGGCAACATCGACACCGGCGCGACGCCGACCATCATCGCCAACGCGCTCGTCAACCGCGTGATGTCCGAGGGCGCCGGCTGCGTCACGACGGCGCCGACGACCGACAACACCATGCACGCCGACTTCGGCGCCGACTGCGGCCTGGCGACGGCGGGCATGCACATCGGCGGCACCGTCGACGGGCGGGTCGATCCCGACGCGACGACCGGCGGCGTCGTGGTCACGCTCCAGCTCGACGTCACCGTCGACGGCGGCGCGGCGCTCAGCGGCGACATCCTGGTCTCGACGCCCGACGGCAACGTCTTCACCTGGGCCAGCGACGCCTTGACGCTCGACGGCACGATGATGACGGCGCCGCTCGCGACCGGCGGCATCGCGTCCATGGGCGCGACCATCGACGTCGACCACGGCACCGCCAACGGCGCGCCGCTCATCCTCGCGGCGGTGCACCAGCTCTTCTTCGGCTGCTATCCCGACGACGGCGGCGCCACGCTCGGCACGCTCGAGGTCGACTTCGCGTCGGACACGCCGCAGACCGGGCACGTCATGCTCTCGACGGGCAAGGGCGCCACGTTGCCGGCGCGCACCGGCTGCCCGCCCGGATGATCGTCGCCGCCTGCTACTTCGCGGGCGCGCTGCTCGCGTGGTGGATGGCGCGGCGGCTCCATCGCGAGACGCTGCGCAAACGCAAGTGGCCGACCGTCGGCGGTCGTCTGGTCGAGCGCGGCGTCGGCGCGTATCTGCCCGGGAGCCGCCGCGCGCACGTTCCGCACGTCAAGTACGTCTACGTCGTCGCGGGCCACGAGTACGTCGGCGATCAATGCTACCTCGTGCGCACCACCGGAGGGCTGCCGCAGCAGGTGCAGGCGCTCGTCGATCGGTTGCCCGACGAGGTCCCCGTGCACTACGACCCGGCGGATCCGCGCAACACATGGCTGTTGGAAACACCGAGGGGGTTCTACTGGCTGCTGCTCGGCGTGTCGCTGTTGGCGGCGCTCGTCGGCGTGGTGCAGCTGGTCGCAAGGTAGCGCCCGCGGTTCGGCCGAACAGATGTGCGTGGCGCCTGTGCCGAGGGGAGTCTTCGGCTCGCGCGGTCGCCGGCCACGCCCACCTCACCGTCGGCCGCGCCGAAGCGCGGACGAGCGGGGCCGCATCTTTGGCGCAGCAGACGCCGGCGGCCAGGAGTGGTCGCAACGTATGCGGTGGACGCCGCCGCGCGCTCCGCCAACGAGCGCAGCACCGCTGCCGCGCTTCAGCGCCGCAGCCGGGAGGGTGTGCGCCGCCACCGACGGTGCGAGTCGTAGACTCCCCTCTTCGCCATTCTCGAAGGGCGTGTGCACGGCACGTGTGGCCTCCCCCTTGGTACGGCGCACGGCACAGGCGTCACGCGAATCTGTTCGTCGTACCGCGGGCTCGACCCGAGCGCCCTCGTCCCTACGGCGCCGACGTGCCCTTGCGCCCGTAGTTGTCCTCGAGCCGCACGACGTCGTCGAGCTCGGTCGTCGACACCTCCACGACGTCGGTGTCCTCGAGCGCGATCATGCGGTGCCGGAGCAGCGGCGTGACATGGAACGGCTGCCGCGGCAACAGCACCGTCGACGTCGGCTCCTCGCCTTCGCCGTAGTGCACGAACTCCATCTTGCCGCTCAGCACCATCACCGTCTCGTCCTTCTTGTTGTGATACTGGAGCGAGAGCGAGTGGCCCTTCTTGATATGCAGGATCTTGCCGACGTAGCGGTCGGTGACCGCCCAGATCAGCTCGTTGCCCCACGGTTTGTCGACGGTCTTCGTGCTCATCGAAAAATCCACCGCATCATCTTGAGGGTCTGCTTATAGACCTTGTCCGAATAGGGATACCACCACAATTCCTTCTTCAGCGCGATGCGATCGTAGTTCACGTGCCGCGTCTGACACAGGTCCTGCAGCCCGCGATCCGAGTGCGTCGATCCCACGCCCGACTGCTTCACGCCCGCCCACGGCGTCTCCGGCGCGCCGAACGTCAGGAGCACGTCGTTCACCATCGTCGTGCCCGACTCCATCTTCTCGGCCAGGCGCTGCCCCTTGCGCCGGTCGGCGGTGAACACATACGCCATGAGCCCGAGCGACGAGTCGTTGGCCAGCGCCACCGCCTCCTCCTCGTCGCGCACCTTCATGATCGGCATGACCGGCCCGAAGATCTCCTTCTTCATGACCTCCATGTCGTGCCGGCAGTCGGTCAGCACCGTCGGCGCGAACGCCAGCCCCTTGTCGCTGCGCCGCTTGCCGCCGGTGCGCACCTTGGCGCCCTCCTTCACCGCCGACGCGATGCGCTCCTCGACGATCTCGGTCTGCCGCTCCCACGTCATCGAGCCGGTGTCCTCGCCCGGCCGCAGCTTCTCCACGTTGGCGACGATCTTCTGCACCAGCTCGTCGTGCACCGACTGATGCGCGTAGACGCGCTCGACCGACACGCACACCTGCCCCTGGTTGGCGAACGCGCCCCAGACCAGCGCCTTGGCCGTGCGATCGATGTCCGCGTCGGCGCAGACGATCGCCGGCGCCTTGCCGCCGAGCTCGAGCGCGCACGGGATCAGCCGCTCGCCGCACGCGGCGCCGACCTTCTTTCCCGTCGCCGTCGAGCCGGTGAAGATGCAGTAGTCGATGCCGCTGTCGATGAGCGCCGCCCCCGCCGCGCCCCGCCCGGGCACGACCTGGAAGAGCTCGGTCGGCATCCCCGACGCGTCGTACAGCTCCTTGGTCTTGAGCGCGATGAGCGGCGTGACCTCCGACGGCTTTTGCACCACGGCGTTGCCGGCGATCAGCGCCATCACGATCTCGCCCGTCGCGATGCCGAACGGGAAGTTCCACGGCGAGATGATCCCGACGACGCCGCGCGGATGGTAGTGCAGGTAGCTGCCTCGGTTCTTCAGAAGGTGCAGCGAGATCGGCTCGGGCGCCAGGATGCGCGGCGCGCGCTTGATGAAGTAGGTCGCCAGGTCGGCGATGACCATGACCTCCATCGACAGCGCCTCGGGGCGCGTCTTGCCCGTCTCGGCGGAGATCAGCGCGCACAGCTCCTCGGCGCGCGCCACGACCAGATCGCGAAAGCGCCCTACTCGCGCGCATCGCTCCTTGACCGGCAGCTCGCCCCACGCCGCCTGCGCGCCGCGCGCGCGCGACACCGCGTCGCGGATCTCGGCGGCGCTGGCTTCGTGCACCTCGCCGAGCACCTCACCGGTGGCTGGATTTCGCGACACGATCACGTCGTGCTTGCCGACGTCCACGCTGGCTAGCGCGCCCATCTCGCACCTCCCGGCGAAACCATAGCACTCTTCCCAAGGCCGCAAATACGCGCGGCACCTGTTGCGGCGGCGCTACGAGCCGGGGTCTCGGCTCGCCCCATTTTCCCACGGCGGTGCGGCACAACGCCCTGGGAACGAGGGCCCCGGGGGACTGCACGCGCGCGTGTGCAGCGAAAAGACCATGATGTGCGGCGCGCACTTGCAAATGGGTGCGGCCAATGGTGCGCGCCTTTGGGCCGATCGCGAAGTAGGCCCCTGGTTTGCTCATGTCGCGGCTCGGAGGATCCCCATGCGTTTCCCTGGCATCCGCGTCATTGCGCTACTTGGCGGCCTGGCCGTGGCCGGCTGCGGCGCTTCGAACATCAATCACGGCGGCGGAACGGGCGGCAACGGAGGCAGCGGCGGCACCGGTGGAACCGGTGGGACGGGCGGAACCGGTGGCACCGGCGGCACCGGCGGCTCGGGCGGCAGCGGCGACAACAACTGCGGCGAGATGAACTTCAACCTGATGAAGGGCGGCACGCCGGATCTGCTCATCGTGCAGGATCGCTCGGGCTCCATGGCCGATCCGGCGATGTCGGGCGGCACCGGCTCGAAGTGGGCGTCGGTCACCGCCGCCATCGAGCAGGTCGTCGGCCAGGTCAACACCGTCGACTGGGGCCTCATGTTCTTCGGCCCCGACGGCTTCGCCAGCTGCACGGTGTCGTCGACGCCGCAGGTGGCGTGCGGCACGAACACGTCGATGGCCATCAACACGGCGATCAACGGCACGATGCCGTCGACCTCGACGCCGACGGCGGAGGCGATGACCGCCGCCATCCAGTACTTCCAGGGCAACACCGACGGCAACGCGCACTACATCCTCCTGTCGACCGACGGCCTGCCGTCGTGCGACGACCCGAACGAGGTGCAGAACGCCGAGAACGCGGTCACCACCGCGCTCAACGCCGGCATCAAGACCATCGTCGTCGGCATCGGTGACGATCCGCAGGGCACCCAGGCGCTCACCACGATGGCCAACAACGGCGGCATGCCCGACACCACCGGCACGACGCCCTACTACCAGGTCAACACCACGACCGACCTCGTGATGGCGCTCGGCAAGATCACCGGCAACATCGTGTCGTGCAACTACCCGCTGACGATGGCACCGCCGAATCCGAACTACGTCGAGATCGACGACAACACCGGCAACCCGATCCCGCGCGATCCGACCCACATGAACGGCTGGGACTTCGGCCCGAACGACATGTCGATCATCTTCTACGGCATGGCCTGCACCGATCTGCAGAACGGCGTCACCACGAGCATCCAGGCCGTCTTCGGCTGCCCGCCCGTCGGCTGAGCAGCTTTTCCCAGACCTGATAAACTCTCGCCCATGGCACTGCCCACGGGTGTGACTGCGGTCCCGCGCACCTTCGGAACGCTGTCGATCGTCTTCGCCAGCCTCGTGCTCGTCAGCAGCGTCTTCGGCATGCTGAGCCTCGTCGTGCCCATCCTCGCCTCGCACGCGCCACCGTCGGCCAAGCCGGGCGACGCCGAGGCGCTCGAGCTCATGAGCAGCATGTACCTCGGCATCGGCATCATCAGCTGCATCCTCGCCGTCATGTCGGGCTTGCTGCTCGCGCTCGGCATCGGCCAGCTGCGCTATCGCAAGTGGGCCGCGCTGTGGAGCCCGCGCTGGGCGATCGTGGCGCTCGGCTCGCTCGTGGTCATGGCGATCCTCATGACCAGGGGCATGAGCTCGACGATGGGCGGGATGTTCAACGCCGCCGCCGACCCCGGCGCCAAAGCGACGCTGGCGGCAGGCAAGCAGGTCGGCACCGCCATCGGCGCCGTCTACGCGTCGATGATGGTGCTGTTCTACGCGCCCTACCCCATCCTCCTCCTCGTCTACTTCACGCGCGACCGCGTTCGCGCGGCCATGACCGCGTAACCGCCGTCGTGGAGCGGCGCGCCCTCATCGTCGACGACGAGCCCGACATGGGCAAGCTGATGGACGCGGGGCTCCGCGCCGTCGGCATCCAGACCCGCGTCGTCGCCGGCTCCGAAGAGGCGCTCGCGCTCGTCGCCTCCGAAGACTTCGACGTGGTGCTCACCGACCTGCAGATGCCGGGCATGAGCGGGCTCGAGCTGTGCGAGCGCCTCGTGGCGCAGCGGCCCGACGTGCCCGTCGTCGTGGTCACCGGCCACGGCACGCTGGAGACGGCGATCGGCGCCATCCGCGCCGGCGCCTACGACTTCGTGCAGAAGCCGATCAAGATCGAGACACTGCAGCTCACCGTCGAGCGCGCCTTGCGCCATCACGGCCTGTCGGAGGAGATCCGCATTTTGCGCGAGGTGGCGCTGCCGGCGCCGTTCGAAGGCATCGTCGGACAGTCGGCGCCGATGCGCACCGTGTTCGATCTGGTCGCGCGCGTGGCGCCGACCGACGCGTCGGTGCTGCTCACCGGCGAGAGCGGCACCGGCAAGGAGCTGGTGGCGCGCGCGCTCCACGGCCGCAGCCGTCGGCACGCGGGGCCGTTCGTGCCGATCAACCTGGCGGCGGTGCCCGAGTCGCTCGTCGAGTCGGAGCTGTTCGGCCACGCGCGCGGCGCCTTCACCGATGCACGCTCGGCGCGCACCGGCCTCTTCCTGCAGGCCTCGGGCGGCACGCTGTTCCTCGACGAGATCGGCGAGATGCCGCTCTCCTTGCAGCCGAAGCTCCTGCGCGCGCTGCAGGAGCGCACCATCCGCCCCGTCGGCGGCGATCACGAGATCCCGATCGACGTGCGCATCGTGGCCGCGACCAATCGCGATCTCGAAGCGTGCGTCGAGGATGGGCGCTTCCGCGAGGACCTGTTCTATCGCATCAACGTCGTGCGCATCGAGCTGCCGCCGTTGCGCGCGCGCGGGCAGGACATCCTGCAGCTGGCGCAGCAAGCCGTCGACCGTTTCGCGCACAGCATGAAGAAGGAGGTGCGCGGCATCGCGGCGCCGGCGGCCGAGCGCCTCCTCACCTACGATTGGCCGGGCAACGTGCGCGAGCTGCAGAACGCCGTCGAGAGCGCGGTGGCGCTCACCCGTTTTTCCGAGATCACCGTCGACGATCTGCCGGAGAAGATCCGCGACTACAAGAGCTCGCACGTCCTCGTCGCCGGCGACGATCCGGGCGAGCTGCCCACGCTCGACGAGGTCGAGCGGCGCTACATCTTGCGCGTGATGCAGTCGGTCCACGGCAACAAGGCGCTGGCATCGCGCGTCCTCGGGCTCGATCGCAAGACGCTGTATCGCAAGCTCGATCGCTACGGCGCCGAGTAGCCCGCCGGGCCGCGCGCGACCGGCGTCACGCCGCGCCCCTTTTTGCCCCACACGGGCATTCCGCCACGAACCGCACGGCGACAAGTACGCGAACTTGCCCGTCGCTGCGCGGCACATGCGCTGCAAAGTCCCGCGATCGAAAAGCGCGGGGGTCACTACTTGTTCAAGCTACGCGACGTCCTGGTGGTCGACGACGATGCCGAGCACGCGTGCAGCATCGCGCGCGTGTTGCGGTCGCGCCATCACGTGCGCATCGCGATGGGGCTGCGCGACGCCGTGCACGAGCTCGCGCGCAAGGTGCCGGACGTCATCATCTGCGCGTTCGACATGCCGCCGTATCGCGGCGACGTGCTGCTCGAGATGATCGCGAGCGAGCATCCCGAGGTGCGACGCATCCTGTTCGAGGAGCGGCCGACCGACGCGACGGCGCTCCTCGCGGCGATCGAAGATTGATTGTGGCGGCGGCGTGCCGAAGATCGGCCGGATCCCCCCCCGGTAGCCGATCCGGTGCGCCGCCGCCTCCTCTTACGATGCGACCGAGTAGTCGACTTGCGACAGATAGCGATCGAGCGCGTCGATGGCGCGGCCGAGGCCGCCTTCGTCGTGCGCTTGCGCGGCGTGCTCGATCTCGAGGCCGATGTCGCTGATGCCGTCGAAGCCGTAGCTCGAGCCGAGACCCTTCATGGTGTGGCCGAGCACCCAGATGGCGTGGAAGTCGCGCCGGCGCAGCGAGCTGCGCGCCGCCTGCGCGTCCTTCTTGCGGTTGGCGAGGAAGCCGGGCACGAGCGGCGCCACGGTCGGCGTGACGGCGACGTGCACGCGCTCGGCGGCGGGCGCCTCGGGTGCGCTGGCGCGCGCGATCGCCTCGAGCAGCGTCGGCTTGCGGATCGGCTTGACCAGCGTGCCGTTGGCGCCAGCCTCGAGGGCGCGCTCTTCGTACTCGACGAGCGCGTGCGCGGTGAGCACGAGGATGGTCGCCGGCAGCTGTCCCTGCGCGCGCTCGTGCTCGCGGATGGTGCGCACCGCGGTGATTCCGTCGACCGCGGGCATCTCGAGATCCATGAAGATGATGTCGTAGCGCGTGTGCGTGGCGAGCGCGATCGCCTGCGCGCCGTCGGAGGCGAAGTCGATGGTGTGGCCGCTGTCGGCGAGATAGGCGGCGACCAAAAGGCGCCCGTCGTCGGCGTCGTCGGCGACGAGGATGCGCAGGCCGCGCGCCGGCGCTGCGATCCCCGCGGCGGCGCTGCGCGCGCGCTCGACGATCGCCGGGCTGGCGGCGAGCGCCGTCGACAGCGCCTCCATCAGATCGCGCCGTTTGACCGGCTGCACGAGCACGGCGCTGACGCCGAGCCTGTTGCAAGCGGCATCGTTCTCCGGCGACGGATCGGCGGCGATCACCAGCACGATGAGCCGGCCGGCGTCGTGCTGCGCGCGCACCTGGCGCACCAGCTCGCTGCCCCCCTTGCCGAGCTCGCAGGCGAGCACGAGCAGATCGTAGCGCGCCTCGACGAGCCGGCGCGCCACCGTCGTCGGATCGCCGGTCTCGTCGACGGCCGCGCCCCAGCCGCTCAGCATGTCGCGCAGGATGAGCCGCCCGGCGGCGTTGCCCTCGCACACGAGCGCGCGCAGCCCGCGCAGGTTGACCGAGACGCCGCTCGGCCGGATCGCCGTGCCCGTCGGCTCCGGCGCCGGCAGCTCGAAGGCGAACGTCGAGCCGTGCCCCGCTTCGCTCTCGACCCAGATGCGTCCGCCCATGCGCTCGACGAGGTGGCGCGAGATGCTCAGGCCGAGCCCGCTGCCGCCGGCGCGCCGCGTGAACGAGCGATCGAGCTGCACGAAGGGACGGAACAGGTGGCCCACCTTGTCGCGCGCGATGCCGACGCCGGTGTCGCGCACGGCGAAGCGCAGCCAGCCCTCGGCGTCGGCGGGATCGACGGTGAGCACGACCTCGCCGTGATCGGTGAACTTCACCGCGTTCGATAGGAGGTTCATGAGCACCTGGCGCAAGCGCAGCGAATCGCCGAGCACGCGCGCGGGCACCTTGTCCGCGACGTGCCACTGGAACGCGAGCCCCTTTTTGTGCGCGCGCGCCGCGATCAGCTCCACCGCCTTGTCGACCTGCTCGCGCACGCTGAAGTCCTGGTGCTCGACGAAGACCTCGCCCGCCTCGATCTTCGACAGATCGAGGATGTCGTTGAGCAGGCCGAGAAGGTGCTCGCCGGCGTCGCGCAGCATGCTCACGTACCGTCGCTGCGTGGCGTCGAGCGCGGTCTCCCACAGCAGATCCGACATGCCGATGATGGCGTTCATCGGCGTGCGGATCTCGTGGCTCATGTTGGCGAGGAACTCGCTCTTCGCCCGGTTGGCGGCTTCGGCCGCGTCGCGCGCCTGCATCAGCTCCGCGGTGCGCCGGTCGACCTCGGTCTTCAGCAGCTCGTTCTGCTGGCGCAGCGTGCGCGACATGAGCTGGCTCTGCATCGACACGGTGAGCGCCAAGGTCATGATGAGCAGCGTCACCACCGCGATGGTCGCCGCCAGCAGCACCGGGTCCAGTCCCGTCGCCACGTCCGGGGAATTGCCGGTCGCGATGCAGACGGTGGCGTACAT
>DATNAQ010000098.1:0-10157 GCA_035607415.1 Polyangia bacterium
CGGTGGTGGTGGTGGCGGCGGCGGCGACGGGGTGCGAGAAACTCGACACCAATCGAACCGTCGATTCCTACGGCAGCTTCGGCGAGATCGTCTATCGCGAGAGCTGTCAACGCGTCGCCTATACGGGACAGCTCGCGCAGAAACAGGCCGGGCAGATCCAGACGGTCGACGTCTCGGGCGCGCTCGGCAATTCGGTGTGCGTGCAGGGCAACACGCCGCCGCCGAGCTCGCCCGCGAAGCTGACGACGATTGTCGCGCAGCGTCAGGCGCTCATCGACACCGTCGATGCGATCCTGCCGCACGACTTCCTCGACACGCTCGAGAGCTTCCTCGAGCAGCTCTTGCCGCTGTCCGACGACGGCACGATGCAGAAGGCGATCGCCACGCTCGGCGACCTCCTCGGCACCATGTCGAAGGATCCCGACTTCGGTCCCGCGCTGGCGCGCCTCGCCGTGCGCAACGGCTATCGGCCGACCAAGACCGCGTCCGGGCTCGTGCACACGATCGTGAACTACCCCAACATCGACGACTTCATGGGCAAGACGCTCTCGTTCATCGCCGAGGGCGGCCCCGGGCACGACGATCTCAAGCAGCTGTTGACCGCCGCCTCGATGGCGCTCTCGACGGTGCAGCCGGTCGCCAATCCCAACGATCCCGAGCGCACGCTGCGCCTCGCGCTCAACTTCATGACCTCGACGCATCCCGATCTCGCCACCGGCACCGCGCGTCCGCTGGTCACGCGCGACTACCGCGGCCTGGCCGTGGCGACGACGGTCAACGGCAAGGTGCAGGCGCCGTTCGTCGACATGGACGGCGACGGGCTCGCCGACGTCGACAGCATGGGCCACTTCGTCGACGCCACGGGCGCGCCCATCGACGTGCCCTCGCCGTTCCCCGAGCTCGGCGCCACCGACACGGCGACGCGCGACGCGCAGGGCCGCGCGCTCCTCACCGCCAACGGCACGTCGACCGTCTACAAGTACCTGGACCTCGACGGCACCGTCTTCGGCGGCCTGGCGCGCGAAGGCAAGCAGCTCATGGATCCGACCAAGGACACCACGCTCGGCCTCGTGTGGGGCACGGGCGCGCTGCTCGGGCCGCGCGCGTCGAAGACGCAGGTCTACATGGACAACGCCGGCGGCATGCTCGGCTCGCTCTCGTACAACGGCTTCGACACGACACAGTCGCCGCTGCTCGATCTGGTCCACTCGTTCGTGCAGCTCCTCGGCGATCCCAACGCCGATCAGACCTTCTCGGCGACGGCGACGCTGCTCAACAACTACGAGTCGCCGACGGCGCGCCTCATCGGCGCCATGCTCGACGCCAGCGATCGCGGCAAGAAGCATCCGGAGGCGGTCGTCCCGGCGAACAGCGTCCTCTACGACGATCTGATGCCGATCATGAACCGCATCCTCTCCGTCCCCGGCCTCACCGAGGACCTGATGGATGCGCTGCAGGATACGCGCGTCAAGGATCTGGCGCCGATGATCGCGCGCCTCATGTCGGCGCGGAACCAGGTCGACTTCGTACGCAACGCGCCGGCCTATCCGCTCTTGCAGAACGGGCAGGATCTCGACGCCATCGACCCGGTCGATCGCACCAAGCCCGACGTCGACTACAACCAGTCGCTCATGGAGCGCATCGCGCACATGATCCACGACGCCAACGGCGTGAAGTTCTGCAACAAGCCGGGCGCCAGCGCGCTCGGCGCGACCTTCCCGAACGGCTGCGACATGTTCGAGATCGACGACCTGGCGCTGTTCTACATCCTCAACATGCAGACCGACGCGTCGACGTCGCACAACCCGTCGGGCTCGGACAAGTCGGGCGCCGACTTCTGCGGCCATCTGACCACCGGCAACATCCTCATCACCGGCGGCTGCGCGACCGGCCTCATCGAAGGCTCGCTCGGCGCCAACATCAACGGCTTCAAGCAATTCCCCACGCCGGCGGCGCTCAACCGCGCGCTCTTCTTGAAGCGCGGCGTCGACGGCAACTCGTTCATGGACGCCACCACCGTCGACCAGCCGTGCTCCGACGGCGACAAGTTCATCGACGCGCACGACAAGTCGATCTTCGCCTGGGAGACGCGCATGGTGAATGCGCCGTCGGGCAACCCCAACGCCACCTTCTACACGGCGATCGCGCCCATCGTCGACGCGTTCGCCAAGCACGACGAGTGCATCGCGCGCGATCCGAAGACGATGCAGTGCACCAAGACGCAGAACGCGGCCAAGATCCTCGTCGACCTCTTCGCCATGCTGTCGACGCACTGGCCGTCGCCGCAGTCGTCGAACTTCAACCACACCTATCAGTCGTCGAACCCGGCGGGCACGCGCTTCTCCTATCCCGACAACGTGGCGTCGTACGAGCCGCTCCTCGCCGAGGTGCTGGGGCAGGGCGACCTGATGCCGTCGATCCTCGCCCTGGCGCCGACGCTCAACACCATGACCGTCGACGGCAAGGCGGGCAGCCCGCTGGCCCGTCCCTACGTCATCGGCACCGCGCGCTACCTCTTCGCCACCGGCGCGGCGCCCGGCATCACCGACCGCGCGGGCATGACCACGACCACCAAGTCCGACGGCACCGGCTCGATCGCGCTGACGCCGTACTACCTCATGGCCGACGCGTTCGCGCACAAGCGCGCGGCGCTGGCGCAGGCCGACGCCGGCATGTCGAACAGCTGGAAGTCGGCGACCTCGGCGCTCGTCGACCAGATGCTGACGGTGGACAAGAACGCCAACGGCACCTACCAGTTCCACAACCGCCGCTTCCGCGCCATCTCGCTCCTGCTCGTCAGCTTCCTGCGCAGCCGCATCGCCGCGCACGCCACCGCCGGCGATCTCGACACCTGGACGCACCAGACGCTCACCCAGGACATCAGCGATCAGGTGAGCGGCCCGTCGTTCGCCGCGCTCGCCGACTTCACGGCGAAGGTCGAGACCGATCCCGACGCGCGCAATCAGCTCTACGGGCTGCTCCAGTACCTCGTCGACGAAGCCGACAACGACCTCGTGTTCCAGACCGCGCTCACCACGCTCGCCGATCAGGTGCAGATGTTCCTCGACGATCCCGACCTCGTGCCGGTGGCGCGCATGATGGGCTCCGCCCTCGATCCGACCAATGGCGCCGTCGACGCGCAGCTGACGCTGATCAAGCGCGCGCACGATCTCGACACCAACAAGGCGTTCCTCACCATCGCGCGCAACCTCTACAAGCCGGGCACCGACGGCGAGTATCCGGCGTCGAACCTCGCCGACATCCTCAGCGAGCTCAACCGCGCGGCGCCCGGCGTCGGCGGTCCGCTCGACGGCGGCGACTACCAGTCCATCCTCGGCGAAGTGCAAGGATTCCTCACCGATGATCAACGTGGTTTCACTCGCTTCCTGAATATCGTCAAAGCCCGTGGCCCTCACTAGACCCCTCGTCGTCGTACTGACATCGCTGTTGGTTTCGTCGAGCGCGTGGGCGGGCGGCATGTTCCTGCCGTTCCGCGGCGCGCGCGCCACCGGACGCGCCGGCGCCATGACCGCCGGCGTCGACGATGCCAGCGCCCTGTACTACAACCCGGCCGGCCTGGCCGACATCGACGGCTGGTCGTTCCTCATCGACGGCGGCCTCGTGCTCCAGAGCGCCGGCTACGATCGCGTCGACTCGGGCGGCAATCCGCAGCCGCACGTCAGCGGACAGATGAACGTGCTGCCGCTGCCGACGATCGCGCTCACCTACAAGCCGCCGCAGATCCGCGGCAAGTGGCTCACGCTCGGCCTCGGCGTGTGGGTGCCGTATCTCGGCATCGACTCGTGGCCGACGAACGGCCCGCAGCGCTACAGCAACATCTCGATCAACGGCTCGCTGCTCGGCGTCGTCGAGCTGGCCGCGTCGTTCCGCATCAAGGATTGGTTCTGGCTCGGCGTCGGCCTCGAGAACATGATCCTGCACTTCCACAGCCGCCTGATGCTCTCGGCCTGCTCCGAGCTCAACTGCGCGCCCGAAGATCCCGGTTTCGACACGCTCACGCAGGTCGACACCGACTCGGCGTTCACGCCGTCCGGCGTCGTCGGCGCCATCTTCGCCTTCCAGAAGATCCGCGCCGGCATCAACGTGCAGCTGCCGTTCTTCGTGCGCTCGTCCGGCACCGTGGCCTCGCGCCTGCCGACCGATCCGTTCTTCGCCAACTCGGAGGTTCACGGCAGCGCCATCAGCGTCGACTTCAACCTGCCGCTCACCGTCCGCCTCGGGCTCGAGTACCGCCCGCTCGATCGCCTGCGCCTCGAGCTCGACATGGACTACGAGGCGTGGTCGATGCAGAAGGACTTCAAGATCACGCCGCACAACGTCTACATCTCGGGCGTCCCCGGCATCGGCAACTACTACCTGAACCCGCTGACGCTGCAGCGCGGGATGCAGGACACCTTCGCGGTGCACCTCGGCGCCGAGGCCACGATCATCAAGAAGCGCGTCGGCGGCATGATCCTGCGCGCGGGTTGGGCGCTCGAGACCAGCGCCACACCCGACGAGACGGCAAGCGTGCTCACGCCCGACGCGCTCCGCAACGTCATCAGCATCGGCGGCGGGCTCGTGCTCGGCCCGGTGCGGCTCGACGCCGGCTACGCGCACGTCTTCTTCGCCGACCGCACCGTGACCGACAGCCAATCGTTCCAGCTCAATCCGATCCAGCCCGCGCTCGCTGTACCCGTCGGCAACGGTCGTTACACCATTTCTGCCGACGTTCTGACCGCGGGTCTGGAAGCGCGCTGGTAGCGCCGTATAACCCCTGCATGCACGAAGTACCCGCCGACACGGCGGCGGAAATTCTCGTCGTCGACGACGATCCCGACGTGCGCACCTTCGTCCGCGCGGTGCTCGAGTCCGACGGGCATCGCGTCGTCGAGGCCGGCTCGGGGCAGGACGCGATCCAGCGCCTGCGCATCCGCCGTCCGGCGCTGGTGCTGCTCGACGTCATGATGCCGGCCATGGACGGCTTCGCCGCGGTGCACGCGATCAAGCGCGAGCCGGGGCCGTTCGTGCCGGTGATCCTCTTGACCGCGCTCGATGATCCGGCTTCGCGCGCCAAGGGCATCAACGCCGGCGCCGACGAAATCCTGGCCAAGCCGGTGCACCCCTTCGAGCTGCGCCTGCGCTGCCGCGCGATGCTGCGCATCCATCAGCTCACCGAGGAGCTGCACGCCGCCAACCGCCGCCTGCGCGCGCTCGCCCGCACCGACGAGCTCACCGAAGTGCGCAACCGGCGCGGGCTGCGCTCGGCGCTCACGCGCGAGTTCCGCCGCGCCGAGCGCTACGGCGGCGCCCTGACGGTGCTCGCGTTCGACGTCGATCGCTTCAAGAACGTCAACGACGACCACGGCCACGCCGTCGGCGACAAAGTCCTGCACGCGGTCGCCTCGGCGCTCAAGCACGGGATCCGCGAGGTCGACGTCGTCGGCCGCATCGGCGGTGAGGAGTTCGTCGTGCTCGCGCCCGAGACGCCGGCGCGCGACGGCGTCGCCGTGGCCGAGCGCTTGCGCCGCGCCGTCGCCGAGAAGCTGGTGACGACGCCGCACGGCCACGAAGTGCGGGTGACGGTGAGCTGCGGCGTGGCCACGCTCTCCGACGTCCACGCGCGCTCGCCGGAGGAGCTCCTCGGCTTCGCCGACGCCGCGCTCTACAGCGCCAAGGCCAACGGGCGCAACCGCACCGAAATGGCCGCGCCCGTCGCCGAAGCGGAAGCGCACTGCCCGCCGCCGGCGCCGATCACCATGAAGATCCCGGTCCCGTCCTAGCCATACCCGACTTGCATTGGCTGCTCGGCGGCGCACCCTACACTACGTGGCGGAGGGACGACACTGCATACGGCGAATACGGGAACGCCTGCCGGCGTGAGCGACGACTATCGCGACCAGGAGCTCGCCGACAGCATCGAGCTGGCAGCACAGCTCCTTCGCACCATCGCCGACCGTTGGCGCTTTCGCGCACGCGCGGGCCGCCTCGGCCATCATCCTCTCGACGAGACGCTCCGGCTCGTCGGCACGCTCGAAGCCGCCATCGCGACGCTGACCGACGGCGGCGACGAGGCCGCGCGCAACGTCCCTCGCTTCGACGCCGACGAGGAACGCTTCCGTCAGCTCGTCGACAGCGTCACCGACTACGCCATCTTCATGCTCGACGTCGACGGCCGCGTCGCCTCGTGGAACGCGGGCGCCGAGCGCATAGAGGGGTATCGGGCCGAGGAGATCATCGGCAAACACTTCTCGATCTTCTACCCCCCCGAGGAGATCGACCGCGACAAGCCGTCACGCGAGCTCGACGTCGCCGCCCGCGAGGGCCGTTACATCGACGAGGATTGGCGGCTGCGCAAGGACGGCGGGCGCTTCTGGGCGCACGTCACCATCACTGCGCTGCGCGACGCCGAGAATCGACTGACCGGCTACGTCAAGGTCACACGCGACGTCACCGATCTGCGCAACGCGACCGAAGCGCTTCGCCAGAGCGAGGAGCGCTTCCGCGTCATGGTCGAAGCGGTGCGCGACTACGCCATCTTCATGCTCGACGTCGACGGCCACATCGCCAGCTGGAACGTCGGCGCCGAGCGCCTGAAGGGCTATCGCAGCGACGAGATCATCGGCCAACACTTCTCGATCTTCTATTCGGACGAAGACCGCCAGCGCCAGCATCCCCAGGAGGAGCTGCGTCGCGCCAAGGCCGAGGGCCGCTACGAAGAGGAGGGCTGGCGCTATCGCAAAGACGGCTCGCGCTTCTGGGCCAACGTCGTCATCACCGCGCTGTTCGACGACGAGGGCCACCACATCGGCTTCACCAAGGTGACGCGCGACTTCACCGAGACACGGCGGCTCCGCGAAGCGCAGCTCGCCGTCCAGGTGCGCGACGAGTTCCTCGCGATCGCCGGTCACGAGCTGCGCACGCCGCTGACGGCGCTGCTCTTGCAAATCAACAGCCTCGTGCGCAACGTGCCGACCGACGGCGCGCGGCTCAAGCAGCGGCTCGAAAAGGCCGCGCTCGCCGGCGAGCGGCTCGCGGCGCTGATCGGACAGATGTTGGACGTTTCACGAATCACCGCCGGCCGGTTGCGGCTCGATCACGAGCGCGTCGAGATCGACGAGCTGGTGCGCGAGGTCGCCGAGCGCTTCTCCGAGCTGGCGCGCGAATCGGGCTGCGCGCTCGTGCTCCGTCTCGAGCCGGTGGTGGGCACCTGGGACCGCGTGCGCGTCGACCAGGTGATCAGCAACCTCATCGGCAACGCCGTCAAGTACGGGCGCGGCCAGCCCGTCGAGGTCGAGCTCCGCCGCGACGGGAGCGACGTCGTCCTGCGCGTGATCGATCACGGCATCGGCATCTCGGCCGACGATCAACAGAAGATCTTCGAACGCTTCGAGCGCGCGGCAGGCACGCGCGAGTACGGTGGATTCGGCCTCGGCCTGTGGATCTCGCGACAGATCGTCGAGGCGTCGCACGGCACCATCGATGTCGCGAGCGAGCCCGGTCGCGGCGCTACATTCACGGTCAGGCTGCCCCTCGAGGCTGCCCCTTGAGTCATGGGAGGTGGGCAAGTGAGCCAACGCAAAGGCACCATCCTCATCATCGATGACGACACGAACATCCGCGACGCGATGCGCGACACGCTCGAAGACGAGGGCTACGCGGTCGACGTCGCCAGCAACGGCGCCGACGCGCTGACGTACCTGCACAGCCATCCGGCACCGTCGCTGATCTTTCTCGACTGGAACATGGCGCCGATGAACGCGACGCAGTTCATGGCGCAGTTCTGCAAGGAGAGCGCCTTCGCGCACGTGCCGGTCGTGCTCATCACGGCCGACATGAAGGCGGACACCAAGGTGAAGACGAGCCGCTACGAGGGCTTTCTGCGCAAGCCGATCAGCCTCGATACGCTGTTCGCGTTCGCCTCACGCTTCGCCGCGCCCGCCTAGAGCCCGGGCTTCGCGCTAGGGCCGCTTTCCCGTCGGATAGCGGGGCGAGAAGCGCTTCATCGCCGGCGGCGTGCCGTCGGTGTCGCTCTTGAGCCAGGCGCGCCAGACGCCCCAGTACGGCGGATTCTGCTCGATGTGGCGTCGGATCGCCGCCGCCGCCTCGTGGTCGCCGGCGCTGTCGAGCGCGGTGAAGAGCAGGTACAGATCCTCCTCGTCGTCGTCCTTGGCGACGTCCACGCGGTGCACGGCGGCGCGAACGTCGTCCCAGCGGTGGTCGTACATGGCGAAGAGCGCATCGAGCACCGCGATGGAATCGGGGTAGCCACCGGCGGCGACGTAGTCCTTGCGCGCGTTCTCGGCCGCGAGCAGGGCCGCGTCGCGATGCGAGCCGGTCAATTGCTCGGCGTACATGCGGAACAGATACGCGCGGTGCCAATCGTCCTTGAAGCGCGTCAGCTTGAGCCGATCGGCGGCCGGTTCCCAGCTGCCTTCGTAACCGACGGCCGTGCGCTCGGCGCACGCGACGATGGCGCCGGGGAGGTCGCCCTCGGCCTCGCGCATGATCGCCATCCAGTTGTGGAGCGTGAAGAGCCGCTCGTCGGGGGCGTCGCCGCTGCGCTGCCGGATCGCGTCGAGGATGGCGCGCGCCGCCGCTTCGTAGTCGCCCTGGTTGGTGAAGACGGCGATGGCCACGTTGGCGGCGCGGAACTCGAGGTCCCAATCGCCACGGACGAGCGGGCGCGCCCGATCGAGCAGCGCGCGGGCTTGCGCCAGGTTGCCCTTGCCCACCTCCGCCAGCGACGCGCGCAGGAGCGACTTGGCATCACCGGCCGCCGCAGCCGGCGTCGTCGCCGATCCCGGCGTCGTCGCCGCAGGCGGCGTCGTCCCAGCAGCCGGCGTCGTCCCAGCAGCCGGCGTCGCCGCGGCGGGCGTCGCCGCCGGCGTGGGCGCGGCCGCCTTCGTCGTGGCCGCCGGCGTGGCTTGCGACTTCGTTCCCGTCGTGGCGCAGGCAGGAGAGCACAGCGTGAGCGCGAGCCCGAGCACGCGCCCGACGCGATCCGAGATCCTGATCATGAGGGGACTCTACTTCAGAGCGCGGACTTCTCGACCTTGAGATCGTGCGAGATCGAGATGAGCGTCTTGTCGGCGATCTCGACGAAGCGCGCATCCGCCGGCGGCGCCGGCACGTCGGCGACGACGAGCACGCTGCGCAGGTGCTCGTGGTCGACGCGCTTGTCGCGCGGCGCCGGCTCGCGGCACACCGCGCAGTCGTGCAGCGACGTCCGCTCCTGCAGATAGACGGGCGCGCCGTGGCGCGTGGCCACCAGGATGCGCCCGTTGGTCAGCGCCAACGCGCACTCCATGCCGTCGGCCGCTGCTTTGCCCGCCGCCTTCTCGACGAGCGAGAGGGCGCCGCGCACGGCATCGCGCACCTGCGCCGTCGACACGTTCATGTCGTCGAGCTTTCCGGCGTCGTGCAAAAAAGCGAGCATGACGTGGAAGAGGTGTTCCGAGTCGGTCTGCCCGCGGATGTTGCGCCGCAGAAAATCGGGGATCGCGCGCAACAGCTCGTCGCGAACGCCGTCGAAGCTCGGCACCGTGCCATGGTGCGCGAACAGCCACGAGCGGAAGCGGAACGGGTGCGTGTTCTCGTTCTTCGCCGTGCCGACGGTCCCTTGCCGCACGTGACCGATGATCACGTCGGTGCGCAGATCCTTGACCAGCCCGTAGAAGTCGACCGGCTCCGTCGGTGGCTTGGGCCGTCGCTGGAGCAGCACTTCGCCGCCCTGGTAGAAGCCGAGCCCCCAGGCGTCGAAGCTCGAGGCCGCCGCGCCGTCCGCGATCAGCGACATGCGCGCAGGGTAGAGCGCGCACTTGACGCGATCCTGGTCGTTTCCCATGTAGGCGAAGAGGCGGCTCATCTCAACCTCCAATCCTGCTGCCACGCCGCGCCCCGGTTCATGCACTTCGGCGCCGCGCCATGCATTCGCATTGACGCTGCAAAACCCGGGCTCGGACGGATTCAATCGATCAAGGAGCGCGAAGCATCTGTACGCTGCGCCGACAGCGGCAAATGGTCTTCGTCGATCATCAATATAGTTTACGCATCCTGGGCGCGCAACTTTCCGCCACTTGCGCCGGCGGTCGCACCTTTGGCTGCATTTGCATGCGCGCGCAACCATTCGACGATCTCGGCCACCGTCTTTTCGC
>DATNAQ010000111.1:0-52460 GCA_035607415.1 Polyangia bacterium
GACTCGTCGCTGCGCTGCTCGAAATACAACAAGTATCCCATCCGCTGCTCGCTCCTCATGCGCCCAACCTCGACTCGGACCTTCGCGTTTCGCGACGCTCGATTCAACTCGGGTCGGTCTAGACTACCTCATCCTTTGATGACCGCCACCGGGACCAGCCGCGCCACCTTGCGCGTGATGCCGGCGGCGTGCATGACCGCGACCACGTCGTCGACGTCCTTGTAGGCTTCCGGCATCTCCTCGGCGAGCGTCTTGGTGGCCCGGCTCAGCACCTCGACGCCGCGGGCGCGCAGCTCGACGTCGATGCGCCGCCCCTTGGCCTGGCGCAGCGCCGCCCGGCGGCCGAGCACGCGCCCGGCGCCGTGGCAGCTCGAGCCGAAGGTCTCGTCCATCGCGCGCTCGGTGCCGCTCAGGACCCAGCTCGCCCGGCCCATGTCGCCGGGCACGATCACCGGCTGGCCGGGGAACGCGCGCGTCGCGCCCTTGCGATGCACCAGGAGCGTGCGCTCGCCGCCGTCGACGGCGTGGCGCTCGCGCTTGGCGATGTTGTGGCACACGTCCCAGACCAGCTGGGCGCCGAGCTCGCCGTCGCCGATGGCGAGCTCGCGGCAGAGGGCGCGCGCCGCGTGCGCCATCATCGTCTGGCGGTTGGCCCAGGCGAAGTTGGCGGCGGCGGCCATGGCGCCGAGATAGCGCCGCCCCTCGGGCGAGCCGACCGGCGCGCAGGCGAGCTGGCGATCGGGCACCGCGATGTCGTAGCGCGCCATGGCCGCGTCCATCGCCGCCAGGCTGTCGTCGCACACCTGGTAGCCGAGGCCGCGTGATCCAGAATGGATCAGCATGCAGAGCTGGCCGGCGAAGAGGCCGAAGGCGCGCGCCTGCTCGGGGTCGCAGATCTCGTCGACGCGATCGAGCTCGAGGAAGTGGTTGCCGGAGCCGAGCGTGCCCACCTGGTCGCTGCCGCGACGGCGCGCCGTCTCCGACACCGCGGACGGATCGGCCCACTCCAGCCGCCCGCCCTCCTCCGTACGCGCCAGATCGGCGGCGCTGCCGAAGCCGCGCCCGACCGCCCACGCTGCGCCATTTTGGAGCACCGAGCGGATCTCGGGGTCATCGAGCCGCCCGATGGCGTGCGCGGCGCCGACACCGGCGGGAATGTCGCGCTGGAGCTGCCGCGCGATGGCCTGCAGGCGCGGCCGGATCTCGTCGACGGTGACCTTCGTCGACACCAGGCGGACGCCGCAGTTGATGTCGTAGCCGACGCCGCCCGGGCTGACCACGCCGTCGTCGACGTCGACGGCGGCGACGCCGCCGATGGGGAAGCCGTACCCCCAGTGGATGTCGGGCATGGCCAGAGACGCGCGCACGATCCCGGGCAGGCAGGCGACGTTGGCGACCTGTCCGAGCGCCGGGTCGTCGCGCAGCCCCTCCATCATCGCCGCCGATGCGTAGACGAGGCCAGGCACGCGCATCGCGCCCTGCCGTGGGAGCTCCCAACGCTGCTCGTCGAGCTGTCGCAGCTGCATCAGATGTCAAAGATAAGCCGCGCCCGCCAGCCCTCGCCGTCGGGCTCGAAGCAGGCGCCGCCGTAGGTGACCGCTTTGACGTCGGCGCCCTCGCCGTGCAGCGCCGGGTCCCAGCGCGCGAACCAGCCGACCGCGGCGAACGGCGGGCCCAGCCGCACGTCGATGGCGCAGAGGATGAGCCGCTCGTCGTAGAAGGCGGCGAGCACGTCGCGCAGGAGGTCCACGAGCTGCGACACGCGGTCGTGCCCCGCGGGCTCGAGCGTCCGCTCGACCTCCTGCGTCATGGGACCGCCGCCGGCGAGGATCTGCCCGAGTGCCAGCGCGGCGCGGGCGTAGACCTCCTCCTCGACGGCGCCGGTGACCTCGATGGCCACGTCGGCGGTGTGGTCGATCTCCCGATAGGCGACCGGGGCCTCGATTTTCATGCCAGGGCACTCACGTGATGAAGTACTTTCTGGGCCGGAGGGCCGTATGTACAAGCTCCGTTCGCGACTTCGCAACGCCTTGGCCGCCGTGGCGCTCCTCGGGCTCGCCGCCTGCGCCGGCAAGGGATGCTCCTGCGTTCAGCCGATCAAAGGCGGTTTCCCCGTCGACCAACGGCGTGAAAACGCCATCCAGATCCGCGCCACGCAGTCGCTCTTCCAGTACCTGACCGACAATGGCGCGCAGATCATTCCGGCCCTTCTGCCCGGCGGTACGACCTTCACCGTCCCGCCGAGCTGCAGCGGCAACAAGATCTGCTGCTCGATGCCGAACCAGGTCTGCCAGATCAAGCTCGGCCCGCAGAAGCTGAACCTCGCGCCGCAGCAGCCCAACAACGTGCACCTCGTCTTCACCACCAAGCTGAACACGGTGATGCCGCTGCCCGTCGAGTTCGACACCGGCATCGTCGGCACCGCCAAGTGCCTGGTCACGCTCAACACCGACGCCGGGACGGCAGGGCGCACCGACATCGACATCCTCGGCGACCTCAACTTCGCCGTCGAGCAGATGACCGACCTGACGCGCATCAACCTCAACAACGCCGACGTGCAGGGGCTCGACGCCTCGATGCTCGACCTCAAGTCGCAGCCCGGCGACATCCTCTGCACCATCGCCAATTTCGGTCCCATCAAGTCGTTCGTCGTCAGCGCGCTGGTGTCGCAGCTCAAGGGTCAGCTGAGCGGGCTGGTCAACAGTCAGCTCTGCCAGTCGTGCATGACCAAGGACGATTGCAACTCGTTCGCGACCGCGTGCACCGGCGGCCAGTGCATGGAGTCCGACGGCAAGACCTGCGTGTCGTCGCTCGGCATCGAAGGCAACCTCGACGTCGGCAGCCTCTTGTCGTCGTTCGCGCCGGGGCTGAAGGCCAACATGGACATCCTCGCCGTCGCCGGCGGCTACGCGGCGGCCGACACCGGCCTGTCGCTCGGCATCCTCGGCGGCGGCCTGGGCGATCCGCACAACAGCTGCGTGCCGGTGGTGCCGGCGCCGCCGACGCCGGCGATCGCGCAGTCGAAGACCTTCTTCACCGACGTGCTGCCCGACAACGCCACGCCCTATCACCTCGGCATCGGCATCCACCGCACGCACCTCGACACGCTCGGCTGGTCGGCGTTCGACTCGGGCGCGCTCTGCCTGCACGTGGGCACACCGACGGTGGCGCTGCTGTCGTCGAAGACCATCGGCCTCATCATCCCGTCGCTGCAGGATCTCGTGCACGTCGGCAACGCGCCGATGTTCATCGCGCTCGAGCCGTCGCTGCCGCCGACGTTCACGCTCGGCAAGGGCACCTTCAAGACCGACGCGCAGGGCCGCACCGTCGTCGACGATCCGCTGCTGCACGTGCACATCCCGCAGTTCGCCATCGACTTCTTCGCCTGGGCCGACGACCGCTACGTGCGCATCATGACGCTGCACGCCGACGTCGAGCTGCCGATCTCGCTCGAGGTCGACGGCGCGGGCAAGCTGACGCCGGTGTTCGGCGATCTCACCACCGCGTTCAGCAACGTCAGCGTCACCAACTCGGACCTCCTGGCCGAATCGCCCGATCAGCTGGCGCAGGCCTTCCCGATGCTGCTCGGCATCGCCGTCGGCCAGCTCACCGGCGCGCTCAGCGGCTTCTCGATCCCGGCGCTCATGGGGCTCAACGTCAAGCCCATCGCCATCACCTCCACCGATCCCGGCAGCGACGGCACGCTCTCGTTCCTGTCGATCTTCGCCAACGTCTCGGCGGCGACGACACCGGCGCGCGTGCACACCGACACCGTCGCCACGCTGGAGACGATGCAGCTGCCGACGACGCGCGAGTTCGCGGTCGGCGCGCGCGGCACGACCGTGCCGGCGGCGGTGCTGCAGCTCGACGGGCGCGGTCCGGGCGCGCTCGAATACGCCTGGTCGGTCGACGGCGGTCCCTGGTCGGCCTACACCGAGACCTCGCGCGCGATCGTCAGCGATCCGCAGTTCTGGATGCAGGGACGTCACACCATCGACGTGCGCAGCCGCGCGGTCGGCAGGCCCGACACCACCGATCCGACGCCGGCGCGCGTCGACGTCATCGTCGACACCGTGGCGCCGACGGGCGGCTTCGATCTCGCCGGCAACGAGATCCGCATCGACGCCAGCGACGCCGTCTCGCCCGCCGAGGCGATCCAGTTCCGCTTCGCCGTCGCGGGCAACGCCTTCGGCCCGTGGATCGCGAGCGACCACGCGTCGCTGCCCGTCGCGCTCGACGCCGGCAGCATCCACGTGCAGGCGCGCGACGAGGCCGGCAACGTCGGCGACCTCGGCTTCCACGGCCGCTCGACCGCGCCGTCGGCGGCGGGCTGCAACTGCGCCATCGCCGGCCGCGGCGCCGACAGCGGCGAAACCGGCGGCGCGCTCCTCTTCTTCGCCACCGCCGGCGTGCTCTTCTTCGCGCGCCGTCGCCGCGTCTGGCTGCGCCGCCTCGCCATCGCCGGCGGCGCCGCCCTGCTCGCCCTCGGCGTCCTCGCCACCGGCGGCTGCTCGCACAACCTCGGCAAGGGCGACTACGAGAACCCGCTCGACGAGGTCGGCCGCTACAGCGACGTCGTCTTCAAGAACGGCACGCTCTACGTCAGCGCCTACGACGACAGCATGGGCGATCTCGCCTACGCCGAGATCAAGGATCCCTCGAAGCCGATCGGCTGGCAGGTGGTCGACGGCGTCGACCTCACCGAGCCGGCGGACACCAAGGGCGGCTACCGCGGCGGCATCAGCGATCCCGGCCCGGACGTGGGCCAGTACACCTCGATCGCGCTCGTGTCGGGGCACCCGATGATCGCCTACTTCGACGTGTCCAACGGCGCGCTCAAGTTCGCGCGCGGGCCGCACCCGTTCGACGTCATGACCGTCGACCAGGGCGACACGACCGCCGTCGACGTCGGCATGTACGCCGCGATCTCCGCCGACAACGACGGCGTGCCGACCATCGCCTACGTCGCGAGCGGCATGGCCTCGGGCGATCATTTCACGTCGGAGCTGCGCGTCGCCGTGGCGTCGAACGATCATCCGTCGTCGCCGAGCGACTGGTCGATCTCGACGGTCGACTCGACGCAGATCTCGTGCGCCGGCCGCTGCAGCGGCGGCAGCGCCTGCATCGTGCCGGCGATGGTCAACAACATGCCCAACGTCGATCCGTCGAAGTCGACGTGCGTATCCCCCGACGCCGCGCCCTGCGCCGCCACCTGCACCGCCACGCAAGCGTGCATCATGGGCGCCTGCACCAACGTGCTACAGCCGCCGGGCGCGCCCGATCTGTTCGAGGGCACCGGCCTGTTCGTCAACGCGCGGCGCAACTCGCAGGGCCAGCTCGTCCTCGTCTACTACGACCATGCGCAGGGCGATCTCAAGATGGCGACCGGCTCGCCGGGCTCGTGGCAGGTCTCGTTCATCGACGGCAACGACCCCACCACCGACGTCGGGCAGTTCGCCACCGTCGAGCTCGGCTCCGACGACAGCGTGCACGTCGCCTACGTCGATGCGATCTCCGACCGCCTGCTCTACAAGCACGTCGCCGGCGGCAGCGTCCCCGGCACGCCCGACGTCATCGACGACGGCGCGCGCGCCGACGGCCCGCACTCGGTCGGCGCCGGCGCCAACCTCGCGCTCGACGGCAACGGCGCGCCGCGCGTCGTCTATCAGGATCAGCAGCTCTCGGATCTCGAGGTCGCCACCAACGCCGGCGCCTGGTCACACATGGATCTCGAGACCGGCATCCCCGGCTACGGCTTCTACCCGCACCAGCTCTTCGTCGACGGCAAGCTCTACATGACCGAGTTCGTCTACGACCGTCAGAACGGGCCGGGCGCCACGCTCGGCACCTTCCAGGTCAGCGTCAGCGCGCCCTGATCCCGTCGAGCAGCAGCGTCTGCAGGTGCGCCTTCCAGGCGTCGCGATCGCCCGTGCGCTTGGCGTCGAGGAAGAGCGCGTGCGAGTGGCGCGCCGCCGTCAGAAAGCAGATGATTGACGTCGTCGTCATGACGGTGAGCGCCGGATCGAGCGCGCGGAGCTCGCCCGCCTTCACGCCCTCCTCGACGATGCTGCGCGCGTGCAGATGGAGCTGCTTGAACAGCCCGGGCCGCTCCTTCCACAACGCCTTCAGATGCTTCGCCCCGTCGAGGAGCTCGCGCACGAGCACGTCGGCGAAGCGCGGATGGTCGGTCAGGAGATCGATGTAGGCGCCGAACGCCTCGATGGTGCGGTTGGGCGCCGATGGCGGCAGCGCCTCGATGACGCGGCTCATCTCGACGTAGATGTTCTCGAGGACGGCGCGGTACAGGCCCTTCTTCGAGCCGAAATGATAATAGATCATGCGCACGTTGAGGCGCGTGCGACGGGCGATGCGATCGATGCGCGCGCCCGCGAAGCCGGCGCCGGCGAACTCTTCGGCGGCTCCATCGAGGATGCGCTCGCGGCTGCCGCGGGCGGCGGCGTCTTTGTTCACGGCGGGTGACACGCGGCGCAATGCTAGTAAAATCCGGTGTGCTGGTCCACGAATCCGTGATACTGTAAATTTACAGGAGCTCACTTGCGTACGATTGCCTTGGTCCTCATGATCGGGTTCGCGGGTTGCGCAACGCTGTCATCTTCGTCGGGCGGCTCTTCCGGAAATCCGGAAAATCAGATCGACATCTCGGTGAACTCGGCGCCGCCGCCGGAGAAGACCGAAGGGTCGCGACCGGCCGCGCCCGGCTTCGGCTACATCTGGGTCGGCGGCTACTGGGACTACCTCGACGGCAACTACATCTGGCGCGACGGGCGCTGGGTGCAGGGCAAGCCGGACTACGAATACGTGCGCGCGCGCTACGAGTACGACGGCAAGGCGTGGGTTTTCCACCGCCCGCACTGGAAGCGGCGCCAGAAGACGACCGAAGTCACGACGTCGCCCAAGACGTAGCGCGCCGCGGGCGTCGCGCCGTCACTCTTTTCGCCGCAGCACGGCGGCGAAGAAGCCGTCGGTGTCGTGCACCGACGGCAACATGCGCAGACGCATGCCGTCGCCGATCTCGGCGGCGCGCAGCTTACCGAGGATCTCCTTGGCGGGCACGGCGACGAACTCCGGATGCGCGGCGGCGAACGCATCGACGACCGCGTCGTTCTCGGCGGCGTCGACGGTGCACGTGGCGTAGACGAGCCGCCCGCCGGGCGCGACCAGCGGCGCGTAGCGCTCGAGGATCGCGCGCTGGAGCGGCGGCAGCTCGTCGAGATCCGACGGTTGCAGACGCCAGCGCGCCTCCGGATTGCGGCGCAGCGTGCCGAGCCCGCTGCAGGGCACGTCGCAGAGCACGCGATCGGCGCGGCCGATGAGCGCGAGCTCTTCGTCGATCGGCAGCTTCTCGTCGACGACGAGGGCGCGCACGTTGGTCAGCCCGGCGCGACGCGCGCGCGTGCGCAGCTCCTCGAGCTTCGGCTCGCTCGGATCGAACGCGGTCAGCCGCCCGCGGTTGCCGAGCAGCGCGCCGAGCGCGAGCGTCTTGCCGCCGGCGCCGGCGCAGGCATCGACGACCACGCCGCGCGGCGGCGGCGCGGTGAGCTCGGCGATCGCTTGCGAGCCGGCGTCCTGCAGCTCGAAGCGGCCGTCTTGAAACGCGCGCAAGCCGTAGGCGTTGACGTGCGTGCGCAGCTCGACGCCGTCGGGCGCGAGCGGCGACGGCTCGGCTTCGATGCCGTCGTCGGCGAGAATGGCGATCAGCTCGTCACGCGTGTTCTTCAAGCGATTGGCGCGCGCGGTGAGCGGTGCGCGGCGGTTCATCGCGGCCAAGAGCTTCTCGGCGTCGTCGCGCCCGCGCTCGGCGGTGAGGCGCTGCACGAGCCACGTCGGATACGACTGCGCGATGGCGATGCGCTCGTCGTCGTCGCCGATGGCCGCGAGCCGCGTCTCGACGTTGGCGACGCGCGCGGGATCGATCCCGGCGACCCTGAGCTCGGTCTCGACCTGCGCGTCGATCTTCGTCGCGGGCTTGCCGTCGGGGCCGTCGCCCTTGAACTCGCCGGCGAGCCAGACGAGGTACATCGCGAGCGCGCTCGCGTGCTCGGAGCCGATGGCGAAGCCGAGCCGCCGTCGCCAGCGGATCATGCCGTACACCGCTTCACCGACGAAGCGCCGCTCGGCAGAGCGCAGCTCGCGCGCGCCGCGGAACATGCGCGCGATGACGGCGGGGGCCTGATTCCAATCGCGCGCCGCGGCCGCAAAGATCTCGGTGGCGCGGCGCCGTATCTTGCCGTCGCGAGCGGCGACGGCGACGGCGACGCGGTGCGGCGTGTTTCCGGGAGGTAAATTCATTTGACGTTGCTGGGTTTGGCTGCTTAGAAAGGTACCCACCATGTCACAAAAAGATCCGCAATCGCAACCGGCTGTCGTCGCCAAACCGGCGTCGGCGCCCCAAACCGCTCCGGCCAATCACGAGCCGTCGAAGCAACAGCAGGGCAACCTCTACACCATCGTTCAGCTGCAGCTCGAGAAGGCAGCGAAGTCGATGGGGCTGTCGCGCGACACGGCGCTCATCCTGTCGCAGCCGAAGAACGAGCTCATCATCAACTTCCCGGTCCGCATGGACGACGGGTCGTTCAAGCTCTTCAAGGGCTACCGCGTTCAGCACAACAACATCCTCGGCCCCTACAAGGGCGGCATCCGCTACCACGAGGACGTCTCGCTCGACGAGCTCAAGGGTCTCGCTGCGTCGATGACCTGGAAGTCGGCGCTCCACGACATTCCGTTCGGCGGCGGCAAGGGCGGCATCAAGTTCAACCCGCGCCTGCACTCGAAGTCGGAGCTCGAGCGCATCACGCGCCGCTACACGCATGCGCTCGGCTCGAACATCGGGCCCGAGTTCGACATCCCGGCGCCGGACGTCGGCACCAACGGCCAGATGATGGTCTGGATCATGGACACGTACATGAACGTCGTCGGCTTCGGCGAGAAGAACGCCATGCGCCGCGTCGTCACCGGCAAGACCATCTCGTCGGGCGGCAGCTACGGCCGCGAGTCGGCGACGGGCGCCGGCACGGTCCACTGCATCACCGAGTGGGCCAAGGACCACCGCTTCAACCTGAACGGCTGTAACTACATCGTGCAGGGCTTCGGCAACGTCGGCAGCTGGACCTCGAAGCTCTTGTCGAAGATGGGCGCCACGCTCGTCGCCACCGGCGACTACAAGGGCTACATCTACAATCCGGAAGGCCTCAACCCGCACAAGCTGTCGGAGCACGTCACGGCGACCGGCTCGGTGCAGGGCTACAAGCACTCCAAGGCGATCACGCGCGAGGAGTTCTTCCAGGTCGAGGCCGACATCTTCGTGCCGGCCGCGCTCGAGCTCGAGGTTGGCGAGAAGGAAGCGCGCGCGCTCAAGGTCAAGGTGGTCGCCGAGGGCGCCAACGGCCCGACCTATCCCGAGGCCGAGCAGATCCTCATCGACCGCGGCATCGACGTGTTGCCCGACATCCTCGTCAACTCGGGCGGCGTCATGGTGTCGTACTTCGAGTGGCTGCAGAACAAGCGCTCGGAGCGGTGGGATCTCGAGGAGGTCGAGCGCCGTCTCGAGGCCGGCATGAAGCGCACCTACGCGATCGTGCGCGACTACGCCGAAGAGAAGAAGGTCGACTTCCGCACCGCTTCGTACTCGATCGCGCTCGATCGCCTGGAGAAGGCGTACTCCGAGCGCGGGATTTTCCCGTAGTCGGCCGTAGTCTTCGCTTCGCACTCCCCTATTCAGTCTGCAGCGGGCCCGGCGGCGTGTAGTACTCGGCGTCGGCGCCCTCGCTCGTCAGCGGACGCGGCACGCGCACGAACTCGGCCGCCGACAGGAGCGGATCGCGCCCGGCGGCGGCGGCGGCGGTCGCTTCCTGTCGGAGACGGGCGAAGCGCGCCGCGTCCATCGGCGGCAGCTTCGACGGCATCAGCGTGACGGCGCGGGTGCGCACCGTCTCGTAGGCGTCCTGCACGCTCCACGGCGCGGCATCGACGGCGTGCTCGTTCGGCTGCGTGGCGAGCGGCTCGAGCAGCACGAAGCACATCTGCTCGGGCTTGGGCGTGAGGCGCGCGCGCAGGGTCCAGCCCGGCGCCGGCAGCTCGGCCTCGAGCTCGATCGTCGTGGTGCCGTCGGCGTTGCGCGTGGTCTTGTCGGGGCGCAGCTGACCGACAGCGGAGAGCTGATCGTCGAGGAGCGTGGCGAGCGCCTTGATGCCCTCCTCGCTCGTCATGGTGTTGGCGTTGGGGACGAGGCGCGTGGTGTCGGCGCTGAACGCCTGCCCGATGGTGTTGCGCGCCTGGTAGGAGGACACCACCTCCGCATCGTGCGCGTGGCCGCAACCGGCGACCAAGAGGGCAAACAGGATCGATCGTTTCATGGCTCGAGCTCCTTGCGCAGGGCGCGCACGTCGGCGTCGTTCTTGTCCAGCTGCTCGGCGGCGCGCAGCTTCGCCAGCGCGGCCGGGCGATCGCCGCGCGCCACGGCGACGCGCGCCTCGCCGGCGAGCGGCGCGGCGGCGTGATCGGCGAGGGCGTGGGCGGCGGCAAAATCGCGCGCGG
This sequence comes from Polyangia bacterium, assembly GCA_035607415.1. Classification (GTDB taxonomy): domain Bacteria; phylum Myxococcota_A; class Polyangia; order Palsa-1104; family Palsa-1104; genus JAQBQH01. The sequence continues at coordinate 10,555 of DATNAQ010000111.1, forward strand.
CGCCGTCGAGATCGCCGAGCACGAAGCGGTAGCGCGCGGCGTTCAGGCGCGCCAGATAGCGATCGGGATCGCGCGCGATCACGCCGTCGACGAGGGCGAGCGCGCCGCGCACGTCGCCGCCGCGCGCGCGCACCACGGCGAGATCGACCGAGGCGGCGGCGTCGCCGGGGCGCACCGCCAGCGCGGTCTCGAAGAGCGCGACCGCGCGCGTGGCGTCGCCGTGCGCGAGATAGGCGCGGCCGAGCGCGACCAGCGCCTCGCACTCGATGAGGCGCGTGGTCGGATCGCGCGCCGGGGTCAGGAGCGCCGCGACGCGCTCGGCGAGCGGACGCGCCGCCGGGAGCGCCTCGTCGCCGCCGTGCGCGGGCACGTGGTAGAGCGGGACGTCGGGCGTGACCGGATCGGGCAGCGGATCGAGCCCCGGCTCCCACAGAAGCGGCGCGCTTTCGTCGACGGCGCGGGCATCGGCGCGGCGCAGGCGCGCAGCCGTCTCGGTACGGTCCCAGGCGTGCTGGCGCACCAGCACGGCGACGTCGGGGCGCGCGCCGGCGACGTACTGCTCGTAGGTGGTGCCGGCGGCGAGATCGTCGGACTCGACGAGCACGCGCGCGCGCGGCGGCGCTTCGGCGAGCGCGGCGTCGCTCCAGGCGCGCGCTTCGTGGCCGAGGCCGAGCTTGTAGTCGACGTCGGCGAGCGCGGCCGGCACCGAGAGCAGCACCGCCATCGCGCCCGCGGCCCAGGGCGCGGCGCGACGGCCGAGGCGGCGCGCGACCGCCAGCACGCCGGCACCGGCGCCGAGAGCGATGACGAGCGCGGTCGGATGACCGTCCTGCAGATCGTCGAGCGCCATCGGGTTCAGCGCCGCCGAGTACAGGGCGTCGCCGACGAGCACGAGCGCGAGCACCAGGCCGAGCGCGCGGAAGCGCGGGTTGGCGCACAACCACACGAGGCCGCCGAGCGCGCACAACAGCGCGGGCAGCCCGAGCTGCGCCTCGGCGAGGCGCGCGAAGAGGGCGAGGTGCGCGCCGACGCGGTGGAACATCTCGCCGACGAAGGCGTGCCGGATGCGCTCCGCCGACAGGTGCGCGACGACGCCGCCGAGGGTGCGCGGATCGCTCCAGTCGGCCGCGGGCGCGCGCGCGGCGCGCAGCGGCAGGTAGGCGACGACGGCGGCGCCGAGCGCGAGCGCCGTGGTGGCGACGAGCGGCCAGCGATCGCCGCGGCGCAAGCGCCACAGCGCCACCACGATCGCCGCCGGCCCGACGAGCAGGCGCAGGTGCGCGTGCAGCCCGAACGACAGCCCGCCGAGGAGCGCGAGCGCGATGCCGGCGCGACGATCGCCGTCGACGGCGCGCACGAGGAGCAGGACGCCGAGGAGTAGCGCCGCCGCCGTCGGCGCGTAGACCTCGGGCACCGTCGCGGCGCGAAAGAAGGTCACCCCGGCGACGGTGAGCGCCGCCGCGGCCACGCCTGCTGCGGCGGCCGCCGGCTCGTCGTGCGCGAGGCCGCGCACGGCGCGATAAGCCAGCCACGCCGCCGCGGCGCCGCCGAGCGCCGAGAAGAAGGTCACGCGCGTCGCCACCTCCCCGACGGGCACCAGCGTCGCCGCCTTGCAGAGGAGGCACCAGAGCGCGAATCCCGTCGGATGCGCCACGCCGAGCGTGAACGCCGCCGTCGACAGCTCGCCCGCGTCGCGCCAATAGAGCCCGGGCGCGGCACACGCGACGAAGAGCGCGAACGCCGCCACGAACACGACGGCCCCGAGCGACACGCGGATCATCGATGCCTCAGCTCATCGTAGCCGATGGCCAGGAGCGCGCAAACATTGCCGCACCCCCTCGATTGACAGCGGATTGTGCACACGTTACGACGGACCGCGCTTGACGCCGGGCCGCTCCGCCCCATGTGTATGGAGCCGCGGCCCTCACCATGGACACGTTCCGCGGCCATACATCGCTCTCTCGACGCCTCCGCAACGCGGTGGTGGCGATCGGGAACTTCGACGGAGTGCACCGCGGACATGCGCACATCTTTCAACAGGCTCGCGGCCTGGCCGCCAGCCTCGACGGCGAATCGGTCGTGCTGACCTTCGACCCGCATCCGGCGAAGGTGCTGGCGCCGGCGTATGCGCCGCCGCTCATCACGCCGCTTTCGCGCAAGCTCGAGCTCATCGCCGCCGAGGGCGTCGACGTCGCCGTGGTCGAGCCGTTCGATCGCGCCTTCGCCGCGCGCACGCCCGACGCCTTCGTCAAGGAGGTGCTCGCCGACGGGCTCGGCGCGCGCCACGTCGTCGTCGGCTACGACTTCACCTTCGGCGCCAAGCGCTCGGGCACGGTGCAGCTGCTCGCCGACCTCGGGCCGCGCCACGGCTTCGGCGTGACGGTGGTGCCGCCGGTGAGCGTGGAGGGCATCGTCTGCTCGTCGACCAAGGTGCGCGAGTTCGTGCTCGAAGGGCGCGTCGACGGCGCCGCCCTCGTGCTCGGCCGCGCGCCGGAGGTCGAGGGCGAGGTCGTGCGCGGCGACGGCCGCGGGCGCACCATCGGCGTGCCGACGGCGAACGTCCGCCCGGCGACCGAGCTCATGCCGAAGAATGGGGTCTACGCCGGCTGGGCGCTCCGCATCTCCGACAAAAAGCGCTGGACCGCCGCGATCAACGTCGGAACGAACCCTACGTTCGTCGAAGGACAGACCACGCGCGTCGAGGCGCACCTCCTCGATTGCGACGAAGATCTCTACGGCCAACAGCTGCGCGTCGGGTTCGTGGCGCGGCTGCGCGACGAGGAGCGCTTCGCCAGCAAGGACGCGCTGGTCGCACAGATCCACAAGGACATCGAGGCGACGCGGAGAATCGGCCATGGATCGTGACGAGCTCGCCAAGTTGAAGCTGGAGGCGCTGCGCCTGTTGGCCGCCGAGCGCGGCGTCGAGGGGGCGCGCACGCTCGGCAAGCCCGAGCTCCTCGATCTGCTCGCGCCCAAGACCATCGTCGAGCGCGCCAAGGACGCGGTGGCGCACGCCGTCGAGGTGGTCAAGGAAGCCGTCCATCACGAGCGCGCGCCGCACGCGGGCGTGCACGCGCCCGAGCGCTCGATCGACCCGTCGACGTCGCGCGGCAAGCCGATGCATCCGGCCAACGGCTTCGGCGTCCCCTCGGCGACGGTGCATCCGCACGTCGAGGCCGGCACGCAAGAGCCGATCGGCATGCTCGACTTCGAGGAGCTGCCCGAGACCTACGGCGTCGACGAGTGCGAAGTGCTCTTCAAGGATCCCTTCTGGGTCTTCGCCTACTGGGAGGTCACCGACGGCGGCCTGTCGTCGGCGCGCGCGCAGCTCGGCGCCTCGGCGGAGTCGTCGCGCCTGGTGATGCGCATGTTCACCACGGTGCCGAGCCCCGAGGGCGTCGACCGGCAGATCCAGGACGTCGACCTGCCGTGGAACCACGGGCGGCGCTACCTGCAGTCGCCGAAGCCGGGCGCGCACCTGCGCGTGGCCGTGGGCCTGCTCTCGCACGAAGGCTACTTCGCGCCGATCGCGCATTCGTCGCTGGTGCGCGTGCCGCCGGCCGAGCCACAGCCCGGGCCGGTCGAGTGGATGGAGGTCGTCCCCACGCGCACGCGCGGGCGGCAGCGCGAGCAGCTCGTCATCGTCCGCCGCGGCGGCGATCACGACGAGCGCGGCATCCGCCTCGCCGACGTGGCCGATGAGGCGCGCGGCACGTCGCCGTCGGCCGGGCGGCCTGGCTTCCCCGTCGGGGGCAGCTCTTCCCCGACGGGAAAACGCCCCGGAGACAAATGATGGGCCCCGCCGGCGATCTGGCGCTGGTGCTGCACGCGCACCTGCCCTTCATCCGTCATCCCGAGCACCGCTACCACCTGGAGGAGAACTGGCTCTACGAGGCCACCGCGGCCACCTACCTGCCGCTCATCGACGTGTTCCGCGGCCTGGTGCGCGACGGCGTGCCGTGGCGGATGACGCTGTCGCTGTCGCCGCCGCTGTGCACCATGCTGCGCGACGATCTGTTGAAGACGCGCACCGCGCAGTATCTCGATCGCCTGCTCCGCCTCGGTGAAGCGGAGCTGCGCCGCACCGCCAACGATCCGACCTTCCACCGCATCGCGCAGTTCTACGCCGAGCGCTTCGGCCGCCTGAAGGCGCTCTACGACGAGCTACGCGGCGATCTGGTCGGCGCCTTCCGCGCGCTGCAGGACGACGGCTTCCTCGAGATCATCACCGTCGGCGCCACCCACGGCTACATGCCGGTGATCCGCGAGCCGCAAGCGCGCCGCGCGCAGATCCTGGTCGCCTGCGAGAGCTACCAGCAGATGTTCGGGCGCTGGCCGCGCGGCATCTGGCTCCCCGAGTGCGGCTACGTCGAGGGGCTCGACGCGCTCCTGGCCGAAGCCGGCCTGCGCTACTTTTTCGTCGACGCGCACGGCCTGGTCAACGCCAAGCCGCAGCCGCCGCTCGGCATCCACGCGCCGGTGTTCTGCAAGACCGGCGTCGCCGCGTTCGGGCGCGACCTCGAGTCGTCCAAGCAGGTGTGGTCGGCCAAAGAGGGCTACCCCGGCGACGGCGTCTATCGCGACTTCTACCGCGACATCGGCTTCGACCTGCCGCTCGACGTCATCGGGCCGTACGTCCATCCCGACGGCATCCGCGTGCACACCGGCTACAAGTACTTCCGCGTCACCGGGCCGAACGTCGATCTGGCGAACAAGCAGCCCTACGATCCGTACCTCGCCAAAGAGCGCGCCGCCGAGCACGCCGGCAACTTCATGTTCAACCGCGAGAAGCAGATGGAGCACCTCGCGGGCAACATGGATCGCCGCCCGCTCGTGGTCTCGCCGTACGACGCCGAGCTCTACGGCCACTGGTGGTTCGAAGGGCCGTGGTTCCTCGACTACCTCGCGCGCAAAATCGCGTTCGACCAGAAGACGGTGCGCCTCGCCACCTGCGCCGAGTACCTCGAGGAGAACACGGTCAACGCCGTGGCCGAGCCGTCACCGTCGTCGTGGGGCGACGGCGGCTACTCGAGCGTGTGGGTCGACGGCTCGAACGACTGGATCTACCGCCACGTGCACCGCACCGAGGCGCGCATGCACGAGCTGGCCCGGCGCTGGAAGGACGGCAGCGACGACATCACGCGCCGCGCGCTCAACCAGTGCGCGCGCGAGCTGCTCCTCGCGCAATCGAGCGACTGGGCCTTCATCATGAAGACCGGGACGGCCGTGAAGTACGCCTGCGATCGCGTCAAGACGCACCTGGCGCGCTTCCGCCGCATCGATCGCGAGCTCACCGCCGGCTGGATCAACGCCGAGTGGCTCGCCGACCTCGAGACGCGGGACAATCTTTTTCCCGAGATCGACTACCGCGTTTACTGCTGACCGTCGTCGTCGAGGAAGGCGTTTTCCTCGTCACTGAACTCGTTGCGCCCGGCGGCGCGGCGCGCGCGACGGCGCGCCCACAGGGCGACCACGAGGATGAGCGCGTAGCCGTGCAGCCCCGCCGCTGCCGTCAAGAGCGCGACCCACAAGACGCCGGGATGGCGCCCCTTGGCCAGAAGCGGCACCTCGGCGCGATCGAGGTGCAGCTGCGCCGCGGCCTTGTTGGCCAAGAGCGACGAGCCGGCGCCGTAGCCGATCACGCCCTCGACGAACGCCGGCACCGGCGGCGGCGCGACGCGGCGCTTGTAGACGCGGCCGATGGTGTTGCCGAGCGCGTCGTCGTCCTCGACGAGCGCGTAGATCTTCTTCGGCGGCGTGCCCTCGGTGCAATCGTCGCGCGCCGACATCGGCGTGAACACACGATCTTCGTCGCTGGCACCGGCCGCGGTGCCGCCGAGCGGATAGACGCGCCCGTCGCCGGTCGTGGCGACCGCCAGATCGTGGCGCACGCAGCCGAACACCGCGACCCAGCCGTGCGTCGACGGCTGCACCTCCTCCGCCGCGTAGTCGGTGGGATGCGCGATGCGCGCCAGCCGCGCCTCCTCGACGCCGAGCCACAGCGCCGCCGTCGAGCCGGCGAACAGCACCACGAGGAGCGCGATGACTAGCGCGCGCGACACGACCGTACTTTCGCACCGGCGAGCGCACGCACGGCGGCATAGGGCAGCTCGACGCCGGCGCGCGCCGCCTTCAACATGATCGAGCCGCGCGACATGTCGCCGAGCCCGACGAAGGCGACGGGGCTGACCAGCCGGTCGCCGAAGATCTCGCCGAGGACCTCGGTGTACTTGGTCGAAGCGATCGATCCGAGCAGCACCACCTCGGCCTCCCCGATGCGCCGCTGGAGCTTCTTGGCGTCGCGCACGAGCGGCTTGCGATAGGCGTCGTTGCGCGCGTCGATGTCGACGGTGCCGAGCTCCTGGAGCGCGCGCCGGTCGAAGCGCGCGTCGACGGTGCACAGCCCGCGGTTCGACGTGATGACGTACGCCGGCGCGACCTCGGGATGCGGCGCCGCGCCGAACGCCGAGACGTAGGCGAGCTTGCCGCGAAAGTAGAGTCCGCTCAGGAACGCGAAGATCTCACCGACGGGCGCCCCGCCCCGCGCGCGCACGCGTGTCGCAAGATCGAAGGAGGCCTCGTCGCGCAGCAGGATGCGCGCCCGCTCGCCCCCGAGGTGGGCCGGTGACAACAGGAACACGCGCGCGCCAGGCACGCGGTGATTATGATCCATTCCCCTACATTGCGCGATGCGAGTGCCGGGGGTGCACAGACGGCCGTCACGGCCTGGCGCATGGGTGCACAGCCGCATTGCACACCCCGCGGGCGGGCGCTCGCCACCGGCGGCACGACACGTGCACACCAAATGGGCCGATGGCCGCCGAGACCGCTGTGCAATGGACCGATCTTCCGCCGACCCCTCGCCTGGCGCACCCGCCGCGCGTCCTGCTCGTCGATGACGAGGAGGAGTTCCTCGAGCTGACCAAGACGATCCTCGAAGGCTCGGGCTTCGTGGTCGAGTGCGCGCGCGCCGCCGGCGAAGCGGTCGCGCGCGCGGTCGCCAACCCGCCCGACGTGATCCTGCTCGACATCCTCCTGCCCGGCTGCGACGGCCTCGAGATCCTCGAGACGCTGCGCAACGAGCCGGAGACGTCGGACGTGCCGGTGCTCGCGTGCACCGCGCTCGGCCAGCGCGACTCGGGGCCGCTGCTCGTACAGGCGGGCTTCGACGGGCTGGTGTCGAAGCCGATCGACTGGCACGACCTCGCCCGCCTCCTCACCGCCGTCATCACGCCGGCCGCCTGATCCGCCGCGCGCCGCCTGAATCTTCGCGCCTTTTCGTGCTAGCGTCGGCCCCATGTTTTCGGGAGCCATGACGGCGCTCGTCACGCCAATGCGCGACGGGCAGATTGACGAAGCGGCGCTGGAAGCGCTCGTCGAGTGGCAGATTGGCGAAGGGATCGACGCGCTGGTGCCGTGCGGCACCACCGGCGAGTCGGCGACGCTGACCCACGAGGAGCACGGCAAGGTGATCCGGCGCGTCGTCAAGGCGGCGAGAAAGCGCGTGCCGGTGATCGCCGGCGCCGGCTCGAACTCGACCGCCGAGGCTGTCGCGCTGTCGAAGGACGCCAAGGAAGCGGGCGCCGACGCGCTCCTTCAGATCACGCCCTACTACAATCGGCCCACGCAGGAGGGGCTCTACCTGCACTTCCGCGCCATCGCCGAGGCGGTGCCGCTGCCGCTGGTGCTCTACAACGTGCCGGCGCGCACCGGCTGCGACCTCCTGCCCGAGACCATCGCGCGCCTCGCCGAGCTGCCGTCGGTGGTGGCGGTCAAGGAGGCGCACGGCACGGTGCAAAGGACGCAGCAGATCATCGCGCGCACCGGCGATCGCCTCGCGATCCTCTCGGGCGAAGACGCCATCAACTACCCGCTCTACGCCGTCGGCGCGCGCGGCTGCATCTCGGTGGTGTCGAACGTGGCGCCGCGCCTCGTCGCCGAGGGCTGGGACGCGCACGCGGCGGGCGATTCGGCGCGCGCGCGGAAGCTGCACTACGACGCGCTGCCGCTGGCCGAGGCGCTCTTCTCCGAAGCGAGCCCGATCCCGGCGAAGACGGCGCTCGGCCTGATGGGCAAGATGTCGCCGGAGCTGCGGCTGCCGCACCACCCGATGTCGGAGGCGCCCAAGCAGAAGCTCCGCGCGGTGATGCAGCAGCTCGGGCTGGTGAAGTGAGCGATCCCGCGCGCGTTCGCGTCGCCGTCCCCGGCGCCGCCGGCAAGATGGGCCGCATGATCTTGAAGGTGCTGTCCGAGACGCCGTCGGTGCAGCTGGTCGCGGCCATCGAGCGGCCGGGCTCGCCCGCGCTCGGGCAGGACGCGGGCACCGTCGCCGGCATCGGCGAGCTCGGCGTGCCCATCCGCTCCGAGCTCGACGACGCGCTCGGCAACGCCAACGTCATCATCGACTTCACCGCGCCGGCGGCGACCGCGTGGACGGTGTCGCGCGCGGCCGAGCACGAGGTCGGCGTGGTCATCGGCACCACCGGCCTCGGCGAGGCGGAGAAGCGCGCGGTGTGGCAGGCCTCCGAGCGCATCCCGATCGTCTTGTCGGCCAACATGTCGCTCGGCGTGAACGTGCTGTTCGGCCTGATCGCGCAGGCGGCGCGCGCGCTCGGCAAGGACTACGACGTCGAGATCGTCGAGCTGCATCACCGGCAGAAGAAGGACGCGCCGTCGGGCACCGCGTTGGCGATGGCGTCGGTGCTGGCCGAGGCGCTCGAGCGCGATCTCAGTCAGGTGGCGCGTCACGGCCGCGAGGGCCAGATCGGCGCGCGCACCGTCGAGGAGATCGGCGTCCACGCGGTGCGCGGCGGCGACATCGTCGGCGAGCACACCGCCTACTTCTGCGGCCTCGGCGAGCGGCTCGAGGTCACGCATCGCGCCTCGTCGCGCGAGACGTTCGCGCGCGGCGCCGTGCGCGCGGCCGAGTGGCTGCGCGATCGCGATCCCGGGCTCTACGACATGCAGGACGTGCTCGGCCTGAGGAAGTAGCTTTGGCGACGCGGCGATCCAAGCGCACGCGGCCCGACTACGCGCGCCTGGCGACCGAGGCGCCGCACCCGAAGTCGGCCGAGCTCGAGTCGCTGCCGGCGGAGGAATTGGTGGCGCTGCTCGTCGGTGAGGAGCGGCGCGCGCAGCAAGCGGCCTGGGCGGCGCGCAAGGAGATCGCGCGCGCGGCCGAGCGCGTGGCGGCGGCGTTGCGCGCGGGCGGGCGCCTCTTCTACGTCGGCGCCGGCACCAGCGGACGGCTCGGCGCGCTCGACGCCGCCGAGCTGCCGCCGACGTTCGGCTCGTCGCGCGAGCAGGTCATCGCCGTCGTTGCGGGCGGGCCGCGCGCGTTGCAGCGTTCGATCGAAGGCGCCGAGGATCGCCCGCAGCAGGCCGCCCAGCGCCTCGGGCGCCTCGGCCTCGACAGCGGCGACGTGGTGTGCGCCATCGCCGCCTCGGGCGTGACGCCGTTCGCCCGCGCCGCGCTCGAGTTCGCGCGCACGCGCGGCGCGGCGACCCTCTTCGTGACCTGCGCGCCCGACGTCGCGCCCGACGCCGCCGACATCGTCATCGCGGCGCCGGTCGGCCCCGAGGTGCTCGCCGGCTCGACGCGTCTCAAAGGCGGCAGCGCGACCAAGATGATCCTCAACGCCCTGTCGACCACGACCATGGTCGCCCTCGGCAAGGTCTATCGCGGCCGCATGGTCGACGTCGTCGCCACCAACGACAAGCTGCGCGATCGCGCGCGCCGCATCGTCTGCGAGCTCTGCCGCGTCGACGAGCGCTCGGCGCGGTCACTGCTCAAGCGCGCCGGCGGCAAGGTCAAGCTGGCCATCGCCATGCACGCGCTCGGCCTGCCCGCCGCCGAAACGGCCGAGCGCCTCGCCGCCGCCGGCGACGATCTGCACCGTCTGTTCGAAGGCGCCAACGAGCGCCGCCGCGCCGGCGCGACCGGCGCTACACGAAAACGTCGGCGACGGTGACGAAGCCGCGCGGCGCCGAGCGCATGCGCGCCAGCGCGTTGACCGTGGTGCCGACGGTGGCGCGATCGCCTTGCGTGCCGCCGGCGACGGTCACGTCCATCGGCGGATCGGCCTCGAGCTGCACGCGGTCGTGCGGATTGGGCGCGCCCACGTACATGTCGAGCGCGAGCTCGATCTTGGGCTGCCCGCCGACGATGGCGGTGCCGCGCTGGCGGATGCCGAGGCACTTGCCGTCCGCGCCGGTCACCGGATCGATCGTCTCCTGATAGTCGTCGATCTTCCAGCCGAGCCCGCGCGCGATGAGCAGCGCCGACTCGCGCAGCCCGACGTGCCCGAGCTTCTTGCCGGCCACGCCGGCGCGGAACGCTTCGACGCTGATGCCTTCGCCCACCTTTTTGCGCAGCGGGCCGCGCCGCTTGGCCGCGTCGACCACGCGATCGACGCGCACGCGCGACACCGAGATGCACGCGCCGGCGAGCTGCAGCGGCAGCCGATCCATCACGAACCCGGGATTGACGCCGGTGCCGAGCAGCGTCACGTCGGCGTGGCGCGCGTGGTCGTCGAGGACCGCCCACATCTTCGGATCGATCGCCGGCGCCGACATCTCCTCGCAGGTCGAGGCCACGTGCACGCGCCGCCGGATCGCCGTCTCCAGATCGGCGACGATCCCGGCGAAGCGTGACGTCGTGGTCAGCGCGATCGCCTCGACGCGGCTCACGCTCAGCGCCGCGTCGAGCGACGGCGCGATCTTGACGTCCGCCGGCGCGCCCGGGACCAGCTCGTCGAGCGACCGCCCCGCCAGCTCGGGCGACACGTCGACGGCCGCGACGATGCACAGCTCGCGCCGCGTGACGATGGCGCGTGCGACCTCGAGGCCGATCGGCCCCAACCCGACGACGCCGACGCGCAGCTCCGCCATTCCCATGTCGCTCTCCTTATCGCCCGACGATCATGACGCGTGTCCGTTGCGCGCGCTCTCCACGGCGCGCCGCACCGCCTGCTCGAGCGCGCCCACGCGCTCGGCCTCGCCGCGCAGCTCGAGCTCGAGGCGCCCGAGCCGCTCGCGCGCCACGTCGAGCTGCCGCTCGGCATCGGCCGCGCGCGCCCGCGCCTGCGCCACCGTCTCGAGCGCGAGCCGCTCGGCCGCCATCATGCGCTCGGCGCGCGCGCGCTCGTGCGCCGCCGCCGCCGCCGCGCGCTCGACCTGCGCCTCCTTGCGCGCCAGCTCCTGCATCGCCGAGCCGAGGCGCGTGCGCGCCACCGACAGCTCGGCCTCGAGGCGCTCCACTTCGTCCGACGGCGGCGTGCGCTGCTCGAGCGCCGTCAGCCGCGCGTCGCGCTCCGACAATTCGTGGCGCAGCGCCGCCACCTCGCGCTCGCGCTCGCGCAAGGAGTGCCGCAGCCGCACCGCCACGTCGGCGCGCTCCTGCGCCTCGCGCTCGAGATCGGCGAGCAGCTGCGCCGAGCGCGCGCGATCGGCCGCGGCGATGGCGTCGGCGTTCATGAGCTCGCGCTCGAGCGCATTGACGCGCGCGTCCCCGGTCGCACCTTCGGCCGGATGCGGCGGCGCCTCGGGCGGCGCGCCCACCGCGGTCGTCGCCGCCGTGGCCATCGAGCGCACGGTCTCGAGCTCGGCGTTGAGCCGCTTGACCTCGGCGCCGAGCTCCTTGCGCTCGCGCTCGGCGCGCGCCAACTCCTCCTTGAGCGTGACCGCCTTCTTCATCGCCTCTTCGGTCGCGCGCGTCAGCTCCACCGACGCCAGCTTGCGCGCGTCCTTGAGCTTGCGCACCGTGTCCTCGCGCACGTCGGCCGCCGCCGCCTCGGCGTCGGCGCGCTGCTTGAGCGCCTTCCACGCCTCGGCGCGCGCGTCCGCCTCCTTCTGCTTGAGCTTCTCGTTCTCGGCGACGAGCGCGGCCACGTCCGGCGCCGCCGGCCCCACGCCCGCCGGCAGCGTGCCGCCCGCGCGCAGCCGCACGACCATTCCCTCGGTCTCGGCCAGCTTCTTGCGCGTCTCGCGCTCGAGCCCCTCGGCCTTGTCGGCGCGCGCCTCGGCCCGCCGCGCATCCTCGCGCAGCCGCGCGATCTCGCGCCGCTCGCCATCGAGCTCGGCGATGTAGGCGTCGCGCTCACTGAGCTCGCGCTGCAGCTTCAAGATGAAGTCCTGCAGCTCCGCCTTGCCCTTCTGCGTCGCCGCGACCAGCGCCTTGAGCTCCTCGTCCGACGGCGGCGGCTTCGGCGTCGCCACCGTCGGCCTGGGCGCGGGCGCCTGCGCCTTGTGCGCCGGCGGCGGTGACGGCTGTGGCTTCGGCACCGGCGGCGCCGCGCGCTGCGGCTCCGGCGGCGCCGCGGTCCGCCGCTCTGCCGGCAACGCCGCGACTTCCGTCGCCGGCACCTGCATGACGCCGTACCCGCGCGACGCCGGCGCCGTCCGCGCCGGCCCGGCAACCACGACGTACCACTCGACACGCTCGCCCTTCGGCACCAGCGTCCCGTCGAGCACCGGATCGGGCTCCGCGACCCCGTACTCGACCAGCGTCGCGCCCACGAACGGCGCCTGCCCCACCATCTTCACCGACGGGAACATCGGCCCCAAGAGGTCGAGGAGCTCGTAGTACGACGCCCCCGCCCGCGCCCCCGGGCGATCGCGGCTCGCCACCGCCAGGACGATCGTCCCCTCCGGCTTGACCACGCGCCGGAGCGCCTCCACCGTCGGGCGTAACGCGGATGCCTCGAGGTCGAGCGCGAAGGCCACGTCGAACTCGCCCGCCGGCAGCGCCCCGAGGCCATCGATCGTCGCCCGCCCGACGCTGCGCGCCCGCGTCCGCAGAAAATCGCCGCTCGACTCGCTCCCGACTTCGAGGACCTGCGCGCCCGCCAACAGATCCTGCACGTAAAGGTACGTCGTCAGCCGTCGGAGGCGCGCGTCGAGGAACATGGTGCGGGACTCTAGCATGGGGCCCCCTTCGACTGATAAACTGTGGACGTGCCCGAGGATCGCGATCGTAACCTCGTCCTCATCGAGGCCGACGGCCGCATGAGGCTGGACGCCGAAGCCCAACGCCGGCTCGCCGGCCGCCCCGGCCGTTTCCGCGTCATCCCCACGACGGGCGAGATCATCATCCTGCAGCGCATCGGCGACAACCGCACCGGCACCTCGGTCAGCGGCATCACCGCCGGCCGCGTCACGCTCGCCGGCGAGGTCGACGCCGTCGGCGGCCTGGTCGACGTCATCAACTTCATCCTCTCGCAGCAGTGGTCGGGGCAGCTCGCCATCGTCGACGGCACCGCGCGCAAGACGATCTACTTCAAGCGCGGCGACGTGCGCACCGCCGCCTCCAACGTCACCGAAGACCGCCTCGGCGCCATCCTCTATCGCTTCGGCGTCGTCAACGACGAGCAGCTGCAAGAGGCCGCCGCCAACGCCTCGCAAGGCTCGGCCAAGCTCGGCCAGATCCTCGTCGAGAAGGGCGTGCTCACGCCGCACGACCTCTACACCTACGTGCGCAAGCAGGTCGAAGAGATCTTCTTCTCGGTCCTGGTGATGCACGCCGGCGCCTTCTACTTCTATCGCACCGACGAGGACCACGGTCCGATCTCGCAGCTCTCCTTGTCGACCAAGCAGCTCCTCTTCGACGGCGTGCGCCGCATCGACGAGCTCGGCTACTTCCGCGAGAAGCTGCCGTCGAGCGAGGTGGTCCTGCAGCGCCGCCATCCACCGCCGCCCACCAAGCTCGAAGCGCGCGAGGAGCGCGTGCTCGGCCTCGTCGACGGCGCGCGCGACATCGCGGCGATCGCGCGCCAGTCGCACCTCGGCGAGTTCGAGACCACCAAGGTGCTCTACCAGCTCGTGACCTCGGGCTTCATCGAGGCCAAGATCGAGCCGACCGTGAAGCTGGCGCCGGCCGCGCGCGGCGACTCGATCAAGGACATCTTCGCCAAGGTGGTCGACGCCTTCAACGAGGTCTACGGCAAGATCTACGGCGCCGTCGCACAGCGCGGCCGCGCCCAGCCGCTCCTGAAGGGCCTGGAGAGCTTCTTCGGCTCCGTCGCCGAGTTCGCGCCGCTGTTCGTCGGCCTGTCGATGGACGAGCGAGGCATGCTCTCGCGCGATCAGCTCCTGGCCAACCTCCACATGGCGCCCACCGACGACAAGCTCGACTACCTGCACCGCGGCCTGAACGAGCTCCTCTTCTTCGAGCTGTTCACCGCCGGCGAAGCCGTCGATCGCCGCGAGGAGATCGAGCTCCACCAGCGCCTCAACCAGATCATCCGCGACCGAGGCGGCGACGGCTCGTCGCGCCCGCAACCCGTCCACGCCGCCCCCGGCGACGCCAACGAGGAAGCCGTCTGAGCGACGATCCCGCCTTCCGCTTTCGTCACGATCTGCGCGTCGCCGTCGACCGCCTGCGCGCTTTCGACGCCGGGACCCAGACATAGTGCCGCGCAAAACGGCCCGCCGATCGTGTAACTAGTTACACGATCGGCGGTCGCTTTTTCGCCTGACCACGACCGGTCCGCTTCCGCGCCGCGTGCCCTTGCACGCGGCAGCCATCCTGGTGAACGGCGGCCGCGCCCACGTCGGCGCTAGCGGCGGATCTCGAAGCGGCTGAAGTCGTCGGCGACTTCTTCGTCGTCGGTCAGCAGCCGATCGACGCGCGCGCCCGCGGGCCCCTTGGCCGCCCACGCCAGAAAGCCGTCGACGGCGCTGGCTTCGCCCTGCACGAGGCCCTCGACGTCGCCGGTCGGGAGGTTGCGTACCCAGCCGACGCAGCCCTCGTGCACCGCCGCATCCACGGCCGACGCCCGATAGGCGACCCCCTGCACGCGCCCCGACACCCGGAACCTCACCCGCCTCAGCATCGCCATTTCCCTTGACAGGACCCCGCGCGCCGCCTAGCGTTTTCGGCGGACCGAACCAGCAAACCGTATTTCCCACCAACACGCAAGCCACACCCGCCACGGCCAGCCATTCCAAATGGGGCCCGCTCCTGGAGACACGCAATGAACCTCACTGAGTTGAAGCGCAAGAAGATGGGCGAGCTCATCCACATGGGCTCGGAGCTGAACCTCGAAGGCGTCAGCGGCATGCGGCGCCAGGATCTCATCTTCGCGCTCCTGCAACACACCGCGGCCAACAAAGGCGAAGTCTACGGCGACGGCGTCCTCGAAACGCTCCCCGACGGCTTCGGCTTCCTGCGCTCCCCCGATTACAACTATCTGCCCGGCCCGGACGACATCTACGTCTCGCCGTCGCAGATTCGCCGCTTCGGCCTCCGTACCGGCGACACCGTCGAAGGCCAGATTCGCCCCCCCAAGGATTCTGAGCGTTACTTCGCGCTCCTCAAGGTGGAGAAGCTCAACGGCGCGCCGCCCGAGGCCGTCCGCGAGAAGATCGCCTTCGACAACCTGACGCCGCTCTATCCCAACAAGCGGCTCCACCTCGAGCACGACCCCAAGAACAACTCGACGCGCATCATCGACATGCTCTGCCCCATCGGCAAGGGACAGCGCTGCCTCATCGTCTCGCCGCCGCGCGCCGGCAAGACCGTGCTCCTGCAGGACATCGCGCACGCGATCACCGCCAACCACTCGGAAGTCGCGCTCATCGTGCTGCTCATCGACGAGCGTCCCGAAGAAGTCACCGACATGCAGCGCACCGTCAAGGGCGAGGTCGTGTCGTCGACGTTCGACGAGCCGCCCGCGCGCCACGTGCAGGTGGCCGAGATGGTCATCGAGAAGGCCAAGCGCCTCGCCGAGCACAAGAAGGACGTCGTCATCCTGCTCGACTCGATCACGCGTCTGGCGCGCGCCTACAACACGGTCGTGCCGCCGTCGGGCAAGATCCTCTCGGGCGGCGTCGACTCCAACGCGCTCCACAAGCCCAAGCGCTTCTTCGGCGCCGCGCGCAACATCGAAGAGGGCGGCTCGTTGACGATCATCGCCACCGCGCTCGTCGACACCGGCTCGCGCATGGACGAAGTCATCTTCGAAGAGTTCAAGGGCACCGGTAACTCGGAAATCCACCTCGACCGCAAGCTCATGGAGAAGCGCATCTTCCCGTGCCTCGACATCAACAAGTCGGGCACCCGCAAGGAGGAGATGCTGCTCGACGACAAGGTGCTCAACCGCGTCTGGATCCTCCGTCAGCTCCTCCACCCGCTCAACGTCATCGACGCGATGGAGTTCCTCCGCGACAAGGTCGGAAAGACCGACACCAACGGCGAATTCATCGCCTCGATGTCCTCGTAAATCCGTAGTATCATGGGACCGTGCGCGGTCCCGTCTCGCTTCTCGCCCTGCCGCTCCTGCTGACCTCTACGCTCGCCCACGCCGGCGACGAGCCGATCGTGCTGCGCATGGCCGCCATCGCCCCCGAGGGCACCGGCTGGGCGCGCGAGCTCAAGGCCATGGCCCGCGACGTCGAGAACACCACGCACGGCGACGTGCACATGAAATGGTACCTCGGCGGCATCGCCGGCGACGAGGCGACCGCGATCTCGCGCGTCAAGCGCGGCCAGCTCGACGGCTCGGCCGGCGCGCTCTTCTGCGGCAGCCTGTCCTCGACGCTCGGCGTGACCCGCGTCGCCGGCATCGTGCAGAGCCGCGACGAGGCGCTGTTCCTCCTCAATCACTTCAAGCCGCGCATCGACGAGGACTTCAAGAAGAACGGCTTCGTCGCCCTCGTCGTCGGCAACTTCGGCAACGACATCATGTTCCTGCGCGACCGCGCCGATTCGTTCGCCGACCTGAAGAAGCGGCCGCTGTGGATCTGGAATGCCGAGACGGTCCTCCGGCGACAGATGGAGCTCATGGGGCTGCACATGGTGCCGGCCGCCGTCGAGCAGCTCCTGCCCATGTACGACGACGGCAAGATCGACGGCATGTTCGTCATCCCGACGGCGGCGCTCGCCTTCCAGTGGACCACGCGCGCCAAGTACTTCATCGAGCTGCGCGGCTCGATGCTGCCCGGCTGCGTGGCGCTGTCACAGAAGGCCTGGGACCAGCTCAGCTTCGAGGACCAGCAGGCGCTCCAGGCCGCGGCCGCCAAGTTCGCGGTAAGATTCGAAGATCTTGGAAAACGCGAGGACGCCCTCCTGCTCGGCGGCATGCTCGAGAAGCAGGGCGTGCACAAGCTGTCGGCGTCCGAGGGGCTGCGCGCGGCCTTCCTCGAGGCGGCGGCGGCGGCGCGCGCCAAGCTCGACGACAGCGTGATCCCCTCCAAGCTGATCAAGGAGTCGCTCGACATCCTGGCGACCTACCGCGCCGCCAGGCACAAGCCGCAGCACTAGCCCCTCGCGGGATCCCCCTTGATTTTCGCGCCTTCGTGGATTAAATAGTCCGCTCTTCGGAGGAACGAGAGTCATGGCAAAAGCAGGAATTCACCCCGCCTATAGCGCCGCTCAGGTGACGTGCGCCTGCGGGCACACCTATACGATGGCGTCGACGCGCGGCAACTTCGCCGTCGACATCTGCTCGGCGTGCCATCCGTTCTACACCGGCAAGCAGAAGCTCCTCGACACGGCCGGCCGCATCGAGCGCTTCCAGAAAAAGTACGGCCGCGAAGCCGGCAAGTAGTCCCCGCCTCTTTCGTCTTCCCGCATGTTCGACAAGCTCGAAGCCGTCGAGAAGCGCTACCAGGATCTGGAAGGTCTGCTCGCTGATCCAGATGTGATCGGAAAGCGCGCCGAGTTCCAGAAGCTGTCCAAGGAGCGCGCCGACATCGTCGAGATCGTCGAGACCTTCCGCGAGCTCAAGAAGGTCGTCGCCGAGCTCGACGCCAACAAGCCGCTTCTCGAGGAGAAGGATCCCGAGATGAAGGCGATGGCGCGCGAGGAGTCGGCGCGCCTCGGCGCCGAGCAGACCCGGCTCGAGGAGAAGCTCAAGGTCCTTCTTTTGCCGAAGGACAAGAACGACGACAAGAACATCGTCCTCGAGATCCGCGGCGGCACCGGCGGCGAAGAAGCGGCGCTGTTCGCGGCCGATCTGTTCCGCATGTACTCGCGCTACGCCGAGCGCCACCGCTGGAAGCTCGAGGTCCTGTCGCAGTCGGACGCTTCGGCCGGCGGGCTCAAGGAAGTCATCGTCCTCATCTCGTCGACGGGCGGCAAGGTCTACTCGGCGCTCAAGTACGAGTCGGGCGTGCACCGCGTGCAGCGCGTGCCGGCGACCGAGACGCAGGGACGCATCCACACCTCGGCGGCGACGGTGGTCGTGCTCCCCGAGGTCGAAGAGGTCGACATCAAGATCGAAGAGAAGGATCTCGAGATCAAGGTGTCGCGCTCGGGCGGCCCCGGCGGGCAGTCGGTGAACACCACCGACTCGGCGGTGCAGATCCTCCACAAGCCGTCGGGGATCCAGGTGCGCTGCCAGGACGAGAAGTCGCAGCACAAGAACAAAGACAAGGCGATGAAGATCCTGCGCAGCAAGCTCTATGAGATCGAGGCGCAGAAGCAGGAAGCCGCCGAGCGCGAGGCGCGCCGCGAGCAGGTCAAGTCGGGCGACCGCTCGGACAAGATCCGCACCTACAACTTTCCGCAGGACCGCCTGACCGATCACCGCATCGGGCTGACCAAGCACAACCTCGACGACATCATGGACGGCAACCTCGATCCGATCATCGAGGCGCTGCGCACGCACTACCAGGCCGAAGCCCTCCAGGGCTCCCAGTAGCTCCGCTTCGGCGTGAAGAACTAGCGCGCCGTCGCGCGGCGCACGAAGTCGTCGATGAGGGCGCGCGCGATGCTGATCGGCGGCGGCAAGGGCGGCAGCGCGTCGGGCGCGAACCAGCCGGCGTCGGCGAGCTCGGCGGGATCGGCGACGATCTCGCCGGCCGCCCAGCGCGCGGTGAAGCCGAGCATGAGCGAGCCGGAGAACGGCCAGGGCTGGCTGCCGAAGTAGCGGAGGTCGCGCACCTCGATGCCCGCCTCTTCGCGGATCTCGCGCGCCACCGTCTCCTCGAGCGTCTCGCCGACCTCGACGAAGCCGGCGAGCGTCGAATAGAACGGCAGCGTGAAGCGTGCGTTGCGCGCCAGGAGCGCGCGCCCGTCGCGCTCGACGAGCACGATGACCGCGGGCGAGATGCGCGGGTAGACGCCGTGCCCGCATTGGCTGCACGTGCGCAGCCGCTCCACCGGCGAGCGCCCGGTCGGCGCGCCGCAACGGCCGCAGAAGCGATGGTCGTGGTCCCACGCGGTCAGGCCGAGCGCGCGCGCCGCGATGGCGAACGGCTCGTCGGGCAACGCGCCGTGGAGCTGGCGCAGCGGCACCGGCGCGCTGCCGGCGGGCGCGGGCTCGCCGTCGTCGAGGCGGCGCGCGAAGCAGGCGACGCCGTCGCGCTCGCCGAGGTACAGCGCCTGCGCCGTCGGCGCGCCCACGGGAAGCCGCGGCGCGCCCGCGCCGTCGCGCACCACGCACAGCGACTGCCCGTCGATGACGTAGAGCTCGCCCGATGGCGCAGGCGACGAGATCCCGGGGGTGAACGCCATCGCTACTTCGTCAGGTCGTCGAGCTCCTGCTTGAAGCGCGCGACGTCCTGCGGCCCGTCGAAGCCTTCGTTGACGTAGCGGACGATGCCCTTCTTGTCGACGACGAACGAGGTCGGCATCTTCGGCAGATCGTAGCTCGACGCCACCGAGCCGGCGGGATCGAGCAGCACGTCGAGCGAGAGGCCGAGCTGTTTGACCATGCGCTCGGCGTTGTCGCGCTGCTTGTCGATGTTGACGGCGACGATGACCACGCCCTTGCCCCCGTACTCCTTGGCCAGGCGATCGAGCTGCGGCAGCTCCTTCTTGCACGGCTCGCACCACTGCGCCCAGAAGTCGATGAGCACCACCTTGCCCTTCAGCGACGAGAGCGCGACGCGGTTGCCCTTGAGCGACGTCAGCGCGAAGTCGGGCGCGTGCTGCCCCTTCTGCACGCCGGCGAACGCGGACGACGCCAGCACCAACGAAAGCGCGACGATCAGCTTGTTCATTTGTTGAGCTCCTCCTCGATCCAATCCTTCAGCGCTTCTTCCGTCGGCGGCCCGTGGTACTTGCGCCCGTTGATGAACAGCGTCGGCGTCGAGTCGACGTTGACCTTCTCGCCGTCGGCGCGGTCACGATTGACCTTCTCCGCCGCGGCGTCCATGTCCTTCTTCCAGCGCGGGATGTCGAGCTTGAGCTCGCGCGCGTAGCGCTCGAGATCCGACGGCGCCTCCTTCTCCTGATCGCCGTGGAAGATCTTGTCGTGCATCTGCCAGAACTTCCCCTGCTTGCCCGCGGCGACGGCCGCCTGCGCCGCGCCCTGCGCGTAGGGATGCGCGCGCGTGATCGGGTAGTTCTTGAAGTAGAGCTTCACCTGCGGGAACTCGGCGAGGATCTGCTCCAGCGCCGGCTGCGCGTGCTTGCAGTGCGGGCACTGAAAGTCGGAGAACTCGACGATGGCGATGGGCGCGCCCGGATCGCCGCGCACCGGCGCGTCGTGCACGTCGATGTGCTTGTACTGGTAGACGTCGGGGCCGAAGCGATCGTTGTACTGCTCCTCGACTTCCGACGGCAGAAGCCCGAGCTTGAGCAGCTTGGCGATGTAGCGGCCGGCGAACACCGAGCGCTTGCACCTCGGATCGGTCTTGAGCGACTGCTCGAGCGACTGCGCCTTGCCGCAGGCCGAGGGGAACTTCTCGATCAGCTTCATGAACGAAGCTTTGTCACCGTCGGTGAGCCCGGACAGGTCGACGTTCGGCACCTGGGCCGATGCCGCGGCCAGCGGCAGGAGGAGCGTGATCGCGAAGGCGAATTTATGCATGATTCGGCGTGTGTAGCAGCCTGGGAGCATATCGGTCAAGACGTTCGCCCCAGCTTGATCATTCACTCGGCGTTCGCTCTTGACGCGCGACGGCAGGAAATTATAAAACACGACTGAATGAACAATCATTCAGCGCGCGCCAAAGGCAAGAACGGCAGCCGGCGCGCCGAGGGCGGCAAAAAGAAAGACGCTGCGCCGCCGGCGCCGGAGGGCAAGCGCGAGCGCATCCTCGAGGCGGCGATCAAGGTCTTCGCGGCCGAAGGTTTCTACAACGCCAAGGTCTCGCAGATCGCGCACGAGGCCGGCGTTGCGGACGGCACCATCTATCTCTATTTCAAATCGAAGGATGATCTCTTGATCAATCTCTTCGAAGACCGCATGGAGCGGGTCAACGCCAACCTGCGCGAGGCGATCGACACCGAGTCGACGGCGGTGGCGCGCCTCAAGCGCATCGTCAAGCTCCACCTCGAGCTCGTCGAGGCGAACCGCGACATGGCCGAGGTGATCTCGGTCGAGCTGCGCCAGTCGTCGAAGTTCATCCGCGAGTACTCGAACCCGAAGTTCGCCGAGTTCCTGCGCACCATCGCCGGCGCCGTCGTCGAAGGGCAGCGCACCGGCGAGTTGCGCACCGCGATCGATCCCTATGTTTTCGCGCGGGCGCTCTTCGGCGCGCTCGACGAAATCGCGCTCGCCTGGCTTGTCAAACATCCCGGAAGCAAGGCTAGTATCGAGCTCCCTCGCGCCGCCGAGCAGCTGGGAGATCTGTTCATCGACGGGCTCAGGGCCCGCTAACGAAGGAGTCTCGCCGTGAAGATCCTCGTCACCGCCAAACGCGTCCCCGACCCCGAGCAGAAGGTCAAGTTCAAGGGCAACGAGCTCGACCAGTCGGCCACCAACTGGCAGCTCAATCAGTTCGACGAGTACGCCGTCGAGACGGCGCTGCGCCTGACCGAGAACGCCTCGGCCGGCAACGCGCGCGACGGCGAAGTGACCGTGGTGTCGATCGGCCCGAAGGACGTGCAGCAGCAGCTGCGCTCGACGCTGGCGATGGGCGCCGACAAGGCGGTGCTCGTGGCCGGCGAGGACGCCGAGCTCGACGCCGAGGTCGTGGCGCGCACGGTGCAGAAGCTGGCCGAGCGCGACAAGCCCGACCTCATCCTCATGGGCAAGCTCGCCGCCGACTCCGAGGCCAACGACGCCGGGCAGCGCCTCGCCGGCTACCTCGGCTGGCCGCAGGCGACGTTCGCCGGCACCATCGAAGTCGTCGACGGCGGCAAGGCGCTCCTCGTCGGGCGCGAGGTCGACGCCGGCCTCGAGACCAAGAAGGTGACGCTGCCGGCGGTGGTCACGGTCGACCTCCGCATCGTGGCGCCGCACGCCATCAAGAACGGCAAGACGGCCAAGGATCACGCCTACGCCGAAGGGCCGCGCTACGCGTCGCTCAAGGGCATCATGGCGGCGAAGAAGAAGCCGATCGAAGAGACCACGATGTCGGCGCTCGGCGTGAGCGCGGGCAAGAAGCTCAAGGTCGTGACGCTCGAGGCGCCGCCGGCGCGCAAGGCGGGCATCAAGGTTCAGTCGGTCGAAGAGCTGGTGCAGAAGCTCCACAACGAAGCGAAGGTGATCTGATGGCGAACGCACTCGTTGTCATCGAAACGCAAGACGGCCACCTGCGCACGGCCTCGCTGCCGGCGGTCACGTTCGGCAAGCAGCTGGCGGAGAAGAGCGGCGGCAAGCTGTCGCTCCTCGTCATCGGCAGCGGCGTCGACGGTGTGGCGGCGGAAGCGGCCAAGTACGGCGCGGCCGAGGTGCTCGTGGCCGATCACCCGGGCTTCAAGAGCTACACGGCCGAGACGTTCGCGCCGATCGTCGCCAAGGCGGCGAAGGACAAGGGCGCCACGGTCGTCGCCGCGACGTCGACGTCGACGGGCAAGGATCTGATGCCGCGCGTGGCGGCGCTGCTCGACGCCGGCATGGTGCCCGACGCCATCGCCATCGTCAGCGACAAGCAGTTCAAGCGCCCGATGATGGCGGGCAACGTCATCGCCACCGTCGAGGTGTCGACGCCGATCGTGGTCGCCACCGTGCGCCAGACCGAGTTCAAGCCGGCCGAAGCGGCGGGCGCGGCCTCGCCGATCGCGAAGATCGACGCGACGGCGCCGGGCGACACGCGCGCCGAGTTCGTCGGCGTGCAGGCGTCCAAGAGCGAGCGGCCGGAATTGACCGAAGCCAAGATCGTGGTGTCGGGCGGCCGCGGCATGAAGGAAGGCAAGAACTTCGAGCAGGTCGCGGCGCTGGCCGATCTCCTCGGCGGCGCGATGGGCGCCTCGCGCGCGGCGTGCGACGCCGGCATGGTGCCGAACGATCTGCAGGTCGGGCAGACGGGCAAGGTGGTGGCGCCGCAGCTGTACATCGCCATCGCCATCTCGGGCGCGATCCAGCACCTCGCCGGCATGAAGGGCTCCAAGACGATCGTCGCCATCAACAAGGATCCGGAGGCGCCGATCTTCCAGGTCGCCGACTACGGGCTGGTCACGACGTGGGAGCAGGCGATCCCGGCGCTCATGGAAGAGATCAAGAAGCTCAAGGCCGCCGGCTGATCTGCAGTATGGTACGCGCGGCATGAGACGACTGCGCGTCGGCGCCGGCAACGACAGCCGAAACCTGCGTGTGCGCGACGAGGGCGAGAGCAAGCGCCCTCCCCTCGTCTGCGTGCACGGCGCCGGATCCTCGTCGGTGGTGTGGATGGAAGCGGTGCGGCGGCTGTCGCCGTCGCGACGGGTGGTGGCGCCCGATCTCCCCGGCCACGGACAATCGGATCGCTGGCACCCGCCCGACGACGTGACCATCGCGATGTACCGCGACGCCGTCGGCACCGTCTGCGCGCAGCTCAAGATCGAGCGTGCGGTGCTCATGGGCCACTCGATGGGCGCGCTCGTCGCGCTCGACGCGGCGGCGGCGTGGCCCGAGCGCGTGGCAGGGCTCATCCTGGTCAACGGCGGGCTGCGCCTCAAGGTGTCGCCCGAGGTGTTCGTGCGCCTCGGCGACTTCGCGCGCTTCGGCAAGTGGCTCTCGCGCATGGTCTGGTCGCCGTCGACACCGCTCGACGTGGTCGAGCGCTGGGGCGCGGTCGCCTTCACCGCCGACGAGGAGATCACGCGCGCCGACTTTCGCGCCGTCGAGCGCTTCGACGGCACGCCGCTCGCGGCCAAGGTGCGCGCGCCGACCTTGATCCTCGGCGGCGCCGATGACCTCATGACGCCGCCGCGCCTGTCGAACGAGCTCGCGGCCGCCATCTCCGGGGCACGCGCGCAGATCCTGCCCGACACCGGTCACATGCTGATGCTCGAAGGGCCGGAGCGGTTCTTCACGGAAATCGAGAGCTTTCTGATTACGTCCACGTAGGTTACGATGTGGCGTCGCGACCGATGGCGCCGACTCGTAGGAGGCCACACGTAGGCTGGGTCGCCGCCGCCGCCGCGGTGGCGCTCGTCGTCGCGTGGGCGCTGGTGTGCCCGTGGCTGGTGGCGCTGCCCACGGCACAGGCGCGCCTGCTTCTGCCGTTCGAGGCGCTCGGCGGTGTCGTGGTGGCGCTGGCCGCGTGGCGCGCGACCGAGAGCGCAGTGGCGCTCGGCCCGCGCGGCGCGGCGCGGCTCGGCGGCCTGGTCATGATCGTGGGCGCCGTCGCCTCGGTCGGGCTCGGGCTCGGGCTGGTGCGCCCGCTCGGCGCCGCCGCGGCCGTGGCCTTCGCGCTCGCCGCCGGCGGTGTCACCATCTGCGTCGGGATTCTGGTCGCGCTCGTGGCCGCGTGGCGCATCGGACGGCGTCGCGGCGACGAGACCGCCGGCCGCTCGGTGGCGCTGCGCGCGCTGCTCGCGTTGACCGCGGGCCTGCTGGCGACGGCGGCGTGGGCGCTGGCGTCGGGCCACGTCCTCGGCCAGCTGCACGCCGACGCCGAGCACCACGCCGTCGACGAAGCGCGCGATCTGTGCGCCATCGTCGCCGAGCGCACGCTCATCTCCGAAGAGATCGACGCCATCGCCCCGGCGCTCGCGCCCGAGGGCGGCTACCTCGTCTCGCTCGACGACAGCGGCCACGTCGTCGGCGGCGTCGGCGCCGACGTCCCCGCCGGCACCGAGGTGCGCATGCCGGGGCCCGACGAGTGCCGCGTCGGCCGCCGCACCCTGCCCTGCGCGGTGCGCCGCCTCGTCGACGGCAGCATCGTCGCCGCGGCGGTGCCGGCGCCGACCATCGCGCCGTCGGTGGTCCTCGGCTTCGGCCTCGCCGGCCTGCTCGTCGCGCTCACCGCGCTCGGCATCGGCGCCCTCATCGGCGGCGGCACCGCGCGCGATCTGGCCCGCGTCACCACCACGCTCGACGAGCTCGGCCGCAGCCCGCGCGGGCTCGACCGCCCGGTCGTGGCGCTGTCGAACGACGAGGTCGGCGATCTGGCCACCGCGCTCGGCCGCCTGCGCGCGCGCCTGCAGCCCGGGCTCGCCGAGTACCAGTCGGCGCTGGAAAAGGCGCAGGCCGCCGATCAGGCGCGCACCGACTTTTTGGGCCTCGTCTCGGCCGAGCTGCGCAACCCGCTCGATCGCATCCTCGGCGGCGCGCGCACGCTGCTCGATCCGGGCGCCGAGACGCTCTCGACCGAGCAGAAGGAAGACGTGCGCATCGTGCTCACGTCGGCCACGCACCTCGTCGACCTCATCGACGAGGTCCTCGACATCTCGGCCATCGCCACCGGCCAGGTGTCGCTCAAGCTCGGCGACGTCGATGTCGGCCAGCTCGTCGGCGACGTGGCCAAGGCACAGCGTCCGCTGGTGCAGCAGAAGGGCGTCGAGATCAAGATCGACATCGAGTCGCCGTCGCCGCACGCGCGCGCCGACGAGCGGCGCCTACGCCAGGTGATCACCAATATCATCTCCAACGCCGTCAAGTTCACCGAGAAGGGATCGATCGAGATCTCGGCCCGGCGCGACGCCGAGAAGGTGGTCATCTCGGTCAAGGACACCGGCCCGGGCATCGCCGAGGAGGCGCTGCCCAAGCTGTTCTCCGAGTTCGTGCAGCTCGGGAGCCTCAAGCAGCGCGCGCGCGGCACCGGCCTCGGCCTCGCCATCTGCAAGCGGCTCGTCGAGGCGCACGGCGGGCAGGTCGCCGCCGAGAGCACCGTCGGCAAGGGCTCGACGTTCCGCGTGATGCTGCCGGCGCGCGGCCCCGAAGATTCGCGCACCTTCCGTTTGCGCGAGGACGGCGCCGCATGACCCGCGTGCGCGTGATCGCGGCCTGCGTGGCGCTGGCGCTGTTCGTGGCGCTCGCGCTGCCGTGGCTGTTCCAGTGGATCATGCATCTGTCGCCCGAGGAGGCGGCCTACACGCGCCGCGCCTTCCTCATCGGCGCGCCGCTCACGCTCGTCGGGCTGACGGTCACCGCGCTCCTCGGCCTGCGCGGCATCGACGCGCCGCCGCCTGACGAGCGGGCGCGCTCGCGCGTGCTCGCCCTGCCCTTCCGCCTCGCGCTCGTCACCGTCGTCGGCGGCGAGCTGGCGACGGTGGGCGCGATGATCTACGACCAGCTCTACGGGCGCACGCCGCTGCCCATGGCCGTGGGCCTCGTCTTGTGCACGAGCGCGATGATCGCGCTCGTCGCCGTGCCGCTGTACGCGCTGGCGCGCGCGGCGCTCGTGCCGCTGGCGCAGCGTCACGCCTCGGAGGCGCCGCCGCGCGGACGGCCGTTGTCGCTCCGCATCCAGCTCGGCTACACGGTGTTCGCGGTGGCGACCGCGGCGCTGGTGCCGGCGACGGTGTTCGGCATGGCACAGCTCGACGACGCCGCCACCGCCGACGCGCACGCGCGCGCCGAGAAGACGGCTGCGCGCCTGGCCGCCTCGGCCGCCGAGCTCGGCGTCGCCGAGGCCACGCGCCTCGCCACGCGCACGCCGCTGGCCGGGCGCGAGCGCGTGATCCTGCGCGCCCCGTCGGGCTCGCTCATCCCCGAGGACGCGGCCGAGGAGGTCGCGGGCGAGCCCTACGTCGAGCGCGCGCTCGGCGGCCAGCTCGCGGGCGGCATGCTGCGCGTCTACTATGCGCCGCGCCCGCTCTCGCCGGTCGCGCTCATGGCGGTGACCATGGGCCTCTTGCTCCTGGCGCTCGTCGTCGCGTCGACCGTGGGCAGCGCCGTGGCGCGCGACGCCCGCGGCGTGGCCGATCAGATCGCGCGCGTCGCCGACGGTGAAGAGCCGCAGCCGCTCGGCGCCGTCGCCACCACCGAGGTGCGGCGCGTGGCCATGGCGGTCAACCGCCTGCTCGAGCGCATCCCGCGCCTGACGGTGGAGTCGTTCCTCGCCGTCGAGCGCGCCGACGAGGCGCGCCGCCTGAAGTCGCAGTTTCTGGCCAACATGAGCCACGACCTGCGCTCGCCGCTCAACTCGATCCTCGGCTTCTCGGAGCTGCTCCTACGCGGCCTCGAGGGCGAGATCTCGCCCGGCCAGCGCGTCGTGCTCGCCGCCGTGCACGCGACGGGGCTGAACCTGCTTCGCCTGCTCACCGAGATCCTCGACACCGCCAAGGTCGAGAGCGGCAAGATGGAGCTGCACCGCCAATCGACGCCGCCGGCGGAGGTCCTCACGCAAGCGCAGCAGGAGGCGCGCCGCGGCCGCCCCGCCACGATCGCCGACAAGCTGACGGTGGAGCTCCAGGCCGGCATGGGCCCCATCTA
Organism: Polyangia bacterium; assembly: GCA_035607415.1. Classification (GTDB taxonomy): domain Bacteria; phylum Myxococcota_A; class Polyangia; order Palsa-1104; family Palsa-1104; genus JAQBQH01. The sequence continues at coordinate 38,028 of DATNAQ010000111.1, forward strand.
CGTCGACCCCCTGCGCATGACGCAGGCGATCACGCATCTCCTCAACTACGCCCTCGACGCCGCCGTCGGCGGCCGCGTCACCCTGCACGTCGCCGAGGGCGAAGAGGCCGACAACCGCGTCCTCGTCATCGACCTCGCCCACGCCGGCGTGCTCCTCGAGAGCGACCGCAAGCACGTCTTCGACAACTTCCGCCGCCTCGACGGCGGCCAGGGCGGCCTCAACCTCGCGCTGCCGCTGTGCAAGCGCATCTTCGAGCTCCACGGCGGCAGCATCGACCTGTCCGACCCCAAGCCGGGCGACGAGGGCCGCCCGCGCTTCCGCGCCGTCATCCCCGTCGGCATCCGCCGCGAAAAAGCGACCCCCACGCGCGGCGTTCCGCGCATTCCCTAAGGTCATGGCCGGGCTTGCCCGCCGTGGTACAATGTACGGCGAATCTTCATGACTCCAGTCTCACCAGTTCCGGCGATCAATCCGCTCGACCCGCGCGCCGCGCTCGCTCGCCTGGAGACCGCGGTTACGCGCGTCATCCACGGCAAGCCGCAGGTGGTGCGCCTCGCCGTGTCGGCGCTCGCCGCGCGCGGCCACGTGCTCATCGAGGACGTTCCCGGCGTCGGCAAGACCACGCTGGCGCGCGCGCTCGCCCGCGCCGTCGGCGGCACCTTCCGCCGCATCCAGTTCACGAGCGACCTTTTGCCGTCGGACATCCTCGGCGTCAGCGTGTTCAACCAGGAGCACGGCCGCTTCGAGCTGCGCCGCGGCCCCATCTTCGCCAACGTCGTCCTCGCCGACGAGATCAACCGCACCACGCCGCGCACACAGTCGTCGCTGCTCGAGGCGATGTCCGAAGGGCGCGTCTCGATCGATACGCACACGCACGAGCTCGAGCAGCCGTTCATCGTCATCGCGACGCAGAACCCGCTCGAGCACTTCGGCACCTATCCCTTGCCCGAGTCGCAGATGGACCGCTTCCTTCTGCGCCTGCGCATGGGCTATCCCTCGCCCGCCGACGAGCGGCGCGTGGTCACCGCCGCGCAGCTCGAGGATCCCGTCGAGAAGATCGAGCCCGTCGTCAGCCACGCCGAGGTCGGCGCCATCCAGGCCGCCGCGGCGCGCGTGCGCGTCGAAGAGGCGCTCGTCGACTACGCCGGGCGCGTCGTCGCCGCCACGCGCGAATCGCCGTTTCTCGCGCTCGGCGTCTCGCCGCGCGGCTTTCAGGGCTGGTACCGCGCCGCCAAGGCGCTCGCGCTCGTCGGCGGCCGCGACTACGCCGTGCCCGACGACTTCAAGGAGACCGCGATCCCCGCGCTCGCGCACCGCCTCGTGCTCGCCGGCGGCTCGGCGGGCGAGCCGCTCGGCCGCGCGCGCGAAGAGGCGGAGCGCATCATGAACGAGCTCCTCGAGCGCGTCGCCGTCCCGTCGTAGGGCTGTAGATGCCGCGCCGTCGCAGCAACTGGGATCGCGCCGCCGGCCGGCTCAACGTCGCCCTGGCGCGTCTCGGCAAATCGTGGCGCCGCTGGTTCCGTCCGCCGCGCCGCCTCTCCTTCACGCGCGAAGGCAAATACTTCACCGGCATCACCATCGGCGTCGGCTTCGCCGCCATCAACACCGGCAACAACCTCCTCTATCTGCTCCTCGGCATGATGCTCTCGCTCATCATCGCCTCGGGGATCATGAGCGAGATGTCGCTGCGCTCGCTCACCGTCACGCGCCAGCCGCCGTCCCGCATCCACGCGCGCCGCCCGTTCCTCATGGGCATCGGCCTGTCGAACGGCAAAAAGCGGCTGCCGTCGTTTTCGATCGAGGTCGAGGATCTCGTCGGTGGCAAGCCGCTCGACAAGAAGTGCTACTTCCTGAAGCTCCCCGCCGGGCGCCTGCAACACACCTCCTATCGCCACACCTTTCCGCGCCGCGGGCGCTACACCTACTCCGGCTTCCGCCTGTCGACGAAGTTCCCCTTCGCGCTTTTCCGGAAATCACGACTCGTCGAGCTGCCCACCGAGGTGATCGTCTTCCCGCAGCTCGCCCAGCTCGGCCACGCCGCCCCGCCGCGCGCGCGCGTCGCCGGCCTCGAGGCGCAAGGACGCAAGGGCCGCCAGGGCGACTTCCACGGCCTGCGCGAGTTCCGCGAAGGCGACGATCCGCGCGACATCCACTGGCGCTCGACGGCCAAGGCCGGCCGCACGCTCGTGCGCGAGCACGAAGAAGAGGCCGCGCGCCGCGTGACGCTGTATCTCGACAACGCGCTGCCCGACGGCGAATTGTGCCCCGACGAGCTCGCCAAGGACGGCCTCGAGCGCGCCATCTCGCTCGCCGCGTCGCTCGCCGCCGACTACCTCGAGCGCGGCTACGCCGTCCGCGTCATCACGCGCGGCGACGCCGTGCCGCCGTGGCTGCAAGGCGTGCCCCAGCTGGTGCGCCTCTTGCGCACGCTCGCGCTCCTGCCGACGATGACGCCCGAGGTCGCCTTCCCCGCCGTCGTCGACGGCGCCGCCGAGCCGATCCTGGTCGTGCGCAAGGGCGGCCCGCGCGCCTCGTTCCAGCGGGTGCTCGAGGCCTAGGTGCGCTTCTCGGCCATCCACAAGGTGACCTCGTACCTCATGGTCGCCTCGGCCTTCGCCACGCTCGCCCTGTCGCGCGAGCTGTCGCCGCTCACCATCGGCTTCACGCTGGTCTTCGGCTTCGCCTCGTTCTTCTTCGAGCCGGCGCGCTTCGCCGCCTTGCGCTCGCGCCCGTGGACGGCGACATGGAACGCGCTCACGCTCGCGGTCTTCGCCTGGACGCTGCTCGAGGCCATCCGCGGCGAGCTGCTCGCCTCGGGCGTGCGCTTCCTCTGTTTCCTGCTCGTCAACAAGCTGTGGAACCGTAAATCCTCGCGCGACTACCTGCAGGCCTACGTCGTCAGCTTCCTCATGCTCGTCGCCGGCGCCGCGCTCAACTCCGATCTCGCCTACGCCGGCTGCTTCCTCGCCTACGTCGTGTTCGCCACCTGGACGCTGACGCTCTTCCATCTTCGCCGCGAGATGGAGGAGAACTACCTCATCAAGCACTCCGACGACGGCGCCGAGCGCGTCGAGGTCGAGCGCATCTTGAACTCGCGCCGCATCGTCGGCTGGAGCTTCCTCGGCGCCACCTCGATCGTGTCGATCGGCGTGTTCCTCACCGCCGCGCTCACCTTCTTCGTCATCCCGCGCTTCGGCTTCGGCTTCTTCGCCACGCACCAGCGGCGCGGCAACCTCACCGTCGGCTTCTCCGATCGCGTCGACCTCGATGCCTACGGCCGCATCAAGGACAACCCGCAAGTCATCATGCGCATCGAGTTCCCCGCGGGATTGCCGACGCAGCCGCTCCACTTCCGCGGCGTGGCCTTCGACAAGTACGAGCGCGGCCGCTGGAGCCGCACCGTCGAGGAAACGCCACGCGATCTACGCAACTGGGGTGGCTACCGCATCTACGTCAACCACGGCGAGCGCCTCACCGGCCCCAAAGTGCGCGCGCTCCTCGATCGCGCCCTCGAGCAGCGCGTCTACCTCGAGCCGCTCGACACCTCGGTCATCTTCAGCGCCGCCACGCCGGTCGCCTACTCGCTGCAGGGCCTCTCGAACGACCTCGTCAACCGCTACGCGCTCGTGCAGCACGGCGCCGACGAGCCCTACGCGATGGAGCACCACCCGACCAACGACTCGTTCGTCGATCGCCGCTCGGGCCTGCGCTACAACGCGTGGAGCGACGTCTCGCCGCCCGATCCCAACGTGCTCGCCGCGTCGGAAGACGTCGACATCGACGAAGAGCTCGCGCCCTACATCGTCGTGCCCGCCGATCTGCCACCGCGCATCCGCGAGCTGGCGCAAAAGATCACCGCCGGCAAGCGCGGCCCGTGGCAGAAGGCGATGGCCATCCGCGACTACCTGCAGCGCTACAAGTACACCGTCGACTTGAAGCGCGACGAGCGCTACGAACCGCTCGAGGACTTCTTGTTCGTGCAGAAGGCCGGCCACTGCGAGTACTTCGCCTCGGCGCTGGCCGTCATGCTGCGCACCGTCGGTGTGCCCACGCGCTCGGTCAACGGCTTCTACGGCGGTGAGTGGAACTCGTTCGGCCACTACCTCGCGGTGCGCCAGGGCGACGCCCACTCGTGGGTCGAGGTCTACGTCGACGGCGCGGGCTGGGTCACCGTCGATCCGACGCCGCCCGGCGCCGCGGTGGCGACGACGAGCTCGTGGAACACCGTGCGCATGATGCTCGACAACATCGAGCTCGCCTGGTTCAAGTACGTCATCGAGTACGACCTCGGCAAGCAGGTCGAGCTCGCGCGCTCCGTCGGCCGCTGGGCGCAGCTCGGCACCAAGCGCGCGGCGCTCGAGAGCTTCGCGCGCCGTCATGCGCAGAAGGGCGCCCTCGCCCTCGCCGTCGTCGTCGGGCTCTTCTTCGCGCTGCGCGCGTGGCGCCGCCGTCGCACGCCGGCCGCGCACGTGCGGCAGGGCGCGGACGCGCTGCACGCCTACGGCCGCGCGCTCAAGGCGCTCGAGCGCCGCGGCTTCGGCCGCGCGCCCGGCGAGACCGGCCGCGAGCTGGCCGCGCGCGTGCACGCCGCCGGCGATCCGGTGGCCGCGCCGTTCGCCGAGCTCGTCGAGCTCTACTACGCCGCCCGCTTCGGCGCCGCCGACGTCGCCGCCGCCGAGCTCGACCGCCTGGCCCAGGCCGTCATCGCCACGCCCCCGCCGTCCGCCGAACGCCGCGCCGCCTGACCGCGCCGCCCACGCGCCCGCTGGACGGGACGGCCGCGAGCCATTACTGTGATTGACACTTTGACGCTCGCCCTCTTCCGCCCGTGACGCGATGACCTCATCCCTACCGCCCACGCGCCTCAAGCCCTCGAAATCCCACGCGGCATTCGCCTTGCACTCCCGCCGCCCCATGGCTCTGCGCGCCCTGGTCTTCGCCTGCGTTTTCGCCCTGCCCGTGGCGGCGCGCGCCCAGATGTGCAGCGGCATGATGACCGGCACCATCGGCCTCGCCGAGCCGCAGCCCGACGGGTCGTTCCTCACGATTCCGTCGTCGCAGGTCTCGGCCGGCGTCTTCGGCCGCGCCGAGTGCGACTGCGCCTCGGCCGCCGGCAACCCCGATCTCAACCTCGAGATCAAGCTGACCACCCCGTTCCCCGCCAGCACCTCCGGCACCGTCGAGATCTGGGTCGGCGACTCGAGCTGCATGAACGCCAGCACGCGCACCTCGTCGAGCAACACGACCTGCCAGAAGATCGCGTCGCCCTCGATCCAGGACTTCACCATCAACAGCAACGCGACCTCCTCGAGCGGTCTGCACTACGCCATCAAGGCCGACGCGCTCTCGAACCCCAACCCGCAAGACCCGACCATGCACATCTGCGATCCGGCCAAGGGCGCGCTGCCGACGCCGGCGAACAGCGTCTACCTGTTCGTCTACACCGACCCCAACATGCCGCTCGCCACCTGCACGCTCACGCTGTCGGAGCGCTTGCAGGGCCCCGACCCGATCCTCAGCAGCAGCGCCTCGGGCGGCGACAACGCCGTCACGCTGAGCTGGAAAGCGCCGACGCCCGGCTCGAACGCGCCGGCGTTCTTCCAGATCCTCTGCGCCGATGACTGCGGCAACCCCATCCAGGACAACCCCAGCAAGCAGATCTACTCGGTCTGCGAGAACGGCATGCTGTCGCGCCGCGATCTCACCTCGGGCGGCTCCTCGTCGCCCGGCCTCGACGGCGGCGTGGTCGAGTCGACCGACATGGCGTTCATGTCGCTCCAGACCAACCTCGGCGATCGCACGCCCGCGCGGCCCGAGGTCACCTCCTGCCCCGCCGACATGGGCGTGAGCGCCTTCGCCGACGGCGGGGTCTTCGGCCCCGGCATGACCAACCCGTTCGCCGCGCTCGATCCGAAGTACGCCTGCTCCGACCAGATCGCGCCGAGCGACGGCTCGCGCCGCATCGACGGCCTCGTCAACGGCCAGACCTACCACTTCGCGATCCTCTCCGTCGACGCCTTCGGCAACGCCACCTCGTCAGGCGACATCGTCGGCGTCCCGCAGCCGACCGAGGATCTGTGGCGCCGCTACCGCGACGCCGGCGGCGGCCCCGGCGGCTGCTTCATCGCCACCGCCGCCTTCGGCTCCTACGAGAACCGCTGGGTCTACGTGCTGCGCGACTTCCGCGATCAGGTGATGCTCCACTCCAACGTCGGCCACGAGCTCGTCGAGTGGTACTACGCGCACTCGCCGCCCGCCGCGGCCTGGATCGCCGCCCGCGGCTGGGCGCGCGCCCTGACGCGCATCGCGCTGGCGCCGGTGATCGCCGCCGCCTGGTTCTGGCTCTACGTCCCCGCGTGGCAGAAGGTCCTCGTCCTCGCGCTGGTGCTCGCGTTCTTCTTCCGCAGGCGCATTCGCCGCCTCGCTCGCCGGAGCAGCGCCGCGTGAGACGCCTCGGCCCGCTGGCGCTCGCCGCGCTCACCCTCACGCTCACTGCCGCCTTTGGCGCCGTCGCCGGCGCGCCCGCGCGCGCCGATGAAGGCATCGGCGGCCAACCGCCGCGCTTCGGCGAGAACCCGCGCCGCGACTACGAGTCGTCGCAGCGCTTCGCCGTCGAGCTGAAGTTCGGTCCCTACTCGCCGAACATCGACGCCTCGCCCGGCCTCAACGGCAACCATCCGTTCGCCGATCTCTTCCCGCCCGACAAGGGCAAGTCGCGCCCGCCGGGCAAGCTCCTGACGCAGGTCGAGTTCGACTACCAGTTCTGGCACCGCTGGTACGGCAACTTCGCCATCGGCAGCACCGCCGGCTACTACCGCCGCACCACGCACTCGTTCGCCTACAACACCAACCCGTCGACCGGCGCCGAGACCCAGTCGTGCAACCCCTCGAGCGATCCGACGAACACCAACATGTGCGTGCGCTCGGGCGACACCACCGCGCTCAACATCGTGCCCTTGTCGATGCTCTTCGTCTACCGCTTCGACTACCTCGCGCAGCGCTACAAGATCCCGTTCATTCCGTACTTCAAGATCGGCCTCGCCTACTACGCGTGGTGGATCGAAAACGGCGGCGGCTTCCTCTCGATCGCGCAGTTCACCCCGGCCGGCTCGACGCAGAGCCAGGGCGGCTGGGGCGGCACCTTCGGCTGGACCATGAACCCCGGCGGCGCCTTCTTGCTCGACGTGCTCGACCCGTCGGCGGCGCGCACCATCGATGCCGAGCTCGGCATCAACCACACCTACCTGTTCTGCGAGTTCAACTACGCCGACATCACCGGCTTCGGCGCCAAGAACAAGATGGATCTCTCCGACACCACGCTCAACGCCGGCATCGCCTTCGAGTTCTAGTAGTATCCCCGCGATGCGCTTTCGCATGACCGTCGAGTACGACGGCACCGACTTCGTCGGCTGGCAGCGCCAGGCGAACGGGCCGAGCGTGCAGGCCGCGATCGAGGACGCGCTCACCGACATGCACGGCGGCATCGCCACCGTCATCCGCGGCGCCGGGCGCACCGACGCCGGCGTGCACGCGTTCGGCCAGGTGGCACATTTCGACGCGCCCGAGGGCACGCGCGTGCCGCTGCACGGCTATCAGCGCGGCCTCAACGCCGTCCTGCCGCGCTCGATCGCCATCCGCGACGTGCAGACCGCCGCCGACGACTTCGACGCCCGCTTCTCCGCGCGCGGCAAGCTCTACCGCTACAGCATCTGGACCGGCCCCACGCGCGCGCCCATGCGTGACCGCTACGTCTGGCACCTGCGCCGTCCCATCGACGTCGCGCGCATGCAGAGCGCCGCCGACCTCCTCGTCGGCCGCCACGACTTCAACGCCTTCCGCGCCGCCGATTGCGAGCGCAAGACGACCGTGCGCACGATCTCCCGCCTGGCGGTCGCCCGCTCGGCGGAGCTGGTCACCATCGAGGTCGAGGCCGAGGCCTTCCTCAAGAACATGGTGCGCATCCTCGTCGGCACCTTGTGCGAGGTCGGCTGGGGCAAGCGGCCTCCGGCGGACGTGCAACGAATTCTCGACGGACGTGACCGTCGTCAAGCGGGCATCACCGCCCCCGCGCAAGGGCTCGCCTTGGTGCGGGTCGACTATTAAATTGATACAATGTGAAGCTCATGAGCAACCGAACGGAGGCGTGGGGCCTTCGCAGCCTCTCCGGCAGGTGCAGCGCGCCGGCGATTTTCGTATCGGCTGCGCCACGCCGAAATGAGGGAGCGGTGCAACCGTGAACCTTCGGAAGACGTTCTTCATCTTGCCGAACCTCTTCACGCTGTCGAGCGTGTTCTGCGGGTTCTTCGCCATCACCCTGTGCACCGGCGCGCAGGCGAGCATCGACGCGCTCTATCAGGCGGCGGTCGCCATCTGCTTCGCCTACTTCTTCGATCTCGCCGACGGCCGCGTCGCGCGCCTCACCAAGACCCAGTCGAACCTCGGCATGCAGCTCGACTCGCTCGCCGACGTCATCAGCTTCGGCGTGGCGCCGGCGCTGCTCGTCTATCGCTGGGGCCTCGGCCACTTCGGCAAGTGGGGCATCGTCATCGCCTTCGTGTTCTGCGCCGCGGGCGCGCTGCGGCTGGCACGCTTCAACGTGCTCGCCATGCAGCATGACGCCGCCAAGCCGGGCAAGTTCATCATCGGCCTGCCGGTGCCCGCGGCCTCGGCGGTGCTGGTGTCGCTCGTGCTCCTCAACCATCAGCTCTCGGGATCGTTCGTCGACGTCGGCCAGCCGGCGCTCGCCATCCTCGTCGTCATCCTGTCGTACCTCATGGTCAGCCGCATCCGCTTCCGCTCGTTCAAGGACCTGCGCCTCTCCCGGCGCACCATCACCGGCTTTCTCGCCATCGCGGCGTTCACCGCGGTGGTGCTCATCGGCCGCATGCACTCGGCGCTCATCTTCGTCGTGCTGATGGCCACCTACGTCGGCCTCGGCCTGACCGAGGAGGTCGTCTTCTACCGCCGCCGCCGCGAGGAGGAGCACGCCGCCAAGCAACCCGAGGTGGTGCTCGAGGCCGACGGCGGCGCCAAGAACGACGAGGAGGTGCTCGAAGAGCTCGGCGCCTACGACGTCGGCGAAGAGGACGAGTGCACGCCAACATCATCAGCGACGACGAAGCCCGCATCGCAGAGCTGATCCGCTCGACGCGCCGCGTGGCCGTGCTCGGCATGAAGACCGAGGCACAGTCGGCCGAGCCGGCGTTCTACGTGCCCCAGGCGCTGCATCGCGGCGGCGTCGAGATCGTGCCGGTGCCGGTCTACTACCCCGACGCCACCACGATCCTCGGCGCGCCCGTCTACCGCCGCGTCGCCGACGTGCCCGGCCCCATCGACATCGTCGACGTCTTCCGCCGCTCGCGCGACGTCGCCGCCCACGTCGACGACATCCTCGCCAAGGCGCCGCGCGCCGTCTGGCTGCAGTCGGGCATCCGCGACGATGCCGCCGCCGAGCGCTGGGCCGCCGCCGGCATCCTCGTCGTCCAGGAGCGCTGCCTCATGGTCGACTACCAGCACTACATCCGCTAGTCGGCGCGACAGACGTACGTATGGTCGTCGGAGAGCGCGCAGCGCCCGCTCGTGCACGGCTGCGCGACCGGGTCGCACGCCGTCGCGCACACCGACGTGCCGTCGAGGAGCACGCAGGTGTCGCCCGCGTTGCACGCGTTTTCGCAGCTCGCCGGCGCCGGCGCAGGCGCAGGCGCCGCGACCACCAGCGGATGGCGCCGCATCACCGCGCCCTGCCCCGCGGTGAGCACGTGGCGCGCGCCGCCGCCGGTCCAGAACATGACGTTGTCACCGTCGGGGCAGGCGCCGTCACCGTCGGCGCACTCGGGCGTGTCGGCGATCGGATCGTGCGCGCTGCCGTCGCGCTCGCTGGTGTGATAGAGGCCGAGGTAGTGCCCGATCTCGTGCGCGCAGGTGACGCCCATGTCGTCGCCGTCGACGCCGCCGGGCACCGCGAACGGCGCCGCCGAGACCAGCACCGCCGCCGTCGGCCGATTGGCGGCGAACGGCCCGGGCAGCCCGAGCGAATAGCCGGCCACGTCGGCGCCGCCGTCGTCGAGCCCGCGCACGATCACGAGGTGCACCGCATCGGCGCGCGCGCCGGCCGCGCGCAGCGCCGTCTGCACGTCGACGAGCGCCGCCTGCGCGAGCCGGCCGCCGTCGAGCGCGAAGTCCGAGCCGCCCAGCGCCACCGTCGCCGTCGTGTAATCGGTGATCGACAGGCCCGCCGGCGCGTAGAGCCGCGCGATGCGCCCGACCAGCGCCGCCGCCACGTCGTCGGCGTTTCCGCCCGCCAGCGCGTCGTCGGCGACGAGCACGTCGAGCTTGAGCGCACCGCCCGCGGCGTCGCCGGTGCGCGCGTACAGGCGCACGGTCACGTCTTCGTCGTCGATCACGCCGCCGCCCGCGCCGAGCGCCGTGAAGCGCAGGAGGTGCCGTCCGCTCTCCATCGCCAGCGACGGCGAATTCGGATAGAGCCAATCGACGAGCCCGTCGACCTCGCGCGCATCGCGCGTGACGAAGCCGCCCGACTCGACGAGATCGCGCCCCGACGGCGTCACCAGCTCGGCCAGGTGGAACTGCCCGCGCTCGCCCGCCACCTCGATCAGCGCCGCCGATACGCCCGCCGGCACGTCGATCGCGATCGGCTCCGACAGGCCGCCCGACACGTGCGCGCGATAGGCCAACACCGTCAGATTCTCGCGCCCCGCCACCGCCGTCACCGTCGGCGCATCGCTCGCCGCCGGCGCCATGCATCCGGCGAGCGCGCACGCGCCCGCGTACGCAACGAGCAGCCTGCGCAGCGCCCGTCCGGCGGCACGAGAAGCCGACGCGGACGGCGACGACGCCACGACGGGCGCCGCGCAGCCACTCCAACCTAATCGGTGCAGCAGTACGCCCCGGTGGCGCACGTGTCGACCTCGCACGTCGTCGCGCTGGTATCGCAGTCGAGCTCGACGATCTGCCCGCCCGAGCACCAGCGCGCCACGTTGCCGTCGCACTCGCCGGCGATGCCGAGCGCGTCGCACTGCGGATCCGTCGACGGCGGCGGTATGTCGTCACAGCAGTAGGCGCCCGACGCGCAGCCATCGACGGCGCAGCTCTGCCCGCGCGCGCCGCAGTCGAGGTCGTAGACCTGTCCATTGTCGCACCAGCGCGCGTGCCCGTCGGTGGTGCACTCGCCGGCATAGCCGAGCGCGTCGCACTCCCCGGTCATCTGCGGCGGCTGCGCCATGTCGACGGGCGTGGGCGCGTCGCAGCAGTAGGCGCCGTCGGCGCAGCCGTCGACCTGACAGGTCTGCCCGCGCGCGGCGCAGCTGACGACGAACGTCTGCCCCGTCGACGGATCGCACCAGATGGCGGTGTCGGCCGCGCCGTTGCCGCTCGCGCTCGCGCAGTAGCCGCGATAGTCGACGCCCGAGACGCACATCGGCGGCGCCGTCGCCATGTCACGCGGCGCGGGCGTCGTCGTCGCCATGTCGCGCGGCGACGGCGGCAGCGCCATGTCGTGCGGCACCGGCGTCGTCGTCGCCATGTCGGCCGGCGTCGCGTGCGCCATGTCCGCGCCGGGCGGGCCCGACATCGCCGGCGGCGGCAGTGTCACGCAGGTCGCTCCGCGCGACGAATCGATCACGCAGGCCTTCGTCATCGCCGAGCAGTCGAAGCGCTGCAGCTGGCCCGCGGCGACGTCGCACACCACCGCGACCTGCCCTTTGTCGCTGATCTCGCAGCGCCCCTTCTCGGTGACGCCGTTGCATCCGCTGGCGGTCGGCCCGCTCGAGGTGTCCGGCGGCGCCTTCGGCCCGTGATCGCCGACCGCCATGTCGTTCGTCTCGCCGCTGCCGGGGACGCCGTGGTTGTCGAGCTTCGCGCCCGCGCACCCGACGGTCAGGAGCGCCAATACCCAGAGCCCGCGTGTCATGCCCGGCGCCCATCAGCAAGCGCCGATCCATCACACACGATAGAGAATGATTGGGATTTCTACGAGTGAGACGATGTGGTCCGGTGTGTGTGGCCCCCACCTGCGGCGGCCGCTACACACGGTCGAGGGCAGCTACGCGCGCTTGTTCGGCGGCGCGTCGCCGTCGCCCTTCTTGGCGGCGGCAGCTTCTTTCTTGGCGGCGCCGCCGTCGTCCCACTCGACGAACACGCCGTAGAGCACGCCGATGATCGGCGCCATGATCGGTCCCGAGCGGAACGGCACGTGCTCGAGCCCGGTGTGCAGCGGCCGGACGAACACCTCGCTGTCGGGACCGAAGTGCATCCCGAGCGCCGCGAGGCCCACGCCGATGCCGGCGCCGACGACCATCTTCAAGACCGGCGTCCAGATGGTTTCGGCCTTCCACGGCGCGCGACCGGCCACCACGCCGACGAGCGCGCCCACGATCGCGCACGCGACGTACGCCAGTGCGCCCGACGTCCAGCCGAGCCGAAGCAGGCCGTAGCCGACCGCGCCTCCGACGATCAACCCCTTGACGAGCCCAATGATGACGCGCATGGGAGCGGCGCCTCCTTCGAACAGTATACTTGTTCTATAGCGCCTTTATTCCCAGATGCACGCCGCGCCGCGACGCAGGTTACGGCATCGGTGAGAGCCCGTGCGCAACCAGCCGATCCGGCGGCGGTACGACGGGGATCGCGGCCAGAGATTGCAGTCGCGGACCGACGACGTCGGCGAACTCTTGACGGTACTTGTTCGCGATCGGCGCCTCGCGCGCCGGCTTGAGCTTGAGCGGATCGACGAACGCGCCGTTCATGCGCACCGAGAAGTGCAAGTGCGGGCCCGTCGCCAGGCCGGTCATGCCGACGTAGCCGATGACCTGCTTTTGTCGCACTTCCTGTCCGACATGGAGACCCTTGGCGAACTTCGACAGGTGCATGTACGTCGAGGACATGCCGCCCGCGTGGTCGATGATGATGGCGTTGCCGGCGCCACCGCGCGGCCCGACGAACGACACGCGCCCCGGCGCCGTCGCCCACACCGGCGTGCCCGTCGGCGCCGCGTAGTCGACGCCGAGGTGCGCGCGCTCGGTGTGCAGGATCGGGTGGAAGCGGTGACGATCGAAGTTGGACGAGATGCGCACGTACTTGAGCGGCGTCTTCAAGAGCGACTTCACGATCGACTCGCCATGCTCGGTGAAGTACGAGCCGGGCGTGCCGTCGGACGGTTGGAACCAGAAGGCGCGGAACGTGCCCGTGCGGCCCTTGTACTCGGCGGCGAGCACGCGCCCGTACTTGTAGAACTTGCCGCCGAGGTAGCGCTTCTCGACGATGATCTTGAAGCGGTCGCCGGCGTTGGAGTCGGTGTAGAAGTTGATGTCCCACGCGAAGGTGTCGACGAACCAGCCGACCAGCGACGTGGACTCGCCGGTGTGCTTGATGGCGTCGTACAGCGACGACCCGATCACGCCGCCGATCTCGGCGGTGCGCGTCTCGATCGGCTTCTCGTCCCTGGTCGTCTTCCACGCGTCGCCACCGTTGGGGGCTGAATCGCGCGTCACGTGATAGGCGAGCGCCGGCGACACGCGATACTCGACGGAGCGCAGGTGATCCTCGGCGTCGAAGCGCAGCGTGTACCCGTGACCGGCGCGCACCGTGCGCAGGTCGAACATTTTACCGAGCGACGTGGCAATGGCGTTGACCGTCGCCGGCGGCAGGCCGTCGGCCTTCCAGCGCCGCTCGACGGTGTCGTTGTCGGCCATGGTGCCGTCGACGACGCGCGCCTCCTCGGCCGACGGATCCTCCGCCTTCGCCTTCGGCGCCACCGGCGAGGCACTGCCTCCCGACGCCGCGATGGGCGCCTCCGCCTTCTGCAGCTCCGTCGTCTTCATCAGCGCGCGCAGCGACGTGCCGCCGCGCAGGAAGAAGAAATAGACGTTCACGCCGATGAGGACGGCGAAGACCAGGCCGAGACGCACGCTCCCCTGCCACGGCGAAGCGCGACGGCTCTTACTCGTACGACGTCCCTTCTGCGACGGCATGAACGGGTCCTTCTAGCGCTTACCACGCACGCGATCACGCCGCCAATTTTTCCACTGGATCCGAGCCCTTGAACCAGTGTTCAGTGTGTCATCCTTCAACGGCGCGGGCCCCCTTCAAGAGCTCCTCGGCGTGGGCGCGCGCCTTCGGCGTCACCTTGCCGCCCAGCATGCGCGCGATCTCCTCTTTGCGCTCGGCCGCCGTCAGCTTGCGTACGCCGGTGTGGACGCGCCCGGCGCGCTCTTCTTTCTCGACGCGAAACTGCACCGCCGCGTGCGCCGCGATCTGCGGCAGGTGCGTGATGCACAGGACCTGCTTGTCCTCGGCGACGGCGCGGATCTGCCGCCCCACCACGTCGGCGACGGCGCCGCCGATGCCGGCGTCGACCTCGTCGAAGACGTAGGTCGCGACCTGGTCGGCGCGCGACAAGATGCGCTTCAACGCCA
>DATNAQ010000091.1:0-13278 GCA_035607415.1 Polyangia bacterium
GTCGACGAGCGCCATCGCAGAAAGGGCATCGCCACCGCGCTGCTCGCCCGCGCCGAAGGCAACCCGCTGCGCGTGATGGACCATCCCGGCAACTACCTGTCGCCCGGCCTCGACGGCCGCTACCACGACGGACGCGCCTTCTTCGCCGCGCGCGGCTTCCGCGAGCTCGGCGTGGTCGAGAACATCCGCGCGCCGCTCGCCGACCCTTTGCGTCCGATCGACGTAACCGGCTACGACCTCCGTCGCGTCAGCGAGACGGAACGCCCGACGCTCTGCGATTGGATCGCGCGCAAGTTCGCGCCGGTCTGGGCGCTCGAGGTCGGCCACGCCGCCGCCGGGCCGCGCCGCGCCGTGCACGCCGCGTGGCACGACGGCGAGCCGGTCGCCTTCGCCGCCGCCGACGGCAACAACCAGGGCCTCGGCTGGTTCGGCCCCGCCGGCACCGATCCCGCGCATCGCGGCCGGCGCCTCGGCGAAGCGCTGCTCGTCCGTTGCCTCGAGGACGTGCGCGGCCTGCCCGAAGCCGGCGTGATCGCCTGGATCGGCCCCAAGGCCTTCTACGCCAAGACCGTCGGCGCCGTCGACGATCGCCGCTTCGTCACTTTGGAGCGAGACACCACGCGATGACCCGCGCCCTCATCCTCGCCGCCGGCCTCGGCACGCGCCTCGGCACGCTCTCCGACGAGCGTCCCAAGCCGCTCCTGCCCGTCTGCGACATTCCGCTCATCCGCTACGCCGTCGCGCTCCTGCACGGCGCCGGCATCCGCGAGATCGCAGTCAATCTGCATCACCGCGGCGACCTCATCCGCGGCGAGCTCGGCGACGGCTTCCACTATTCGGAAGAGCCGACCATCCTCGGCACCGGCGGCGGCATCGTGAAGCTCGCCGACTGGCTCACGAGCGGCGGGCGCGACTCGTTCGTCGTGGTCAACGGCAAGATCGTCAGCACCATCGATGTCGCCGCGACGTTGCGTCATCATGACGCAACCAACGCGACGGCCACCATGGTCGTGCGCGAGGTCCCCGACGCGCAGAAGTGGGGCGCGATCGACGTCGGCGCCGACGGCCGCGTCACCGGCATCATCGGCCAGGGCAAAGCGGGCACCTACTCGACCATGTTCACCGGCGTGCACGTCATCTCGCCGCGCCTCGTCGGTCGCCTGCCGGCGACGGGAGAATCGGACTCGATCCGCCAGGCCTACATCCCCGCGCTCCTCGACGGCGAGCGCATCGAAGCCATCCGCCACCCCGGCTACTGGCACGAGCACTCGACGCCCGAGCGCTACCTCCAGGGCAACTGGAACCTGCTCTCCGGTTCCGTCACCTTGACGCAACCACCCGGCCCCATCCGCGCGATCTCGCCGACCGCCACGGTCGAGCCGGGCGCGCAGCTCTCGCCGCTGGTGGTCGTCGGCGCCCGCGCGGTCATTCGCGCCGGCGCGCGCCTCGACCGCGTCGTCGTCTGGCCCGACAGCATCGTCGACGGCGACTACACCAACGCGATCATCACGCCGAAGGGAATTACAGCGGTTCCATACGAGCCAGCACGCAGGTGATGTTGTCCTGCCCGCCGTTGCGATTGGCGGCATGGATCAGCCGCTCGCACGCCGTATCGAGGTCCTGCTCTTCTTGTAAAATGTACGCAAGCCCGGGATCGTCGACCATGCCCGACAGCCCGTCGCTGCACATCAGGTACGTGTCGTTGACGCGCACCTGATCGCTCAACAGATCGACCTGCACCGACTCCTTCATCCCGAGCGCCCGCACGATCACGTTCTTGTGCGGGAACTTGCCGACGTCGTCAGCCGCCAGTCGCTTCATGCGGATGTAGTCGTTCAAGAGCGAATGATCTTCGGTCAGCTGCATGAGCTGCCCGTCGCGCAGCCGGTAGACCCGCGAATCGCCGACGTGGCCGATCAGCACCTTGTCGTCGAGGAACAGCGTCGCCACGATGGTCGTGCCCATCCCGTGGCAGTTCTCGTCGCGCTGCGCTTTGTCGTAGATGCGCAGGTTCGCCAGCTTGATCCCGGTCGTCAGCCGGTTGGCGTCGTACTTGTCCGGCCCGTCGAGCTTGTAGGGCCACGTCAGCTCGGCGTCCTCCGCGGTGTTGCGGAAGTGCTCGGCCACCGTCTCGACCGCCATCTTCGACGCCACCTCGCCCGACGCGTGCCCGCCCATGCCGTCGGCGACGATGGCGAGCTTGGCATCCTCGGGCAGAAAGAAGCTGTCTTCGTTGTGCGCCCGCTTGAGACCGATGTTCGTCTCACCGCTGAAGCGAACGCGCATGTTGCGCATCGGGTACGAAGAGCTCACGAGGCACTCATCCGGCGATGAGTCATCATACCACATTACACCGCAGAAACCGAAGCTTCGGTCCCACGCGCAGCGTCAGTGATCCGCCGCTTCCCGATTCTTGGGTGTACGTGTCGCCGTCGATGATGTACTCGAGCGGCTCGTCCGCCTCGAAAACGACGTGGCGCGCCGACTGATCGATCACCTTGTCGCGCCGCATGGGCTTGCCCGCCATGATGTTGGGCAGCTCGGCCACGAAGCCAACCGCGTCGGTGTGGATGCCGAGCAGCGCGAACGCGTCGGGCCGCTCGTTCGCGCGGTAGAACGGCTTGAAGCCGAGGCCGATCTGCTCCACCACCGCCGCGGCGACGGTGATGAAGTCCTCGCACGCCCAGCGATCGCCGTCGGCGACCACGCGCGCGTGAAAGCGCTTGTAGATGCGCTTGGCCAGCGCGCCGCGCACCATCGTCGAGCCCGCGGCGCGCAAGATCAGCTGCGCCGCCGTCGACGGCGACGGCGCGCCGGTCGCGTAGTACTCGTGCAGGAAGTTGTAGATGATGCCGTTGCCGAAGATGAACCCGTAGGCGTCGCCGACCTGCAGGATCTCGTGCTCGAACCACGGGAACGTGTCGAGGACCCCCCGCCGGTGGCGATCGACGAGCTCGAAGGTCAGCTGCGGCGTCTCGCCCGAGATGCCGAACGAGCGCGCGATCGTGTTCATCGTCCCGCCGCGCAAGATTGCGATCGGCGGCAGCGGCTCGTCCGCGCCGTAGGTGCGAATCATCGCCGTCAGCGTGTGGTGCAGCGTGCCGTCGCCGCCCGAGATGCCGAGGACGTCGATGCGCTCCTTCTTGAACTCCTCGCACACGCGATAGAGATCGTCGAACGTCTTGGTCGCCTCGGCATTGCCGTGGCTGCCGACCAGATACGACAGGCGGCGGGCACGCCCGGGGTCGCGCAGATTCACGCGCGAGCGCGGATTGGTGATCAGGCCGATGCCCGGCACGAGCGCATTCTATCGTGAGCAGTGCCGGCGCGCCCGATTCGCACGACGCCTGTGGACAACTGACCCCGCCATACATCCGGCTACTTGGGCACAGATGTCCCCAGATATCCTACATGCGGCATTCTAACCGCATGAAATGCTTTGGTCGGACCTGTGGCACCGGCGCTGCAAAGTGGCGCCGGCAACCACGGAGGGACAGACCATGAGCCGGAACCTCAAGCTGACCGCGATCGCATCCTTGACTGCGCTCTCGATCGTCGCTGGCGGATGCAGTGCGGAGCCCGAGGCCCGCATGCAGCCGCCCTCGGCCCCGGGCACCCCGCCGGGAACACCGCTCGGACCCGGAGAGCCGATCGGCGAGCCGACCCCGCCGACCGCCAAGTATGCCGGCGTCTACTCGGCCGTCGCGCCCATCGACCTCACGCAGAACGGCGTGCTGCCCGGCGTGCTCGGGCCGGCGCTCAACGCGCTCATCGAGCTGCACGATCACCCGGGCCAGGCGATCCTCGACATCATCGCCATCGCCAACATCCCGACGGTGTCGGATCTCGTGAAGAACATGCCGCAGCTCCTCAAGGACATCCTGTCGGGCGCGCTCGACAAGCTGATCACCGACGAGGTCTACGCGAACGTGCCGGTGGTCGACCAGATCACCAACATCATCTCGGGCATCACCGAGCTGGCCAAGACCATGGAGCTGCACAACTCGCTGACGGTGCACACGCCCAAGGCCGACGGCACCGCGACCATCGATCAACAGGTCACGGACATCGGCTTCAAGCTGCTCAACAACTCGACCGTCGTCGCGTTCGACGCCAAGGAGCAGATGATGGCGCACACCGCGATGCCGGGCAGCGTGAAGGCACACGCCAACGCGCCGGTCGCCGATGCCGACCTCACGCTCGGTGGCGGCACGATGACGCTGCCCTTCGGCGAGCTGCTGCTCCAGGCCGCAGGCCCGCTCGTGTTCGGCCAGTTCGGCGGCGCGACCGACCTCAAGGGCGCGCTCCACAACCTGGTCGACTGCGCCTCGGCCGCGCAGGCCATCTCGGACGACCTCGGCGGCTACCTGTCGCCCTCGGTGGTCCAGACCATCTGCACCTCGGCGCTCGATGCGATCGCCAACAGCGTGACCAACTCGATCGACAACATCACGCTGAACGACGTGCAGGTTTCGGCGGGCACGGCCACGCTGCTCGACGTCTCGCAGTCGAAGCCGACCACCGACTACCAGTCGGATCGCGTGTCGCAGGGCAAGTGGAACTGGAGCTTCTCGGTCGCCGGCAGCACGGTGACGGTGCCCTCGACGTTCTCGGGTGATCGCATCGGCGACGCGCAGTAGCTTCCCAGGCAACAACGCCTGCAACGCCGCGCAATTAGCTACAACCTTCCTCGTCGACAAGCTCCGCGCTAGAACTTCACATCTTCCGCGTTGACCCTCGTCCGCTCCGGCGCCAGAATCGTACCCTCACGCATGACTGGAATCGAAGCCGACCCGGTCGCGACCGGCATCGCAATCGCTGCAGTCGTGGCGGCGGCTTTGTGGTACGTGGCTTCTCGGAGACGATTGTGAACGGCAACCTGGCGGACGACCCACTCCCGACGCTGCTGCATCAGCTCTTCGCCCAGAAGGCGACGGGAACGCTCCGCATCCAGAATCGCGCCGGCCGGCATGACGTATTTCTGCGCGGCGGCTATCCCGTCGCAGTCAACCTTCCCGGATCGGCGGAGCTCCTCGGCAAGGTCCTGTTCGAGATGGGAATCCTCGACGAGGCCACCTACAAGAAGACGCTCGCCGAGCCGCCGCCGTCGGGGCAGCGCTACGGCGACATGCTGCTCGCCAAGAAGCTCGTCACCGAAGATCAGATGCGGCTGGCGCTCAAGGCGCAGGTGCGGCGCAAGCTGCACCGGCTGTTCTTCCTGAACGAGGGGACGCACGAGTTCGTCGCCGGCGAGCACGACCAGGGCCTGCAGAAGGCCGAGTCGCTGCGCATCCACCCGGCGCGCGCCATCTATCACGGCGTGCGCAGCGCATGGAACGCCGACCGCCTCCGCGGCGCGCTCTTCCTGCTCGAGGGCAAAGCCATCAAGTGCACGCTCGACAACGAGGGCGTGGCGCGCTTCGGCGTCGGCCCCGACGACGGGCGCGTGGCCGAGCTCTTGCGCAAGGGCTACTGGTCGCTGCCCGATCTCGTCGAGGCCGCGGGCTTGCCGCCTCAGCCGGTGCACGCGCTGGTCTACGCGCTCTACATCACCGAGGCGCTCGACATCAAAGCCGCCGCCGAGGTGCCGCGGCTGCGCAAGCGCTCCGACACGCCGCTGCCGCCGAACGCGACGGCGGCGTCGCCCGAGACGGTGCGCGACATCTCGGGCGCGCATCGCATGCCGTCGGGCGTGACGCCGCTGCCGCAGAAGTCGCTGTCGCAGATGAGCCCGCTGCCGGGACCGACGGACGCCTCGGGCGCGTACAAGATGCCGTCGGGCGCGTACAAGTTCCCGTCGCCGCCGCACTCGTCGTCGCAGCGCGTGCGCGTGCCGACGCCGCCGAGCGTGACCGGGCTCGACCAGGGGCCGCCCGACGTCGACAACGTGCGCAAGCAGCTCATCGCCAAGGCCGCGGTCGTGGAGACGCAGAACCTGTTCGAGGTGCTCGAAATTCCGCAGACGGCGACCAAGGACGAGGTCAAGCAGGCCTACTTCGTGGCGGCCAAGCGCTACCATCCCGACCGGCTGGTCTCGATGGGCCTCGAGTCGCTGCGCGGCGACGTCGAGAAGATCTTCCGTCGCGTGTCGGAGGCGTACGGCACGCTCTTCGACGACGCGCGCCGCAACGAGTACAAGGCGACGCTCGGCAAGCCCAAGGAAGACGACGCGGCGGCGCACGCCAAGGCGATGAAGATGCTCGAGGCGGACATGGCGCTCCGCCGCGGCGAAGTGCTGCTGAAGAAGAACGACTTCCTCGGCTCGATCAAAGAGTTCGAGCAGGCGGTGAACTTCGATCCGCAGAACGGCGAGCACCTCGCCTACCTGACGTGGGCGCGCGTCTGCGCCAACCAGACGACCTACGCCGACGCCAAGGCGCTCTTGAACCAGGCGGTGAAGCTGTCACCGCGCTGCGCGCAGGCCTACTACTACCTCGGCATCTGCCTGAAGGAAGAGAAGGACATCGATCGCGCCTACGGCATGTTCAAGAAGGCGCACGAGATCAACGCGCGGCTGCTCGACGCCGAGCGCGAGATGCGCCTCATCAACATGCGCAAAGAGAAGGAAAAGGGCGGGGGCGGCTTCTTCGATCGCTTCCGCAAGCCGCACAAGTAGCGCGGCCCCGGCCGGACACGGAGCGGGTCAGCCCTCTTCGCCGCTCTCGGGCGAGTCGGCGTGCTCGCCACCCTCGGCGGCGGCGGCGCCGGCCGGGCCGACCTCGGCGTACCACTTCTCGATGACCTCGACGATCTGACGCGCCTGCTTCTCCGAGGAGATGTTGAAGCTCGACTGCTTGCGGTAGACGCCGCCCGACTTCTTGAAGCGCACGATCGAGACCTTGGGCGGGCCCCACTGCTCGGTCTTTCGATCGAGCTCCTGATAGAGGAACATGACCGTGGCCCAGGCGCCTTTGGTCAGGACCTCCTTCTTCATCTCCTTGCGGACGAGCTTGCCTTCGTCTTCGTAGTTGTACGAGACCTCTTCGATTGTCTCAGCCATGGCTCCCTCGCGTGCACAGCGCGCGGATCGCGTCGCGGTCGGCGTCGGAGAGGGCGACGAACTGGATCCCCATCCCGGGAATCACGTCGTCGCCCGAATCGCGCGCCACGCGCACCACCTTGCCGCGCGCCCGAATCTGCCGCCCGTCAGGGGTGGCAAAGTCGAGCGTCAGCTCCTCGCCCACTTCGAACAGAAGATCGGACCGGATGAATGCGCCACCGACCGATAGATCGCCGGTGTTGAACTCGATGTGTCCTTCGACCTTGTTGGCCGCGTCGCTGACAGTGATGGGAAGCTCGACGGGCGAACGAGCGTGCTGGCGTAGGTTGCCGCGCGCAGCTTGGGTCATTGGCTCACTTCGTGAGCCACGACCCCGGAAGCACGGTTGATCGCATTCGCTACGCGAATGCTCATGGAGTGACCTGAAGCGCCGCGACGTCCTTGAGCGCCAGGGTCAGCTCGCCGCGGCCGGCGCCGGGCGCGAAGAAGGCCGCGCGCGACAGGCGGGTCGCGGTCACCGTCGCCGTGGCGAGCGCGGCGGTCGCCGGCAGATCGGCGAAGGCGTCGTGCGGGATGCTGAAGGCGCCGTCGTCGCGGACGCGGCAGCGCACCGTGCGCGTGCCGGCGCGGCCGGTCCAGCGCGCCTCGAGCACGAGCGGCTCGGCCGCCGGCGTCGCCTCGGTCGACCAGCGCACGTCGAGATCGGAGCCGCGGTGCAGGACGTCGACGGACAAGACGGGGAAGCTGCGCGGCGCCACGACGGTGGCGCTGAACGGGCCGACCTCGTTGCCGCCGTCGCCGCTCACCGAGTAGGGCTGGCCGAGGCCGAGCGCGATCGGACGGATCTCGTCGCTGCCGTAGACCACGCCGCTGACGAACGGCACCAGCTCGGGGTAGTGATGCGGCATCAGCGCCGCGCGATCGACGGGACCGCGCAGCTCGAGGTTGCCGGCGTCGAGCAGCGCCACCTCGGCGGTGGGCGCCACGTTGTCGGCGGCGAGGGCCGAGTCGAGCTCGGCGGTGCCGTCGGAGACCTTGCAGCCGTCGAGCGGCACGCCGTCGAAGTCGGCGAAGCCGAGGATGGTCGGCACGCTGGTGGCGTCGAACGAGCGATAGCGGACGAAGCGCGCTTGTAGGTCGAATCGCGGATCGATCTGGGTGCTCGACGCGCGCGTGTAGGCGAGGTCGATGCGGACCAGACCGCGCACGGCGTCGCCGGCATCGCGCACGCCGTCGCGACCGCTGCAGCCGGCAGCGAACACGAGTGCCATTGCGATTGGGCCAAAACGCCGCATCGTCGGGGTCCATTATAATGGACGCTCGTCGCCGGTTTCAAGTTCCCAACCCCGCGATGTTTGTGTAGCATCCGGTTCGATGTTCAGACCTGTGGGAAAACCGAGAGTTGCGGAGGAGATCGTCCAACAGCTGCGCGGTCTCATCCTGCGTGGTGAATACGCCGTAGGCGACAAGCTCCCACCCGAGCGAAAGCTAGCGGAGGAGCTCGGAGTCAATCGCGCGTCGTTACGCGAGGCGATCAAATCGCTCGAGCACATGGGGCTGGTCAAGACGCGCCAGGGCGACGGCACGCGCGTGCTCGACTTCATGCAGACCGCGGGCGTCGAGCTGGTTTCGCACCTCATCCCGGGCGATGGCATGCCCAACCTCGACGTCCTCACCGACGTGCTCGAGTTCCGTCGCTGGTTCGGGCGCGAGTCGGCGCGCCTGGCGGCCGAGAAGGCGACGCCGGACGACGTGAAGAAGCTGGAGAGCATGGCCGAGCAGGCGGGCGATCCGCAGCTCGACATCAATGAGCTCCTCAAGCTCGACTTCGAGTTCTACGTGGCGATGACGCACATCGGGCGCAATCGCGTGATGCAGCTGCTCATCAACACGATCCGCAGCGCGGTGATGTCGTACGCGCCGTTCTTCGCGCAGTTCAATCCGCCGTCGACGGCGGTGCGCAAGCACCATCGCGATCTCATCAAGGCGATCTCCACGCACGACGGCGAGAGCGCCTCGAAGACGGCGGACGGTTACCTCAAGAAGGGGACCGAGCAGTTCCTGGCCACGCTCCGGCCGACCGCGTCCTCGTCGTCGTCGTCGTAGTCACGCGCCGTACCGGGCGGCGCAGCACTTCTTGAACTTCTCGCCCGATCCGCACAGGCAGTAGTCGTTGCGACCGGGCAGGCGCGGCGCGATGCGCGCGACCTTCTCGGCCGGCGGGCGCGCGTCCTGGCGCCGCTTGCGCCCGGCAGCCTCGGCGGCGGCGAAGCGCTCGGCGTAATCGGCGAGCTTCTCGTCGGTGAAGTAGCCGCGCTCGGCCTCTTCGAGGGCGCGGGCCCGCGCGTAGTACTCGCGCCGGTGGTGGCCGCGATCCCAGTGCGGCACCTGGCGGAAGCCGGGCGGCGCGGGGACGATGGCGTTGCCGCCGGCGAATCCGTAGGTGCCGACGTCGCGCGCGGTGTAGACGCCCCAATCGATGCCAAAGAGCTTCACGGCCACGGCGCGCACGCCGACGAAGGCGCGCGCTTCGCCGACGTTGAAGCGATGCAGGTACGCGGCCTCTTCGCCCTCGGCCACGTCGACGGGCACGTTGTAGGGCGCGCCCCACGGGATGCCGTAGTTGGCCTTCGAGGGGTCGCCTTCGAGCGCGTGAATCGTCTCGTGCACCGCGAAGCCGACGAGGCGGCGATAGACGCAGGCGTCGTCGCGCATGGCGATGCCGCGGTAATTCGGATCGTTGTCGGCTTGCGCCTTGCGGAAGAACTTGAAGAACGCGAGCTCGTAGATCGGCTCGTAGCCCCAGCCGTGCAGCGCGTCGTCGAAGCGGTAGAGCGCCTCGACGCCGGCGGTGCGCTCCTCGACGGTGAGCGAGCGGAAGCAATCGCACCCGCACGGGTACGGCGACGACAGCGCATCCACGACCGTGAGCATCATTGCCGCTCCGCGTGTGCGCTGCGCTTCGGCGCGACAAGTCGGCTCGCTGCACTCGCCTCCGCGTCGCGAAAATCCCTCCGCTCCGCGCGCACGCTAGGACCTCGGCTGCACGCGGATCGACGCCGGCTCCGTCGGGCAGAAGTGCACGCACAGGCCGCAGCCGACGCAGCGCTCCTGGGCGACGCGCAGCTCGCCGTGCGGCCCGTCGAGGACGAGCGCGCCCGGCATCGGACAATGCTCGACGCAGACAGTGCACGCCTGGCCGTGATGGGTGAGGCACATCGCGGTGTCGAGCATGGCCAGGCCCATGGCGACTTCGCTGTTGTTGAATGCCGGCAGGAGCGCGCCCGACGGGCAGACCGTGGTGCACTTGAGGCCGGTGCAGAGCACGCAGGGCTGCTTGCGGGCGTCGATCGCCGGCGTGCCCGCGGCGGCGCCCCAATCGGCGCCGAGCGGGAAGATGGCGTCGGCCGGGCAGGCCTCGACGCACAAGCCGCAGTGGGTGCAGTGCTTCTGCAGGAGCAGCTCGTGCAGGACGCCCGGCGGACGCAGCGGCGGCGGCCGCACGATCGGCATCTCGATCGGCGGCGGCGGCTTCATCGTCTTGACCACGGTCTCGAGGGGACGGCGCCAGAACGTGAGCAGCTCGCGTCGCGAGACTCCCTTCGGATCCTTCTCCTTGCTCATGGGTGCGCCAGCGGACAATGATGACATCCTCGATGGCCGACGACAACCCGAAGCACCCGCCGCCATGGCTCTTCGGCATTACCGGCGTTCCCTATGGCATCGGCGGTGGCTTCGTCGCCACGACGATGCCGTACTTCGCGCGCAAGGCGCACTTCACGATGGGCGACATCGGCTGGTACGGCACGGCGCTGCTGTTTCCCCCGGTGGTGCAGTTCCTCTACGCGCCGATCGTCGACGTGGGGCCGAAGCGCAAGTGGTGGCTCGTGATCGTCTCGGCGATCGGCGCGCTCTGCTACGGCCTGGCGCTCACCATGCCGCTGCCGTCGAAGATCACGGCGTTCCTGGTGCTGGCGTTCATCGGCGGAACGGTCGGCAACCTCAGCGGAAGCTGCAACGGCGGCCTCATGGCCACCACGATGCCCGATCACCTGCGCGGTGCCGCCGGCGGCTGGCTCAACGTCGGCAACCTGGCGGGCGGCGCGCTCGGCGCATGGCTGACGCTGGTGATGGCCGAGCATTATCCGCCGCACATCGTCGGTGGCGCGCTGTTCGCCTTGATGACGCTGCCGACGATCGCGGTCCTCTGGATCGAGGAGCCCGATCGCGAGCGACGCGCCGCGCGCGAGGTCTTCTCGACGCTGTGGCACAACGTCTCGAAGATCGTGCGCGCGCGCGAAGGCTGGACGGGCATGCTCCTGTTCGCATCGCCGGTCGGCACCGCCGCGCTGCTCAACTACTTCGCCGGAATGGCGCCGGACTATCGCGCGCCCGACAGCATGGTCGCGTTCGTCAACGGGCCGCTCAACGGGCTGGTGACCGCGGCCGGATCGCTGCTCGGCGGGTACTTGTGCGATCGCGCCAACCGCCGCGCGATGTATCTGCTCTCGGGCCTGCTGACGGCGTTGTGCGGGCTCGGGATGATGGCGTCGCCGATCTCGCCGACGACCTATGCCGTCGGCGTCGGTGTCTATCTGTTCGTCGCCGGCTTCTGCTACGCCGCCTTCTCGGCGGCGGTGCTCGAGACCATCGGCAAGGGCGGCGCCGCGGCGTCGACGCAGTACGCGCTGTTCGTCTCGTGCGGCAACCTCGCCATCAACTACGTCGGCCTCGTCGACACGCGCTTCGACAAGGGCTTCGGCCCGCGCGGCCTGCTCGGCGTCGACGCGGCGCTCAACATCGCCGGCGTGATCGCGCTGTTCTTCGTGTTTCGTTCGTTCGGCGGCTTCAAGAAGCGCGTGGAGGAGGAGGCGGCGGCGGCATGATTCCGGAGAAGGTGGCGACGTTCCGCGCGCACGTTCGCGAGAAGTACATCTCGCCGCGCTATCACGGGGTCGCCCACTTTCTCTTCACGTCGATCGTGTCGCTGAGCGTCGTCGCCTACTGCGCAGCGACGGTGCGCGCGCCGCGGTGGTGGGAGCTTCTGACGGTGCCGGCGGCGTTCTTGTTCGCCAACTTCGTCGAGTACCGCGCGCATCGCGGCGTCATGCACCATCGCACGCCGCCGTTCGGGCTCGTGTTCGAGCGCCACACGCCGTCGCATCACGGTTTCTACACGCACGAGGCGATGGCCGCCGAGTCGACGCGCGATTACTACATGGTGCTGTTTCCGCCGGTGTTGATCGTGTTCTTCTTCGGGCTGTTCGCGCTGCCCGTCGGGTTTCTGCTCGCGTGGCTGACGACGGCGAACGTGGCGCGGCTGTTCGTCGCCACCGCCGTCGGCTACTACCTCACGTACGAGTGGCTGCACTTCTCGTATCACCAGCCGCCCGACGGATTCATCGGACGGCGCTGGCTGGTGCGCAAGCTGCGGGCGCACCACACGCTGCATCACGACGTGTCGAGGATGCAGAAGTGGAACTTCAACATCACGTTTCCCATCTGCGACGCCCTCTTCGGCACCACCTATAAGGGTGAGGACTAGAGGTTGCGTTTTCGCTCGATCTGGTGAGCAGGCGCCCATGTAGGTGGAACGCACCCGACGGGAATCGTTGGGGTTCGAAACGCGCACGGCGGTTGCACTTGCCGCGGCCCATGCGACGCCTTGCGCTTGGCTTACTCGTACTTCCCGTCGCTGCCTGCTCGTCGATGCAGCCCGCGCCGTTGCCGGCGGGGCCGGTCGCGCAGTCGGTGGCGGTGGCCGCGGATGGCAACGGAGTGCCGCGCGACCTGATGCTCGCCATCGGCGTCGTCGAAGGCGGCGTGCTCCTACAGAAGGTGCGGCTGCCCGATCCGGAGGATCACGTGCCGGTGGCCGGCGTGCTCGAGCTGCGCCACGGCGCGTTCAACTCGCTCGCGCGCGGCGCCGCGCTCATGGGCGTCGACGAGTACGCGCTGCGCGCCGACACCGATCTCGGCACCGAGGCGGGCGCGCGGGTGCTCGCCGAGCTCGGCGTACAGAACGGTGCGCGGCGCGACGATCTGGCGAGCTGGCGCGCCACCGTCGAGCAGCTGTCGGGCATGGCCGATTACCAGGCGCGCGTGCGCTACGGCGAGGACGTGTTCGCGGTGCTGCGCGCGGGTGGCGAGTATCCGGCGCGCAACGCCGAGACGATCACGATCGGCGCGCATCCGGATCTTCCGATCGCGGCGCCCGGTCCGCTCGTCGAGGCGGCGACGGGTACGCCCGACTTCCCGGGCGCGATCTGGGAGTCGAC
>DATNAQ010000132.1:0-7549 GCA_035607415.1 Polyangia bacterium
GCCATCTCGGGCCGCTTGGCCACCGCCTGCGTCGTCGCCGACGGCAGATCGGGCAGCGGCCTGGCCGCGAGGCTGAGCAGCGACGTCGGCTCGACCAGCTCGACGGGCTCGTTGGCGTCGAGGCCGATGGCGTCGAGAAGATGCGCCTTGGCGACGATGCCCTGCGTGTGCGCCGCGATCTGCTGCTGCCGCGCGTTGGCCTGCGCCACGGTGACGCGCAAAAGGTCGGCGTTGGTGATGACGCCGGCCTTGAGGCGCGCCTGCGCCACGTTGACCTGCTCGGCCAGCTCGGCCGCAGACGCGGTCGCGATCTCCTCGAGCGCGCGTGCCTCGAAATATTGCAGGTAGATGGTCCGCACCGCTTGCACCACCTGCGCCTCGGTCACCTTCTTGCCGGCGTCGCTCGCCCTGGCGTTGGCGCGCTGCGCGGCGAAGTCGAAGCCGGTGTGCAACAGGCCGACCAGCGGCTGATCGACGACGGCGACGAAGTTGTTGGTGTCGGGCTTGCGCACCACGAACTGCATCGGGTTGGTCTGACAGCCGCCGACGAAGGTCATGAAGTCGATGGCGAAGGGGCAGTCCCAGTGCTGGTACTCCTCGGAGAGCCGCACGCCGGGGAGCATGCGCGCGCCCACCGAGAGCGCCTGGTCATGGCTCGAGCCCGCGCGTTTCTCGACGGAGATGAGGCGCAGGTTGCCCTTGAGCGCCAGGTCCACGGCCTGATCGACCGTGATGCGCTCGGCGCCTTCGGCGCCTTCGGCGGCAAAGGATGCCGTTGCAAATGATGCAGTCGCACAACAAACGACGGCTGCGCTCACCACGAAATTGTGCAGTCGCATAAGGAGGCCTCGGCTAGTTGACGTGCACGGTCACGTCGACCGACATGCCGGCGCGCAGCGGAACGTCGGGCTGCTTGGTCCACGAGATACGCACGGGGACGCGCTGCACCACCTTCACGAAGTTGCCCGAGGCGTTGTCGGCGGGAAGGAGCGAGAAGCTGGAGCCGGTGCCGCCCGAGAGACTCTCGACGGTGGCTTCGAGCTTCTGGCCCGGGTAGGCGTCGACCTTGACGTCGGCGCGCTGGCCCGGCTTCATCTTGCCGATCTGCGTCTCCTTGAAGTTGGCGAGCACGTAGGTCTGCGTCGGCACGAGCTCGATCACCGGCGAGCCGATGGCCACGAGCTGGCCCTCGTGCACGGTGAGCTTGGAGGCGATGCCGTCGGCGGGCGCCTTGACCGCGGTGTAGCCGAGCTGCAGCCGCGCCAGCTCGAGCTGCGCCTCGGCCGACTGGACGCGCGCGTGCGCGAGGTCGGCGTTGGCGCGCGCGGCGGCGATCTGCGCCTCGATCGGCGAGGTCTGGCTCACGCGGCCGCGCGCTTCACCGACGCGCTCCTCGGCGGCGCGACGCCCTTCCTTGGCCATCGCCACCTGCGCCTTGGCCTGCGCCAGCGCCGCGTTGGCCGAGTCGTACGCGGCCTGCGCGTTGTCGACGCGCTCCTGCGGCACGGCGTTGGCCGACTTCAGCTCCTTGGCGCGCGACAGATCGAGCTCGGCCTTGCGGGCGTCGGCTTCGGAGCGCTGGAGCGACGCCTGCGCCGCCTGCAGCTGCGCTTCGGCCGAGCCCACCGACACCGTCGAGCCGGCGAGGGCCGCCTTCGCCGACGAGAAGCCGCCCTTGGAGCCGGCGGTGGTCACCGACACCTGCGCGTCGGCGGCCGCGGCCTGCGCCTGCTGCGACGCCAGATCGGCCTCGGCCTGCTTGACGCGCGCGGCGTAGTCGGCGGGATCGATCTCGGCGATCACGTCGCCGGCGTGCACGAGCTGGTTCTCCTTGACGTGCACCTTGATGATCTGGCCCGACACGCGCGTGCCGACGGGGACCATGTCGGCGGCGATGGCCGCGTCGTCGGTGCCCTCTTCGCCCATCGTGAAGAGCACGTAGCCGCCGACGGCGACGAGCATGATGCCGACGATGATGCCGACGATCACGAACGGCCTGCGCTTGTTCTTCGGCGGCTCCGCCTCTTCGGCCGGGGCGGGCGTGCGCGGCGCGTCCGTTGGACGGGCGTCGCGCGGGACCGGCTCGAGACGGGGTTTCGATTCGTTGGTTTCCATCTTCACATCTCCACGTGAACTTCGGGCTTCGGACCGCCGCCACCGTGATTGGGGGACTTCAAGAAATAGAGCAGCGGCATCACGAACAAGAACGCGATGCCGGCCATGAGGAACATCTTCTCGAACGTCATCATCATCGCCTGGCGCGCGACGATGCCGCCGAGCGCGCGCTCGGCCGCCATGCGCGCCGACGCTGCGTCGTAGCCCTTCGAGACGAGGAGCTGCGTCATCGCGGCGAGGCGCTGCGTGACCTCGGGACGGCCGGCGGTGAGGTGCGCGCCGATGGCCGCCTTGATCTGCACCGGGTAGCGCGTCATCAGCGTGGCGAACACGGCGAGGCCGAGCGAGCCGCCGATCTGGCGCACCAGCGAGTTGAGGCCGGTGGCGTCGGCGAGCTTCTTGCGATCGATCGACGACAGCGCCACCGTGGTCAGCGGCACGAACAGACAGGCGAAGCCCACGCCCTGGATGAGCAGCGGCCAGAGCAGCTGCGCCTCGCTCGTCTCGAGCGTGTAGTGGCTCATCTGATAGGCGCTGATGGTGAAGCAGATGACGCCGAACCCGACGACGATGCGCGGCTGCACCTTGTTGTAGATGCGGCCCACGATCGGCACCACGAGGAACATGATGAGCGAGCGCGGCATGAGCGCGATGCCCGACTTCATGGCGTCGTAGCCGAGCAGCTCCTGCATGAAGACGGGCAGGATGAAGGTGACCGACATCAGCATCGCGAACATCACGCCGCCGACGAGCGTGCCCGACGTGAACACGGTGTCCTTGAAGAGCGACAGGTTCACCGCCGGCATCTCCGCCGTCAGCTCGCGCGCCACGAAGAGCAGCAGCGCGATCACCGCGACGATGGCGAGCACGGTGATGAGGCTCGACTCGAACCAATCCTTGCGGATGCCCTCTTCGAGCACGTACTGCAGCGACGCCAGCCCGATCGAGAGCAGCGCGATGCCCGCCCAGTCCATGTGCTTGCGCTGCTTGGCGGCGGCGGCCAGGTTGGCCTGGCGCACGTCTTCGGGCTCGTGCACGAAGGTCGACACCATGAACAGGCCGAGCAGGCCCACCGGCAGGTTGATGTAGAAGATCCACGGCCAGCTCCAGTTGTCGACGATGTAGCCGCCGAGCGTGGGGCCGAACGCGGGGCCGATCATGACGGCGAGGCCGAAGAGCGCCATCGCCATGCCTTGCTCCTCGGGCGGGAAGGTCTGGCGCAGGATCGCCTGCTCGGTCGGCTGCAGCGCGCCGGCGCCGAGGCCCTGGAGCACGCGGCAGACGACGAGCATCTCGAGCGAGCGCGCCATGCCGCACAGCATGCTGCCGACGAGGAACAGGCCGAGGCAGAACATGTAGACGCGTTTCTGACCGAAGAGGCGGCCGAGGAACGCGGTCAGCGGCATGACGATGACGTTGGCCATCACGAAGCCGGTGGTGACCCACGTGATCTGCTCGACGGTGGCGCCGAGCGAGCCCGAGAGGTGCGGCACGGCGACGTTGACGATCGACGCGTCGATGGTGCCCATGAGCGTGCCGAAGGTGATGCTGACGGTGACCAACCACTTGTTGGTCGGCGCGCGCGTGGCGACGTTCGGTAGGCTGGCGGCGACCATTTGCTAGGCTCCGGCCCCTTCCATGAAGAAGCGCACGACCTCGTCGAGCGGCATGTAGCCCTCGACGTTGTTGTCGACGTGGTACAGGCGGATCGAGCGCATGATCCCCATCAATAGGTAGGCGTAGTACTCGGCGAGCTGAGGGCGCAGCGCCTTCTGCTTGACGCCGCGGCGCATGAGCTTCTCCATGCGCAAGAAGAGCTCGCGCTTCATCTCCGGCGCGCAGGCGGCGGTGGCGGGGTAGGAGTCCTGGTTCAGACCCCACTCCATGCGGTGCAGGATGATGTGGAAGCGCGAGTGCTGCTCGAAGAAGGCGCCCATCTCGCCGACGAAACCGGCGAGGTCGTCGCGGAAGGTTCCGGGCGCGCGATCGAGAAAGGCGTCGATGCGGGCGAGCAGCTCGGCGCGGCGGTTCTCGAGAAGCGCGGCGAGCAGCGAGTCGCGATCCTTGAAGTGGTTGTAGAGGGTGCCGACGGCGACGCCGACGCGGGTTGCGATGTCGTTCATGTGCGCGTTGGCCAGGCCCTTCTCGGCGAACGACTCTTCCGCCGCGTCGAGAATGGCGGCGGAGGTCTGCTCGCGCTGGCGCTCACGCAGACTCTGAGCCTTCGTTTCAGAAGGTGAACGAGCATTCATAATTTGAATTCTTAATTCACGGAATGAAACTGTCAAGCATGTTCTGAATGTAGGTTCTAGTACGGAGGGCTTGTAATTATGCGATTGCACAATTTCTCTTGACGGTCGTTGTGCAGTTGCACAATAAATGTCGCCGTGCGAGCGGAGGTGCGGTCATGAGCGAGCGAGCGACGAGCACGGAGGCGATGGCGTGGTGGCGCGAACCGACGCGCGGCCAGTGGTTCACGTTCGTGGCGGCGTGGGTGGGCTGGGTGCTCGACGCGTTCGACTTCACGATCTTCCTACTGGTGATGCCGGCGATGGCCCGCGAGTTTCACGTGGGCGTGGCGGCGACGGCTGGATCGATCACGTTGACGCTCTTGTTACGCCTCTTCGGCGGCGTGGCGGCGGGGGCGGCGGCCGATCGCTGGGGGCGCAAGCTGCCGCTCATGATCTCGCTCGTCTGGTTCGCGGTTTGTGACGGTGGCGTGGCGTTCGCGCCGTCGTTCAAGGCCGTCCTGATCCTGCGTACCCTGTTCGGATTCGGGATGGGCGCCGAGTGGACCTCGGGCGCGACGCTGGCGATGGAGAACTGGCCGGCGCGCAGCCGCGGCATCGCCTCGGGCGTCTTGCAGGGCAGCTGGGCGGTCGGCTACCTCCTGGCGGCGGTGGCGTTCGGCTGGGTGATGCCGCACTTCGGCTGGCGCGCGCTGTTCCTGGTGGCGGCGGCGCCGGCGCTGCTCGTCCTGCCCATCCGCATCTGGGTGCCGGAGAGCGAAGAGTGGAAGGCGCGTAAGCGTGATGCGCGCGCATCAAGAGCGCGCGTGACAAATGATGCAGCTGCACAATTGCGGGGGCACGCGCGCACCATCGCGTGGGCGTCGGTGATCATGGGCTGCGGCTTCGGCGCCTACTACGGGCTGACCGGGCTCTATCCCACGCTGCTCGACGGGCTCGGCCACGCGCCGTCGGCGATCGCGCACCACGTGATGCTGTTCAACCTCGGCATGATGGGCGGCGCGATCGTGACCGGCATCCTGGCGGCGAAGAAGGGCGTGGCGCGCGCGGTGGCGGTGCCGGCGCTGGCGTCGCTGCCGTTTCTGCCGCTGTACGTGGGCGCGGTGCCGCCGCTGCTCGGCGTCGGCGCCTTCCTCGGCGGCGGGCTCGCGGTCGGCTTCACCGGCGTGACCCCGCTGTTCTTGACCGGGCTCTTTCCGCCCGAGGTGCGCGCGCGCGCGGTCGGCGTGGTCTATCACGTCGGCGCGCTGTTCGCCGCGTTCGTGCCGTCGGTGATGGCGTTCCTGGTGCAGCGCGCGCACGTGGCGCTGCCGCGCGCGATCCTGATCGTGACGGTGGCCTGCGAGCTCGGGCTCGTGGCGATGTTCACTTTTTCAGGAAGTCGACGACGGTCTGCAGCTCTTCTGGGCTCAGACCACCGAAGCGAGCCGGCGGCATCAGCCTCGGCGAGCTCGCCGGCTGCGTGAGGCGATCGATCGCCTTGTCCTTCTCG
This sequence comes from Polyangia bacterium, assembly GCA_035607415.1. Classification (GTDB taxonomy): domain Bacteria; phylum Myxococcota_A; class Polyangia; order Palsa-1104; family Palsa-1104; genus JAQBQH01. Next base: position 5,857 of record DATNAQ010000132.1, read on the forward strand.
GCGCGTGACATGGCGCCGTAATTCTCGACGTTGAACGCCGCGCGCGAGATCGTCTGATCGAGCTCGGAGTTGTGGCAGCGCTGGCACATCTGCTGGAGGATGCCCGTGCCGTCGGCGCCGGCGCGCGGGCGCAGGCCCATGTCGGCGAGCGCGCCGTCGAGGAAGACGTCGCGTAGATCGGGCAGCTTGCTCGCGGGCAGCGCGCCGTCGACGAACGACTGATAGGCGGTGGTGAGCGAGGAGAGCTTCGACGGATCGGTGACCTTGACGTCGTGGTAGGGCACCGGGATGGCGTTGCCGCCGGCGGCGTAGGTGTAAATCGCATCCCAGGTGGCGCTCTGGCCCATCGGCATGTTGAGCGCGGGCTCGGCCGGGTTGGACGCCTGGACCTGCTGCTCGATCTTGCCGGTGTTGAACTCGTTGGGCTGCGGCGAGACGCTGTTGTTGTCGACGAGCGCCTCGAGCACGAGCGGATCGGAGCGCGGCGTGTCGAGGAGGTTGGCGGGGATGCCGGCGTAGTCCTCGAGCTTGCCGTGCGCGGCCTGGAAGTCCTGCACGAGCGCGACGCCGCCGGGCTGGTTGGCGTTGTTGCGGAACCAGTGGGTCCACGGCGCGCGGCGCTCCTGCATGCGCAGCATCTTCGTCGTCGACGGGCCGTTCGGCTGGTGACAATGGCGGCAGTCGAAGACGGTGTCCTTGAGATCTTCGTCTTCGTAGAGCGAGACCGAGCGCCAGTCGCGCTCGACGGCGGGCGTGAGCAGATCGCCGGCGCTGCAGCCGTCGGCGGAGGCGTTGCAGTCCTGTAGGAAGCGCACGAGGTAGAAGTGCAGCTCGTTGGCCTGGGGATCGTGGGCGATGACCTCGGCCAGCTGCGAGCCGCGCACGAAGCCCATGGCGACGAAGCCGGGATCGGCGATGAAGCTGCCGTCGTTCTGCTGCGTCGACGGCGCTTGCGACGGCGCGGTGAAGAGGATGGCGCGCGGGTTGAGCGCCGAGACCTCGCGGACCACGAGCGACGTCGAGTGGCCGGTGAGCGCGAACGCGGGCGGCGAAGGGCCGTCGAAGAGCCCGACGGCGTGCTCGAGGTCGACGATGTTGCCGATCGCGGGCGGCGCGGCGCCGCAGAAGTGGGTGGCGACGGCGTCGTGGCTGCCGCGCTTGCAGACGGTGGCGAGCTGCGCCGCGCCCGACGGCAGGTTGGCGAAGAAGGCGCCTTCGGGGCCGTGGTCGCTGGTGTCGCCGCCGGGTTGCGAGCCGCCTGCGCCGTCGCTGCCACCACCGCAACCCGCAGCGACGGCGCAGGCGAGAACCAAAGAGCGAAGAGCGCGGATGCGCATGGGCTAGAGGATCGGGCCGCTGCCGGTGTTCCCGCTGCCGCCACCGCCGGTGCCACCGCCGGTACCGCCGGTGGTGCAGTCGGTGCCGGTGCAGCAGACCGGCGGTGCGTCGTCGTGCGGCGTGGCGTGGCCGCCGAGGCTGACGTGCTGGATCAGGATCACGGCGCCGACCGGAGCGGGCGACGGGAAGTCGATGTAGATGGGCGAGGGCGGGGGGCCGAGGTCGCTGTCGGAGTCGCCGCCGCCGCCGCCGCCGCCGTTGCCGCCACCGCCGGAGCCGGCGCTGCCGCCGCCACCGTTGCCGCCGGAGCCGCCGCCGCCAGAGCCGCCAGAGCCGCCGCCGCCGTTGCCGCCGG
>DATNAQ010000139.1:0-58439 GCA_035607415.1 Polyangia bacterium
CGGCGTGGATGCATCCGAATCGCAGCGAGCGCGGCGACGGGATGCCCGGCAGCTCGCAAGGATTGTCGGATCTGGCGTCACGTCTGGCGCCGCTGGTCGTGCGCACGTTCGATCTCGGCGGCCGTCGCGCGGCGCGGGATCATCAGCTCGCCGTCGGGTCGCCGCTCCTGGCCGTCCTCGGCACGCAGGGCGACGAGGAGCGCGACTGGATCCGTGCGGGAGAGGCGCTGTCGCGTGTGCTCCTTCACGTCACGGCGCTCGGCATGGCCGCCTCGTTCCTCAATCAGCCCGTCGAAGTGGCTGCGTTGCGCGGGCGCCTCGGCGAGCTCGTGGGAATGGCGGGCCATCCGCAGCTGGTGCTCCGCATCGGTTATCCGCTCGCAGAAGTGGAGCCCACGCCGCGGCGGCCGATCCGAGAGGTCGTGCGCGAGACGCCATGACCGGGTCCGACGTCGACTTCCACCTGCGCGTCGATCCTCACCGGAACGGCTCGCAGCTGAGCGACGTCATCCTCGGCGGGCAGGACGGCCTGGTCAACGTGCTCGGCGTCATCCTCGGCGTCGCCGAGGCGACGGCGGACGCGCGCATCGTGCTGGCCGCCGGGGTCGCTGCCGCGCTCGCCGAATCGGTATCGATGGCGGCCGTCGCCTATACGACGCGACGCGCGGACCAGGCGCTCTACGAGAGCGAGGCGGCGCGCGAACGACGGCACTTCGAACGCGTGCCCGCTCTCGAGACCGAGGAAGTGCGCGACCTGTACCGCAAGAAGGGGTTCGACGGCACGCTGCTCGATCAGATCGTCACCACCATCACGGCGAACAAGGACGTCTGGCTCGCGGTCATGATGGCCGAGGAGCTTCATCTCGCGCCGGTCGATCGCCGCCGGGCGATCCGCTCGGCTGCGGTCGTCGGCGTCTCGGCGCTGATCGGGTCGGCGCTTCCGCTCCTGCCGTTTCTCGTGTGCGGCGTGGCCCTGTCGATGTGGCTCGCGGTCGGCGTCGCCGCCGTCGCGCTCTTCGTCGCTGGGGCCTACAAGAGCCGATGCACCATCGGCAGCTGGATCGGCAGCGGCCTGGAGATGACCGGCATCGGCCTGGCGGCGGCGGCGGTCGGTTGGCTCGTGGGTTGGGGCTTCCGCGTCCGCTAGCGGCGCGCGCAGGATGTGCGCCGCAAACGAGCCCGGACGCACCCGTTGCGCGCGCGAAATTGGTGGCGGCGGAAGGATTCCTGGCACCCGGTTCGCAACGTCTGCCGCGCATGTCGACCTTGCTGATCGTGATCGCCGCCGTCGCGCTCGTATGGATCGTGGCCGAGCACATTCATCTCACGCGCGCCGTCCGCCGCCACCGTCCACGTCCGCCGGCGCCCCGCCGCCATCCGTCGCTGACGGTGATTCGGCCGATCCGCGGCCTCGACGTGGGCGCAGCTGACAACGTGCGCGCCCTCCTCGCCAGCGAGTATCCGGCGCCGCTCGAGCTGCTCTTCATCTTCGACGACGAGAGCGATCCCGCTGTCACAGTCGTGCGCGAGGTGCTCGCCACGGGCGTGCTGCGCGACGGTCTTACCGCGCGCATCCTGTTTGCGGGCGCACCGCCGAGCGGACGCACGGGAAAGCTACACGCCATGGGGCTCGGCGTTCGCGAGGCGTGCGGGGAGCTGGTCGGCTTCAGCGATTCGGATACCCGCGTCGACGCCGATCTGTTGCGCGTGCTCGTCGACGAGCTTCTCGCGCGTCCGGACGCTGGCGACGTGTTCGCGCCGGCGCGCGCCGACGGGACCGCGGTGACCGCCGGCGATGTCGGCTACGCGCTCATGCTCGACGTCTGGTACGGCGCGCCCGCCGCGGCGCTGGCCGGCGAGTCGCACACGCTGCCGTTCATCATGGGCCAGCTCATGATCTTCCGGCGCGAGGCGCTGACGCAGATCGGCGGAGTCGAGTGCGCCGACGGCCAGCTCGTCGACGACATGTATCTCGGCCAGCGCATGGCGGCGACCGGCTGGCGCAACCTCATCGTCGATCGGCCGCTGCACGTCGTGACCGGCGGCATGGGCCTGCCCGATTTTCTGCGCCTCATGCGTCGCTGGGTGCTGTTCTCGCGCAGCGGCCTGCCGGCGCGGCTGACACGACCTGCCTATTTGCACGGGACCACGATCTGGCTCGCGGTGCTCGCCGGCGCGATCGGCGCGGCGCAAGGCTGGTGGCTCGCGGTCGTCGTCGCCGTCGCCGCGCTCGCCGCCGCCTGCGTCAGCGACCGCGCGCTCTACCGCGCGCTCGGCGGCGAGCCGCTGCCGCGCCGGTTCGCCTGGGTCACCGTCGCCATCGCGCTGGCCGGCCCGTTCGTCGCCGCCTCGATGTGGCTCGACCACCACGTCGATTGGCGCGGGCACGACTACGCGCTCGACGGCGAGGCTCGGCTGGAATCGAGCAAGTGACGGCTGGCCTCGGCCATGCATCTGCACGCGGCATGGACAATCACCTGACGCGTGATGAAGAAGGGCAGCTGTTCGCGGAATATCGCCGTACGCATGACCAGAAGATCGAAGCGCGCCTCTTACAGTCGCAGCTCGGCCTCGTCGGGCGGCTCACGCAGCACTACCTGTTGAAGGGGATCGATCGACGCGATCTCTTCCAGGAGGGCTGCATCGGCCTGGTGGAGGCGATCCGCCGATTCGACCCCGCGCACGGCACGCGACTGTCGACGTACGCCGCGCACTGGATCCGCGCCTACGAGTTCCGCTACACGCTCGCCAACTATCGCCTCGTTCGAATCGGTACCACCGAGCAGCAGCGGCGCGTGTTCTTCCGCATCTCGGCGCTGCGCGCGCGCCTGATGGCTGCCGGGCTCGAGCCGACGCCGGAGCGATTGGCGAGCATCCTCGGCGTCGACCGCAAGAGCGTCGTCGAGACCGAATCGCGCATGGGAGCGCGCGATCTATCGCTCGACGCGCCCGAGCACAGCGAGGGCGACCGGACGCGACTCGCGACCATGGCTGCTGGCGATCTGCCGGCCGACGAGGCGCTCGAGGCGGAGGAGCTCGGCGAGATCCTGCGGTCCGAGCGCGATCGCTATCGCGATGAGCTGGGCGACCGCCGCCGCCAGCTCTTCGACGCGCGCTGGATCGAGGAGTCGCCGCCGACCTTGAAGGCGATGGGCGATCGGCTGGGCGTCTCCCGTGAACGGACCCGCCAGCTCGAGCAAAAGATGCTGCACGAGCTCGGTGACCGCGTGCGCGCGCGGCTGGCCGCGTGATGCCGGCGCGGACGCAAGGAGTGCGCGGTCTTCACCCGACGGCGCACGGTTTGCGCGTTTCCGGCCGTCGGAAGTCGCGATACGGCGGTCCGCTGGTTGCAAAGAGCGCAGGCGAGGAGGCGACGATGCGCCAGGAGACGACGGCAGTGAAGGTGATGCCCTACCAGAGCGCAGCCGGCATGCTGTGGCTCGCCGGATGGCTCTTCACCATCGGCTTCGCGAAGCTGATCTGGTGGAAAACGCTCCTCGGGCTGGCGGTGTGGCCCTACTTCCTCGCCACGGCAGTGCGCTAGGAGCCGCCCGTGAAGACCAACCACTACCTCGGCGTCGCGACCCTGATCAGCGGAGCAGGGACCGCCTTCGCCGGCTACCTCAGCTATCAACGAGCCACGAGCGGGATCTGCGCGTTCGCCGAGCCGTGTCCCTTCTTCCTCGGTCATCCGGCCTGCTATACCGGCTTCGCGCTCTTCGCGACCGCGTTCCTCGTGTCGCTGGCTGCGTTCCTGTACAAGGTCGAGGCCGCATGGCCCAAAGCCGCGAACCTCGCCGTTGCCGCCGCCGGGACGGCGCTCGCGAGCTGGATGACGCGTGACGAGATGGTCGCGCATGCCGGCTACCGCCTCGGGCTGCCGACCTGCGCCTATGGCCTCGTGTTCTTTGTCGGGCTCATGGTGTGGACGCTGGCCGACTCGACGAGCCACGAGCACGCACCCCGAACGGCGACACGCTGATGCCGGCCGGGGCGCTCGCGCCGCGGCCATCCGCCGAGGCCGCGGTCGACTGGGGAAAGACGTCCGACGACAGTGAAGAGCGCCAATTTCTGCTCGGACCACGACGACGCGGCAGTGACCTCGCGTTCGCGCTGCGCGTGGTCGGCGAGATGGTGCGCGGCTTTCGCCATCTGCACTTCGTCGGACCGTGCGTGACGGTGTTCGGCTCGGCGCGTTTCGACGTCGACCATCCCTACTATCGCCTGACGCGTCTTCTCGGCGGCGCGCTCGCGGACGTCGGGTTCACCGTCTTGACCGGCGGCGGACCGGGCCTGATGGAGGCGGCGAACCGCGGCGCGCGCGAGGCCGGCGGCCGCTCGATTGGCTGCAACATCATCCTTCCCGCCGAGCAGAAGCCCAATCCGTACCTCGATGACTGGGTGCAGTTCCGCTACTTCTTCATCCGCAAGCTGATGCTCGCCAAGTATTCGTACGCCTTCATCGCCGTGCCCGGCGGTTACGGCACGCTCGACGAGCTGTTCGAAGTGGCGGTGCTGATCCAGACGGGAAAGATGACCGACTATCCGATCGTGTTGCTCGGCGTCGATCACTGGCGCCCGCTCGTCGGCTACTTGCGCGATCGACTCGTCAGCGCCGGCACGGTCGACGCCGCCGATGTCGATCGGCTGATCGTGACCGACTCGCCGGTGGAGGCGGCTGCGATCGTTCGCGACCGCGCGCTCGGCAACTTCGGCCTGACCTATGGTCCGCGTGCACATCCGCGCTGGTGGCTTTTCGAGCGAGCTCCGCGGCGTCGAGCCGGCGCTTGACGACCAAATCGCGCTCGTCAGCGACGGTGCGCGCCTTGCAATGGGAGCGCGACATGATCACCCACCCGACACAACTGCAGATCGAAACGCCGGAACGAATGCAGCGCATCCACGTCTTGATCCGGTTGGTGTTGCTCGCCGCGCTCGGCACGCTCGGCTGGTCGTCCCTGTACTGGCTCGCCTACCTGGCGCTTCCCGGCATCGCGGCGCTGCTCTTGGCGACGGAGGGATCGGAGCGCTATCTCGCCGAGGATGCGCCCCGGATCGTGCGCCCTCTCCGCTGGCTGGCGTCGGCCTATGCGTACCTGTGGCTGCTCACGGACGCGTACCCCGACGCGGAAGGCGGCGCCGTCAAGCTGGAGATCGACGTCGGCGGCACGCCGACGGCGGCGTCGGCGCTGCTGCGCCTTCTGACGAGCATCCCGGCGTTGCTGCTGCTCGCATTGATGTCGTTTGCCGCAGGCGTCTTGTGGATCATCGAGGCCATCGTGATCCTGGTCCGTGCTCGACCGTCGGCGCCGATCTCCGACTTTCTCGCGCTGACGCTGCGCTACCAGTTCCGGTTCATCGCGTATCACCTCTCACTCGTCGAGCGGTATCCGTCGCTCGAGAGCGCACCGACCGAGCACCAGCCCGCGCAGCTCGGCGCTTGAGACGGTCATGAAGAACATCGATCCGCAGAGGGGCGCCGGCCGCTGTTCGTGCTCACAGCCCCGGCACGACGCGCGCCTGGTGGTGGTCACGGGCGGCCCCGGCGCGGGCAAGACGGCACTGCTCGAGCTCGCGCGCCGCGACTTGTGCGAGCATGCCGCGATCCTGCCCGAGGCTGCCGGCATCCTGTATGGTGGCGGCTTTCCGCGCGTCGACGACGTGCCCTCCCGCCGCGCCGCGCAACGTGCCATCTTTCACGTGCAACACGAGCTGGAGCGCGAGGTGGTGGAACGCGACAACGCGGCGCTGGTCCTCTGCGACCGCGGAACCGTAGACGCGTTGGCCTATTGGCCGGGCGACGTCGCCGACTTCTGGCGGGAAGTCGGCAGCAGCGTCGACGCCGAGTTGGCGCGGTACGCCGCCGTGATTCACCTGCGAACGCCGCCCCGTGGCGAGTACAACCATCGCAACCCGCTGCGCGTCGAGACCGCCGCCGAAGCGGCCGCGATCGACGAGCGCATCACCGTCGCTTGGCGAGACCACCCCCGGCGCTTTGTCATCGATCACTGCCGAAGCTTTCTCGACAAGGCTCACGCCGCGATGAGCATCGTTCGCGAGCAGCTGCCACCCTGCTGCGCGCGCTAACGAGAGCGTGCTGGTGGCCGCCTGTCGATGAGCTCGACGATGGCGTCGACGGCTGTGGAGTCGTGGCCGCCACGCGCGACGACTTCGGGCCTGAGCGGCGCTTCGTACTCGACCCCGATGCCGGGAAGCGCAGCGTGCGCGCCCGAGGCGTACAGGCCCGCTGGGTCGCGGTGCACGCAGTCGGCGAGCGGCGTCGCGACGTGTACCTCGATGAACGCGGGCGCCAGGTCGCGTGTGGTGTCGCGATAGACGCGACGATGGGCAGTTGCGGGCACGAGCACGATGAAGCCCTGGCGCGCGATCAGCGCGGCGAGTCGTCCGAGAGTCGTGTAGAAGTCGTCGCGACTCGCGCGATCGTAACCGGGCGATGGCGAGAGCGCCTTGCGCACCTCGTCGCCGTCGAGGATCAGCGACGGCCTGCCGCGCGCGACGAGGCGCGCGCGAACGGCACCCGCCAGCGTCGACTTGCCGGCACGCGGTAACCCGGTCAGCCACACCACGAGCCCCGCGGTCATCGCGCGACCTCGTCGGCCCATGCCGGATCGAAGCGGTCGCTGGCAAGCGCGCGCTCGACGAGCCGCAGCATGCGGTCGCGCGCATCGGGCGCGAGCGAGGGATAGAAGGTCGGGCTGCATACGACGAGGCCGCGCCACGCGAGGTAGGGCGCGGCCGCGCCCAGGAGCTGTTCGTCGCCACTGGCGTCGAGATAGGTCCGCCAGAAGTGATGCCACAGCGTGCGCAGCCCGCCCTCCCACGCGCCCTCGTGGTCGAGCGCGAAGAAGAGATAGTTGATCGCCATCGCCGTGACGTCGTCGGCGGCGTCGCCGACGCAGCCACGGCTGGCGTCGAGCAGCGTGAAGTCGGTTCCCGCGGAGAAGACCACGTTGAACGGGTGGAAGTCGCCGTGGATGGTCGTCGCGCGCGAGTCGAGGCGGCAGAGACGGTGGCGCCACTCGACGCACCGTCGCTCGATCGCGGCGAGGCGGGCCGGCGGTGCTGCCGGCGTGTCGTCGGTGTAGCCGTCGAGCATGCCGAAAATGCCTTCGCCGCTGCCCACGAGATCGCGGACGGAGCGGCGATACTGCATCGCGCGGCCGCCGCTCCGTCGATGAAGCTCGACGAGATAGCGCGCCAGCGCGCCGGCGCGCGGGATGTCCTCAGGGCCGAGGCGACGCTCGCGCGCGATGCGGCGCAGATCGTCCGCATAGGGTGTACCGTCGGCCCACTCCGTGACGAGGTAGAGCTCACGGGCGTCACGGAGCGACAGGAGCCCGGTCGCAGTCACGGCCCCGACGTCGACCGCGCGAACGTGCCGCGGGATGTCGCCGAACGTGTCGAACGCGAGCAGTTGCTCGGCAGCGCGATCGGCCCGCCGGTCATGACCGAAGGCGTCGCTACCGGCGACGTGGAAGACGAGCGAGCGCTCGCGCCCATCCGCCGCCCGCAGCCGAATCCGGCGCGGCACGCCGTAACCGGCGCTCTTGTGTGTCTCGTCGCTGGTGTCGGCGTCCGCAGCAAGACGGCGCAGCTCGACGACCTGAAAGCCCGGGCACAGCTTGACCGCCTCGGATGCCAGCAGCGCGTCGACGTCCGGGCCACCATCGTTGTCGACCGTTCGCATGCCCTCGCGTGGAGCAAGAGGCATACCCATCAGAGTGGAGACTCGCCGTGCCGTTTCGCGCAAGAGTTGCGGCGCGGCGCGTCTCTCGCCGTCGCCGGTTGTCCCTCCGCGCATCTTCCAGCGTCGGACGGCGAAGGCGAACGGCGTTCGGGTTCGGCCGCATGCTGCGACGAGACCTGTGTTACTCGGCGCAGGCGCCGTCGTGGTCGAGCTGCACTTGCGCCATGACGCGGAAGCAATCGTTGCGATAGGTCTTGCCGTCGCAGCCGCACACCGGCTTGTAGAGCTCCATGCACGCATCCGGCACCGTCTTGCAGACGCCCGGTAGATCGGCGCCGTTGCACGCGTTGGCGACGGTGATGTCGCAGTATTCGCCCGCATCACACCGGGTATTGACGAAGCCGCCGCAGGAGCGCGGCTGAGGCGCCGCCGCCTCGACGCGCAGGAAGAAGCCGTACCCGACGAGCTGCTTCATGCTGCCGGCCGGGCCTTTCACCCATCCGTCTTCACCATCGACGAGGACGCCTGCCGAGGTCGCCAGTGCGTCGTAGGCGGCGGCGATTTGCTTGTCGTCGGCGCAGCTGGCGGAGAGATCGACGCCGGCGATGGGGCTCGTCTGCGACGAGTTGATCTTCTCCTGCGTGATCGAAGGGCAGGGCCAGCGGATGCAGCGCGTGCTGTTGCCGAGCGCCCGATACAGCGTGGCGATGAAGGTCGGATAGCCACCCTCCACGTCGGGGTTGACCGCCGGCGACCACGCCTCGGTCACGCGCAACTTTGCAAAGCTGCCGCCGGCGTCCACCAAGCGCGCGCGCAGGACCACCGGCGCCGTCGCGAGCTTCGCGCGCTCGTCGTCGGAGAATGCGGTCGCCGACCAGTCGAGCGCCGTCACGTAGCACTCGGCGCGTGCGCGGCCGTCCAGGCACACCGTGCGCGTCAAGTTGACGCCCTTGACGAAGTAGCCGCCGCACATCGGCGAGGCGCACTTCCGAAGATCGGGACGTACGACGTACCAGCCGTCGTCGCCGGCCACGAGGCTATCGGCCGTCTCGCCGGATTGATCGATGGGCGCGGTCGAGTCACAAGCGGGAAGCAACGAACAAATGACGATCAGTCCAAGTCGGTTGAGCATGGCGGGCTCCTGTAGGTTCCCCGCCTCTGAGCACCTGCGATGCCAACCATGCCGCCGACGACTTCTGCGCGGTTACCCGCGCGCGACGCGCAAACGATGCGGTTACGTTCCAAGAACCTCGAGCGTTCCGCAAGCTTCGCGCTCGTTCCGGCCCGTGCGGACGCGAGGAGATCTCAGGGGTGGACGTGGGCGAGAAAGAAGTCGTAGCTGATGCCGGTGGCGTCGGGGCCGGTCGGATCGGTGAACGTCGCCGAGGCCGGACCACCGGGCCACGCGTGGCCGGCGCCGTGCACCACGTAGTAGTCGATGAGGAGCGCGCCGCTCGCGTCGTCGAATTGGGTGCGATCGTAGCTGCGGCCGTTCGGTACTTGCAGCGTCGCCGTCGATGTCGCCGTCGTCGGCACGGATCCGTCGTGCGCACCGTTGTCGGCCCAGTCATCTGCGGCAATCCACTGTTCGGTCACCTGCTGGCCGTTGATGGGCGCGGCCACCGGGTCGGCGTCGCCGTGGAAAACGATGACAGGCACGCTGCGAGCAGACGTTCCCATCGCCTGATAGGCGAGCTGCCCTTGCGCGGTTGGATCGGGGCCGCCCGACGGGCCACACGGTGCGCCCGCATACTCGCAGCCGGCGACGACGCCGATTGCAGCGTAGCGATCGGGATAGGTCGCGCCCATGATCACGGACATTGCGCCCCCAGCCGACGCGCCGATGACGTAGACGCGGCGGCTGTCGACGGACCACCCATCCATCACCGTTTGCGTGATGCCGGCGATGAGCGACGGCTCGCCCGCGCCGCGCGCCAGGTCGGCCGTTTCGAACCAGTTCCAACAGAGCGCCGGGTTCGCGGCGCTCGATTGCACCGGATAGACGACCAGAAATGTGCGCGCCTCGGCGAGCGCAGCATACTGCGTGGTCGCGTCCATCTGCTCGGCGGTGACCGTGCAGCCGTGCAGCATCACGACGAGTGGTAGGGGAGTGCCGGGGCGATACCCCGATGGAACGTACAGGCGATAGTCGCGCTGGCCTTGATCGTTCGAGAAGGTGCCTGTGATCCACTGTCCGGCCGTCGCGCCGCCGTCCGCGTCGCCCATGCCGGCGAGATCGACCGATCCGAGACCGCTGGCAGCGTCGCCTCCGCTGTCGCTTCCAGCGTCGGAGCCCATGTCTCGGTCGCCACAACCGGCTGCCAGGGTCGCTAGAACGATGGCTGCGAGCTTCATCGCGACACCTCCTCGAGCGCGCCAACGACGGCGCGGGCTCCCCTCTCGCCTAGCAGGATCGTGTAGTGAGTGGCGTCGACGGTCGCGACGCCGAGACGGCGGACCCGCCGACGGACGGCGATCACGACCTCGTCGGGGACGATCGGAGGAAGGTTTCGGGCTGCTCCATGCTGCGCGCGAACGATCGTCATCGGCGCCATCACGCGCTCGAGTCGTCGTTCGATGGCGCTGGTGTCGACCATGTCGTGGTAGGCGGCGCGTACCGTCCGCTCGTCCACCTTGCTGTGCAGTGATGGCGGCACGCCGGCGACGTCGTGAGAAGCGAAGCGCTCGATCCACTCGCGCCGGCCGCCCGCGAGCCCCGGCGTCGCCAGCCATGATTCGAGATGATCGGCCGCAGTCACATGGCGCAGCCGCACGCGCGCGAGAGATGGGAGCATCGCCATCTCTGCGAACGCGGCGCCGTTTGCGCCCAAGGGCAGCGGGGGATAGCCGCCGTCGACGAGCACGAGCGCGCTTACGAGCTCCGGCGCGGTTGCGGCCAGCGCGACTGCCACGTACGCGCCGAACGAGTGCCCGACGACGATGGTGGGGCCGAGGCTGCGCTGATTCATTGCCGAGGCGACGTCCCGCGCGTGCTGCTCGATCGTGTAGGGCCCATCCGGCCGGTCGGAATCGCCATGGCCGCGCAGATCGAGGGCCAGCAGCGGGCGGCGACCGTCGAGCATCTCCGCCACCCCACAAAAGCTCATGAGCGACGAGGTGATGCCGTGGAGCGCGACGATCGGGCTGCCGCGCCCCGGCCACTCGCCGCAGGCGAGGCGCGCACCATCGCCCGCAATGCTGTCGAACAGTGGCTTCATCGGCGGCGTCGTACACCCAGCATCCGTAGGGCCAGCTCCGCGTACACCTCGCAGAGCTGATCGATCGATCGGTCATGCGACGGGCTGTACCAGTGGGCCACGCGCATCCCCATCCCGCCGATCGCCGCTCCGGTCAGAAACACGTCGGGCACGTCGAAGACGCCCACCTGCACGCCACGCGCGACGACATCGAGAAGCAGCCCCTCGGCCTGTTTGCGCAGCGCGAGCGACGGAGCGACCAACTCGGGTGACAGCGCGTGCATCTCGTTGTTGGCGACGACCGCGAGCATGGCGTACTCGGCATGGAGGCGGACATGCGCCGCAACCACTGCGCGGATCTGATCAACGGGTCCACCGTCGGTGTCGACGAGCGCGCGTTGCAGCGCACGCAGATGCTCTTCGTGCCCGAGCCGCACGAGCTCGGCCAGGAGGTGCTCCTTCGAGGGATGGTGATCGTACAAATTGGCTGGCTTGAGCCCGAGCTCGCGCCCGATGTCGCGAATCGAGGTGCCGTGAAACCCGTGACGTGCGAAGAGGACCAGTCCGACCTCGAGAATGCGCCCCGCGGTGCCGGCCGGGAGGCTCGCTGCGGGAAGGTGTGGCTCGGACGTCAGAATGCGTGGAGCACCGGCGGCCAGGGACATGGCGTCATGCTGACCGATCGATCGGTCAGTGTCAACCGTTCATGCGTGCCACGACGACAGTCTCGCCCATTCGACGCGATGTTGGGCGTGGCGGGCGCACGCGGTCGAAGAGGGGTCGGAAATTATCGGGAGGCCGGCGTGGACGACGCGTGCAGACCGTCGGCACGCTCGCGCGTCGTTCGCTGCATCGCGAGGCCGAAGAGGCGCGCGGCGACGATGAGGAGCAACATGCCGAAGGCGGCCGAATACAGGGCGACGAGCCACGAAAGACCGATGATGGCGCCGCGCGGCCAGCTGACCATCACGAAGCCGAACACGACGCTGGTGACGCCGGCGCCGGCGAGCATCACTTCGCCATTGGCGGCAGGACGGAGGCGCGCGGCGGCGATGAGCTCGAAGATGCCCGTCGCGAGCGCCCAGCCGGCGACCAGGTACCAGAGCGCGAACGCCATCGTGTCGGGAAAGGCGAGCACGGCGGCGCCGAACAGGATTCCGAGCGCGCCTTCGATGACGAAGGGCCAGAAGACGTAACCTCCGTTTTCGGGGACGAGCCCGGCGTACATGGCGAAGGCGCCGTCGACGGTGACGTAGACGCCGAAGCCGAACAGCAGCGCCTCGAGCGTGAGAAACGGCCAGATGATGGCGCCGGCGGCGAGCATGAGACCGGCGACGCCGCGCAGCGCGAGCAGCCACCACAACTTTGCGTATGGATCGGACATGGTCTCCTCCGTGTTGGCTCGCTCGGCTTGCATCCGACCGACCAGCGACCGCATCAGCGATGGGTCGCCGCTTCGTCGATGAGCGACGTCAGCCGATCGATCGCGATCGGTTTGGTGACGTAGCGCGTCTCGCCCTCCAGGTCGGGCTTGGCGGTCGCCGACATGAAGACGAAGCGCGGCGTCACCATCGGAAGGCGGCGGACGGCGTCGTAGAGGGCGAGGCCGTCCATGCGCGGCATCTTCAGATCGCTGACGATGACGTCGGCGCGGAAGCTCGAGAGCTTGACGAGCGCGTCGATGCCGTCGTGTGCGAGCTCGACTTCATGGTCGTCGTCGCTCAAGAGGGCGCCGAGCGCCGAGCGCGCGTTGAGATCGTCGTCGACGACCAGGATTCGAATGGGTCGGGAGGGTGACATGCCTCGGCGTAGTGCAATCGATGCGCCGAGTTGCTGACGTCGTCGCGCTCGCTGGACCGCGCAGCGGCTGCGGTGTGGGATCGGCAAGGCGCACGAATTGCGCGAGTAGGCGACGGGAGAGGTATGGATGCTGGCACTGCGTTCGCAATGCAGCGGCGGCATGAGAGACCTACGACGAAGCGAAAAAAACGAAGCGAAGCGGGAAGCCAACGACGCGCGCCAGCAGCTCGAGCAGCTGCGGGACGAGATCCGCGTGCGCATCCATCTCGGCGGCATGGAGCTGCGCGAAGCGTTCGAGCGGCTCGAGCGCGAGGCGGACCGTGTGGTAGCCCAGGTGCCGCCCGCGGCGTCGCACGCGCTCAACCAGGTCGCGGTGAAGCTGCGCCAGCTCGCGCACGCGCTCGACGGCAAGTAATCGAGTTTGCCGTGGCGATCATCGCTCCGCCTTGGGTGTGGAGGTCAGTCGGCTGCGGATCTGGATCTCCTGCGCCACTGAACGCTCCTGGCTGGTCACATCGACGGCGTGGCCGTCGGCAGCGAGGGCGATCTCGACGCCGCGCATGTAGAGCGGGCAATCGCCGGCGTTGGTGAAGCCATTCTTGCGCGCGAACGCCAGGTGGCAGCGCATGTGCGCGACGATCTCCTCGACGGGAGCGGCGGCGGCGAAAGTGATGCGCACGCCGTCGGGGCGATCGTCGATGGTCGCGACGGGACCGAGCACGGGGCAGGCCCCGCGCGCCTTTTGCGGCACCTCGCGGCACTCGGCCTCCTCGAAGCCTTCGAGCGCCGCGGCTGCGGCCTCGTGCTCGCGCGCGTGGCGCAGGTGGCGTTCGGCGTCGGCGAGCGCGCGATCGGTCGGGTTGTACGGGTAGAGATCGATGGGGAACATGCGCGGTGCGTCGCTCGAGCCGGGCGGCACGCCGGGCAGCGGCACGCGCGAGCCCGGCTCCCAGCGGGCATAGGAATCCTCGGCGCGGGCGCGCTCGTTCGCGGCGATCTGGCGATGCTCCGCGGCGCTGACGTCATTCCATTGCTCGTCGTGCTTCGCCGACGTCGTGGCGCAAGCGGCGACGAAGAAGAGACCGGCGACGAGTGCGGCGCGCATGTCAGACCGCGCTCGCGGTCGCTGCCAGCGCCACGTCGTGCGGGTGCACCGTCAGGACCGGCCGGTCGGCCGTGCGCACCACTTTCTCGGCGACCGAGCCGAGCATGAAGCGACGCAGCCCGCGCCGGCCGTGCGAGCCGACGACGATCAGATCGAAGTCGTGCGTGGAGGCGTAGTCGACGATCTCGTCGGCGACGAAGCCCATCGGGATGCAGACGACGTCGACGTCGGCGCCGTTCGCCGCGCAACGCGCGCGGTAGCGATCGAGCTGGCGGCGCGCGCGGGTGAGCACGTCGACCATCAGCTCCGGCGACGGGACGTACATGCCGAGCTCCGGCGTCGAGTAGGGCGGAGGCTCGCACACGTGCAACAGCACGATCTTGGACCGTTCGCTGCGCGCCAGCGTCAGCGCGGCGTCGATGGCGTGGTCCGAGTCGGGCGAGAAGTCGATCGCGACGAGAATCTTCTGTAGGTCCATCGGTCCCTCCGCTCGCCCCTCGTGCGTGCGGCGTGCCAACGCAGCGCCGCGTGCCGGCGTTGGCATTCGCGCACGGGCTGCGTGACCGGCACGTTCGGGCGCAACGGCTGCGCCCTCCGGCCGCAGAGCGGAGCGCAGCGCCGTGCGTGGCCTCAGCCGTGCATCGAGCGCTCGCATGCAAACCGTCCTGAGCCACGACGGCGGCGAGGAGCTCACCGCCATCCTGCGCTCCGAGCGCGATCGCTTCCGCGGATCGCTGAGCGACGAGCGTGTGCGCGAGCGGCTGGCGGCGTGAGCGCGCCGCTCAGTGAGCGGCGGCGCGCTTGCGAACGGGCGCGCCGTCGGCCAGCGCGTGCAGAGCATCGATCGTAGTGAACACCCCGACGATGTGATTGCGCGGATCGACGACCAGCGCGGAGCCGTACTTGTTGGCGGCCATGGTCGCGGCGACCTCGTCGAGCGGGGTGTCGCCCGCGACCGTGTAGACCTCCTCCGACATGGCATCCTCGACGGGCACGACGGCCGGGTCGACCGTGGGCAAGCCGGAGATGAGCGCCACGTCGCGCTCGCTGAGGATCCCGACGAGGCGCCCGCCGCGTAGCACCGGCAGGTGGCGGATCTTGTGCTCGCGCATCAGCTCGATGGCGACCGTCAACATCTGCTCGGCACCGATGGTGTGCGGCGTCGGGGTCATATAGTGCCGGATCGTCGTCTTGGTCATGGTCGTCCTCCTATCGTCCCTTGAGGTAGGTGTCGTGGCAGTGGATGCAGGCCTTCGTGGTGGTTGCATAGGCGTTGGCGAGCGCATTGGCATCGTGCGTGGCGGCGGCGCGGGCCAGCTCCCGCAGGTCATCGCGCAGCTCGTCTTGCAGCGAGAAGAAGCGGGGCGGCAGCTGGCCGTTGAGCTCGGTGGCATCGTTCGAGAGCGGACGTGCGACGCGCGGCTCGTCGAGCAGGCGTTGCACGGCGGGACCGACGGCGTCGTACTGGAGCGTCGTGACCAGCGACGTCAGCTCGAGCATGCCGCGCGCGTGGGTCCGCATCTGCGTCGCCAGCGCGGCGCGGGTCGCCTCGGGCAGGCGGTCCGCCGCCGCGAGGCGATGGTCGGTCGTCATGCGACGTGACGGCAGCAGGAGAAACACGAGACCCACGACGACGGCCGAGACGACCGCGCCGACGCCGAATGCATGAATGCGATGGGGGCTCATGCGGCCGCTCCTAGCGAAGGCGATGCCAAGCCAATACCGCCGCGGACAGGCTGCGCGGCCGCACCGATTGCGTCGCGGGGCACGATCGACGCAAACTCTGCGCACGATTGACGCGCCGTCGGCGCGCCGCGCGATCTACGCTCGGCCCGAGACTTGAAACAGCGGGGGGACCAGATGGCACTCGAGAGTGAAGAGCTGGCGCGCATCGACGCCTACTGGCGCGCCGCCAACTACCTGTCCGTCGGACAAATCTACCTGTTCGACAATCCGCTCCTGCGCCGGCCGCTGGCGCGCGAGCACGTCAAGCCGCGGCTGCTCGGCCACTTCGGGACGACGCCCGGGCTCAACTTCGTCTACGCGCACGTCAACCGCGTGATCCGCGCCTACGACCTCGACGTGCTGTTCGTGACCGGCCCCGGTCACGGCGGCCCCGGCATCGTCGCCAATGCGTGGCTCGAAGGTACGTACAGCGAGGTCTATCCGGAGGTGTCCCAAGACGAACCGGGGATGAAGCGCCTCTTCAAGCAGTTCTCGTTTCCCGGCGGCATCCCCAGCCACGTCGCGCCGGAGACGCCGGGCTCGATCCACGAGGGCGGCGAGCTCGGCTACGCGCTCTCGCACGCGTTCGGCGCCGTGTTCGACAATCCGAACCTGCTCGTCGCCTGCGTCGTCGGCGACGGCGAGGCCGAGACCGGCCCGTTGGCGACGAGCTGGCACTCCAACAAGTTCCTGAACGCGGCGCGCGACGGCGCGGTCCTGCCCATCCTTCATCTCAACGGCTACAAGATCGCGGGTCCAACGGTGTTGGCGCGCATCCCGCGCGGCGAGCTCGAGCAGCTCTTGTGCGGGTACGGCTGGGCGCCGATCTTCGTCGAGGGCAGCGAGCCGTCGACCATGCACGCCCAGATGGCCGACGCGATCGAGCGCGCCGTCGTCGAGATCCGGCGCATCCAGTCGGCCGCGCGCGGCGGCGGCGACACGGCGCGCCCGCGCTGGCCGATGATCGTGCTGCGCTCGCCGAAGGGCTGGACGGGACCGAAGATGGTCGACGGCAAGCCGGTCGAGGGCACGTTCCGGGCGCATCAGGTGCCGATCCCCGACGTGCAGACGGCGGAGCACCTGGCGCTCCTCGAAGCGTGGATGCGCAGCTATCAGCCGGAGACGCTGTTCGACGCCAACGGCGCCCTGCGCGCCGATCTGGCGGCGCTCGCTCCCACGGGCGAGCGGCGCATGAGCGCCAACCCGCACGCCAACGGCGGGGCGCTGCTACGCGATCTACGCCTGCCGGACTTTCGCGACTACGCCGTCGACGTGCCGGCGCCAGGCGCCGTCGAGGCGGAGTCGACGCGCGTGCAAGGCGCCTTCATCCGCGACGTCATGAAGCGCAACGCCGACAGCTTCCGCATCGTTTCGCCCGACGAGACCGCGTCGAACCGCTGGGGCGCCGTCTTCGACGTCACCAACCGCGAGTCGGTCGCCGAGATCCTGCCCGGCGACGAGCACGTCGCGCCCGACGGCCGTGTCATGGAGATGCTGAGCGAGCACCAGTGCCAGGGCTGGCTCGAGGGCTACCTCCTGACCGGGCGCCACGGCTTCTTCTCCTGCTACGAGGCGTTCATCCACATCATCGACTCGATGTTCAACCAGCACGCCAAGTGGCTGAAGGTGACGCGCGCGATCCCGTGGCGGCGGCCGATCGCCTCGCTCAACTACCTCCTCACGTCGCACGTGTGGCGGCAGGATCACAACGGCTTCTCGCACCAGGATCCCGGCTTCATCGATCACGTCGTCAACAAGAAGGCCGAGGTCATCCGCGTCTATCTGCCGCCCGACGCCAACTCGCTCTTGTCGGTGACCGACCACTGCCTGCGCAGCCGCAACTACGTCAACGTCATCGTCGCCGGCAAGCACCCCGAGCTGCAGTGGATGACGATGGACGAGGCGGTGGCGCACTGCTCGATGGGCCTCGGCATCTGGGAATGGGCGTCGAGCGATGCCGGTGGCGAGCCCGACGTGGTCATGGCTTGCTGCGGCGACGTGCCGACGCTGGAGACGCTCGCCGCGGTCGATCTTCTGCGCACGCTCGTGCCCGAGCTCAAGGTGCGCGTGGTCAACATCGTCGACCTCATGCGCCTGCAGCCGCCGAGCGAGCATCCGCACGGGCTCTCCGATCGTGACTTCGACGAGATCTTCACGACCGACAAGCCGATCATCTTCGCGTTCCACGGCTATCCGTGGGGGATCCATCGCCTCACGTACCGTCGCCGCAATCACGAGAACCTGCACGTGCGCGGCTATAAGGAGGAGGGCAGCACCACGACGCCGTTCGACATGACCGTGCGCAATGAGCTCGACCGCTTTGACCTCGTCAAAGACGTGGCCGAGCGCGTGCCCATGCTCGCGCCGCGGGCCGCGCACCTGGCGCAGGCGATGCGCGAGAAGCTGATCCAGCATCAGGCGTACATCCGCGAGCACGGCGACGACATGCCCGAGATCAAAGACTGGCGCTGGCGAGGGCGCCGCTAGATGCTGTTGCTGCTCTGGTTGAACGCCCGGCTCTCGCGGTAGCATGACGCCGATGGAATCTGTCTTCGACGAGCTCAAACGATACGTCGACTGGAACGCGGACGACGAAGAAGCCCTGCGCTCGCTCCATCCTCACGCGGCGCCCCACTTCGCCCGCATCGCCGAAATCTTCTATGCGCGCATCCTCAGCCACGAAGGCTCGCGCGCCGCCCTCGTCGGAGGCGAGTCGCGCGTGGGCCAGCTCAAGGTCAGCCTGATCGCGTGGATGGATCGGCTGCTCAGCGGTCCGTGGGACGACGAATACTTCCAGGTCCGCTGCCGCATCGGCCGCGTCCACGTGCGCATCGCGCTGCCGCAGCACTACATGTTCGGCGCCATGAACCTCATCCGGCGCGAGCTCAAGGAGATCGTCCACGACGAGTATCGCAGCGACGAGGCTCGCCTGCACCGCGTGCATACCGCGGTTGGCAAGATCCTCGATCTCGAGCTCGCGATCATGCTGCATACGTACCGCGAAGACCTCATCGCGCAGCAGGCGCGCACCGAGCGGCTCGCCACCTTCGGGCAGCTCATCGGCTCGATCGGCCACGAGCTGCGCAACCCGCTCGGCGTGATCGAGTCGTCGCTCTACATCCTCGGACAGCGCATCGGCGAGGACGAGCGCGGCAAGAAGCACGTGGCGCGCATCAACGAGCAGCTCGGCGTGGCCAACGGCATCATCTCGGCGCTGCTCGACATGATCCGCGACCGGCCGCTGCAGCGCGAGAAGGTGATCCTCGACGACACCATCGCCAGCGTGCTCGGCTCGATCCCGGCGACGACGGCCGAGGTGGTGCTCGACGGCGTGGCGACGCTGCCGCCGATCGACGCCGATCCGGGCCAGATCCGGCAGGTGTTCATGAACCTCGTGGAGAACGCCATCCACGCCGCCGGGCCGACCGGGAATGTGCGCATCGAGGCGCGGATCGACGGCAGCGTCGTGGAAGTCGTCGTCGAGGATTCGGGGCCGGGCGTCGACCCGGAGACGCAGCGGCGCCTGTTCGAGCCGCTCATCACGACGAAGGTCAAGGGCGTCGGGCTCGGCCTCTCGCTCGTGCGGCGCATCGTCACGCGCCACGGCGGCGACGTCGCCTACGCGCCGCGGCCGGGACACGGTGCGCGCTTCGTCGTTCGTTTGCCGCTGGGTGCGCCCCATGCGTAGGTACCTCGTCGTCGACGACAACCCGGCATTCGCCGAGAACCTGGGCGAGATCCTCGAGGACTGTGGCGCCGCCGTCGACATTGCGAACTCGGGCGAGAAGGCGCTGGCGCTCGCCGGAGCGACCCGTTACGACGCGCTCGTGTCCGACATGCGCATGCCGGCGATGGGCGGCGCCGAGCTGGTGCATCGCATTCGCGGGATCGATCCGGGGCTGCCCGCGATCGTCGTGACGGCGTACATCGGCGACAACGAGCTGGCGGCCGCCCGCGCCGAGGGCCTGCACGGTGTGCTGCCGAAACCGGTGCCCATCGAGCGGCTGGTCGCGCTGCTCGGCCAGGCGCGTCGCGACGGGGTCGTCGTCATCGTCGAGGATGACGCGGCGCTCGCCGACAACCTCAGCGAGCTCTTGCGTGGACGCGGCTTCGCGGCGATCACCGCCCAGTCGGTGCTCGAGACCGAGAAGCTCGGCGTGCGACCGTTCGCCGCCGTCGTCGACCTGCGCGTCCCCGGCGGCTCCGACGGAGAAGCGATGCGGCGGCTCGCTGCGCGCTTTTCTGAGCTGCCGATGTTCGTCGTGAGCGCCCTCGACGTGGAGCCGCCGGTCGTGGCGACGCGCCGGTTCGGCAAGCCGTTCGACACCGCTGAGCTGCTCGACGCGGTCGAAGCGGCCTACCAGGCGCATGGCTGACCGTCACGGCGTCATCCTGCTCGTCGACGACAACGCGGCGCTCGTCGACAACCTGGCCGAGATCCTCGACGACGCCGGCTACGCCGTGCGTCGCGCCGGCAGCATCTCCACGGCGCGCACGGAGGCGGGGCGGGGGTTCGATGTCGCCCTCGTCGATCTGCGCCTGCCCGACGGCGACGGCACCGAGCTGGCACGCGAGCTTCGGACCGCGGCGCCGGACGCGCAGGTCATCCTGCTCACCGGCTTCGCCAGCACCGAATCGGCCGCCGCGGCGGTGCGCGCCGGCGCCTTCGCCTACCTGGTCAAACCCACGCCGCCGGGCGATCTCCTGCTCACGGTCGAGCAGGCGTTGCAGAACGTGCGGCTGGTCGAGGAGCGACGCGAGCTGTCGCGCCGCGCGCAGCGGGCGGAGAAGCTGGCCGCCGTCGGAACGCTGGCGGCGGGCCTGTCGCACGAAATCAAGAATCCGCTCAATGCCGCGACGCTGCAGCTCACGGTGCTCGAGCGGCGCTTGAAGCGTCTCGAAGGGTTGCCGGCCGACATCTTCGCGCCGCTCGACGCCGTGCAATCGGAGATCAAGCGGCTGGCGTCGTTCCTCGACGAGTTCTTGCAGTTCGCGCGGCCGCGCGAGCTGCAGCGCACCTCGGTCGATCTGTCGCGGCTCGCCGTCGAGGTCGGCGACTTCCTGCGGCCGCAGGCGATCGCGGCGCAGCTGTCGCTGGAGGTCGAGACCACGCCGGTGCCGTCGTGCGACGTCGACGAGCCGCGGCTGCGCCAGGCGCTCCTGAACCTGGTGCTCAATGCGATTCAGGCGACGCCGCCGGGCGGCAGCGTCGCGGTAGTGACCGGCCTCGACGGCGACGACGTCTGCATCTGCATCGACGACAGCGGGCCGGGCGTGCCGGCGGCGGTGCGCACGCGCATCTTCGAGCCCTTCTTCACGACCAAGGAGGGCGGCACCGGGCTCGGCCTGCCGATGGTCCACGCCATCGTGCAGCAGCACGGCGGCACCATCACGGTCGAAGCGGCGCCGAACGGCGGTGCCCGCTTTCATGTCCGGCTGCCGCTCGGCGGCGGTCAGCCGAGGAAGTGAACTCGGCGCGCGTGCTCGGCGAGCTCGTCGCGGAACTGCGGCGCGGCGATGGCGATGAGCGCACGCGCGCGCTCGGCGATGCCGCGGCCGTGCAGCTCGGCGATGCCGTACTCGGTCACGACGGTCTGCACGTGCGCCCGCGTGGTGACGACGCCGGCGCCCGGCGCCAGGGTCGCGACGATCCGTGAGCGCGCGCCGCCGAGCGCCGTGGCCGGCAGCGCGATGATGGCGCGGCCCTCCTCGGCGAGCGCGGCGCCGCGGATGAAGTCGACCTGCCCGCCGACGCCGCTGTAGAGCCGCTCGCCGATCGAATCGGCGCAGACCTGGCCGGTGAGATCGATCTCGATGGCCGAGTTGATTGCCACCATGCGCCGAAATTGACGGATGACGCCGGGGTCGTTGGTGTAGTCGGCGCCGCGCATTTCGATGAGCGGATTGTCGTCGACGAATCGATAGAGGCGCTCGCTGCCGCAGACGAAGGCGGCGACGATCTTGCCGCGATCGCGCTCCTTGGCTGCGCCGGTGATGATGCCGCGCTCGACGAGATCGACGACGCCGTCGGAGAACATCTCGGTGTGTACGCCGAGGTCGCGCTTGCCACCGAGCGCGCCGCACACCGCGGCGGGGATGGCGCCGATGCCCATCTGCAGCGTGGCGCCGTCCGGCACCAGCTCGGCCACGCGCTCCGCGATGCGCCGCTCGACGTCGCCACCCGCGTCGTGCTTGCAGACGTACGGCACCACGTCGGCGGCGACGCCGAAGTCGATGTCGTCGACGTGGATGAAGCCGTGGCCGTGCGTGCGTGGCATGGCGCCATTGATCTGGGCGACGACGATCTTGGCCGCGCGTACGGCGGCGCGCGCGACGTCGACCGAGACGCCGAGCGAGCAGAAACCGTGGGCATCGGGCTGAGACACATTGATGAGCGCGACGTCGACGGGCAGCGCGCCGCGGGTGAACAGTTGCGGAATGTCCGAGAGGAAGATTGGGATGTATTCGGCGCGCCCGTCGTTGATTGCTTGCCGCGCATTGGCCCCGATGAACAGCGCGCGGTGGCGGAAGTGGCCGACCATCGACGGCTGCAGATGCGGCGCCGGACCTTCGCAGTGCATGTGAACGATCGAGACGTCGGCGAGCTCGGCAGCGCGAGCCGTCAGCGCATCGAGCAACAGCGACGGCGTGGCGGCGCCGCCGTGCAGAAACACGTGCGCACCCGAGCGGACGCACGCGACCGCCTCGGCCGCGCCGGTGAGGCGTATCAGGACGCCACCGCGTGCTCGGCGAGGCGCGTGTTGCGTCCGACGGTCAGCACCGGGCAGGGCGCGAGCCGCACGAGATGCTCGGCGACGGAGCCGAGCAGCAGGCGCGAGAAGCCACGCCGGCCGTGCGTGCCCATGACGATCAGGTCGGCGTGCTCGCGCTCGGCGTACCCGAGGATCGTGTCGCCGGGCATGCCCTCGGCCGCGACGCAGTGAATCGCCAGGCCGGGCTCTTCCAGCTTCGCGGCGATGGACTGGAGATGCTCGAGCGCGGCCTGCCGCAGCGCGATGCGCTCTTCTTCCGTCGGCGCGAACACCGCGTCGGGCGTGGCGACGATCTCCGCGGAATACGCGTTCAGGAGGGTCACGCGGGCGCCCAGCCGAACGGCGAGCGCGCAGCCATATTCGGCGGCGGCCTCGGCGGTCTCGGAGAAGTCGATCGGGATGAGGATGTGCTCGGTCATGTCGTCGAGCAAAGCACGCGGCGTGCCGCGTCCCGTCCGTTTGGCCGGCGTCGGATCGCGCATGACTTGCGCCTCTGCTCGCGCGAGGCGCACGCCTTGCGGGCCGGTCAGCGGACCCGGAAGGCGAGGCCGGCCAGCCAGCCGATGGCCGCCGCCGCCAGTCCGATGCCGGCCATCTCGAGGCCACCGAGGAGCCAGTTGCCGACGGTGCGGACGCTCTTGTAAGCGCCGACGGCGAACAGCGCGATCGCCGCGACGCCGACGGCGAGCCCGGCCGCCGGCATCACGGGAACGGCGAGAAAGGGCACGAGCGGCAGCAGTGATCCGACGAGCGCCGCCACTCCGACGACGAGCGCGGCGCGGAGCGCTCGCCGGCCCTCGACGGGGCGAAGCCGCAGCTCCTCGGACATCATGACCGCGAGCCAGACATCCTTGTTCGCGGTGATGGTCGCGACGATCTGATCCAAGAGCGCCCCGTCGAAGCCTTTGGCGCGATACATCTGCCGCACCTCTTCGGTCTCGAGAGCAGGCACCCGCTCGAAGTGTCGTCGCTCGCGCGCCGCCTCGCTTTCGTAGAGAGCATGATCTGTGCGCCGTGTCGTGTAGGCGACGGCCGCCATCGACACCGACTCGGCGAGCGCGGCGGCGACGCCCGCTGCGAGCACGATACGCGTCTCCGCCGTCGCCGCGGCGACGCCGAGGATGACGCCCAGGACGTTGACGAGGCCATCCTGTCCGCCCAGGATGACGTCGCTGAGCTCCGATCCATGACGGTGCGGATCGACCCGGGTATGAAAGTCGAGCTCGATTGCGGGCATCATCCATGGGGACGGCTGCGAATCCGGTGCCAGCACGATCGCAATGGGTGTCGCGACGAGCACCGAGACGGCGGCGATCAGCGAGAGAAGCGACACGAGCAGGAGAACACTGCGGGAACGTGGTCGCGGCGCTGCACGTCTTGCGGGATCGGGCTATTTGCTGGCGTGTTGGAGCGCGGACCGATCGGCGGCGTCGTGCTCGCGGACCGTGAGCACGGGGATGGGGGCGCGTCGCAGCACCTTCTCGGCGACCGACCCGAGCATCATGCGGCGGATGCCGGTGCGGCCGTGCGTTCCCATGACGACGACGTCGTACTCGCCCGACTCGGCCAGGCGCAAGATCTCGTCTGCGGCGTCGCCAATGGTCGATGCGACCTCGATGGCGACGTGCCCGCCGACGCGCTCGGTGAGGGCGCGCTTGTGTGCGGCGAGGGCATGATCCGCGCGCTGGGTGGCCTCGACCAGCTCCGCCGGCGTAGGCGCGAAGGTGCTGCCGTCGGGCAGCATCAACGACGGCGGATTGTAGATGTTGAGCAGCGTGATGCTTCCGCCAACCGCGCGCGCGAACGCGCACGCGGCGACGGCGGCGTTTTCGGCTCCCGTCGAGAAATCGGTCGGAACCAGAATTCGTGTGAAGCGCATGTCTGCCTCCAATCGCATCAGTGCGGCCCGCGCACCGTCATGACCGGACACTTCGCGCGGCGGACCACCTTCTCGGCCACGCTGCCGAGCACCGCGTGCATGACGCCCTTGCGCCCGTGCGTACCCATCACGATGAGATCGAAGTGGCCGAGCTCGGCGAGCTCGACGATCTCGTGTGCCGGGCTGCCGATGCCGACGCGGCAGTGCACTTCGGAGACGCCCTCCGCGCGCAGCTGGCCGACGATCTCCATGAGCTGCGCACCGGCGCGCGTCCGCGCGAGCTCCTCCATGTTGGCCGGCTGCGACTCGACCGTCGACGGGATGACCACGATCGGCACCGGAAACAGCGGCGGCGGTTGCCAGACGTACAGCAGCTCGATCGAGGCGCCGTGCTTTCGCGCCATCGTCGACGCCATCCCGATCGCCGGCCCGCTGCCCTCGGCGATGTCGATCGGGACGAGGATCTTGCGAACGGTGTTGGGGGCGCTCATCAGTGGCTCCTCTGGTGTTTGCTGCGGCCCGAAGTGGCGTCATACGCGTCGCCGAGCTCGTCGGCGGTCAGCCCCGGCGTCGGGTCGATGACCGGCACACGCGACGCATGCGCGAGATCGTCGAGCGAGAGCATGCCGATGGGCTTGTTGGCCGCGTCGACGACGGGTAGGCGACGGACGCGCTGCTTCCGCATCAAGCCTGCGGCCACCTCGATGGCGTCGTCGGCGTGGCAGCTGTAGACCGGCTGGTGCATGCTCTGACGGACAGGTAGCTTCCAGAGCGCCTCGCCGTACTCGTAGGCCGAGAGCGCGATGTCTCGATCGGTGAGGATGCCGACGAGCTTGCCGTCGTTTGCAACGATAGGTACGCACCCGACCGCGGCGTCGCGCATCAGCCTGGCAGCGCAGTTGAGCGTGTCGTCCGGATTCAGCGTTTGAATGGGCGACGTCATGATCTCCCGAACGTCCATGATTTGCCTCCGCATCGGCCAAACAGCAGGAAGCGTTCCAGGCTCGCTCGCCGGGCCATGGCGTCGAAATCGCGCACGCTTTGCGCCGAGGCGCGCGACGGGCGCAAGCCGTGCGCGCAACCGCCCGGCGCCTGCGGGTTTGAGCGTGGCGCGGGGCTTGCTCTGGCGACGCAGCATGTTGCCGGTGGAAGCTCCGAGCTTCGATCCACCCATCGAGGTCTTGATGACCCGGCGGCCGATCACGATCGCACCGGCGGCCTCGATCGAGTCCGCGGCGATCCGCATGAAGGATTGCCGGATCCGCCATCTGCCGGTGGTCGAAGGCCGCCCGGGCGACGAAGGCACGCTCGTCGGAGTGCTGTCGTCGCGCGACGTGCTCGGCGCTTCCGACAACGCGACCGTCGCGGAGGTCATGACCCGTTCGCCCGTGACCGTGCGCCCGGAGCATCCGCTCGCCTCCGCGTGCGAGCGAATGCTCAGCGGGCGTTTCTCCTGTCTACCGGTCCTGAACGACCAGCGCCTGATCGGCGTCTTTACCGGCACCGATGCGCTCCGCTTCGCCGTCACCGCGCTGGATGACGAGGGGCGCGCGCTCGGCCGGGAGCCCCAGGTGGCGCAGCTCATGACGGCGCGTCCGCTCGTGCTCGTGTCCCCGAACGAGCAGCTCCGTTCCGCGTGGACGATGATGTGCACGGCGCGCGTGCGTCACGCTCCGGTGATGAGCGGCGATCTGATCATCGGCATGCTGTCGGATCGCGACGCGCTCGCCGCCGGCCGGACGTGGCTGACGGAGAAGACGCCCGACCGCGCGGTGCTGGTGGCTGACGCGATGAGCACGCGCGTGTCGATCATGCCCGCCGAAGGGCTGGCGCGCGATGCCGCGAAGATCCTCCTTCACCGACGCGTCGGTGCGCTGGCGGTGGTACGCGGCAAGGCCCTCGTCGGCATCCTGACCGTGTCCGACTTCATGCACTGGATTCTGGCGCGAGCCTGACGCACAGTAGGAGCAAAATGGGGCGGGAACGGATACTCATCGTCGACGACGAAGCCAACGCGCGCACCGCGCTGGCCGAGCTGTTGCGCGACGAGGGCTACTCGGTGGAGATGGCGGCGGACGGCTTCAAGGCGCTGCCCAAGCTCGAAGAGTTCGCGCCCGACGTCGTCGTGACCGATCTGAAGATGCCAGGGCTGACGGGGCTCGAGCTCATGGAGAAGGTGCGCGAGCGCGACCCCGAGTGCGTCGTCATCGTGATGACCGCCTTCGGCGCCGTCGAGAGCGCCGTGCAGGCGATGCGGCAGGGCGCCGCCGACTACCTGACCAAGCCGGTGAACCTCGATGAGCTCTCGCTCGTGCTCACGCGCGAGCTCGAGCGCAAGCGCTTGCGCAGCGAGGCCGGGCAGCTGCGCGAGCGGCTCTCGGAGAAGCACCGCGTCACCAACATCATCGGCTCGAGCCCGGCGATGCAAGTGGTGTTCGACTCGGTCTTGCAGGTGGCGCCGTCGCGCGCGTCGGTGCTGATCGCCGGCGAGAGCGGCACCGGCAAGGAGCTGGTCGCCGCGGCCATCCACGAGCACAGCCCGCGCGCCAAGAAGCCGTTCGTGAAGCTGCACTGCGCTGCGCTGGCCGAGTCGCTGCTCGAGAGCGAGCTCTTCGGCCACGAGCGCGGCTCGTTCACCGGCGCGGTCGGGCGGCGCGAGGGACGCTTCGAGCAGGCCGACGGCGGCACGCTGTTCCTCGACGAGATCGGCGAGATTTCGCCGGCCATTCAGGTCAAGCTGCTGCGCTTTCTGCAGGAGCACGAGTTCGAGCGCGTCGGCGGCAACGCGACGGTGAAGGTCGACGTCCGCATCATCACCGCCACCAACCGCAACCTCCTGCAGCGCGTGAAGGAGGGGCTCTTCCGCGAGGATCTCTACTATCGCCTCAACGTCGTCTCGATCGAAATGCCGCCGTTGCGTGCGCGGCCGTCGGACATTCCGCTGCTCGCGTCGCACTTCCTCGCCAAGTTCTGCCGCGAGAACGAGAAACAGATCGAAGGATTCACCGACGAGGCGCTGGCGAAGCTGGCGCACTACGAGTGGCCGGGCAACGTGCGCGAGCTGGAGAACGCCATCGAGCGCGCCGTCGTCGTCTGCAAGAAGGCGCGCATCGGCGTCGAGGACTTCACGCAGTCGATTGCGACGGCGGAAAAACGCCCCGACGGCTTCCCTGTGGTGCCGGGCGCGACGATGGCGGACCTCGAGCGCTACGCCATCATGAAGACGCTCGAGCACACCGGCGGCTCGACGTCGCGCGCCGCCGAGATCCTGGGAATCTCGCCGCGGACGATCCAGTACCGCCTGCAGGAGTACACGCCCGGCGGCGATGGGAAGAAGTAGGCCGTGCGCACGCTGACGGTCGACGTCGGCAGCTCGTCGGTGAAGCTGTCGATGTTCGACGGCGAGGCGCGCCGCGACTGGCAGCTCGGCTCGGTCGATGCGTCGGTGATGAGCACGATCGACACGACGCCTGATGTCGTCGCGCATCGCGTCGTGCACGGCGGGCCACGGCTGCGCGCGACCACGGTCGTCGACGACGCCGTCCTCGCCGAGCTCCGCGCCAACATCGCGCTGGCGCCGCTGCATCTGCCGTCGGCGCTCGGATGGATCGAGTCGTCGCGCCATCGTTGGCCGACTGCTCGTCAAGTGGCCGTCTTCGACACGGCGCTCTATGCGACGCTGCCGGTGGCGGCGGCGACCTACGCGCTGCCACGCGCGGTGCGCGAGCGCTTCGGCATCGTTCGCTACGGCTTCCACGGCCTGGCGCACGCGTCGATGCTGCGCGCGCTCGGCGGACAGTGGGCACGCGCGATCAGCTTCCAGCTCGGCTCCGGCGCGTCGGTGACGGCGAGCCGCGACGGCGCGGCCGTCGACACGTCGATGGGTTTCTCGCCGCTCGAGGGCCTCGTGATGGCCACGCGCCCCGGCGATGTCGATCCCGGCGCGCTGGTCCACCTCCTCCGCAGCGGCATGTCGCTCGACACGCTCGATCGCGCGCTGGAGCGTGAGTCGGGCTTACTGGGCCTCGCCGGCGATGGCGACATGCGCGCGCTCCTCGCCCGCAAGGATGACGAGGCGCGCCTGGCGATCGACGTCTACGTGCATCGGGCGCGCAAGTACCTCGGCGCGTTCCTCGCGGTGCTCGGCGGCTGCGACGCCATCGCCTTCGGTGGCGGCGTCGGCGAGCATGCGCCCGCGATCCGCGCAGCGATCTTGTCGGGCTTCGAGTGGGCCGGCGTCGTCGTCGACGACGTTGCCAATCGGGCCTCGGGCAGCGCCGTCCGGCGCATCAGTGCGGCGGACAGCGCCGTAGCGGTGTTCGTGACGCCCGTCGACGAGGCGATCGTTCTGCGCGACGAAGCCACGGCCGTGCGCTGAGCGCGCGTCGGCATCCACTTCGCACCTACCGCAGCCCCTCCGCCGTCGCTGACGCAAAGACGACCATCCAAGACACGAAGAGCGGCGTGGTCCTGACGGTCACGGCCAACCAAGCGCAGGCACGGGACGAGAGCGGGCGCGACCTGTCTCAGACCCGCTGACCGTCGCGAAACGCACGGTTTGCGTGCATCTCTGGCAGAGATGCAAACGGTGCGCGAAATCCTGCCCGCGGGCCGCCGCGGCACGGCATGTCACTGGGCGCCTGCTTCAGCGCCCTCGAGATCGTGCCGCTCGTGCTCGTCGGCTGGGAGGCGTGGGATCACGTCGAGCTGCGGCGCGCGACCGGTTGGATCGCGCACTACCGCTGGCCGATCGCGTTCTTCCTCGCGGTCGCGTTCTGGAACCTCGTCGGCGCCGGTGGCTTCGGCTTCCTCATCAACCCGCCGATCGCGCTCTATTACATGCAGGGCCTCAACCTCACGCCGGTGCACGGCCACACCGCGCTCTTCGGCGTGTACGGCATGCTCGGCATCGGCCTCATGCTCTTCTGCCTCCGCGCGCTCAAGCCGACGATGGCGTGGAACGAGCGCATGCTGCGCCTCGCCTTCTGGGGCCTCAATGGCGGCCTGGTGCTGATGGTCGTGCTGAGCCTCTTGCCCGTCGGCCTCTTGCAGGCGAACGCGGCCATCGCGCACGGCACGTGGTACGCGCGCTCGTCGGAGTTCATGCAGTCGCCGCTGCTCGTGCACTTGCGTTGGATGCGCGCGTTCGGCGACACCGTCTTTGCCGGCGGCGCGCTCGCCCTCGGCTGGTTCCTGATCGGCCTCATCACCGGGCGCAGCTACGGCGCCGTCGAGACCTCGGAGTCGACCGTGCCGGTGCCGATCCGCCGCGCCGCCTGAGGAGCTCACATGGATCCCGTCCAGATGCGCTCATCGAAGCGCGCGCCGCTCAGCTCGCGCGGCTGAACGAGCGCATCCGGTCGCTGCGCGTCGTCGTCGGGCACGGAATCCATGAGGATGCCTCCCAGGCCGTGCGCCGCGGGCTCGACGTCGTTCGTCGTCAACTCATGGCAGTGCGGCAGCGCATGGCACCTCGAATGCACTCCGCCCTTGCATCGGGGGTGTGCAAATGAAGGCCGCGGTCTTTCGGGGAGTCGGCGAGATCCATCTCGAGCACAAGGAGGAGCCCGTCGCGTACGCGGGCGAGGCCGTCATCCGCGTGACGCTGACAACCATCTGCGGCACCGACCTCCACATCCTCCGCGGCGAATATCCGGTCGAGAAGGGTTTGACCATCGGGCACGAAGCGGTCGGCGTCATCGAACAGCTCGGCGAAGGAGTGCACGGCTTCCGCGACGGCGAGCGCGTCCTCGTCGGGGCGATCACGCCGTGTGGACAATGCAGCGCCTGCCTCTCGGCGCACTGGTCGCAGTGCGGATGCGGCGAGGGCTACAAGGCGCTCGGCGGCTGGCGCTTCGGCAACACCATCGACGGCGCGCAGGCCGAGCACCTGCGCGTTCCGTCGGCTCAGGCCAACCTGGCGCGCATTCCCGACTCGGTCACCGACGAGCAGGCGCTCATGCTCGCCGACATCGCGTCGACGGGGATCAGCGGCGCCGAGTCCGGCGGCGTGCGACCCGGCGACGCCGTCGTCGTCTTCGCGCAGGGACCGATCGGCTTGTGCGCGACCGCCGGCGCGCGCCTGATGGGCGCGTCGCTCGTCATCGGCGTCGACACCGACACCAACCGGCGCGCGGCGGCTCGGCGTATGGGCGCCGACGTCGTGCTCGATCCCGCGGCGGTCGACGTCGTCGCCGAGATCAAGCGGGCCACGGGCGGCGGCGCCGACGTCACCATCGAGGCGCTCGGCACGCAGGTGACGTTCGAGCAGGCGCTACGCGCGCTGCGCCCGGGCGGGACGCTTTCGAGCCTCGGTGTCTACTCGGGCAAGCTGGCCATGCCGTACGACGCCTTCGCCGCCGGCATCGGCGATCATCGCATCGTCACGACGCTGTGCCCCGGCGGCAAGGAGCGTATGCGGCGCCTCCTCAGCCTCGTCGAGCATGGGCGTTTCGACCCGCAGCCGCTGCTCACGCACACGTTCCCGCTCGATCGCATCGAAGACGCCTATCGGCTCTTCGGCGAGCGCCGCGATGGTGTCCTCAAGGTCGCGCTGCGACCCTGACCGTGGCGACGACGCCGGCGACGACCCGCGCGCCAGTGCGATTCACGAGCGGGCAGCTTCGGTCTACCGACCGGCGCCTACGGCCTCATCTTGTTGGAAGAACCGAGTCGAGGCGAAAATGATCGCGCGCGATATCACGCTCACCGACGGAACCATCCTGCATCTTCGCGACATCGCGCCGGCCGACCGCGACGAGCTCGAGCGAGGCTTCGAGCATCTGTCGGCAGAGTCGAGGTATCGCCGCTTCCTCGGCCAGATATCCGCTCTTTCGCCCTGGATGCTCCGTTACCTGACGAATGTCGACGGTCACGATCACGTCGCCATCGTGGCGACGGTCCCAGCGGATGAAGGGCCCCGCGGTGTCGGCGTGGGCAGGTTCGTGCGCCTGCACGATGATCCTTCCGTCGCCGAAGTGGCAATCACGGTGACCGACGACATGCAGCGCAAGGGCGTCGGGACAATCATCGCGCTGGCGCTCGCCGACGAGGCGCGGCGGCTCGGTGTCGAGCACTTCCGTGGCGAAGTCCTCGTCGACAATCAGCCGTGCCGTGAGCTTCTCGAAGACCTCGGTGCGCAGCTGAACACGGCGCCGGATGGCACGCTCTCCTTCGACGTGTCGCTTGAACGCGAGGCGCCTGTCCCCGGCTTACGCGGTGCGGCACTCATCTCGCCGTGAACCGCCTCGCGCTTCTCATGGTCGTAGCGGCGTCGCTGGCTGGGTGCGACACATCGTCGGCCAAGCTGCCCGGAGCCAACCCCGTCGGGACCGGCGGCAACGGCGCGAATGCACCCGACCTCGGCGCCGCCAGTGGTGGCGGTGTGGTCCTCACCGACGGCGGCATCGCGCTCGGTGATGGCGGCATGCCCACCAACTGCACGGTCGGTCCCGCGGGCGCTCTCGGGCTCGTGCCCGTCGAGACGATGGCGCCTGGCACCGCGTGCGTCGCCTGCCATCTCGCCGCCGGCAAGCCGCTGTACATCGCGGGCACCGTGTATCCGGCGAATGCGCCGCACGACGCCGACCTGTGCCTCGGCACCACCGGCGTCCAGGTGGAGATCGTCGACGCCAACGGCGCGCAGCACCTACTCGACGTCAACTCGTCGGGCAACTTCGTCGACCAGAGCCTGCTCGAGCTGTGGCCCTCGCCGTGGACCGTCGCCACCGTGCACGGCAGCGCGCGCCGGCCCATGGTCGGGACGGTCACGAGCGGCGATTGCAATGCATGCCATACCGCCGCCGGCGCGAGCGAGGCGCCCGGCCGCGTGCTCGCGCCCGACGAGGGCTCCGGCTCGTAGGCCTCGCTGACGTCCACGTCGAGCCCGAGCCACGCGCCGCGTCCGCCATCCAACCGAGCTCGAGCTCACCTTCGGCTGAGGCGTGGTCCGCGTCCGTGATGCGACTTCACTGCGGCACGTGCTCGACGAGGAATCGCTCGGCCTCCAACGCCGCCATGCAGCCGGTCCCCGCCGCCGTGACGGCTTGCCGCCACTGGCGGTCCTGCACGTCGCCGGCAGCGAAGACGCCGGCCACCGACGTCTGCGTAGTTCCCGGCTTGGTCACGATGTAGCCGGTCTCGTCGAGCTCGAGCTGGCGCTCGAGGAACGAGGTGTTCGGCTCGTGACCGATCGCGTAGAAGAGCCCGCCGCAGTGCAGGGTGCGGTGGTGGTCGGTCTTCAGGCTGCGAATGCGCACACCCGTCAGCGCGCGCTCGCCGACGGCCTCTTCGACGACCGAGTCCCAGATCATCTCGACCTTCGGGTTGTCGAGCAGCCGTTTTTGCATGATGCGGGACGCGCGCAGCTTGTCGCGGCGATGCACGACGACCACCTTGCTGCCGAACTTGGTCAGATGCGAAGCCTCCTCGACGGCCGTATCACCACCGCCGACGACGACGAGCACCTTGTCGCGATAGATCGGCAGCGCACCGTCGCAGACCGCGCACGCCGAGATGCCCATCTGCCACAGCCGTTCTTCGCCCGGGATCGCGAGGCGTCGGGCGGTCGCGCCGGTCGCGATGATGAGCGTGCGCGCGCGGACGTCGTGCGAGACCGTGCGGACGCGAAACGGCCGATGCGACAAGTCGACGCGGTCGACCGTCTCGGTGACGATGCGGGTGCCGAAGCGCCGCGACTGTCCGCGAAACCGCTCGGTAAGCTGCGTGCCGTCGATGCCCTCGGGAAAGCCGGGAAAGTTCTCGACGTCGGTCGTCGTCGTCAGTTGGCCGCCCGCCGCGACGCCGCCGGCCATGAAGCCCTCGAACATGAGCGGCGAGAGGTTCGCGCGGGCGGCATAGATGGCTGCGGTGTGGCCGGCTGGCCCCGAGCCGATGATGACGATGTCCTCGATGCCTTCGCCGATCGGCTTGCTCGAATGATCCTGGTGTACGGAATGCGACATGCGGTGCGAGCTAGCAACCATGGATCCAATCCATGATCGCGGCGCTGCGCCACGGGGGGCGCGGCCCCGGTCCCTGCAACAGATAGTCGGCGGTCGTTTCTCGACGGAGCGGCGCGGCTCCGTCGACGAGACGCGCTGCCGCAGCGCTGGCTGTATCCGCGGCGCTGCGCAAGATTCGTACGGTGCGTCGGGCGAGAAGACACCCGCAGGGGCGACCGAAGCGCTACGACGCAGAGCGGCGGCGGCGAACGAGGACGAGCACGAGCAGCGTCAGCGTCACCACTACTACCGGAAGGCTCGCTCCCGCGCCGCCGTGGGACGGCGCGACGGCGCATCCGGGCAGGCCACCGATCGTTGCCGTCGCCATGTCCGCCGCCGGCGTCGGCGTCGGCGTTCCATTGCCTCCGTTACCGCCGCCGGCGCCGCCTCCGCCGCTTCCGCCGCCGCCATTGCCTGCCGGCGCCATCGCCATGTCGTCAGCAGCGAGGCCCGCGTCGGTCGCCGCTCCCATGTCCGCAGGCGGCGCGCCGCCGGTCACGCTGACGACGATCGGCGTCGCTGCCTTGCCGTTGTCGCCACCGGTGCCGCTGCCGTTCGTCGCCATGCCGTACGCGTACACGGTGAACGAGCCCGCCGTCGCTGGAGCCGTGACCTTGAAGTCGTACGTCGCGGTGCCGTTGGTGAACCCGAGCGGCGTCTTCTGGACGAGCTCGCCGTTCGACGGCGTGAGGTTCGCCGTCGTCACCGCGAGCGTGGCCTGCGCGGACGACGTCGCGATGTCGCAACCGGACTGCGTGTTCGGCGACGCGTTCGCGGTGAGCGTGAGCGTGAAGTTGCCGGTTGCTCCGGCCGCGAGCGTCGCCGGCCCGGTCAAGGCGACAGCCGGAACGCTGCCCGTCGGTGAATGGCAGTTGCTGTTGCACGTCTGGCCGGCGCTCTTGGACGAGCGCCCCGTATCATTGGACGCGTTGGAATTCGCCGAGGCGGCAGAGGTGCCGAGCACGAGGCACAAGATGCTGGTCGTCCATACGCGCATCGGGGGACCGCCCTTCGCGAAGTCCAAGTTGGGATCCGTCCTTCATCAAGCGCCGGGCCACTTCCGATCCCGCGTAATTGCTGGCGTTTGGCGGCTCACGACTGGGACGACGTACCCCACCCGTGGACACTCGGCCGCGGATGACAGAGGCGCGGGCGCTACACAGCGGATCTTCGCTGGCGGGCCCGACGCATGACGTGCGTCGACGTTCAGCCGCCGCGCCTGAAGCCCCGGCGCTCGGGCGCTGGATGCGGTACCATGGCCGGCACTCGATACGCTGTGATGCGACGATCGGCCGCACGACGACCTCGATACCCCCGTCGTCTCGTTCGCCTCCGATGTCACGCCGATCCTGCGAAGCACGTGTGCGCTCAGCGATAGCTGCGACGGCGCTCCTTCCGTCATCGCCGAGTCGCGGCCATTTCTCGGATTCCCCGACCCCGACGCCGGCATGACCGCGGCGCAGACCATCCTCGACGGCCTGGTGGGCGTAAAGTCGACGGAGGATCTGTCGATGAACCTGGTCACTGCGGGCGATCCGTCGCAGAGCTTTCTCATGCACAAGATCGACGACGATCAGTGCACGCTGATTTCGGAGTGCATGACAGGTCCGTCATTCCGTTCCAACTGCGGCGTCTTCATGCCGTACCAGTATCCCGACATCCTCGACGTGGCCACGCGCGACGTCATCCGCCGCTGGATCAAGCAGGGTGCGCGCAACAACTGACGCATCCGCGGCTGCGTCTTCGTGACGCTTCGTCACTCCGAGGTGTGGTCGCAACGGTGGGGATCTTCCTGCCCGCGTTCGTTTTCGTCGCGTCGAGCGCGCCGATCGTGCCGCGCCTCCGACGCTCGGCGCTCGCCAGCGGTTTCCGGGACCGAGTAAACGTCGCGTCGCTCGCCCTCATGGCCGTCGTCGCATGGCTCCCGGGCCGTTCGGCGATCGTCGGCACCTGGACGGCGGCGGTCGCCGTCGGCCTGATCGCGCATGCGATCTACGCCGTACCGAGGATGGCGTCGACTGCCGGTCCGATGAGCGCGGAGACCTCCTCTGGTGTCGCCGACGCAAGCGGCTCGACGCGCACGATCTGGCGCACGATGAAGAGGCCGACGACGATGGCACCGAGCAGCTCTGCGCGGAGCCGTCCATCGGGGCCGCCGATGGCGGAGGCCGCACCTGCCACCACGGTCTTCTCGATTTGCGAGCGGAGCAGCGGCACACTGCCGGCGTCGCCGACGGCAGCGCGGATGAGCGCGGCGATTGCGTCAGCGCGGGGCGTGAACACGTGGTCCAGCATGAAGCGGATGATGCGTCCGCCACGCTCCTTGCGGCGACGATGGTGGATCGCTTCCTGAAGCACGGCGCGCAGCTCGTCGGCTGACACCGGCACTTCGACTGCAGCCGCGAACAGCTTCGCCTTGTTCTGGAAGAAGTAGTGAACCATCGCCGGATCGACGCCGGCCTTCGCGGCCACCGCGCGCGTCGTCGTCCGCACGAACCCGTGCTTGGCGAACAGCTGGCGCGCGGCGTCGAGGATCGCTCCGCGCGACTCGCCTGGCACCGCTCCCGACGGTCGGCCCCGTCGTTTCGCTGCCGCTCTTGGCTTGCTCATCGCGAGCATCTTGCCATATCGACCGCGCCCTGACCTTGACAGCCGCGGTCGACGTGTTATTCATCAATTGGTGAATTAATGCGTTCGGCGATGATCAGGCGCTTGCTCGTCGGCGCCGTGTTGCTCGGCGGCCTCATCG
This sequence comes from Polyangia bacterium, assembly GCA_035607415.1. Taxonomy (GTDB): domain Bacteria; phylum Myxococcota_A; class Polyangia; order Palsa-1104; family Palsa-1104; genus JAQBQH01. The sequence goes on from DATNAQ010000139.1 coordinate 35,939, forward strand.
CCGGCCTCGACATGGCTCGCCTGGGCATCGAGATGCCGGCGTGGCGTCACGTCGGCGCGGTCGCGTGGGCGCAATTCAGCCGACACGCCGACCTGGGCAATGGCCTCATCGCGTTCCCCGTGGTCGCGATCGGCGGCGCGCTGGCGACAATCGCAGCGCTCGTCATCTACAGGATGGGCGGTGGGTCGCCACGGTCGGCGGCTCTGCCGATGTACGCCGCGGCGGTCCTGGTCGTTTGCGGGCTGGTCACGACGGTCTTCGCCGCACCGAACATGCTGAGCCTGCGCGCCGTCGGAAACGACGCGGCCGCCATTCAGCGCGCCTTTGACGGCTTCGAGTTGTGGGGAGGGATTCGCAGCGTCGTGCAGACGCTCGCCTTCGTCGCCAACATCTGGTCGCTGGTGAAGGTCGCGTCGGCGGACGCGCACGTGAGCGGGAAAGAAGTAGCCCGATGAAGTCGCTCCTCGCGGTCCTCGTCCTCTACAGGAGCGATGACGGCTTTGCGCGCAACGAAGCGCACGCGTGGCGGCGTGTGGTTGCGCCGATCGTTGGCGTTGTCGCGGAGCTGCGCTTTGGCGACGTGCCGCCGGGAACGTACGCCGTCTTCGCGTTTCACGACGAGAACGGCAACGGCGCACTCGAACGCAGCTTCCTCGGCGTCCCGAAGGAGGGCGTCGCGCTGTCGAACGACGCACGCGGCCACCTGGGCCCGCCGAAGTTCAAGGACGCCCGCTTCGAGCACACGCAAGCGAACGAGACTCTCGACCTCTCGACGGTCTACCGGTGAGGTCCGCGATGACAGCGAAGCTGTTTCTCACCATCGGCGGCACGGTCCTCGTCATCATCGGCGCCTTGGCTCTCACTTCGCGCAAAACTTCATCCTGCCGCCTCCGTCGCAAGCGCTGTCCGTGAAGACGGTCATATCTGGCATTCAGGTGTCATATGTTTCGACGCGAATGCGAGATGCCGGCACGTCTGCCGACACGAGAAGCCGCTCCACGGCGTCTGTCATCGGCGAGAGACCGCAGAGCATCACCAGTCCTGGATCGATCGCGCGCGCGATGTCGAGCACATGCCGCTGAACCCAGCCACTGGCGCCGCGCCAGCTCGCATCCGGACGCGAAAGCGTCACCGTCGAAGAGAAGCGCGGATGTTCCGATGCCCACCGTTCGAGCTCATCGCGCCAGAGAATGTCCGCTTGCGTGCGGCAACCGAAGAGGAGCGCAATCGGCGGCCCTTCCCGGCGTTGCAGCTCCTCCTGCAGCACGGCGCGGAACGGCGCCAGCCCCGAACCGGTCGCGACCAGAAGCGCTGCTACAGCGCGCTCGTCGTCGCGACGCGCCAGCCAGCCGCGGTTCGGACCGATGGACTCGACCACCGCGCCGGCGGTCAGCTCGTGCAGCGCTTCCGACGTCGGGCCACCCTCGACGCGCGTCACCGCGAAGTCGAGCGCACGCGCCCCTGCGTAGCCGGGGGCCGACGCGATCGAGTAGGGCCTGCGCATGACGAGTCCTCCTCGCGTGGGGACGAACAGGTCCATCGATTGACCGGCGCGGTAGTCGGGAGGCGCACCCTCGGAGACGAAGCGCAGCCCGCGGACGGACGGCGAGAGCATTCGTCCTTCGACAAGCCGTAGTCGGTAGCGCCGCGGTGCGCTCACGAGCATGTGTGGACCACGGATGCAGTCACCACGCCAGGAAATATCGTGCGCACTTTCACGCCGAACGGGTGCGTCCGGAGCGGTTGCCCGTCGTGGAGCAACTGGCACACGTCCCGTAGAACACGACGGAGAGATTCGCTTTGGCGAAGCCGTGCGTTTCGCGGAGCGCCGCCTCGATACGCTCGAACAACTTGCGATTGCCGCGTCGCGCGTTGCCGCAGGCCTTGCAGATGTAGAAGTGGTGGATATGGCGGTCCAGGATGTACTGATAGGTCTTCCCGCTCTTGGACAGGTTGAGCGCCTGGATGATGCCGAGCCGCTCGAACGCGATCAGGTTCCGGTATACGCTGGAACGATCGATCCGGCGCATCCTGTCGTCGACGTGCTGGTGGATTTCGCGCAGGCTCACGCGGCGCGATTGGCTGTCGAGGATGAACTGCAAGAGCACCCGACGGCCCGCAGTGATTCGCATGCCGTTGGCACGGAGTACTGCGAGCAGATCGCGGTGCCGCTTCATATTGCATGATGTTGCAATAAGCCGTAGCATTCCTCAACGTCGAAATGACTGCCAAGCCGGCTTCATCGCCCCGCCACTCCGGGCCGGGCTCTCGCGATCAGGACCTGGATGGAATGCTGGCGCGGGTGGCCCACTGGCTTCCCGCGCAGGGGCCGATCAAGGACTTCATCCACCACAATACCCTTCACGCCTTCCAACATCTGAAGTTCCACGACGCCGTGAGCGCCGCCGCCCGTTTGCACGGCGCTACCACCGCGATGAGTGGCCGTTTCTATGTCGACGCATATCGTGCGGGAAGAATTCCCGAGAGCGCGCTCGCATGGGCGCTCGAGCAGGCGTTTCCCAATGAACCCGAGCGCGTTGCGGCGCGCGCGCGAATGTTGGCCGAACCGCTCGAACAGGTCGCGTTCGCCGGCCTGAGCCGAAGTGGTCTGCGTGCCGGTTGGGCTCCGCGGCTCGGTGACGTGCCGCTCGACCGTCGTTCGCATCTCCACTTGTTCCGAATGCTCGGCGCGTACCTCGACCAGGGGCTGTCGACGTGGCGTATGCCCGCCGTCGAGGAGCTCGGCTTCTTCGATGCGGTCGCACAGCTCGCGCACCGCAGTCGGCTTCCTCTTGGCCCGCTCGGCTCGCCAATGGCTCGTGCTCTCCTGCGACTCGGCGCACGCGAGGCGCTCGCGGCAGCGTTGCGGCGCACGCTGCACGGCGAAACGCTCTGGGAGCCATATCTTCTCGAGACGCTGCTCGCCCAACCGGGGTGGGCTGGGCTCGTCGGTGAATGCGAGCGCAAGCCGGAGCTCCTGCTGGCTCGCCGACGCATTGCGCTCCTCGACTACGCGGCAGTGACCGCCGTGGTCGAGCTCGGATGTCTGGAGCAGGAGCTCGGCGCGGATTTCTCGCCGCTGGAGGCTCCGCCCGATTTCGACGCCGCGGCCTACCACCCCGATCGCGCTCCTCGACGAACGCCCGACGAGCGGTTGTTGTCGACCTGGCACGAAGCGTTCGAGCGGAGCTACTACGAGCCGCTGCTCGGTGGGCTCGCCGCGCCGAAACGGTCGACTGCTTCCGTGCCCGCCGCTGCCTGGGCCTTCTTCTGCCTCGACGACCGCGCCTGCTCGCTGCGTCGTCACATCGAGGAGGTGGCGCCGGAGATCTCGACGTTCGGGACGGCCGGCTTCTTCGGCTTCGATTTCATGTATTGCGGCGCCGGCGATGCCATCGCGAGCAAGCATTGTCCTGCGCCTGTCGACCCACGCCATCTGGTCGTCGAGTCGTACGAGACCGTCGATCGACCGACCGGCGCCGATGCGCCCTGGTGGCGTCGCCCGCTGCACCTCGATGCGCGCCCGAACACGCTGGTGCGCGGCTGGATCCTCTCCTACACGCTCGGCATCGGCGCGGCGTTGCGTCTCGCGGCCAGCGTCTTCCGCCCGTCGCTGGCGCCGGTCACTGCGGAGCCATTGAGCACGGTGAGCGGCGGCGCGCGCTTCAAGCTGGTGCGGCAGAACGACGAGCGCTCGCCCGAAGGGCTATGGCTCGGCTACACGTTCGAGGAGCTGGCCGATCGCGTGCAGGATCTTCTTCGCTCGGTGGGAGCCAGGCCGCCGTGGCCCGAGTTGGTGATGCTCTTCGGTCACGGTGCGAGCAGCGTGAACAATCCGTACTTCGCGGCCTACAACTGCGGCGCTTGTTCGGGACGCTCCGGCGCGCCGAACGCGCGTGCCTTCGCCAAAGCGGCAAACCGTCCCGAGGTGCGGGCGGTGCTCGCGGCGCGCGGTCTCGTCATCCCCGAGTCGACATGGTTCATCGGCGCGCTCTACGACACCACGCGCGACGAGGCCACCTACTACGACTATGACGTCGCGCGCATGCCCGCGCGCTTCGCGGAGTCGTTCGCGGCGCTGCGACGGACCATCGAGACAGCCTCGGCCCGCAACGCGGCGGAGCGCTGCCGTCGCTTCGACACGGTGCCGATGGGGATTTCTCCCGCGCAGGCGCTGGAAGAGGTGCGACGGCGATCGATCTCGCTGTTCGAGCCGCGGCCCGAGTACAACCACGCGACCAACGCCTCCTGCGTCGTCGGACGGCGCCAACTGACCCAAGGGCTGTTCCTCGATCGCCGCGCCTTTCTCAGCTCCTACGATCCGACGCTCGACCCGACGGGGGAGATCCTCGTCGCGACCCTGGCGGCGGTGATCCCGGTCTGCGCGGGCATCAACCTCGAATACTTCTTTTCCCGCATCGATCCCCTTCGCTACGGCGCCGGCACGAAGCTGCCCCACAACGTCAATGGTCTCCTCGGCGTTTGCAACGGCATCGAAGGCGATCTGCTCACCGGCCTGCCGACCCAGATGACCGAGATTCATGATCCCGTACGCCTGCTGACGGTGGTGGAGCAGACGCCCGAGATCGCGCTCGCGGCCGTCCGCGCCAGGCCGGGGACCTTCGAGTGGCTCGAGAACGACTGGATCCGCTACGCCTGCATCCATCCCGAGTCACGCCGGGTATGGATCTATGCCGCGGGCGCGATGCATCCGCTCGACGGGCTGACCGCTCCGTCGGCGACCTTCGTGAGCTCGCTCGAGGCCGCCCGCCAGGGACGGGACAATCTGCCTCCGAGCTTCATCGTCCCGGTCGAGCGCGCATCGTGATCGCGTCCGCGTTGTGGACCAGCATCGTGCTGCCACCCGTGGTGGCGCTCGTCTTGACGCTCTGGCCGCTCGAACGCGAGCGGACGGTGGCCGGCCTCGCGCTCGGCGCCACGGGGCTCTCGGCGCTGGCCTCGCTCATCGCGATCGCCGACTGGCTCGCGCACGGCGCCCACGCCATCGAAGCGACGCCCTATGCCGCGTTCGCGCACGATGGCTACCGTTTCGTGATCGACCTGGACCTCGACGGCAGGGCCGCGACATTTCTGCTGCTGGTGCAGTTCATCACGGGCATGGTGGTGCGCTTCTCGCGCTTCTACTTGCATCGCGAGCCGGGGTTTCGTCGCTTCTTTGCCACCGTGTTGTGGTTCCAGGGGGCGATGTGCCTGCTCGCGCTCGCCGGCAACATCGATCTGATGTTCGCGGGCTGGGAGCTGGTCGGGATGTCGTCGTTCTTGTTGATCGGGTTCTATCGCGAGCGCCAATCGGCCGTGCGCAACGCGCTGAAGACCTATTCCGTCTATCGCGTCGCCGACATCGGCATGCTGCTCGCCGCGTGTTTGCAGGGCAGCGGCGAGCGCACCAGCGCCGTGCTGGGGCTCTTGCTCTTGCTGGCGGCGATGGGCAAATCGGCGCAGGTCCCCTTCAGCTTCTGGGTACCGCGCGCGATGGAAGGACCGACACCGTCGAGCGCGCTCTTCTACGGAGCGCTTTCGGTGCACGCCGGCGCCTATCTGCTCCTGCGCACCATGCCGCTGTTCGCCGGTGTGGCGACGGTACGCATCTGCATCGGCCTCGTCGGCCTGGTGACCGCGGTGCTGTGCTCGATGTTCAGCCGCGTGCAGCCGACGATCAAGGGCCAGATCGGCTACGCGTCGGTGACCCAGGTAGGCATCATCTTCCTCGAGATCGCCTTGGGCTTCTCGCGCCTGGCTCTGCTGCATATCGTGTCCAACGCGCTGTTGCGTTGCTATCAGCTGCTGGTCTCCCCGTCGGTGGTTGCGCATCGTCTGCGTCAGCAGGCGAGCGCGGGCGCCGCGCGTGCAGGTGCGACGCGTTCGCTCTATGAACGGCTGGTCCCCGAACGCTGGTGGCCCACGCTGTACACGTTTGCCGTGTCGGAGGGCTACCTCAAGGACGTGTTGAAGGTCGTGCTCTGGTTCCCGCTGCGTCGGCTCGGCACTTCGCTGCATCGGCGCCGCCCGCTCTTCCTGGCCGTCGGCGCCTCGGGCGTGCTGGCGGCGCTCGTCCTGGCGCGCGTGGTCGCGCGACCGTTCGAATGGGCACTGGCCGCCGCGCTCATCCTGTTGGCGGTCTCGTTCTCGGCCTCTGCGCTCGCCATGTGGCGAAGGCCGGTCCGTGCGTTGGGATGGATCGCGAGCTCCAACCTCCTGACGGCGACGGCGGCGATGCTGCCCAACGGCCAGGTGCGCTTCGCCTTGCTGTTTTATGGGCTCGGGATCGTGATCGCGTGCCTGCTCGGCGTCGTCGGGATGATCGCCGCCGGCCTCCGCCGCGGGATCGTGGCCCGGTTCGCGGCCCGGTGGGAAGCTCGGCCCTTCGCCGCCGTCATCGCTTTCGCCGGCGTGCTCGGCATCGCCGGCGTTCCGCTCTTTCCGACTTTCTGGGGCGAGGATCTGATCGTGCACTCCACGCTCGATGGTGGCCGCTGGTTCTCCTTCTTGATCGCCGCGATGCTCGCGGCCAACGGCTATCTCGCCGTTCGCAACTTCGCGTACTCGTTCTTCGGACGTGTCCGCGTCACCGCCTCAGGCGACGATCGCGAGGAGGATCACCACGGCGAGCATCGCGGTCTCGCGGACGCCGACGACGTTCGGGCGGGTGCGCGCTGAGGGCAAGGCCGCGCGGACCAGCGCGTGCAGCGTCCGCGGCAGAAGCGCAAGGAGGAATTGGCTGCCACCGACGAGGTCGATGGCGATGGCGGCGAAGCTGAGGCCGACCAGGACGACCGCCGCCGTGGGACGCGCGTGCGCCCGTTCCCGCGGGCGGACCTCGCTGCGGACCAGCGGCACCGCGAGCCCGCAGTGCGTGGCGAAGACGATCGCGATGGCGGTCGAGGCGTGCAGCTCGGCGCCGCCGGCCCGCGCGACGAGGCCCGCCGACGCGCCGAGCACGACCATGCCGCAGGTTTCGAACCAGGTTGCGCGCTGACGCCGCGCGCGTCTCACCAGCGCCGAGCCGCTGACGATGGCGGCGGCGAAGATCAGCGCGACCGCGCGCCAGGGGCCGGCGAGCACGGCGGCGCCGGCGGCGATGATGGCCGCGAGAATCGCGAGCCCGACACGATCGAAGCGCGCGGCCCGTCCGCGCACCAGCTCCTCGACGGGCGCGCGCGCGAAGAACGCGGCCGCTACCACGGCGCCGACGGCGACGGCCGGTCCGCGCGCCTGCGCGATCACCACGCCGGCGGTGGCGGCGCCGGCGATCGTCAGGTAGCCGCCGTGCTCGTGCGGCAGCGACAACGCGCGGCTCACGACTTCCTCCGCAGCATCATCGGTCCCAGGTAGACCGCCCACAGCGCCGCCGCGGTCAGCCACAGCATCGCCGCCAGGCCGAGCATCTGCACGAAGTGCGCGGCGACGTGCTCCGCGCAGGCGCGCACGATCGTCGCCGCCAGCGTGAGCGCCGCCACGACCGCGATGGGCCACGGCCGCCGGCGCGCGAGCGCGTCGTGCCCGGTGTGCAGGAAGGTCACGTGAGCCCCGACGGCGAAGACGAGCAGCGACAGGCCGCCGACGAACGTCAGGTGCAGCATGGGAACGCGATACGCGGGGCGCGCCGCCGCCGCGAGAAGGCCGACGGGCACCAGCGCCATCGCGACCTGGTACACGCGTCGATGCAGCCCGGGGACTCGCGGCCGGCGCGCCACGCCGGCGACGACGAAGATCTCGATCGCTGCCAGCGCTCCACGCAGCGCTTGCGCTGCGCGCGGCCACGAAGCCTCGGCGGCAAAGCTGGCGGCGAAGAGCGCGCCGAGGGCGAGCTGTGGCCACTTGTGGCGCGCATCGGGCGCGGCCTCGCCGTCGAGCATGATCGGTGTGAGCATGGGCGCCAGCGCCATCACCAGCGGCACGAGCACGCCTTGCTCGACCAGGCCACGCCCGACCGCGATGGTCCACGCGGGCGCGCCGAACGTGGCGGCGAGCAGCAAGGACGCGCCGGCGACGCCGGCGACGAACGCGAACGGGATGAGCACGAAGGACGGCGGGATCCGCTTGCCACTGCGACGCAGGCGACGCAGCGCGAACTCAGCCAGGGTGCCGATCGCGACCAGGTACGCGACCTCGGCCAGCGCGACGCGATCGCTGATGAGCGCAGTCGGAATCGCCGCCAGCGACGCGCACAGCATCACCAGCTCCGGCATTGAAAGCGGCGCCGCGGCGGTGCGTCGCGGAATCATCGTGCCGAGGAAGCCGGCCGCGATCGCGAGCAGGAACGCCTGTGTCATGGTAAAGGCGTGGAAGACGCCGAGATACAACCGCGACAGCCCGGTGCCGAAGAGCAGCCATGGCGCCACGCCGGCGAGCGCGAGCAGGGCGCCCAACGGGAACAGCAGACGAAACGGCTCGCGTCGAAAGTCGCTCACGGGCCCGAGCGTAGCAGCCCGCGCGCCAGTCCCAAGGCTGCACAAGCGCTGGATCGCGCGCAAATCCTGCGTCCCGTTCGGATCGCTCCGCAAGGGTTGCGCGCGCGTGGTCGAATGTGTAGCGCCTCGCGCGGCATGGATCTTTCAAGCCTCGCGCTCCACATGTCGCGCCTTCTGATCCTCGCCTCGCTCCTGTTCGCCGTCGTCGGCTGCCGCGGCCGCAGCAATCGCGCTCATCTCGGACCCGGCGCGTGGAGCGCCGCGCAGTGGCAGGCGCGCTGCGCCGGCGTGCGCACCTCGTTCAATCCCACCGCGGAGCTCAGCGACACGGAGCTGACGATCGTGCCCGGCGATCCGCGCTGGCTCGACTTCGTCTACTGGGCCATCGACAACAAGGTCGCCGAGCACCAGGTCGAGGCCTACGGCGGCACCGGCTGGGACGGGCCAAAGGGCGGCGTCATCTTCCATTGGGCGCCGGGTTCGCATTGGGAGCGCGACACGCTGGCGAGCTTCGGCTTCAGCATCGGCCACACCGTCGGCGAGCATCGCTGGCTCGACACCATGTTCCCCGACTTCTTCGAGCGCTACGGTGGCGTCTACGGCATCAACGTCAAAGATCGCCTGGCGCAGATCGATCCGACGTCGCCGGCGCCGTGGATCGCCTTCCTCGACTACGGCGGCAGCGACGGCAGCCCGTATTATCGCTATCTCTTTCACCAGGAGTCGGTCGTCGATCCCAAGCGGCGCGAGATCGACTTGATCGCCGGGCAAGGCGTGGCCTTCACCTATTCGTACGAGCGCTACTATCACGAGCTGCGCGAAGTCCTCACCGACTGCCGCGCCGTCTCGTTCTTCGAGATGTACGATCGCTTCGGGCCGGGCTTCGCCGCGCAGGGCAACTGGGCGCGCCAGAATCCACCGTCGGTGGCGCTGAACCGCGCCGGATACGACGACGCGGCCCGGCCCGGCCTCGCCGAGACGAGCCGCTACAACCCGACCATCGCGCCGGTCGCCGTGCCGCCCGGGTTACCCGAGCGCGAGGCGATGGAGCGGGGGCAGCGCGTCTATCTCGCCCAGTGCGCGGTCTGCCACGGTATCGGCGGCAACGGCAAGGGCTTCCTCGCGCGCGGGCTCGACGTCAAGCCGCGCGACTTCACCGGCGGCACCTACAAGTTCCGCTCGACGGCGTCGGGCGAGCTGCCCACGATCGCCGACGTCGTGCGCACGGTGCGGGTGGGCGTGCCCGGGACGTCGATGCCGGCGTGGACGCAGTTCCTGACCGACGCGCAGATCCACGACGTGGCGCGCTACCTCGTGGTCTTCTCGCCGCGCTTCGCCGAGGCGTGGCGCGCGGGCGCGTTGCCGCCGTCGCTGCCCACGAGCGCCGTGCCCGCCGAGCTCGCGCCGCTCGTCCCGGCGGGGCGTGCGCTCTACGCCAAGATGCAATGCGCGGCCTGTCACGGCGTCGACGGGCGTGGGCACGGACCGTCGGCGGAGGCGCTGAAAGACGAGTGGGGCGAGCCGATCCGCACCGCCGATCTGACGTACCGTTGGACGTTCAAGAACGGAAACCGGCCCGAGGACGTCTATCGCACCATCTACGGCGGGCTCAATGGCACGCCCATGCCGGCGTACGGCGGCATGCTCTCCGACGAGCGCGATCGCTGGTCGCTGGTCGCCGCCGTGCTCGCGATGTCGCCCGCGGCGCAACCCGTGCTGCACCTCGCAGACTTCGCGCGACAGCGCGCGACGCGCATTGGGCCCGACGGACGTGTGATCCCGTGAGGCGTGCTGTCTTCGCCGGCCTCATCGTGCTCGCGCTCGCCGCCGCCGCATTCGCGTGGCGACATCAGACGCGCATGGTGCGCGTCGGCGGAATGGGCAACGCCTGCACCTGCACGCAGCGCATCGAGCCGTAGCCTATGCCGCGCGCCGGCGCGCGAGACGCGCCGCGAGCCCGACGGCGGCCGCCAGCCAGGCAACGAACGCGACCCACATGAAGCCGCGCGCGAGGTCGATGAGAAAAGGCGCTTCGACGGCGCGCGCCAGCCGCGCGGTGCACACCGCGTACATGCCGAGCGGGAAGACGGCGCCCCAGTAGAGCGGATCGTACTTGAGCGGAAACCGGCGATACACGTGGCGCCACAGGCCGAGGATCAAGAGCATCGGGATCCACCACGAGGCCGTCGCCCACCACAAGAGGGTCAGGCCACGTACGAACGGCAGCACCGCCGTCACGACCGGCGATCGCCCGGCGGCGGCGACGAGCATGGCGCCGGCGAGCGTGGAGATCGCGGCCGCCCCCATATTGATCCAGTACGGTGGCGAGAGGTCCGACGGATTGAGCGGAAAGAACGAATAGCGATAGAAGATGAGCGCGATGATCCAGATGTAGAGCATCACGCCGCCGAGCCACACGACGAGGCAGAAGAAGAGCACGAGCTCGGCCGCGCTCATGCCCGGTGCGAGCTGCGCGCCGAGCACCGCGACGGATTGGGCGGCGACGACGATGAGCAGCCACGCGCCGTTGATGCCGTCGGCGAGCGACGGCTTTTCGCTCTTGACGGTGATGACGGTGAAGATGGTGTAGGTGAGCACCAGCCACAGCACGATGCCGACCGCCCATGCGGCAAGCGCCGCCCGGTGCCAGGCGGTGACGAGCAGGAGCTGCGAGCCGATGACTTCGGTGGCGGCGACGGCGGTGAAGAAGCCGAACGAGCGGCCGTGATGGAACAGATCGGCGACGACGCGATCGCGGTGGCGCACGACGCGCAGCACGGCGCAGACGACGAGCACGGCATAGAAGACGAGGTTGAGCGCGAACAGCGCGACCGCTACGGCGCGATGGCCGAGGAGCTGCGCCGCGAGCGAGACGATGCCCGTCGCCATGACCAGCGCGAAGTAGGCCGGGTGCATCTCGGCGAGCATCAGAGGATGTAGCGCAACAGGCCGAGGTTGAGCAGCAGGCACAGGACGCTGGCACCGAGCGCCGGCCACACCACCGCGTCGTCGCCGCCGAGCCAGGCGTTCATCGTCGCCGTCAGCAGCCACAACTGCAGGACGACGAGAATGAGCACGAAGCAGAGCACGCCGTTGACCACGATGCCGCGCTGCTGCCGCGTGAAGTGGCGCTTCAGCGGCACCTCACACCGTCCTCGTCTCGACGCCGACGGCGAACACGTCGTCGCCGCGCACGGCGAGCATGATGCGTGGCAGCGGGCGCGGTGGCGGTCCCGCGACGTTCTTGCCCGAGCGCAGCTCGAAGTAGCCCTCGTGGCAGGGGCATCGCAGCAGGCCGCGCTCGATCTCGGGCACCACCGCGCACGACAGGTGCGTGCACGACTGGCTGTAGGCGTAGAGTTGCCCATCGTGATCGTGCACGAGCAGGCACGGATCGTCGCCGCCCGGATAGCGGAACGTGGTCGCCGATCCGCGCGGCAGCGACGACAGCGACGCGATCTTCAGCTCCGACGACGCCGCCTCCTCATGACGCCGCCGCAGCATGCGTTTGGCGGCGATCCACGCTTGTCCGGCGACGAAGGCGAAGCTCGTCAGCACCAGGAACTTCACGAAGTCGCGCCGCGCCACGAAGCCGTCCTCGGGCCAGTCGATGGGGAAGTCGCGCCGCCAGCGCGGCTGCGCCGACCAGGGGCGGTGATCGGGCCCGAGCGTCATGTCGTCGGGATCGCGCGTGGGCTCGTCGACGTCCGGGCGCGACGTTTTCGGATCGGACACGTCAGACCTCCACATCGGCGAATGGATCGGGCGCGTCGCGCAGCACCGGCAGCCGTACCGCGCGCGGCTGCGTGGCGTCGTCGAGCGCGGCGGTCACGTCGACGAGCGCGGGTGGGCGCGCGCGCGGAACCAACACGTGGACGCGCGTCGTGATGCGCTGCTCGCCGAAGCGGAACTCGTTGACGGGCGTCGATTGCGGCCGCAACGTCGCCAGCTGCTCGCGCGTGCCGTAGAACAGCGCCTGGCTCGGGCAGACGGTGGCGCACATCGGGCGCTTGCCGACGGAGGTGCGGTCGTAACAGAGATCGCACTTCATCATGATCGCGCGATCGATGTAGAGCTCGGGCACGCCGAACGGACAGGCCATCACGCAGTTACCGCAAGCGATGCAGCGCGGCTTGCGCGCCGACTGCACCACGCCGTCGCCGGTGCGCTTGATGGCGTCGGCGGGACAGACTTCGGCGCAGGTCGGCTCCTCGCAGTGCATGCACACGACCGGCACCGTCTGGACGCTGTGCGCGCGATCGATGTACTCGAGGTGGATCATCGACTCGCCCTTGTGCGTGTCGCACTCGCTGCACGCCTGGACGCACGACTTGCAGCCGATACAGCGGCTCTGGTCGAGGAAGAACTCGAATCGCGCCGGGACGGCCATTACTGTTGTGGCTCCAGCCGGGCGGCATACGCGGGCGCGCCGTCGGCCTTGCGCACGCGGCAGCCGCACACTTTGTATTGCGGGATCTTGCTGATCGGATCCTGCGCCGCGACGGTCACGCGATTGATGCTCTTGTCGCCGCCCCAGTGATACGGAACGAACACGGTGTCGGGGCGGATGGTCGTCACCACTTGCGCGCGGACGGTGATGGCGCCGCGTCGCGTCTCGCACGTGGTCCAGTCGCCGTCGGCGATGCCGAGCTTGCCGGCGAGGCGCGGATGCAGCTCGAGCCGCGGCTCGGGATACTGATCGACGAGCGGGCCGATGCGCCGCGTCTGGTTCCCGGAGAGGAACTGGCTGACCACGCGGCCCGTCGTCAGAAAGATCGGATACTCGGCCGACACGTCGTCGACGGCGGGGCGATAGTCGGCCACGTTGAAGCGCGCCTTGCCGTCGGGGAAGTAGAATGGTCCGGCGCCCTTGGCGATCGGGTTGTAGCTGTCAGGCTCGAACAGGCGCGGCGTTCCCGGATGATCCGGCGTCGGTTCGCCCGTTTTCGGATCGTGGCTGTAGCAGGGCCAGAACACGCCCATCTGCTTCTCGATCTTCTCGTAGGTCATGCCCGAATAGTCGGCGACGCCGCCCTTGGACGCGATCCGCAGCTCGTCGAAGATCGCGCGCGCATCGGCGAACGTGAACCCCTTTTCGCGTCCGAGCGCGCGCGCCAGATCCTGGATGATGCGCCAGTCCTGGCGCGCCTCGCCCGGGCAGTCGACGGCCTTGTTGATCTTGATGACCCGCGCTTCGACCTGCGCGACGACGCCTTCGTCCTCTTCCTGCAAGCTGCCGGGGAGCACGAGATCGGCGTGGCGGGCGGTGTCGCTCAAGAAGAAGTCGATCGCGCAGAAGAACTCGAGCTTGTCGAGCGCGCGCGCGATGAACTGATTGTCGGGCAGCGAGATCTTCGGGTTGATGCAGATGGCGATGAGCGCCTTGATCTCACCGGCGTCGATCTTGCGGAACAGCTCGTAGGCGTCGACGCCCGGACCGGGAATCTCCTCGGGAGCGATGCCCCACACCGAAGCGATGTATTTGCGATGCTCGGGGTTGGAAATGTCGCGCAGGCCCGGGAGCTGATCGCACTTCTGCCCGTGCTCGCGGCCGCCCTGGCCGTTGGCCTGCCCGACGATGGTGCCGTAACCGCTGTTCGCCTTGCCGATGCGCCCCGTCGCCAGCACGAGGTTGATCGTGCCGAGCGCGTTCTGCACGCCGTTCGAGTGGTGCTCGATGCCGCGCGCGTGAAACAGGAAGCTCGACTTGGCCGTGCCCCACAGCTCGGCCGCCTGCTCGAGCGCGCGCTTGGGTACACCGGTGACGTCGCTGGTGCGCTCGAGGGGCCACTCCCTGCAGTACGCGGCGACGGCGTCGAAGCCGGCGGTGTGCGCGTCGATGAACGCGTGATCGATCTGGTCCTTCTCGATCAAGAGGTTGAGCACGCCGGCGAACAGCGCGGCGTCGCGGCCGGGCCGCACCGGCAGATAGAGATCGCAGGTGCGCGCGATCGGCGTGATGCGCGGATCCTGGACGATGACCTTGGCCCCGAGCTCGCGCGCCTGCCAGATGTAGTCGGTCGTGATCGGCGAGCACTCGGCGACGTTCGAGCCGGCCACCCAGATGACCTCGGTGCCGATCATGTCCGACCAGGGGCTGGTCACGCGATCGATGCCGAACGCCTTCTTGTTGGCCGCGCCCGCCGAGACCATGCAGAGGCGGCCGTTGTAGTCGATGTACGGCGTCTTCAAGCAGACGCGCGCGAACTTGCCGAGGAGGTAGGTCTTCTCGGTGGTCAAGCTGGCGCCGCTCAAGACCGCGACGGCGCCGTTGCCGTGCGCCTTCTGGATGGCGGCGATGCGCTCGGCGGCCTGCGCGATGGCGCGCTCGTAGGGCAGCGCGCGGAAGCCCGACGCGCTCGACGGATCGCGCGCCAGCGCCGTGGTCAGCCGATCGGGATGCGAGCCTTGCAGGTAGCGCTTGACGCCCTTGGGGCAGAGCATGCCGCGGTTGAAGGGGAACTCCTCCCACGGCTCGAAGCCGATGACTTCGTTGTGGCGCACCTTGAGCTGGATGCCGCACTGCTGGCCGCAGAAGCAGCAGTGGGTCTTGACCAGCTTCTCCGGCTCGTCGCTGGTGGTGCCGCGCACCTTGGCCGAGCGGTGCGGCCCGAAGGCGCGGATGATCTCCAGCTCGTCGACGGGAATCGTGGCCATGTCAGGTGCGCTCCGTCCAGCTCGCGCCCTGCGCCAGGCCGAAGATGGCGCGGCGGCATCGCGGGCAGATCTGTTGGTAGTGGCCGGCGCCGCCCGCGAGCTCGTAGCGGAAGCCGAGGTCATGCTCGACGGCGACGAGGTCGCGGATCATCGCCGCGGACGCGTAGGCGGCGTCGCAGCGGGCACAGCGCGCCTGCTCGCCGCGCGCGCCGGCGTCCTTGTAGAAGCTGACGCCGAGCTGCGCCGGACGCTGGAAGACGTGGAAGAACTTGCCGAACGGCAGCCACAAGAGCGTGAAGATCACCGTCGCGGCGTGCAGGATGGCGAGGAACGAGTAGGCGTAGCCGCGCATCCAGGTGTAGCTGACCGTGAGGAGCAGGCCGGTCACGCTGATGGCCAAGAGCAGGATGAGCGGCAGGATGTCCTCGGCGAACTGCTGCACGGCGGCGGCGCCGTGATCGATCATGCGGCGGCGGAACGCGAGCATCACGCCGGCGATGACGAGGAACGATGCCCACACGAGGCCGTGAAAGATCACGAAGGCCACCAGCGATCCGATGGTGAACGCCTGCGTCGGCACGCCGAAGAGGAACGCGCGGTAGGTGTCGAGGTGGCCGGGCACGCTCTCGAAGTGAATCCAACCCCAGACGAGCGGGAAGGTGATGGCGGCGGCGAGCAGGCAGCCCCACATGATGCACCAGTGCGCCAGGCCGCGCAGACGCCCGCGACGGAAGATGAAGCGGTTGCCGGCGAACTCGACGACGGCGCGGCGCGCGAGCTCGACCACATTCGTCAGCGCGAAGCGCGGCGTGGCGAACGTCCGCCAGCCGCGGCGCCAGTACATCCGCGTCGGCGGGCGTTGCAGCCACATCGTGTAGCGATAGGTGATCCCGAAGGCCGCGAACAGCGTCGCGAACGTGTAGCCGACGAGCGCGGCGTCGAAGTGGTGCAGATTGCGCGAGCCCAGGACGATGAGCAGCGCCAGCAGCACTGTCACCGCGAGCGCCCAGGCAGCTGCGCGGAGCCGATATCGTCTCACGGTCGTCGACTGTATTGGTATCTCGCAAGCAGATGCAAGCCTGCGCAGACGGGTGCGGGGCATCGGGCGCTCGCATTGCACGAGGCGTGACAAGCTCGCGAGCCGGATCTCTCGGCTGGGCGTCGCGGTTGCGCGCAAGCTTTGCGGCGGATCATCGGGAGGCCGCAGGAATTGCGCGAAACGGGTCAGGCGCGGCGGCGCGCCTTCATCTCCGCGGCGATCGCCTCCCACTGCGGGCGCGGCAAGCGGTCGAGCGCGGCGAAGATGCGCGTCTCCTCATCGTGCAGGTGGGCGAGGAGGTGACGATCGAGCCACATCGTCGCCTTGTAGGTGGCAAAGCAGCGCGCGTCGCTCGGCTCGCGCGCGATGACGTCCCACTGATCGAGCAGCTCCGCGAGCGCGACGTCCACCGCGTCGTGCTCGCTCGTCATGGCGTCGAGCGCGGCTGTGATCGTGCTATCGCCGAGCCGCTCGAGGCGCGGACGGATGCTCTCGTCCTCGTCGCGGATGTGCAGCGGCAGCGCGAGGCCGAAGTAGCGGCGCAACTGCCCGGCGGCGTCACGGAGCTGGTCCGAGCGCCCACCTTCTGCGAGGCGTTTGGCGAGCGCGCAGAACTTACGGATGCGTGCGTGACAATCAACGAGCATGTCGCGAATCGTCGGTTGTTCGTGGTTGCGTTTCCCTAGCGTGGTCAGCATGGGCCTTCAGGCGTGCTCCTTCATGCGTGGGTGACGGAGCAAGGCGTGAGCCAGCCGCCGGTCCGTCGCGGAGCCACAGCCGCGAGCCATCGCGCGCAGAGCCTGCGCCTGGTTCTCGATGTCGGCGCAAGCGCTGCGCGCGATCGGCCGCCGCCGCGCGGCGTGAGCTTGGCGTCGGCGTTGCACAGATGGGCCGCGAGGAAGATTCCATGCGTATCATCGCCGTCACGCCACCGCGTCGCTGCGCCGATGCTGATCGCATCGCGGCGCGTGAGGGTGTCCATCGCCTGCTGGTCATCGACGGTGGGCGGCTGGCCGACATCGTGTGCCGCCGCGATCTGCAGCGTTCGCCCGGCGAGCGTGTGCGAACGGTCATGCAGCACGACATCGCCGCCATCGACGCTGCGACCGGTCTCGGCGCAGCAGCGGCGATGATGCGCGCGTCCGGCGTCGGCTGCCTACCAGTGGCGCGCGAGGGGCGGCTGGTCGGCACCATCACGCGCGGCGACCTCGTGCGCGCCGGGGTCAGCGCGGAGAAGCTCGGATGAGCGCGCGTCGCTGGTTTGTGCTCGGCTTCGACTGCGACGCCATCGTCGGCGCGTGGCAGGACTGGCGATTGGCGCGGCAGTGCGTCGCTATTGGTACGTGCGCGCCGATGTCGCGCGCGTGCTCGACGACGGCGGGGTGCCGTGGCGCCGCTTTCTCGTCGGTGAGATCGACGCGCCTCCGCATGTGGCGACCCGGCAGCTCGAGCTCGAGTGATGATGGAGGACCCCATGAACGATGCAAAGCTGCGCACGCTTCCCATTCGGACGCGCCGTACGCTCGGTGGCGACGGCGAGGTGACGATCGCGCGAACCGTGCTCTGCCCACATCACGGCGAGGCGGTCCCGCTCGCGCTGTGCGGAGAGTGTCCGCGCGCCGTCGAGATCAGCGATCGCGGCGTGACCTGCCGCTCTGACGGGCTGGCGCCGACGATGCGTTGGGCGTCGCGCCTGCGTCGCATCTTGCCGTCGGCCGCGGACCGCGTCGCCATCGCGGACGTCATGTCGCGCGACGTGGCCTGCGTGCGTGAGGACGTCAGTATCGAGTCGCTGCTGGCGCTTCTGCGCGATCGTGACATCGGCGCCGTCCCCGTCGTCGATGCCGGGGGTTTCGCCATCGGGGTCGTCTCCAAGAGCGACCTCGTGCGCGAGCGCGACGAGCTCGACTTCACGGTCGCCGACCTGATGTCGCGGGTGGCGTTCACATTACGCGAGGACGACCCGCTCTCACGCGCCGCGGCCATCATGGCGGTCGAGCATGTACATCACCTGCCGATCGTGGCGGCCGATGGTCGCGTGGTCGGCATGCTCTCGAGCCTCGACTTCGTGCGTTGGGTTGCGGCGCAGTCGGCGTTCATCGACGAAGCCTAGAACGCTTCGCGACAGCGCCGCAGGTCAGTGGCATGGACGTTCCACCGGGACTTCTCGTCTCGTGGAAGGAGGCGCGGGCAGCGTGAAGCACAGGCAAGCGCCGCCTCCCTCGCGAGCCTCTGCCCAAGAGTGTCCACCGTGCGCTTCGACGATGCCCTTCACGATGAACAAGCCGAGCCCAGCACCAGCGCGGCGCGTATGACTCGCCTGCCAGTAGCGATCGAAGACGTGCTCCCGATCGGCCTCCGGAATTCCGCTCCCCGTGTCGCTAACGCAAACGCGGATTTCTTCGCCGAGGGAATGCGTCGAGACCGTAATCACGCCCTCGGCCGGCGTGAACTTGATCGCGTTACCAATCAGATTGGCGAGCACTTGAAGAATCCGCTCTCGATCGCACGTCACGATGGCGAGGGCGTCCTCGATCTGCGCGTGGAGCGAAATCGACTTGGTCGCTGCCGTGTCGCGCAGCAGCTCGACCGCTTCGGTAATCAGCGTCTCCAGGGGCTCCGGCTTTGGTTCGACGCTGAAACTACCTGACTCGATCTTCGAGGCAGCGAGCAGGTCCTCGATCAGGCGCGTCATGCCGTCGGTGGTCCTCGCAATCCGGTCAGCAAGCTCGTGTCGCTTCTTCTCGTCCGCGGCGGGCGCCCGTTTGAGAAGGCTAGCCGCCATCCGGAGTGAGCTCAGCGGGCTCCTGAGATCGTGCGACACGATGGCGAGGACATCGTTGCGCGCTTGCACTGCGCGCTCGGTACGAAGGTGAAGCAGGGCATTGTCGATCGACAGAGCCGTGCGGCGAGCCACTTCTTCGGCAAACGCAATATCCTGATCGTTGAAGCCGCTGTCGCCGAGTGTCAGAAAGCTCATCACGCCAAGGAGTCGAGTGCGTCCCACGATTGGTACCGCGAGACCGTGTTTGATCGGAACACCCCTCAACAGGCTGCGATGCTTGTCATCGTGCCCAAGGTGATCCAGGGTCTGACTGTCGAAGGGGAACCGAATCGGGCGCAGCTCACGCGACGCACGTACCGCAGGATGTCGCTCCGAGAGCGGCCCATAACGCTGCGGCAGATCGGATGCGAGCTCGCGCAAGGCCGGATCCCTGGTGGCCATCACCGTTCGCGCCAGCTTGCCGCTGTCATCGGTGACGTGCAGGACGCAGATGTCGCCGAATCCCGGGAGGACCGCACTCGCTGCCTGCTCGAGCCTGTGCTCGTAGTCGAGCGAGTCGACCAGGTGGCTGCTGGCGTCAGCGAGCAGCTGAGCGCGCACGCGTTGCTCTTTCAGCTCGCGATATAGTCGCGCGTTCTCCGTCGAGATAGCCGCCTGAGCAGCCAGAAGCTGGATGATGTGCTCATCCTCTTCGGTGAAGGCAGGCCGTCCGGGACGTCGTGCGACATACAGATTGCCCGCCCCGCGGCCGTCGCGGCGCACTGGGACCCCAAGGAATGCTCCCATCGGCGGATGACCATTCGGTAGTCCGCGGAATTTCGGATGCCTGGTGACGTCGTCGATCCGCAGAGGGCGGCCCTCGGTGATCACTTCTCCGAGTACGCCTACGGGACGAGGAAAGCGCCCAAGCGTTTTCACCTCGGCGGCGGAAAAACCGTGAAAGACGAATGCATCGAACGGCCGATCGCCGTCGACGAGAAAACCGAGCGCGGCGTACTCGGCGTCCACGAGCCGGCAAGCCTCTTGTACGATGGCGTTCAGTACCGGCTGCGTGACATCGTCGTGCCCAACCGCGGCGGTGATGTGCCCAGTCGCACCAACCATCTCTCCGAGTCGTTCGCCGAAATGTGCAAGCAGCCGCTGCCGGCGCCGCGCTTCGCGAAGCACGAGCGCGATCAGCACGATTGCCAAGGCCGCGCTGACGGCGTCCAACACGTAGGCGATGCGCGCGGCGCGACGGCGGACCTTCTGGATTTCGAAGCCCATGCGGTGCTGCTGAGCCGCATGGAAGTCGACGAGGTATGCGAGCCCATTGTCGAGCCGCTCCGTAGCGGGCCGCAGCTTCGTGGTGAGAATGGCGCGGGCTTCTTCCAGACGGCCCTTTTCCAGTGCCGCGAAACAGATCGATATCTCGCGTTGGAAAGCCCGTGTGGCTGCGTCAACTTCTTCCCAATTGGCGCGTTCGCCCGGATAAAAAGGCAGGCGCAGGTACTTGGTCTGATGAGCGCGCATCTGGCGAAGCGCGTCCTCCGTGGCTGCGCGCTCCGAAGCGTCGGCGCCTGGCGCGGCCTCGATCGCGCGCGCGACGGCGACCTCGGCCCGGAGGACGTCGCCGCGGGCGGCGGACAGCGCCTCGATACTAGGGGACGCATTGATGGCGATACTCGCCGCGTCTTCGTCGAGTCTTGCCGCCATCCGCTGCGAATAGACCGTCGATGCGACGAAGAAGCCGACGATGGCGACGGTAACGACGAGGAGGTACCAGACAGGTGCCTGCTGTCGGGTAGCAAACTTCGGAACCCCGCGCTTCCTGAGGTCCATCGCGAACGAAGTATAGAATCGCAGATGGTTGCCGCAAGCAGCGGACGAAGCGCTTTACGTCCGCCACGATTCTCGTTCGGGACTGCACGCTCGTACCGATCGAGGGCGAACCGCAAACGCCCGCCCGGCGGTGACGCTGGCATGATCGTCGAGGCGCCTTAAGCTGTCGATGGAGGGAGCCATGGTCAAGCTGAAGCGCTGCTACGAGCCGGCCTCCCGACGCGACATCGCCCCGAGCCACGAGCTGCGCAAGTGGTTCGGGCACGACCCGAAGCGTTGGTTCTCGTCGCACGACGTCGAGCACAACAACGCGGTGAGGAGATTGCATGGACGAGAACGTCTACCCACGGCCGAGCCATGAGCTTTCTCAGAAGAGAGAAGCGCTGGCGCCGAAGACCGAAGAGGCCTTCCGCGCGTTTTCGAAGCAGGTGTTCGCCGACGGCGCCTTGGCCGGCAAGATGAAGCAGATCATCGCGGTCGCGGTGGCTCATGTGACGCAGTGCCCGTATTGCATCCGCGGGCATACCAAGGCGGCGCTGCGCGCGGGCGCTCGTCCAGAAGAGTTGATGGAGGCAATCTGGGTCGCTGCGGAGATGCGCGCGGGCGGCGCATATGCGCACGCGACCATCGCGCTTGCGACCATGGCCGGCGCCGAGCACGCGCACTCGACGGACGATCACGCCTGAGGCGCGGATCTTCCGCGTGCGCCGGTCTGCGTGCTCGATCCGTTTCGAATTGCGCCGGGAAGCCATTCGACGCCGGCGTCGTCTTTTCCGTCGTCAGTTGGTTCGTGCCGTGGCGCTCGAGCCGCGCGCGCGCCTCGTCGGAATCGAGCCCATCGTGCGCGTCGGTGCGGAGCGCCGCTATCACCTCGCTCCCCGGCTGCCGATATTCCATCGCCCGGTCCTGGCTGGTGGTGAGACTTCGTGTAGGGAATCCGTGGCGCGTGGATCCCAAGCCTCAGCGCGATCAGGCGCGAGCCTGTCGTCACCACGATCCCCAGCGCGATGCCGACGGTGGCGTGGCCGAGGTGGTGTGCCGCGACGAGCACGCCCGAACCGACGACGGCAGAGGTGGCCTCGAGCGGCCCCGGGCGAAACACCTTTGGCGAGCGGCGAATGATCACGTCGCGGATTGCGCCACCGCCGACGGCGGTGATGGTTCCGAGGAGGACAGCCGGTAGCGCGCCAAGCCCCACATCCAGCGTCTTCTCCGCTCCAGCGACGGCCCAACAGCCGAGCGCGGCGGCATCGACAAACTGGAATGCGCGATGCCACGGCTTCGCGCTCGGCTTCGTCAGGAGTATGACGGCTGCGCCTGCCAACGCTACGAGCAGGTACGCCGGATCCGTCAGCGCCGCGGGCGGCCCGTGTTGCAGCAGCACGTCGCGGGCGATCCCGCCCCCGAGGCCGCAGATGACCGCCAGGGCAACGAGCCCGACGACATCGAAGTGTTGCCCCCGGGCGACTGCTCCCCCCAGGATCGCGTTCGCCGCGACGCCGGCGAGATCGAGAACTCGCGTCACTTCGCTGACGGCCGCTTCCGGCGACGGGGTAAACATTCTCTGACGAGAGTAGGCCGCGGCACGCGCGGCACAGGTCTCGCAGCCCGTCGACGACGGGAGGTCGAACAATGTCCGCCGTTGACGCGGTGCTATCTGATCTCGAGGCCGATCTATCGTGGGAGCGAGCGCTCTACGAAGATCTGCATCGACACCCGGAATTGAGCCTGAACGAAAATCGCACTGCTGGGATCGTCGAGGACCAA
>DATNAQ010000143.1:0-8228 GCA_035607415.1 Polyangia bacterium
GGCCACGCCGACGCCGCACCTCGATCCAAAGGCTCTCGCTCGATGAAGAGGTCTAAAGGATGTCGCCGGGCTGTTTCATTAAGGATGTTTCCGCTTGCGCACAACCCGCGGCAGACCTGCCCCACGAGCGGTGCGTGAGACACACGAACGGTGGAGCTCGGCAACCACTGTCGAGAATCGCCGGCTTCGAAGCGCGCCACCGCCGGTCAGGAGCGCGCCTTCACCGTCACGGGTGGTACGGGCTAGCACATGCGGTGCGCAGCAGGCCCGCCCCCTCTTAGCGAAGGAAGCGTCTCGATCCCGCCGCCGACGATCGGCGCTCGGCACTGTTCAGGATTACGCAAACAGCGCCATCCTCCCCCAGCGCCCAAGCCCAACCGGAGCCCCCCCGCCCACCACCACGACCCGGCGCACCCGCCGCCGTCGCTCAGTTCGCCTGCAAAATGATCGGAAACTCCGTCTCGTACTCCGCATCCGACGCCGGGAAGTGCCAATGCTTGATCGTCTGCGCGATGCACTGCCCGATCTCCGAATTCGCGTACTGCGGATCCGGCACCTGCACCCCCGTCACGCTCCCCGAGATCCCGATCTTCACGTGCGTCACCACCCGCCCCGACTTCAGCGACGAGTCGTGCTTGAGCACCCGATCGTAACAAAGATTCAGCGACCGCCGGTTCTGCGTCACCACCGACATGATCGCCTGCTGCGACACCTGCCCGGCGCCGCCGCGCGACTCCGACGTCGACGGCACGCCCTTACCCGCCGCGTGCTCGTTGCCGTCGTCGCGATACAGCGACGCCAGGTTCCGCTGCGACGCCGACAGATTCTCCGCCGGCGGCTTGGGCGTCGCCCCCGCGCGCGCCGACGACGTCGGGCGCTTCTGCGATCGCTTCACCGCCGCGGAGCCCCCCGCTTCCGCGGGGCCCGCCTGCGGCGGCGATTGTGGAGGGCCATCCTCCAGCGTAATCGGCTTGTCCCCCACCGACGGCTTCTTCGCCTCATCCAGCGTCGGCGCCGGCGGCACCACGATCACCGTCGGCTTGCGCTGCATCAGCACCACCACGACCACCAGCAGCGCCACCGTCGCCGAAGCCCCGGCCAGCGCCGCCCACTTCAACCACCCCGGCGCGCCCGCCCGCCCCGGCGCGACGATGATCGGCTGCGGCGGCGGCGTCGGCTTCGACGGCGTCACCGCCACGCCGCCGAACGTCTCCACCAGCGGCTTGGCCTGACGGAGCGGCGTCGACATCGCCGGCTTCGACACGTGCGACAGGTTCACCAGCCCCGACGGCTCGTCGATGGGCAAGTCATCATTCCCCGGCGGCGGCGGCAGCGGCACCGGCCCCGAGTCCAGCGTCGGCACGCCCCTCGGCGCCACGTGCTCGGGCGCCCCGCCCGCCACCTGCGTCGGCCCCGACACCTGCAGCGCCGCCGCGAACGGCGACAGCGTCGACGGCCCGCTGTCCGGCAGCACCACCGGCGGCAGCGGCGTCGGCGTCATCGCCGGCTCCTCCTTGCGCAGGAGGCGCGGCTCCGGCTTGGTCTCCAGCGACGGCAACAACGCCGCCGGCGTCCCGAGCGGGCCCGAGTCCATCGAAGGTAGGTCGCCCGCCACCGGCAGAGCGTTCAAATCGCCGATCCCACGCATCGTGGGCAAGGGGCCCGTCGGCGACTTCACCGCCGGCAACGACCCCGACGGCGATCGCAGCGCCGGCTGTTGTCCCGTCGGCGACTTCACCGCCGGCAGCGACCCCGACGGCGATCGCAACGCCGCCGTCTGCAGCGCCGGCTGCTGGCCCGTCGGCGACTTCACCGCCGGATGCGAACCGGTAGGCGAGCGGATCGCCTGCTGCTTCCCCGTCGGCGACTTCACCGCCGCGTGCGCGCCCGTAGCCGGCTTCGGCCGCACCGCCGGAATCGGCGGCGGCAGCTTCACCAGCGCCGGCGCGAACTCCGGCACATCATCCACCGGGAGCCACACGAAGAAGCCGCCACGCCAGCAGAAGCACTCCTTGCCGCGCGGCCGCTCCGACCGCACGCGATCGAGCGCGCGCGAAAGCGGCAGCGGCCCTTCCTGCTCGCCGTCGAACGAGACGTACCATTCGTCGGGGGCGCTCGAGGCGTTACCCACCGACGCCGCGGCCAAGGCCGCAGCGTCGGGCATCGACGTCGACACGCGCGTCTGCTCGTCGTCGCGCGCCTGGAAGCTGGAGAACGCATCCTCCATCGACGCCGGCGGCTCCGCCGGCACCGGGGGATGATCCTCGCGCACCGTGATGACGTTGTTGCACGCCTTGCAGCGAATCTTGAGGACGCGACCGTGCACCCGCTCGTCGGCGATCGAGTAGCGCGTGTTGCACTTGTCGCAGCCGAACTTCATCTGAGCTTCGCCAGCAAGCCGCGGTCGAGCAGATGCCCCGCCTTGACGTTCTTCATCGCCGCCAGCATCTGCGTCTTGAGCCCCGGGTGCTCCGCCTCGATCCCCGTGAGCATGCGCTTGACGACCTGCCGCTGCTGCTCGGGCAGCCCGCACGTCGGGCACGAGCAGCGCACCACCGGATAGCGCCGCTCCTCGGCGTAGGCGACGAGATCGCGCTCCTCGACGTACGCCATCGGCCGGATCACCACGTTCTTGCCGTCGTCGCTCACCAGCTTGGGCGGCATCGAGCGCAGCGATCCGGTGAAGAAGAGGTTCATCATCAGCGTCTCGGCCAGATCATCCAGGTGATGACCGAGCGCGATCTTGGTCGCGCCGAGCTCCGCGGCGAGGCCATAGAGCACGCCGCGCCGCAGGCGCGAGCACAGCGAGCACGGAGTGGCGCCCGTCTCTTCGGGCCTGAGCACGCGCTCGACCACCTCGGCGATCTCGTGCGCGCGCACCATCCGATGTTGGACGCCGCGCCCCTCGAGATGCTTGGCGATGGCCTCGGTCTGATACCCGGGCCATCCCTGATCCACGTTCACCGCGACGAGCTCGTAGCGCACCGGCGACTTACGCGACAGCAGCAACAGCGCGTCGAGCAGCGCATACGAATCCTTGCCGCCCGAGATGCAGACCATGATGCGGTCGCCCTCGTCGATGAGACCGAAGTCGGCCACCGCCTGGCCGATCTTCTGCACGATCCGCCGCTCCAGCTTCGAGCCGAACTTGAAGGCGCCGAGCTCCGTGACGCGCAGCGGCGTGGCAGGCGGCGGCCCGTCTTCCGATCGGAGCGCCGCAGTTTGTCCGAACACAGGCAACCGCATGTGAGCACTACAGTATACCAGAAAACGGTCAGAACAGCCGTTCGTGCTCGTACCCGCGCTCCCTGAACACCTGCACCAGCTGCTCGATGTGCTCCGCCCCGCGCGTCTCGAGCGTGATGTCGACGGCGGTCTCGCCGAGGTCCACGCGCGAGAAGGCGCGGTTGTGGATGACCTCTTGAATGTTCGCGCGCACCGACGCGATCTCCCCGGTCAGCTTGTGCAGCCCGCCCGGGTGATCGGGGATGCGCAGGCGGAAGCGCACCAGGCGCCCGTCCTTGACCAGGCCGCGCTCGATGATGCGCGAGAGCATGTTCACGTCGATGTTGCCGCCGCCGATCATGACGGCGACCTTCTTGCCGTGCAGGTTGGCGCGCCCCTGCACCAGCGCCGCCATCGCCGCCGCGCCCGCGCCTTCGGCCACCGTCTTCTCGCGCTCGAGGAGCAGGAGGATCGCGTTGGCGATCTCCTCCTCGTCGACGGTCACGATGTCGTCGACGTACTTGGTCACCACCGGCAGCGTGCGCGCGCCCGCCTTGCGCACCGCGATGCCGTCGGCGATCGTCACCGCCGCCGGCAGCACCACCGGTGCGTGCTCGCTCACCGCCCGCACCATCGACGGCAGGCGGGAGGTCTGCACGCCGATGATGCGCACGCGCGGGTTGATCTCCTTCATGGCCACGGCGATGCCGCTGATGAGCCCGCCGCCGCCGATCGGCACCAGCACCGCCTCCAGATACGGATTCTGCTCGAGCAGCTCGAGCCCGAGGGTGCCCTGCCCCGCCATGACCGCGTCGTCGTCGAAGGCGTGGATGAAGGTCAACCCCTCGGCCTCGCGCCGGCGCCACGCCTCGTCGAACGCCTCGTCGTAGCTGGCGCCGTGCAGCACCACCTCGGCGCCGTATTCGCGCGTGCGCGTGACCTTCACCAGAGGCGCCGCCGCCGGCATGACGATGGTCGAGCGCACGCTGTTGCGCGTGGCGTGATAGGCGACGCCCTGCGCGTGATTGCCGGCCGACGCCGCGATCACGCCGCGCGCCTTCTCCTCGTCGGTGAGCGTGAGGATCTTGTTGAGCGCGCCACGCTCCTTGAAGGAGCCGGTCATCTGCAGGTTCTCGAGCTTGAAGTAGACCTTGTTGCCCGTCAGCTTCGAGAACGTCTCCGAATGCGCGCACGGCGACATGTAGATGTCGTCCTTGATGCGCGCGCGCGCGCGTTCGATGTCCTGCAACGTGACCATGATGGTGACCCGCTATACCACGAGGACGATTTTGCCCTGCACCTTGCGGTCGAGGAGCGTGCGCATGGCCGCCGCGGCCTCGGCCAGCGGCGGCGTGGCGTGCACGTGCGGCGCGAGCTTTTTGTCGCGCACCCATTCGAACAGCTCGCGGAACTGGGCCAGCGCGCGGCCCGGATCGCGCATCGTGAACTGCCCCCAGAACACGCCGATGATCGACGCGCCCTTGAGCAGCGTGAGGTTCAGCGGAATCTTCGGGATCTCGCCCGCGGCGAAGCCGATGACGAGCAGGCGCCCGTTCCACGCGGTCGCGCGCAGCGCCGCCTCCGAGTACTTGCCACCGACGGGATCGTAGACCACGTCGGCGCCGGCGCCGTTGGTGAGCGCCTTGACGCGATCCTTCAGATCCTCTTTGGCGTAATCGATCAGCAGATCGGCGCCGTTCGCCTTGCAGGTCTCGAGCTTCTCCGGCGACGACGCCGCCGCGATCACACGCGCGCCCATGAGCTTGCCGAGCTGCACCGCGGCCAGGCCCACGCCGCCGGCGGCGCCGAGCACGAGCAGGGTCTCGCCCTTGTGCAGATTCGCGCGATCGGCGAGCGCATAGTAGGTCGTGCCGTAGGTGGTCAGCGTCGCCGCCGCCTGCACGAAGCTCACGCCGTCGGGGATGGGGATGAGCCGCACCGCATCGGCGACGAGCTGCTCGGCGTATCCGCCCCACGGCATGAGCGCCACCACGCGGTCGCCGGGCTTGACGTGGGTGACGCCCTCGCCTACTTCGGCGACGACGCCGGCGACCTCGCCGCCCGGCGAGAACGGCGGCTCGGGCCGAAACTGGTACTTCCCCTCGATGATGAGCGTATCGGGGAAGTTCACGCCGCACGCTTTGACGTCGACGAGCGCCTGCCCCGACGACACCTTGGGCGACGGCAGATCCGTGACGACGAGCGACTCGGGAGGCCCGAACGCCTGGCAGACGACAGCTTTCATGGAGGGACTATATAAAGAGGAACCGGCGCCGCGCTACTGCGGGAGGGCCTGGCGCAGATACTCGATCCAGCCGTCTTCGTTCGGCAGGTTCAAGTCGACGATGAGCCGGCCGGACGAATGGCCGTTGCCGTCGGTGGGCGAGATGCGGACAGCCGCGCCGTGACGCTGCCACGTCGGCACGGTGCCGAAGTCGAGCGCGTTCTGGCGGAGGAGCTCGACCTTCTCGTCGGGGCCGAGCCCGTCGAGGATGCGCGGCACCGCCGTCGCGTCGGCGCCCGACTGCGACAGCACGTGCGTGCAATAGCGATCGATCGACAGGACGTTGGCCTCGTCCTGCCGCCAGCGAAAGTACTCGGAGGCCATGTCCTGCGCCGGGAACTCGTAGAGGCGCGCCTCGAACGTGGCCACCTCGCCGAGGAGCAGCGACAGCTTGCCCGACGCTTCGCCGGCGATGCGCGACAACAGGCGGCGCGCGTCGCCGCCGTTGGCCAGCGCGTACAGCGACAGCTCGGTGCGCTCGGCGAAGCCGAACGACGCGCCGAGCGTCGTGGCCACGTACGACAGCGTCTTGACCATCGCCTTACCGAAGCGGGCGTCGTAGGGCTTCTCGTAGTTGCCGCTCTCGAGGAGCTGGTCGAACTTGCGCCCCACCAGGCGGGCTACGATCGGGTGGCCGACTTTGAGCTCGCGGTCGGGGAAGACCTCGAACGCACTGAGCTTATCGGCCATGGCGGGACGGCGCATCCGGCCGAGTATGTTAACACAGTCTAACGCCTCCCGAAAAGGCCGAACAGGCGCTTCCACCAGGGGCGGCGCGGCTTGGTCCAGGCAGGAAGCACGACCTTCTTCGGCGTCTCGTCGGCGTGCAGGCGCACCGTCGGCGGCTCGGGGAGGCGCTCGGCCTCCTCCGTGCCTGCTGTCGTCGCGAGCCCTTCGGGCTCGATGCGGCGGACTTCGGCGAGCGAGATGCGGTGCTTCTTGGCCGTCGCCTCGGTGTCGATGGGCGCGGTCGACTTCTCCATGATCGGCTGGACCTCGCCGGCGGCCGGCGGGGCGACGAGGTGCACTTCGTCGGCCGGATCCTCGGCGTCGACGACCAGCTCGCGCTGCGGCTGGGGCAGCGCATTTTCCAGCTCGAGCTCCTCGTCGTCGTCGCGCTCGCCACCGGCGAACTCGTCGGCGTCGCGCTGCTTCTTGAGCTCGAAGACCGAGCGCAGGTACTCGGCGATGCGCCGCTTGTCGTGCGACAGGCCGCTCTCGGCGAGCCACGCCATCAGCTCGGTGCGCAGCTCGCGCGCCGACTGGTAGCGGCGCGCCGGATCGCGCTCGAGGCAGCGCATGATCACGTGCTCGAGCGACGCCGGAAAATCGGGGCGCAGCTCGGTGGGCCGCGGGATCGGCTCGTCGAGCACCAGGCGGATGACCTGCTCGGGCCGGCCACGGAACAGGCGCTTGCCGACGGTGAGCTCGTACAAGATGATGCCGAGCGCGAACAGGTCGGCGCGCGCGTCGACGGCCTCGCCGCGGATCTGCTCGGGCGCCATGTAGTTGTACTTGCCGGCGACGGTGTGGTCGCTCTCGCGCAGCATGATGGTGGCGCGCGCGATGCCGAAGTCGACCAGCTTCACGGTGCCGCCCCAGCCAACGACGATGTTGCCGGGCGAGATGTCGCAGTGCACGACCCGCAGCGGCGTGCCGTCTTCGGCGGCCTTTTCGTGCGCGTAGACGAGCCCGCGCGCGGCCTGCGCCAGGATGGCGACCGCGAGGTGGCGCGGCAGGAAGTTGCCGACCTCGATGCCGCGACGGCAGATGGCGAGAAGATCGCGGCCCGGGATGTACTCCATGGCGATGAAGTACGTGCCGTTCTCGTGGCCGACGTCGAGGACCTTGACGACGTTGGGGTGATCGAGCGCCTGCGCGATGCGCCCCTCGTCGATGAACATCTTCACGACGCGGGTCATCTCGACGTAGCGCGGCTGGATGCGCTTGACGACGAGGTCGCCGGAGAAGCGGCCCGAGCGCGCCAGCCACAGGTCGGCCATTCCGCCGGCCGTGAGGTAGCGGATGAGCTCGAAGTCGCCGTAGCGCTCGATCTTATCGGGCCGTGTCACGTTCGCCCAGGAGCGTCTGTAGCACGCGCACCGACGACGAAGCGAGCGCGTCGAGGTCGTAGCCGCCCTCGAGGACCACGGCGGTGCGCGGGCAGATCGCGAGCATGTCGCGGGTCAGGATCTCGTAGGTGTCCTCGTCGAGCTTGAGGCCGCCGAGCGGGTCGTCGATGTGCGCGTCGAAGCCGGCGGAGACGAGGATGACGTCGGGGCGAAAGTGGGCGATGGCGGGCTGGATGCGCGCGCGGTAGGCGGCGAGATAGGCGTCGGGGCGCGTGCCGCGCGACAGCGGGACGTTGACGGTGAAGCCGAGGCCGCGGCCCGAGCCGGTGTAGTCGGCCAGACCGGTGCCGGGGTACTGCGGCCATTCGTGCGTGGAGGTGTAGAGGACGTCGGGCTCCTCGTCGAAGATGGCCTCGGTGCCGTTGCCGTGGTGCACGTCCCAGTCGAAGATGGCGACGCGCTTGCCCTGCGCGCGCAGGACCGCGGCGGCGACAGCGACGTTGTTGATGAGGCAAAAGCCCATCGCGCGATCGGCGGTGGCGTGATGCCCCGGAGGCCTGACGAAGGCGGCGCCGTTGTCGAGCTCGCCGGAGGCGACCTTCAGCGCGAGATCGACGGTGGCGCCGGCGGCGAGCAGGGCCGCGGTC
>DATNAQ010000145.1:0-3329 GCA_035607415.1 Polyangia bacterium
ACGCTATTGCGAGGCCACCGACATGGAAATCGAATCCGACATTCGCCGCTCGCACTTGGTCGAAGATCTGCGGGCCGATCTGCGACTCGCCTGGCGCGCGATGCGGCGCACGCCGGCCTTCGCCGCCGTCGTGCTCACGACGCTCGCCCTCGGCGTCGGCGCGAACACGGCGGTGTTTTCGGTCGTGCATCGCGTGCTGATCGAGCCGCTCCCCTACCGCGTCCCGGAGCAGCTCTATCGCCTCTACGCGCAGCCAAACGCAGACGGGAGCGACATGCTGTCGGCCGCCGAGCTGATGACGCTCGCCGCCCAGAGCAAGGCGATCGTCGGGCTCACGTCGTTCGGGAACTACCAGAGTTTGACCTACACGACTGACGACGGCGCCGAGCCCTGGCAGATCGCCGCGGTCGACTCGGCGTTCTTCGACGTACTGGGCGTGCGCCCGCTCCTCGGCCGCGGTTTCACCGGCGCCGATCTTCAGCGCGGCGCACCGCGTACGGTCGTGCTCAGCTACCCGCTGTGGCAGCGCGACTTCGGCGGCGACCGGCACGTCATTGGGCGCAGCGTTCAGCTGAATGCGAACAGCTTCATAGTAGTGGGGGTTCTTCCGGCATCGTTCGTCGGGCCCACCTTCACCGCGGACGCGCTGGTTGGCCTCAACATCCGCGCGATCGCGCCTATTCCCGGGTACGGAACGCGGCGGGTCTGGCGGTCAGTCGCCCGGCTCGCCCCCGGCGTGTCCATCACACAGCTCAGATCAGAGCTCGCGCTGCTTCGCCCGCGAATCCAACAGCTCTATCCACAGATAAAGAATGCCGGAACCGTGATCCCGACGCCGCTGCACGCGGCGATCGTCGGCGGTATCGGCTCCGTTCTCGTGCTCGTCATGGTCGGCGCGCTCGTCGTCCTCGTCGTGACCTGTGTCAACATCGCCGGGCTCTTTCTCGGCCGCGCCATGGCGCAGCGGCGCGAGCTTGGCATCCGGACCGCGCTCGGCGCGGCGCGCGGACGGCTCTTCCGGCAGGTGCTGACCGAGAGCCTCGTCTACGGAACCGTCGGCGGCGCGCTCGGCATCGTGCTGGCCATTCTGCTCAAGAAGCTCCTGATCAGCCTGACGGGCGACGTGCTGCCGCAGCTCGGCGACGTGCGGATCGACGGCGGCGTGCTCGCCTTCGCGATCGCCGCGTCGGTCCTCTGCGGGCTCGCCTTCGGTCTGCTTCCAGCGCTTGGCACGACGAAGCTCGACGTGCGCGACTCGTTGGGCGACGGCGGCAGCCGCTCGTCGTCGCCGGGACGTTCCTCGGCGCGCGCGTCGCGCACGCTCGTCGCGGCGCAGATCGCCTTCGCGGTCGTGCTGGTGGTGGGTGCGGGGCTTCTCGCGCGCACTTTCGTATCGCTCGTGCGCACGAACCTTGGCTACGCGGCCACCACCCATCAGGCAACCTTCATCGTGAACATGCAGGGCCGCTACCGCTATCCGGCGGATCGCGAGCAGTTCGTGAACGCATATTCGCAACAGCTGCACGCCATTCCCGGCGTCACCGCCGTCGGCTACACGGCGGTCGCGCCGTGGAACGGCGGGTGGATGCACGTCGGCTTCCGCGTCGAAGGAAGACAGGTCGATCAGAGTGGTCCGCCGAGCATCGAGCTGGCGACCGCGTCGGCGGAGTACTTCGCCGCGATGGGCATTCGCCTGCTGCAAGGCCGCGTCTTCGCGCCGAGCGATCGTCCGGGCACGCCGCCGGTGATCGTGATCAGCGAAGACGTCGCGAAAAAGCTGTGGCCGAACGCCAACCCGATCGGCGCGCACGTCTTTCTCGACGGCGGCATCGGCGATTCGACCGTGGCGAACGAAGTGATCGGCGTCGTCGCCGATGTTCGTCCTTCGGTGCTCGAGGAGGTCGACCCAACGGTGTACCAGTCGGCGCTCCAGACGCAGATCATCGGCAACGAGTTCGTCGTTCGGACGTCGGGCGACGCGGGCGCGCTGCTGACGACGATTCGCCAGGACCTGCACGCGATCGAGCCCAAAGTCCCGCTGATCAATCCTCGCACGGTGCGCGACGTGCTGAGCGCGTCGATCGAGCGGCAGCAGCTCGCGATGGGCTTGATGGGCGCGTTTGCGCTCCTTGCGCTGGGACTTGCGGCGCTCGGCGTGTACGGCATCATGGCGTTCACCGTCGTGGCGCGCACGCGCGAATTCGGGATTCGTTCCGCGCTCGGCGCATCGCGCGGCCGGATCGTGATGCTCGTGCTGCGCTACGGACTGGTGACGGCGGCGGTGGGGTGCGTCGTCGGGCTCGCCGGTGCGGCGATGGCGTCCAAGCTATTGGCGTCGATGCTCGCCGGCGTGTCGGCGCACGACCCGGTGACGTTCGCCGCGGCGCCGATCGTGCTACTCCTCGTGGCGCTCGCGGCGTCGTTCGTGCCGGCCCGCGCGGCGACGCGGGTGGCGCCGGTGGAGGCGCTGCGGGCGGAATAGCGGGCAGCCTCTTGCCGTCCGCCGAGGGTGATGGTAGAGTGGCTACTGCCAGTTGGTAGACTCCCTACTATCGCGAACCATGCCGCGCTCCTCCGACAAGCTCGAGCTGCTCCAGGGTACGCTCGACATGCTGATTCTCAAGACGCTCGTGTTCGGGCCGGCGCACGGCCACGGCATCGCGACGTCGATCCGCCAGTCGACCGCCGACGCGCTGGTCGTCGAGCACGGCTCGCTCTATCCGGCGCTGCACCGGCTGCAGCGCGACGGGTTCATTGCGTCGCGCTGGGAGAAAGCGGCAGGGAAGAGCCGCGAGCACAAGTACTATCGTCTCACCGCGGCCGGGCGCCGCCAGCTCACCCGTCAGGCATCGAGGTGGGAGGAGCTGGTGGCGGCGATCGGACGCGTCATGCGCCCAGCGGAGGGCTGACCGATGCAGCGTCCAAACGACGACGAGATCGATCGCGAGCTGCGCGACCATCTCGAGCTCGACGCCGAGGCGCTTGGCGCGGCGGCCGACCCGCGTAGCGCGGCGCGCCGCCGGTTCGGCAATGTGACCGGGATCGGCGAATCGGTGCGCGAAGTGTGGCGCTGGGCGTGGCTCGAACAGCTCGAACAGGACGCGCGCCACGGATGGCGGGCGCTGATTCGTTCGCCTGCGTATAGCGGCGCGGTGGTGATCACACTGGCGCTCGGTGTCGGCGCGGGTGCGGCGATGTTCAGTTTCTCCGAAGCGATCCACCGGCCATTCCCGCAGCTCGCACAGGATCGGCTGGTCTGGATCACGCAGCGCTCGGCGACCTGTCCTGATTGCGACGAGGTGTCGCCGGCGGCGCTGGCCGCCATGCGC
>DATNAQ010000147.1:0-44704 GCA_035607415.1 Polyangia bacterium
GGGCGTGCTACCCTACTGTCGTCGACGATGAAGATCGGCACACGCATCACGCTCACCACGGTGACGCTCGTGCTCCTCACGCTCGGGCTCTACGGCTGGGTCAGCCTGCGCACCCGCCGCGCCGAGCTCAACGCCGACCTCGAGCGCCAGATGGAGCTCGTCGGCGCCTCGGTCCGCGTCGCCCTCGAGCTCGACGAGAAGGCCGGCCGCTACGCCGACACCGATCGCCTCGTCGCCCGCTGGCAGGACGCCGAGCCCAACATCCGCTTCACCTACTTCGACCTGCGCCACGCGCGCCCCGGCCAGCAGACCCCCGCGTTCTTCGTCGCCGACCGCGCCGCCGTCGAGCGCAACGGTCAGCTCCCGCCCGGCGCCGTCGCCAGCTCGGAGAGCCACGACTACGTCTACCTGCCCGCGCCGGCCGATCCCACGCGCGCGCAGCGCCTGCAGATCACCACGCTCAACAAGGCGCCCTTCGGCGATCACATCGAAGTCGACGGCAAGGACATCTACGCCCTCATGGAGCCGATCCGCGACGACTCCGATCGCGTCGTCGCCGCCATCGAGCTGTCGCGTGACGAGAGCGACATGGCGCGCGCCATGCTCGAGTCGCGCCGCACCATCCTGTGGGCGCTGGTCGGCCTCTCGGTGCTGCTCGCCGCGCTCATCTGGCTGTCGACGCGCGCCTCGATCGGAAATCCGCTCAAGCGCCTGGTCGAAGCCATCGACGACGTCACCCACGGCGATCTCGGCCGCGTGATCTTGCGCGAGCGCGACGACGAGGTCGGCGACCTCGCCGATCGCTTCAACGACATGACCGGCTCCTTGCGCGAAGCGCGCGAAGAGATCCTCCACGGCGTCGACGCCAAGCTCGCCCTCGAAGCGCGCCTGCGCCACTCGGAGAAGCTGGCGACCATCGGTCAGCTCGCCGCCGGCATCGCGCACGAGGTCGGCACGCCGCTCAACGTCATCGGCGGCCGCGCGCGCCAGCTCGAGAAGAAGGCGGTCGATCCCGCCGAAGTCGCCAAGAACGCCGGCATCATCGCCACGCAGACGCAGCGCATCACCAAGATCATCCAGCAGCTGCTCGACTTCGCGCGCCGTCCCGCGTCGACGCGCACCGTCGTCGATCTGCACTCCGTGGCCAAAGTCTGCCTCGACTTCCTCGAGCATCAGCTCGCCGTCTCGCGCGTCGACGCCAAGCTGCGTCCCTTCACCGTCGACTCCAAGCGCACCGACGGCAGCGCCGTCGCGCTCCTGCCGCCGGAGTCGCCGGTGGTGCAAGGCGACGCCGATCAGCTGCAGCAGGTCTGCCTCAACCTGTGCGTCAACGCCATCCAGGCCATGCCCTCGGGCGGCGACCTCGAATTGGCCACCCGAGCGCTCATCCGCCGCCGCCCCGGCCTCGACGCCGCCGATCCCGGCCGCTACGTCGTGCTCGAGGTCAGCGACACCGGCGTCGGCATCCCCGTCGCCGATCGCGAGCGCATCTTCGAGCCCTTCTACACCACCAAGCAGGGCGACGTGGCAAAGGGCGGCACCGGCCTCGGGCTGGCGGTGTCGGTCGGCATCGTCAAGGACCACGACGGCTGGATCGAGATCGACAACCGCCCCGAGGGCGGCACCGTCTTCCGCGTCTTTTTGCCCGCCTCCGAGCGCGCCGAGCTTCGCGCCTCCGCCGCCGGCTGAACGTGCTATGACATAACTCGACCGCATGGATCGGGCCGAACGCTCTCGTACCCAGCTGCTCGTCGTCGACGACGATTCCGCGATGCGCGACTTCCTGTCGGAGTCGTTGATGGACGAAGGCTATCGCGTCGACGTCGCCGCCGGCGGGCGCGCCGGAATCGATCGCGTGCGCGCGGGCGGCGTCGACCTCGTCGTCACCGACGTCAAGATGCCCGACATGGACGGGCTCGACATGCTCGCCGAGATCCGCGCGCCGGCGGCCGGCGAGGCCAATCCGCCGCACGTCGTGGTCATCACCGCCTTCGGCTCGATCGAGACGGCCAAGCGCGCGCTCAAGCTCGGCGCGCACGACTACATCACCAAGCCGTTCGAGATCGACGATCTCCTCGTCGCCGTCGAGAAGGCGCTCGACGAGCGCACGCTGCGGCGCGAGGTCGCGCGGCTGCGCAAAGAGGTCGCGCGCCCCTATCGCTTCGAGAACATCATCGGCAAGTCGGCGCCGATGCAGGACGTGTTCGCGCTGATCCGCCGCCTGTCGGGCAGCTCGGCGAACGTGCTCATCACCGGCGAGTCCGGCACCGGCAAGGAGCTGGTGGCGCGCGCGCTGCACTTCAATTCGCCGCGCGCCAAGAAGCCGTTCGTCGCGGTCAACTGCGCCGCCATCCCCGACACGCTGCTCGAGTCGGAGCTGTTCGGCTACAAGCGCGGCGCCTTCACCGACGCGCGCAGCGATCGCGCGGGCCAGTTCGTCGAAGCCGACGGCGGCACCATCTTCCTCGACGAGATCGGCGATCTGCCGCCGCAGCTGCAGGCCAAGCTCCTGCGCGTCTTGCAGGAGCGCGAGCTGCGCCCGCTCGGCGCCGCGCGTCCCGAGAAGGTCGACGTGCGCGTCCTCTCGGCGACCAACCGCGATCTGGCGCAGCGCATGAGCGAGGGCGCGTTCCGCGAGGATCTGTTCTATCGCCTCAACGTCATCGAGGTGATGCTGCCGCCCTTGCGCGATCGCGCCGAAGACGTGCTGCCGCTGTCGGATCACTTCCTCACCGAGGCGGCGCAGCGCACCGGCAAGCGCATCGGCGCCTTCACGCAGGCGGCGCTCAAGATCCTTCTGGCCTATCCGTGGCCGGGCAACGTGCGCGAGCTGGAGAACGTCGTCGAGCGCGCGGTGGCGCTGGCCGAGAGCGATCAGATCGGGCCCGACGATTTGCCGTCGCAGGTGCGCGAGCGCCGCTCGTCCGACGTGCTCGCCGGCGCGCTCGCTCGCGGCCTGACGCTCGCCGAGCTCGAGCGCGAGTACATCAATCGCGTGCTGCAGGCCGCGGGCGGCAACAAGACGCGCGCAGCGGAGCGGCTCGGGCTCGATCGCAAGACGCTCTATCGCAAGCTCGAGGAGTACGGACGCGAGCCGGGCGCGCCGCAGGAGCTCGTCGACGAGCGCGTGTCCTCCGAGCGCAACGATCGCGAGGCGCCGATGGAGCCGCAGCGCAACGAGTCGACGATGCCGATCCCGCGCATCGATCCCGACAAAGAGTTCGACGACTAGCTCGCGAGCGGCTCGCGCTAGAAGCGGCGCACGTCGCGGCGCGTGAACGGGCGCCACTCGGGCGTCTTCAGGCCCGTCGCCAGCGCGGCGGCGTCGTACCACGGCGACGACGGCGTGGCCGGATTGACGAGCACGTGGAAGTCCTGCGCCGGCATGTAGCTCTGGCCGAGCAGCAGCCAACGCCGGCCGTCCTTGCCCGCGGCGACGTCGAGCACCAGCACCGCGTGCCCGGGATAGCCGCCCTGGATGAGCACGTCGCCCGGCTGCACCTCGCCGCTCGCCGCGCGCAGCTCGGCCTCGAGCGACGCCGAGCCGGCGTCGGCGAACAGCTTGATGAGCCAGTGCTCGAAGGCGCGCCGATCGTGCGTGCGTGCATCGAACGCGAGCGCGCGCGATTTTCCCGGATCGGGGTGGAACGCGATGCGCGCGCCGAGCGTGTAGCGATACTCGGCCCACAGCCGCATCACGGCGTCCGCGCACTGCTGCAGATCGCGCGGCGGCACGTCGAGATCGACGACCGCGGCGTGCACGTCCTGGCGCGCCTTGGGCGTGCCGTCGTACAGCCTGACGGCGGTGCCGCGCGGCTTGAGCGGCAGCCGGCGCAAGAAGTCGCCGAAGCTGCCGTCGGCGACGGCGACGCGCGCGGCGCCCGGCGGCGGCGAAAAGCGCGCCTCGAGCGTGTCGGCGGCGGCGGCGTGCGGCCACGCGTACGCGAGGAGAAAGAAGATCGCGGCCATCTACGATCGTACTACGCGGGCGCGCGGCGACTTCTTCTGCCTACTTCTTCTGCGCGTCGAGGCGCTTGGCCTCGGCCACCGTGGTGTCGATGACGTCGGCGGGCGGCTCGGGCGCCTCACCCGCGCGCACCAATCGCCACAACGCATGCGGATCGGCGGCGTATTTCCGCACCGCGCTTTCGAGCTCGCGCATGATGCGCGCGCCGGCCGCGGTGCGAAACACGTAGATGAGCCCGACGGCGAGCGCCACCGCGGGGTTGGGCTCGTCGTCGCCGCGACGCAGCGCGTGCTCGTCGTCGGTCTCGTGTCTACGTTTCAACCATCCGCGCATCGCTGTGTGTATAAGCCGCGCAGCCGGGCGCGGCATCTCCCGTAAACGCGACGTTGCAATCGGCACGCCGGCTGCAATCGCCTGATGAATAGAGATGCGCTCGACCGCCCTCGCGGCCTTTCTCCTCAGCTCGCTCGGGTTTTCCACCGTCGCGCGGGCACACGTGCCGCTGGTGGCCCCTCGGGTATCCCTCTCACTGGCACTCGACTGGAACTCGATTGCCGCAACCGCGCTGCGGCAGCCGCGGCACAAGCCGGTGGCGGCGAAGAAGCCGCGCCACACGATCCCGAGGCTGACGGTGACGTCCGCCGCACCGCTGCCGCCGCAGCGCGACCTCGCCGCCTACGGCCGCGTCGAGAGCTGGGTGCGAGACGTGGCCATCCCGCACTACGTCGAGCCCGACGTCGATCACCGGCAGATGTTCCGCCAGCTCTACGTGACGCCGTATTCGCCCTACATCGGCGCGTACGGCCTCGTGCTCACCATCGAGACCGACGCCGTCTTGCGTTGAGCAGGCGGCGCCTCCGTCCCGAGGCGGACCTGCCGCGGCCGGAAATTGACCGCCACCGGCGGCGACGGTATCGTCGGTGCGATGCGTTCCCGCCCCGTGCTCGCCGTCGTCGTCGCCCTGCTCGCTTTCGGCGCCACGCGCGCCCACGCCGCCGGCAGCGCCAGCGGCCGCGAGCGCATCGCCATCGCCGTCTTCAACGTCACCGGCGAGCCGATCGCCGAGGAGCAGAAGGCCAAGCTGCGCACCAGCCTGCGCGGCGGGCTCGCCGCCGGCTTCGACGTCGTGTCCGATGCCGAGGTCGATCGCGCCATCTCCGAGCGCGGCGTCGCCGGCTGCGACACCATCACCTGCCTGCGCAGCATCGGCGAGATGGTGATGGTGCGCCGCGTGGTCAAAGCGACCATCGAGGTCATCGGCACCGCGCACTTCTCGACCACGCTCGAGCTCATCGATCTCGGCGACGGCAAGAGCATCGCCACCGCCAACGACGACTGCACCGCCTGCAACATGAAGGAAGTGAACGACGGCCTGTCGAACGCCGCCGCCGCGCTCAAGACGCAGCTCGAGCCGCCCGCGGGCGCGACGCCGCTGGCCACGCCGGCACCGACGCCGACGCCGGAGATGCCGAAGCATCGCGGGCTCTACATCGGGCTGGCGGTGGGCTCGGGCGCGCTGTTCGTGGCGAGCGTGGTGTCGCTGGCGGTGTCGGCCGCGTACCACGGCAAGACCAACTGCGCGTCGAGCTTCCCGTCGAACGAGCGCTGCCCGACGCGCTACAACGGCGTGCCCGGCATCGTGCTCGGCGCCATCGGTACGCCGGTCTTCGGCGCCGCCACGGCCATCTTCGCGTGGAAGGCGGCCAGGTCGTCGACGAAGGTCGCGCTGGTGCCGTCGCTCGGCCTCGGCACCGCCGCCGTCGACGCCGGCGCGCGGCTCGACGTCCGCTGGTAGTCGGTCCCCGCCAGTAGCGGGCCCCGTCGCTGCGCTTATATCGATCGTAACGACATGCGCATCTGGCCCGGCGAGCCCTTCCCCCTCGGCGCGACCTACGACGGCAGCGGCACCAACTTCTCGATCTTCTCGGAGGTCGCGACCAAGGTCGAGCTCTGTCTCTTCGACGACGACGGCCGCGAGGAGCGCATCGCGCTGCCCGAGCAGACCGCGTTCTCGTGGCACGGCTACGTGCCCGGCGTCGGCCCGGGGCAGCGCTACGGTTATCGCGTGCACGGCCCCTGGGCGCCCGACGAGGGCCACCGCTGCAACCCGCACAAGCTGCTGCTCGATCCCTACGCCCGCGCCATCGACGGGCGGCCGCGCTGGGACGAGGCGCTCTACGCGCACTACTTCGAGCGGCCCGAAGAGCGCAACGATCGCGACTCCGCGGCGCACATGCCGAAGTCGGTGGTGACCAACCCGTACTTCGACTGGCGCGAGGATCGCCGCCCGCGCACGCCGTGGCACGAGACCATCGTCTACGAGGCGCACGTCAAGGGCATGACCGCGCGCCACCCCGACATCGCGCCCGAGCTGCGCGGCACCTACGCGGCGCTGGCGTCGCCGCCGATCCTCGAGCACTTCAAGCGGCTCGGCGTCACCGCCGTCGAGTTGTTGCCGGTGCACCAGTTCGTGCACTCGCAGATCCTCGAATCGAAGGGGTTACGCAATTATTGGGGATACGATTCGATCGGATATTTCGCGCCGCATAACGAATATTCGTCGCAATCGGGGCGCGGCGATCAGGTGCAGGAGTTCAAGGCCATGGTGCGCGGGCTGCACGCCGCCGGGATCGAGGTGCTCCTCGACGTGGTCTACAACCACACCGCCGAGGGCAACCATCTCGGCCCGATGCTCTCGTTCAAGGGCATCGACAACGCCGCCTATTATCGATTGGTCCCGGATAATCACCGTTATTATATGGATTACACCGGTACCGGCAATTCGCTCAACATGCGGCATCCGCACGTGCTGCAGCTCCTCATGGATTCGTTGCGCTATTGGATCGAGGAGATGCACGTCGACGGCTTCCGCTTCGATCTGGCGGCGACGCTCGCGCGCGGGCTGCACGAGGTCGATCGGCTGTCGGCCTTCTTCGATCTCATCCAGCAGGATCCGGTGGTCTCGCGCGTCAAGCTGATCGCCGAGCCGTGGGACGTCGGCGACGGCGGCTACCAGGTCGGCAACTTTCCGCCGCTGTGGTCGGAGTGGAACGGCAAGTATCGCGACGGCGTGCGCGACTTCTGGCGCGGCGAGGCGTGGCGCCTCGGCGAGCTCGCCTCGCGGCTGACCGGGTCGAGCGACCTGTACGCCGAGAACGGGCGGCGCCCGTTCGCCAGCATCAACTTCGTGACCGCGCACGACGGCTTCACGCTGCGCGACCTCGTCTCCTACGACGGCAAACACAACGAGGCCAACGGCGAGGAGAACCGCGACGGCACCGACGACAACCGCTCGTGGAACTGCGGCGTCGAGGGCGACACCGACGACGACGCCGTCCTGCGCCTGCGCGCGCAGCAGCAGCGCAACTTCTTCACCACGCTGCTCTTGTCGCAGGGCGTGCCGATGCTCGGCGGCGGCGACGAGCTGAGCCGCACGCAGCAGGGCAACAACAACGCCTACTGCCAGGACAACGAGCTGGCGTGGCTCGACTGGGAGCACGTCGATCGCGATCTGGTCGACTTCGTGCGCCGCGTCGTCAGGTTGCGGCAGGAGCACGGCACCTTCCGTCGCCGTCGCTGGTTTCAGGGGCGGCCGCTGCACGGCAGCGGCGTGAAGGACATCGCCTGGTTCACGCCCGACGCGCAGGAAATGTCGGACGAGCACTGGACCGCCGGCTTCGCCCGGTCGCTGGCGGTGTTCCTCTCGGGCAAGGCCATCGCCACGCCCGACGCGCACGGCGAGCGCGTCGTCGACGACGACTTCTTCCTCTTGTTCAACGCGTCGCACGAGCCGGTGCGCTTCGTAGTGCCGGGCGAGGCCTTCGGGCGGCGCTGGACACGCGAGATCGACACCGCCGCGCTCGGCGACGGCACCCCGCCTGACGGCGGCCGGGTGCTGCGCCCCGGCGAAACCCTCGACGTCGCCGCCCGCGCCGTCGTCGTGATGCGCCGCATCGACGCCGACTAGCGATCCGGCGCACAATCGGAAGGTTCGCGCGCGGGCGCGCGTTTCATCGATCGGGATGCACGAAAAGCTGCGCACGCTCGAGGAGGTCATGCGCTGGGCGCACGCGCTCGGCCACGCGCTCGTCGAAGTCGTCACGCAGGACGAGTACACGCACGACGTGGTCATCGCCGCGGCGCCCGAATGGCTCGTCTTCGACACCACCTGACTCGGCGCGGTCACGGCGGTCGCCGTGTGGGATCACCGGCCGACTGCGGACGACCTGCTCGCGGCGCGCCTCGCCCGCGGCTGGCAGCCGACCCCGACGGCGACGCGCGACGGCCCGCAGATCCTCGGCCACGCCGCCTGCGCCGTCCGCCGCTCCTAGTGCCGCGCCGTCCAGAACAGGTAGATGCCGCCGACGCCGCCGTCGCCGAAGGTGGTGGTCAGCTCGAAGCCCTTGCCGAGCCGGACCTCGGCGCTCGCCTCGTCGGAGTTGCTCGCCGAGCGGCCGAGGCGCGAGCCGCCGTAGCGCTGCTCGTAGCGCACGTAG
This sequence comes from Polyangia bacterium, assembly GCA_035607415.1. Taxonomy (GTDB): domain Bacteria; phylum Myxococcota_A; class Polyangia; order Palsa-1104; family Palsa-1104; genus JAQBQH01. The sequence continues at coordinate 8,464 of DATNAQ010000147.1, forward strand.
ATGCGATCCGACACGAAGCGCCCCACTTCGACCGGCGCCGCCGAGAACTCGGCGTAGCTCTGCTGATCGAGCGGCCGCACCAGATCGATCGGCAGCGACGGCGCCAGCTGCTCGCGGATCTTGCGGATCACCAGCGCCGACAACAGGCCCGTGATCTGCCGGTCGAGATCGCGCACCGCGATGCGCTCGCTGCCGGCGCGCCCGGCCAGCACCAGGCTCGTCAGCTGCGTGGCGTCGTACACCGGCGGATCGCAGGTCAGGCGCACCGACGGGTTCTTGGCGGTGCCTTCGATGATGATCGCGACCGTCGCCTGTCCCAGGCGTCGCGTGACGCGCAGGTGCAGCTCGGGGTCATCGGGCGCGCCGCCGAAGGCGAGCTGCAGCCGCTCGACGTCGTAACGCTTGCCGAGGAGCTCGACGCTGCCGCCCGGGCGCGACTCGACCACGCCCGCGATGCCGAGCGCGTCGCCGGCGACGGTGACGCCGAGCTCGCCGCCGAGATCGAGCTCCGCCTCGCGGCTGCGCAGCACCAGCGGCCCGTCGACGCGCACGGCGATGAAGGCGCCCTTGCCCGCCGACCGCTCATGCGCGTCGCGGCGGGCGCGCGCGTCCTCGAAGCGCACGTCGGGCATGCCGCCGAGGTCCTCGCGCGCGCCGAGCCCGCCGAGCTCGGGTAGGACGATGCTGCCGCGCGACAGCTCGAGCGCGCCGCGGAACACGTCGTCGGTGCGATCGCCGTCGAGCGCGAAGTCGGCGTCGAAGCGCGCCGCCGCCGAGCCGTAGGCGAACCGGAAGTCGTGCGCGTGCGCCGCGAGCGCCAGCTGCGTGGGCCGAAGCCCGTCGAGGCGCGCGCTGCCGGTGGCCTCGAGCGTGCCGCCGCCGCCGCGCAGCCACAGCCGCTCGAGGCGCGCCACGTCGCCGTCGATGCGCAGCGACAGCGCCGCCTCGTAGCGGCGCGCGTCGCCGCGGAAGCCGAAGAGGCCGCCCTCGAGGTGCGCCTCGCCCGTCGGCCGCGGCGCCGCGCGCGTGCCCGACACCTGCACGTGCGCATCGAGCCGCCCGCCGATGTCGCCGATCTCCTCCCACAGCGCGCCGAGGAAGCCGACCTGCAGCGCGCGCGCGTCGATGGTCATGCGCATCGGCGCGTCCCAATCGCGCGGCAGCTCCCCGTCGACCCGCACGGTGCCGCCGTGGCCGTCGCGGCCGCCGGCGTCGAAGGTCCAGCGCGCGTCGTGCAAGTGCACGTCGGCGTCGAGCCGCGCGAAGCGCCCGTGCGCCAGCCCCACGTCGCGCCCCTGGGCGACGACGCGCAGATCGGGCGCGCCCCAGGTGCCGCGCAAGGCGGCGCGCGCGTGCAGCGTGCCGTCGATGGCGTGCAGCCGCGGCTGCAGGTTGCGCAGCCGCGCCAGCGGGTAGCCGGGCACGTCGACGTCGATGTCGAGCGCGCCGTCGCGCCAATGGTCGCCCCACACGCTTCGATCGAACAGGCGGCGCCCGTCGAGGTCAGCGACGCCGCGGAAGCTCAACAGCGGCGCGCCGCGCAGCCCGGCCCATCCGCTCACGTGCACGCGCCCGCGCTCCCACGCCAGCGCGCCCTCGACGTCGAGGTGGTCGATGACGCCCGCGCGTCCGAGCCCGACCGCGCGCACCTCGGCGTTCAGCGTCGGCTGATCCAGGGTCCCGCCGCCGCGCACCCCCGCGTGCAGCCGCCCGGCGGTGAGCGGCACGGCGAAGCCGAAGAGCTCGAGCGGCACCTTGGCCAGATCCACGTCGCGCACCTCGGCCGAGACCACGAGCGGCGCATCGTGCACGAGCGCGTGCAGCGCCTCGCGCGGCGCCCGCAACAGGCGCACCATGTCGACGGGCGCGCGCAGCGCCAGGGTCACGGTGCCCGAGTTGCGCGGCGGATGCAGGTGCAAGATCGCGCCGAGCAGCCCCTGCGCCGCGAACGAGGTGACGCTGTTGACCGTCAGCTCGCGCCCGTCGTACGCCAGGTTGGCGATGGTGTTGTTGTCGCGCAGATCGTCGAGCCCCCACGACGGCATGTGCAGCTCGGCGTCGACGTGCGGGTGGCGCGTGGTGCCGCCCGCGTTCACGCGCAGCGTGAAGAATCCCTTCAGGTTGGCGAACGTCGTCGGCAGGAGCTGCCGGATCTTGTAGTACGGCACCGGGCGCGCCTCGAGCGCGAGCGAGATCGGCTGCTCGCCGTCGGCGAGCGTGGTCGGCACATCGAAGGTCGCGCCGATCCCGAGCCGCGTCCCCGCCTGGCGCATCGAAGCCTGCCCGCGCAAGCGCCGCTCGCCGTAGTGCGCGCTGATCTTGTAGTTCACGTTCTCCGGCAGCCCGCCCTCGTCGATCTCGGAGCCGTTGCCGACGAGCTGCACGTCGACGACCGGCGCGCGCCGCGTCCCTTGCAGGTGCGCGTGGATCTCGAAGTCGGTCTTGGGCGGCTCGGCGTGCCCCGGCGCCAAGAGCGCGTGCAGATCGCGCAGGTCGAGGTGCCGCGTGGTGAGCGTGATGTCGAGCGCCTCGCCGCTCGACGGCGCCAGCGGCCCGCTGCCGCGCAGCGCGATCTCGCCGCGCCCGTTCGTCCCCAGCCGGCAATTGTCGACGGCGAGCCGCGCGCCCACGTCGATCAGGCAGGGCGCGCGCAGCTCCCAGGTGTGGCCGTGCACGGTGAGCTGCAGCCGATCGATCGTCGCGGCGACGGCCGCGATGTGCCCGCCCGCTTGCCGCGGCACGCCGTGCGCGTCGACGACCACGCGCGTGTCGTCGCGCCCGCGCGCATCGGCGTGCAGGATGGCGTGGCGCGAGTCGGCGAACGCGCGCAGCGACATCGCGCTCACGCCGAAGCCGAGCCACGACACCGTCTTCTCGGCGCGCGCCTCGAGCGCCGCGTCGACGAGCGGCGCCGCCGCCGTGCCCGCCACGTGCACGCGCCCGGACCAGCGCGCCGCCGGCAAGAGCCCCGGCCGTCCGACGGCGCGGCTCAGCTCCTGGAGGTCGCCGTTGCGCAGCTGCAGCGTCACGTCGACGGCGTCGCGCGCCACCTGCCCATCGACGTCGAGCTCGCCGACGTCCGAGCGCACGCGCACGCCGGCGAAGCGCGCCGCTCCGCGGTCGACGTGCACGTGGGCCGGCGCGGCCAGCCGCCACGCCTGGCGCGGCAGCGTCAGCTCGGCGGTGCGCAAGACGAGGTCGGCGCTCACCACCTCCAGCGCATCGGTGCGCCAGCGCCCATCGAGCGCCACGCGCAGCCGCGCCGGGCTTCCGTGCGCGCTGCCCGCGCGCGTGCCGTCGAGCGTGACGGCGAGCCGCTCGGGCGTACCGCGCGCGTCGAGCGCCAGCCGCGACAGCGCCACGCCGCCCGCCGTCAGCCCCTCGGCCGTCACGTGCGCCTCGCCGACGAGCTGCACGCTGTGCACGCCGGCGTGCAGCCGCGCGATCGCCACGTGCGGCCCGCGCAGCCGCTCGCCCTCGACGGTGACGGCGAGCGTGAGCCGCTCGTCGAGCGCCAGCCAGGCGTCGGCGCGTAAAGAGCCGCCGAGCGGCACGCCGCCGAGCCGGCCGATCCGCTCGAGCGCCGGCGCGTCCAGGCGCGCTTCCGCCGTCAGCCGGTCGCGGCCGAGCCCGAGGCGCGCCGCCAGATGCGCGCCCGCCACCGTCGCGTCGATCCGCAGCGCTTCGGCCGTCCCGGCGAGCCGCAGCTCCGCCGGCGCGTCGAGCACGAAGCGCCGCGCCCCACGCGCCACCGTCAGTTCCGTCACCGTCGCCGCGATGGCCGGCGCCGGCAATCGACGCGCGCGCGCCGCGAAGCGCGCCTCGGTCCCATCCGCGAGCGTGGCGCCGCCGCGCACCGAAAAGCGCCGCGGCTGCCCGTCGAGCGTCAGCGCCAGCGCGCGCACCGGCAGCTCGCCCAGCTGGTTGCGCTTGGCCAGCGCGACGCCCGCGATCGCCAGCTGCCTGCCCGCGAGGACGACGTGGATCGGCCGCCCCGGCCCGAGCGTCGCCTGCGCCGACAACGCCGCGGCCCGCACGCGCATCCGTCCGCGCCGCAGCCACAGCCGCTCGCCGCCGACGTGCGCCTCGAGCCGCGGCCCGCGCGCATCGCGTCCGAGCGTCGCCGTCAGCGCCACGCGCCCGTCGAGCTCGCCGACGTCGGGCAGCTTCACGCCGAGCGCGCCGAGCTGCGCCAGCGAATCGATCGACGCGCGCACCACGCCTTGGCCGCGCCCGCGGAAGTCGCTGTGCCCTTCGGCATGCACGTGCAGCGCGCCCGCATCCGCCGCCAACCGCTCGAGCGTCACCTCGCCCGCCTTGGTGGTGCCGCCCGCGCGCAGCGCCAGGCTCACGTCGCCGCGCGGCAGCCCCTGCCAGTCCGCCGCCGGATCGATCCCCGCCACCGCCAGGTTCGCCCCCCAGCGCAGGATCTCGCCGCGCGCCAGCACGCCGTCGACGGTGACGCTGCCGCGCGGACCCGACACGACCGCCCGCGCGCGCAGGTGGGTCAGCGGCCCGCCGCCCTCGGCCCGCAGCTGCCAGCGCCCACGCGGATGCAGCGCCGGATGCAGCCGCGCGATCTCGGCTCCGTCGCTCGTCGCCGTCAGCACGACGTCGTCGAAGGCGATCTCGGTGCCGCCGTGCGGCCCGTGGTGCGGCGTCACCAACAGACCGCCGCGAAGCTCCACGTGCGCGTGCAGAGGATCGCGCGCATCGGAGACCAGCCGATCGACACGGAAGTGCAGCTGCGACGCCGCGATCTGCGCCGACCCCTCGATGTCGAAGGTCCCGCGCGGCCATTCGATCACGTGCGCCTCGTGCCCGCGCGGCGGGTGGTACGCGCCGTCGACCTGCACGTGGAAATGATCGATCTCCATGTAGAACGGCCGCTTCGCCTTCGGCGGCGGCCGCACCTGCGCGTCATCGCGCGTCGTGTCGCGCCGTCCGAGCGCCACCAGGTTGAAGCGATTGTCATGCAGGTGGCGCAACGTCAGCCGCGCCCCCTCGACGCGCAGATCGCGCACGTGCACGCGCCCCCACGCCAGCGCGCCGAGATCGATCCGCGCCTCCACCCGCCGCGCATAGATCGTCTCCACGCCCTCGGCGTCGTCGAGCCGCGCATCGACGAGCACCACGCGATGCCACAAGTCGCCGTCGATCCCGCGCACCGACAGATGCCCGGCCATGCGCGCGTTGACCATCGGCAGCGCCACGCGCAGGAGCGCCCGCCGCCCCGGCGCCGTGCGCAGCGCGATCACGAGCGCCAGCGCCAGCCCCGCCGCGATCGCGACCATCCACAGCGCCACCCGCGCCACGCCGCGCAAGACACGCCAGACGCGCATCAGAACGGCTCCCCGATCGAGAGGTGGAACGCCACCGGCTGATGCGGATCGGGATTGGGCCGCCCGTCGGGCTGAAAGTCGCTCAGCCGGTTGAGCCGCACGCCCACGTCGGCGCGGATGGTCCCGATCGCCGTCTTGTAGCGCAGCCCGCCGCCGACGGCCACGTGCAGCTCGCTCAGGTCGATGTGATCGAACGGCAGCCCCGTCGGCGCCGCCACGTCGCCCGCGTCGAGGAAGCCGGCGATCTCGAGCCAGCTGCCGTAGAGGCGCACCGCGCGCACGCGCAGCTCGATCGAGGTCAGGAACATCTCGTCCCCGCCGACGGGCAGCGCCGGATTCCCCGCGATCCCCGACGGCACCTGCAGCGACAGCCGGTTGAAGTTGAACCCGCGATGCGTCTCCGGCCCGCCGAGGTAGAAGCGCCGCGTCGTCGGCGTGCCGTTCGTGCCTTGCGACCACGCCTGCCCGAACTCGGTGCGCGCCGCGACCGTCAGCCGCCGCCACAGCGTGTAGTAGCCGCGCACCTCGGCGACGATCTTCTCGTAGTCGAAGTCGCCGCCGCTCCAGATGCCGCCCTCCTCGCCACGCAGCGAGAACCAACCGCCGCGCCGCGTCTCGAGCGGCTGATCGCGCAGATCGAGCGTCAGCGCCTGCTCGAGCCAGGCGATGCGATACGGATCGACGTACCCGTACTCGCGCGCCGACAGCGCCGGATCGACGGTGAACGCCGGATCCACGCCGAAGAACAAGATGTACTGAAAGTCGTACCCGACCGACACCTGCAAGCGATCGTGGAAGAAGTTGCGCGAGTAGCCGATCGCCGCGCGCGGCCCGTGATACTGAAACGCGTACTCGACGCCGAGATCGTAGCCGGCGACCACGTGCAGCTCGTCGGGCGGCAGCCCCAGATCGAGCTGCGTCATCTCCGCCTCGACGGTGCCGGCCGGCCCCGAGCGCAGCGGATTCCAGAACGCCGGCACGAACACGTAGGCCGGCTCGGCGCGCAGTCGGAGGCGCCGCAGCCCGCCGAGCCAGTGATAGCGCGTGTACTCGGCGCGCCCGCGAATCTCCGTGCGCTGCAGCTCCAGCGTCACGCCCACGCCGAGCCGCCACAGGTTCGCCGGCCCCTCGACGAGCTGCAGCGTCACGTCGGCGCGCTCGGGATGCAACAGGTTGTGGCGATAGTCGATCCGCACCGACGACAGAAAGCCGAGGTTGTAGAGCTTGGCCCGCGCCGTCTCGATCGCCTCGGGCGTGACGAGCTCGCCCTCGCGCAGGAGCGAGTGCTTCACCAGGAGCTTGCGATCGATGCTGTACTCGCCCTGAACGTCGATGTTGCGGATGGTCGCGCGCAGCCCGGGCTCGGTCTTCAGCGTCACGTCGGCGACGTGGCGATCGCGATCGACCACCACGTCGCCGTCGATCGCGGCCCACGCATACCCGAGCGTGCGCAGCCGCTGCCCCATCTCGCCCTTCTCCGCCTCGTAGCGCGCGTAGTCGAAGATCTGCCCGCGCCGGAGATCGAGGTTGCGGAACACCGGCTTGGCGTCGTCGCCGATGACGTCGAGCCCCTCGACCTTCACCTTCTCGATCCGCGTCGGCGCCCCTTCGTCGACGAAGATCTCGACGTTGACCGCGTGCGGCCGATCGGCCGGCGTCACGTCGGTGGCGATCACGCGCGCATCGAAGAAGCCGCGCGCGTGGTAGTACGACTCGACGGTCGCCGTATCGAGCCGCAAGGCGAACGGATCGAACGGCTGCTTGGGCGCCCACACCACGTGCGCGGTCTCCTCGGTGACCAGATGCCGCCGGAGGTCGCCCTCGTCGACGTGCCGCACGCCGTGCAGCACCAGGCGGCGCACCCAGGGGCGATCGCCCTCGGGTTTCCGGTGTGCGCACGCGCTCGCGAGTACAGCGACAAGCAAGATCCCTGCACCTCGCGGCAGCATCATCAGAGGCGCGTTTCCTCTTCTACTTATGAGCGGTCGTAAGCACGTTCAGAGACCTCAGCAACGCGCACGTATAGCGGTTGCGCGGAGACAGGTGAAACCGGGATCGGGGTGCTTAGAACGTGCACGTGGCGCGTCGCCCTCTTTCGACCTATCGGCTCCAGCTCACGCCGTCGTTCGGCTTCCAGGACGCGGCCCTGCTCGTGCCCTACCTCGCCGAGCTCGGCATCACCGACGTCTACATCTCGCCGCCGTTCGAGGCCGCGCCCGGCTCGACCCACGGCTACGACGTGGTCGACCCCAACGTCCTGCGCGCCGAGCTCGGCGGCGCCGACGGCTACGCCGCCTTGTGTGACGCCATCGCCGCCGCCGGCATGGGCCAGCTCGTCGACTTCGTGCCCAACCACATGGGCATCGGCCCGCAGAATCCGTGGTGGCACGACGTGCTCGAGAACGGCCCGTCGTCGGCCTACGCGCCCTACTTCGACGTCGACTGGAACCCGGTCAAGCAGGAGCTGTCGCAGAAGGTGCTGGTGCCGGTGCTCGGCGATCAGTTCGGCGAGGTGCTCGAGCGCGGCGAGCTCAAGCTGACCCGCGAAGGCGGCGCCTTCTTCGTGCGCTATTGGGACCACTCGTTCCCCGTCACGCCGCGCCAGATCCCGCGCCTGCTCGGCCATCGGCTCGACACGCTGCGCGCCGAGCTCGGCGGCGCCGACGAGCAGCTGCAGGAGCTCGAGAGCATCCTCTCGTCCCTCGAGAAGCTGACGCCGCGCGAGGAGGTCTCGCCCGAGACCGTCGCCGAGCGCGCGCGCGAAAAGGAGGTCGCCAAGCGCCGCCTGGCCGCGCTCTTCGAGCGGAGCCCGCGCATCGCCGCCTTCGCCGACGAGAACGTGCGCATCTTCAACGGCACGCCCGGCGATCCGCGCAGCTTCGATCTCCTCGACGAGCTGCTCGCGCACCAGGTCTACCGCCTCGCCCACTGGCGCGTCGCCGGCGAAGAGATCAACTACCGCCGCTTCTTCGACATCAACTCGCTGGCCGCCATCTGCATGGAGGACGAGCGCGTCTTCCGCGACACGCACCGCCTCATCTTCCAGCTCGTCGCCGAGGGCAAGGTCACCGGGCTGCGCATCGACCACCCCGACGGGCTCTACGCGCCGAGCGCCTACTTCCGCCGCCTGCAGCGCGAGCACGAAGGGATCTACGTCGTCGTCGAGAAGATCCTCGAGGGCCACGAGAAGATGCCGCGCTCCTGGCAGGTCGACGGCACCACCGGCTACGAGTGGCTCAACGCGGTCAACGGCCTGTTCGTCGACGGTAGGAACGCCTCGGCGTTCAGCGAGCTCTACGCGCGCTTCAGCGGCATCCACCAGAGCTGGACCGCGATGGTCTACGAGAAGAAGCGCGCGCTGATGCGCTCGTCGATGGCCAGCGAGATCAACATGCTCTCGCACCGGCTCAACCGGCTGTCGGAGTCGAACCGCCGCACGCGCGACTTCACGCTCAACGCGCTCACCGGCGCCGTCGTCGAGTACGTGGCGCGCCTGCCGATCTACCGCACCTACGTCGAGGGCAACGACCCCGCCAGCGTCGACGAGCGCGATCGCGCCTACATCGAGTCGACCATCCGCGGCGCCAAGCGCGCCTCGCGCGAGCTCAACCGATCGATCTACGACTGGCTGCGCGCGGTGCTGCTCCTCGAGCACGCCACCGACGAGTCGCGCGAGTTCGTGCGCAAGCTGCAGCAGGTCAGCGGCCCGGTCACGGCCAAGGCGATCGAAGACACCGCCTTCTACCTCTACAACCGGCTCCTCTCGCTCAACGAAGTGGGCGGCGATCCGCAGAAGTTCGGCACGCCCATCGAGGAGTTCCACCGCGACAACGCCGCGCGCCTCGCCGACTGGCCCGGCTCGCTCAACACCACCGCCACGCACGACACCAAGCGCGGCGAGGATGTGCGCCTGCGCATCGACGCGCTCTCCGAGATCCCCGCCGAGTGGGAGCAGCGCATCCAGCGCTGGGCCGGCCTCGCCGCCGCCTTCAAGACCAACGACGACGGCGAGCTTCTGCCCGACGCCAACGACGAGCTCTGCGTCTATCAGACGCTCGTCGGCAGCTTCCCCGACGACGGCCGCGTCGACGAAGACTACCGCGCCCGCGTGCGCGGCTACCTCGAAAAGGCGCTCAAGGAGGGCAAGGCGCACTCATCGTGGACCAACCCCGACGAGGGCTACGAGAAGGCCACGCGCGACTTCGCCGACGCGCTCTTGTCGTCGCCGCCGTTCCTCGCCGACTTCGTGCCCTTCGCGCAGCGCGTGGCCGGCGCCGCGCGCGTCTCGTCGCTGGCGCAGGTCGCGCTCAAGATGGCGTCGCCGGGCGTGCCCGACGTGTATCAGGGTTGCGAGCTGTGGGACCTCTCGCTCGTCGATCCCGACAACCGCCGGCCGGTCGACTGGGCGCTGCGCCGTCGCCTGCTCGACGCCCTCGCGCGCCGCGCCAGCGAAGGGCCCGCGTCGCGGCTGCAGCTGGCGCGCGAGCTGGCGCAACCGGCCGCGCTCGTCGACGGGCGCGCCAAGCTGCTCCTGGTGCGCGAGGCGCTGCGCTTCCGCCGCGCGCACGGCACGCTGTTCCTCGCCGGCGAGTACGTGCCGCTCGCCGTCGACGGGCCCGACGCGGCGCACGTCGTCGCCTTCGCGCGCCGCCAGGACCGGGAGCGCCTCGTCTGCGTCGTGCCGCGCCTCGTGCTCACGCTGCAAGACCGCGGCGCCGGCCCGGCGCTGCCGATCGACGCGCACGTGGCCCTGCCCGAGGCGCTGCGCGGCCCCTACACCGACGTCGTCACCGGCCGCGCGCAAGAAGCCGCCGACACGCTCGCGGTCGCGCCGCTCCTCGCCGACTTCCCGGTCGCGCTCCTTTCATGCACGACGTCGTGATCCTCGGCGCCGGCGTCGCCGGGCTGGCCGCCGCCGGCCGGCTGGCCGCGCGCGGCGCCGACGTCGTCGTCCTCGAGGCGCGCACGCGCGCCGGCGGCCGCGTGCACACGCTCCGCCACGCCGAATGGCCCGCGCCCGTCGAGGAAGGCGCCGAGTTCGTGCACGGACGCGATCCGGCCCTCTTGTCGCTGATCCGCCGCGCGCGCGCCCACGCCGACCTGCCGCGCGCCGGCACCCACTGGCTCGCCGACCCATCGGGCCGTCTGCGCGACGGCCGGCCCGTCTGGGACGTCGGCCTGCAGCTGCTCGAGGACGACGGCCGCGGCGAGCGCTCGATGGCCGCCAAGATCCGCGCCGCGCGCGCCGACGGCCTCGCCGCCGACGCCTGCGACTTCGCCCTCTCCTACGTCGAAGGCTTCCACGCCGCCGATCCGGCGCGCGCCAGCGCCCGCGCGCTCGCCGAGCAGCAGGAGATCGCCGACGCCGAGCACGGCGACGAAGCGCGCCGCGTCCGCGAAGGCTACGACGCCATCGTCGCGCGCCTCGTTGCCGACGCCGGCCCGACACGTCTCCGTCTCGGCAGCGCCGCGCGCGCCGTCCGCTGGCGCCCCGGCCGCGTCACCGTCGCCGCCGTCGCCGCGCTCGACGGCCGCCCGCTTCCCCCGGTCGAAGCGCGCCGCGCCATCGTCACGCTACCGCTCGGCGTCCTGCAAGCGCGCCCGGGCGCCGCGCGCGTCGCCTTCGCCCCGTCGCTGCCGCCGTCCACGCGCGCCGCCATCGCCGCGCTCGCCGCCGGCGACGTCGTCAAGGTCGCGCTCTCCTTCCGCGAGCCGTGGTGGGAGCCGCTCGAGCGCAAGCTCGGCATGCCGCTCGCGTTCGTGCACCAGCGCCGCGCGCCCGTCCCCACCTGGTGGCGCCCGCTGCCCTTCGCCGGCCCGATGCTCATGGGCTGGGCCGGCGGTCCCGCCGCCCGCCGCCTCCACGGCAAACCCGCCGCCGCCGTCGCGCGTCTCGCGCTCGGCTCGCTCGCGCGCACCCTGCAAACGCCGCCGGCGCGCCTGCGCGAGCTTCTGCAGGCGTGGCACGTCGTCGACTGGGCCGCCGATCCCTTCGCCGCCGGCGCCTACAGCTGGGTCCCCGTCGGCGCCCTCGACGCCCAGGCGCTCCTCGCCGCCCCCGTCGACGACACGCTCTTCTTCGCCGGCGAGGCGACCAACGCCGCCGGCAACAGCGGCACCGTCCACGGCGCCCTCGCCACCGGCCTGCGCGCCGCCGACGCCATCCTGCGCCTCTGATCGCGCCGCCACGCGCGCGCGATCGGCTATGCTGCGCGCATGCTCGCGGTCGCGTTCGAAGGATGCGCCTGCCGCGCCGCCTTCCACGCCGGCGTCGCCGCCGCGCTCGCCGAGCGCGCGCTGCCGGTCGCGCTCACGGCCGGCGCCTCGTCGGGCTCGCTCATCGCCGTCGGGCTCGCCGCCGATCGCGGCGCCGCGCTGCCGTCGATCTGGCGCGCGCTCGCCGGCCGTCGCATCGTCTCGTGGCGCCGCGCGCTGTCCAACCGCTCGCCCTTCGACATGAGCCACCTCGTGCGCTCCACGCTCGAGGCCACCTTCGGCGCGCGCACCGCCGATCTACGCGCCCATCGCGTCGAGGCGCTCGTCACCGCCACGCGCCTCCGCGATCTTCGCCGCCTCGTCTTCTCGACGCGCGACGAGCCCGACATGTTGCCGCCGCTTCTCGGCTCGTGCTTCTTCCCGCTGCTCTACGGCCGCACCGTCCGCGTGCGCGGCCAGCTCCTCGTCGACGGCGGCCTCGTCGACAACCTGCCGCTCGAGGCGCTCGTCGAGCGCGGCGCCCGCGAGATCCTCGCCGTGACCACGCGCTCCGACGGCACCGCGCTCAAGACGCCGTGGCGGAAGCGCTGGCGCCCGCACGCCGACGGCGCCAAGGTGCACGTGATCCATCCGCGCGCGCCGCTCGCCATCAGGAGCTGGGACTTCTCGCCGGGCGCGATCGATCGCGCCATCGACGACGGCTACGACGCCGCCCGCCGCTTCCTCGGCTGAACGGCTGCGCGCTACTTCCAGCTGACGCGAAACCGCGCGTGCGTCATGGTCGCACCGCCGTCGAGCGTCTCGACCGCGATCGCCTTCATCCCCGTCGCTTCCATGATCCCGAGCAGCACGCCGCGCTGATAGGCCCAGAACTCGGGCGACACCAGCGGTGCCGGCAATCCATCGTAGTGCACCTGGCATGACGACGGCCCGTCCGGCGCCGCCCACGCCTCGCCCTGGTTGCGCGCGTACTGCCCCCACAGCTTGGCCCCGCGCTCGATCACGAACTGCGGCGTCAAGAAGCGGATGAACATTTTGTAGAGCGTGCGCAGGTCGGCCAGGATCGCCTGGCGCCCCCACTCCTCGAACTTGCGCTCGTCGGCGCCGAACGCGGTCGCCCGCACCGCGCGCGTCAGCTCGGGGAAGTGAAGCGCCGAGATCCACGCCACCGGCAGCGGCGGATGGCGCACCAGCTCCGCCGTCTCCGGCGAGAGCGACGCGATCACGCGCTCCATCGCGTCCGCCGGCATCGTCTTGCGCAGGATCGCCACCGCGCTGGCGAAGCCGCTGCCTTTGCTCTCGGGCTCCCCCACGCCCCCATGATATCACTCCGACGGCCGCCTCGCGATGAGGCCGGTCTCGGCGAGCTTTTTCGCGAGCGCGCGGAACGCGTCCGAGCGCCCGATCTGCAGGACGTGCCCGCCGGCGAAGCGCACCAGCTCGCAGCCGAAGTGCGCCGCCAACCGCTCGGCGTGCTCGGGCGGCGCGATGCGGTCGCCCTCCGCCGCCACCACCACCGCCGCCGACGGCGGAATCTTCGGCGCGCGCAAGAGCGGCGTGTGGATCGCCATCGCATCCTTGACCATCTCGAGCGTGATGCCCTCGCGCTCGGCGCGCAGCCGCTCCGGCCGCCCGTCGCCGTGGTGCCAATAGAGATCGGGGAAGCTCGCCACCGGAATCATCGGACAGGCGACGTCCAGCCTCTCCACCGTCGCGTACAACGCCGTCGTGTAGCCGCCGAGGCTCATCCCCGCCATCGCCAGCTTGGGCGGCGCCAGGTACGCGACCATCGCGCGCAGATCGTGGATCGCCTGCCCGAACCCTTCGTTGCAGCGCGCCGGGTTCGCCGACGGCCACGGCGGCGTGCGCCCGTCGCCGCGCAGCGCGTGGAACGGCAGCGTGAACAGCACCACGTCGAGCCCGAGGCCGTAGAGCCAGCGCACCGGAAACGCGCGCTCCTCGACGAAGAACGAGCCCGACCGATAGCCGTGGATGAGCACGATCGTCGGCCGCGGCCCGTCGCCGTGACGAAACAGCCGCGCGCACGCCCGCCGGTTCTTCTCGTACGCCAGATAGGGCGCGCGCATCTCCGGCAGCGCCGGCTCGTATGTCGACGGCCACGCCAGATCGACGATCGCGCCGCCGCCCGGCAGCTTGCCGCGCCGCTCTTCGCTCGGCTCGGCCTTCGGCGGCGCGGCGAACAACGCCTCGCCGTGCCGTCGATAGAACGCGATGACTTCGTGGAGCGCCGCGCGCCGATCCTCGATCGGCCGCGGCACCTTGCGATCGAACCCGAGCCGCATGGCGCCGAGGATGGCGGCGTCGACCCACCCGCCAATCCCCGTCGCCAAGCTGCGGCGTCGAGCGCTCATCGACTACTTGATGCCCTTGCGGGCCTCCATCGGGACGTACTTGCGCTCGCCGGCGCCGGTGTAGATCTGCCGCGGCCGCGCGATCTTCTGCTCCGGGTCACGCAGCATCTCTTCCCACTGCGCCAGCCAGCCCGCCGTGCGCGGGATGGCGAACAGCACCGGGAACATGTCGAGCGGGAACCCGATCGCCTGATAGATGAGGCCCGAGTAGAAGTCGACGTTCGGGTAGAGCTTGCGCTTGACGAAGTAGTCGTCCTGCAGCGCGATGCGCTCGAGCTCGAGCGCGATGTCGAGCAGCGGCGAGCGCCCGGTGACCTCGAACACCTCGTCCGCCAGCTTCTTGATGACGCGCGCGCGCGGATCGTAGTTCTTGTAGACGCGGTGCCCGAAGCCCATGAGGCGGGCGCTGCCGTGGCCCTCCTTCACTTCCTTGATGAAGGCGGGCACGTTCTTGACGTCGCCGATGTGCTGCAGCATGCGCAGCACCGCCTCGTTGGCGCCGCCGTGCAGCGGGCCGTAGAGCGCCGCCGCCGCCGCCGCGACGGCCGAGTACGGATCGACCTGCGACGAGCCGACCGTGCGCACCGCCGAGGTCGAGCAGTTCTGCTCGTGGTCGGCGTGCAGGATGAAGAGCACGTCGAGCGCGCGCTCGATCGTCGGGTTCGGCTCGTAGCGCACCTCCGCCATGCGCTTCATCATCGACAACAGGTTCGCCGGATACGACAGCATGTTGTCGGGATAGACCAGCGGATAGCCGAGCGCGTGGCGATACGACCACGCCGCGATGGTCGGCATCTTGGCCATCATGCGCACGATCTGCTGGCGGCGCTGCTTCTCGTCGCGGATGTTCTTCGCTTCCGGATAGAACGTCGACAACCCCGCCACCGTCGCGATGAGTACGCCCATCGGATGCGCGTCGTAACGGAAGCCGTCGATGAAGCGGCGCGCATTCTCGTGCAGGAACGTGTGCGTCGTGATCTCGTTCGTGAACTCCTGCAGCTGCGCCTTGTTCGGCAGCTCGCCGTAGAGCACCAGGAACGCGACTTCGAGGTAGGTCGACTTCTCGGCCAGCTCGGCGACGTCGTAGCCGCGGTAGCGCAAGATGCCCTTGTCACCGTCGATGAACGTGATCGACGAGCGGCACGACGCGGTGTTCAGGTAGGCCGGGTCGTACGAGAGGAGCCCGAAGTCGTCGGCGCCTGTCTTGATCTCGCGCAGATCGAGGGCGCGGATGGTGCCATCGGTGATGGCCAGCTCGTAGGATTTGCCGGTGCGGTTGTCGGTAACGGTCAGACTGTCCTTCGCCATAACAGAGGCTCCTATCACATCGCTCGCAAGACGGGACATCTTAAATGCTAACGTAGCTTGGATGCCAGAGGGCAGATTGACGGAGCTTCTGATCGACGATGCCACCTGGTCGGCCGGATCCACGGCGCGCCGTCACGAGTGGCGCCTGGCGATCAACGAGATCCTGACCGAGGGCCGCTTCCAGCTCCCCGACGGCCTGCCGAGCGGCCGGGCCATCGTCACCGTGGCCCCGACGCGGGTCGTCTTCGAGGTCCGCGCCGACGACGGGCGGCTCATCTCGCAGCACGAGCTGCCGCTCGAGGCGCTGCGGCCGCTCATGAACGAGTACATGGAGACGATCGTCGAGATGTCGAAGCTGGTCGCGTCGTCGAACTCGCCGCGGCTCGAGGCGCTCGACATCGCCAAGCGCATCACCCACGACGAGGCGGGGGAAACGGTCGTCACGCTGCTCGGCGCGCTCGAGCCCGATCACGCCACCGCGCGCCGCTTCTTCACGCTCCTCGTGACGCTGCTCCACGACACCACGCGCCTCGGCGCCGCGCACCCGCTGCCGCGCTGAAATTCCGGAATTCCGGATTCGCCTTGCCAGCGACGGCGCGGCTGCTAGCCTTTCGGCCATGCTCAAATCCGCCGCCCTGTTGGTGATGCTCGTCGCGACCCCCGCCCTGGCGCAACAAGGCGCGACCGCCCGCACCGACTTCGCGACGCTGAAGAAGCTCTTCGTGCAGGCCGAAAGCGCGCTCACCACGCGCTCGCCGAACGACGTGGCGCTCGGCCTCGCGCAGGTCAACCTGTCCGACGAAATCGCCCAAGCCCTTCGCGCGCCTCGGGAAAATCGACTGAAGGTTTCGCCTCGCTGACGACATGCACTGGTTGCGCGGCTGACGCTTGAATCGCGGGCGCTGCCTCGCGTAGCGTGCCGTCGATGATTCGCCGTTTTGCGCCGTGCCTCGTGCTCGTCGCCGTCGCAGCCACCGGCTGCGCGCGCGTCACCTCGTCGCTCGACGACAACCTCGGCGGCAACGGCGCCACGCACGATCTGGCGGCCGCTTCCGGAATTCCGGATGTTGGCGGCCCCTCCGACCCGGACGATCTGGCGACCGCCGCCGTGCACGACCTGGCAACGCCCGCCTCCCCGTCGGACATGGCCCTGCCGCGCGACCTGGCGACGCCGCCCGACCTGGCGACGCCGCCCGACCTGGCCATGCCGTCCAATTGCCACGTCGTGATCAACGAGGTGCAGACCGGCACCAGCGCCAGCGGCACCGAAGAGTTCGCCGAGATCTACAACCCGTGCGCGAGCGACATCAGCGTCGCCGGCTGGAAGCTCGGCTACCGCGCCGCCACCAACACCGACGCCGTCGGCGTCAGCGACGACTCCACGCTCTACACCTTCGCCGGCAGCCTCACCGCCGGCAGCTACTTCGTCCTCGGCGGCGCCAACTTCAAGGGCACCAAGAACGGCTCGCTCGCCACCGGCCTCGCCGCCTCGGGCTCGATCGCGCTGCGCGGCGCGGCCGGCACCGTCGTCGACTCGGTCGCGTGGGGCACGATCACCGCCGGCAACGCCTTCGTCGAAGGCGCCGCCGCGCCCACGCCGCCGACCCTCGCCTCGCCCGGCGGATCGATCGAGCGCATGCCCAACGGCACCGATACCGACCACAACAACAGCGATTTTTCGACCACGAGCACGGCCACACCCGGCGCCGCAAACCACTGAATCTTCGACGGGATGACGCGACGCGACGGCTTGTGAACGCCGGGGCCGTGTGATACCACCAACCGTGATGATGCCGAGCGCGCGCATTGCTCCGGGCGTCGTCGCCCGCAACATCGGCGGCGAGACCGTGCTCGTGCCCACGCGCGCCAACGTCGCGCAGTTCGACCGCATCTTCCTGCTCTCGCGCGTCGGCGCCTTTTTGTGGCCGCTCCTCGACGGCAGCCGCGATCGCGACGAGCTCTGCCGCCTGGTGCGCGAGCGCTTCGCCGTGCCCTCCGACGCCGACGTGGCCAAGGACGTCGACGAGTTCCTCGCCGGCCTGACGTCGCGCGGGCTCCTTCAGCCATGAGCACCGAGCTCAGCATCGCCCTGCCACGCGCGCACGGCCCGCGCTCGCAGGATCTGCACCGTCGCTCGCAAACCGACCGTTTCCCCATCTCGGGCGGCATCGAGCTCACCCACCGCTGCAACCTCGCCTGCATCCACTGCTACGTGAACCTGCCCGCCGCCGACCACGCGGCGATGGCGCGCGAGCTCACGACCGAGGAGTGGAAGCGCGTGATGGACCAGTGCGCCGAGGGCGGCGTCCTGTGGCTCACCCTCACCGGCGGCGAGCCGCTCCTGCGCCCCGACTTCTGCGAGATCTACGAGCACGCCCACGACCGCGGCCTCGTGCTCTCGGTCTACACCAACGCCACCATGATCACCGAGCGCCACATCGAGCTGTGGACGCAGCGTCCGCCGCGCGCGCTCGAAATCACGCAGTATGGCTGGACGCGTGAGACCTACGATCGCGTGACCGACGCCGGCGCGCACTTCGATCGCTTCCAGCGCGGCTTGCAACGCGTGCGCGACGCCGGCGTCGCCGTGACGCTCAAGGCGATCGCGATGAAGGCCAGCGTGCACGAGCTCGTCCCCATCATGGACTTCGCCAAGCGCGAGGGGCTCGGCTTCCGCTACGACGCCATCCTCACCCCGCGCATCGACGGCGGACGCGGCCCGCTCGCGCAGCGCCTCTCGCCCGCCGAAATCGCCGAGGTCGAGGGCCTCAACAGCGAGCGCAGCAACTCGTTCGCCGAGTATTGTCAGAGCAACACCGGCGAACGGCCCTTCGACGATCGCAAGTACCAGTGCGGCGCCGGGCTCAACGGCTTCCTCATCGATCCCTACGGCAAGATGCACGTCTGCGAGCTGTCGCGCCGCCCCGGCTGGGACGTCCTCGGCGACGGGCTCGTCGAGGGCTTCCGCACCGCCTTCACCGCGATCCGCGCGGAGAAGCGCGAGGATCTGACCGGCTGCGGCTCGTGCCCGACGAGCACGGTCTGCTCGAGCTGCACCGGCATGGCCGAGCTCGAGGCGCGCTCGGCCGACCAGGGCGATCCCTACTTCTGCCAGGTCACCGACGCGCGCGGGGCGCGCTTCGTCGGCGAGTCGCGCCCGGTACCGAACGGCCTCTACAAGATTAGACTCCGAGGTGCAGATGGATAACGTCCGGAACGAGACCCAGCGCGAGGCCTACGAAGCGCCGACGATCGAAGACATGCCGCTCCGTCCCGAGGAGCAGCTGCTCGCCGGCTGCAAGCAGGCCAACTTCCAGCCGTCGCCGACGTCGGGACAAGCGTTTTGCTTCGTTTGCTTCAGCGTGCAGGCGTCCTGATCCACGTCATCGGCGGCGTCGGCATCCGCGTCGACGGCGACTTCCCGCCGGCCGACGTCGCTCGCTCGGACGAGCCCGCCGAGGTCATCCTCGCCCTCACCGCCACGCGCTCCGACGGCCCCTTCGCCGGCCCGGGCGCGCGCACGCTCGAGCAGGACAGCTGGTGCTCGTTCCTCGACGACGACGTCGTGAGCCTCTGCTCCAAAGAGCCGCGCCCCACGCCGCACGAAGCGATGCGCGTCGAGCTCTCGCGCGACCGGCTCGAGGGGCGCTATTTCTTCGGCCCCGACGCGTGGCCCTATCCGTTCCGCTATCCGATGGATCAGCTGCTTATGGTGCACACGCTCGGCCTCGCCGGCGGCGCGCTCATGCACGCGGCGTCGATCGTCGGCCGCGACGGCGCGCTGCTCGTCGCCGGCCACTCGGGCGCCGGCAAGACGACCCTGTCGCGCGCCGCCGCCGCCGAGGGCGCGCACATCCTCAGCGACGAGCGCACCGTGGTGCGTCCGTCGCCGCGCGGCTGGCTCGTCGGCGGCACGCCGTGGCCGGGCGAAGGCGGCTTCGCCGAGAACCGCTCGGTGCCACTCGGCGGGATCATCCTGCTCGAGCAGGCCGATCGCGACGAGTTCGTCCCGCTGACGCCGGCGCGCGCGCTGGCGATGCTCTATCGCTGCCACTTTCCGCCGCTGTGGGATCCGCGCGCCTGCGAGCGCACGCTCGGCAACCTCGAAGCGCTCGTGCGCACGCTGCCCGCGGTCCTCTATCGCAACAAGAAGGGTCGCGACGCGGCGCTGCGCCTGCTCGAGCGCGTCGGCGGCGTCGCATGACCTTGCGCGCGCAGCTCGCCGTCGAGATGCTGCGCGAAGGGCGCGCCGTCGATCTGCCCGCGACCGGCTCGAGCATGCGCCCGCTGATTCCGCCGGGCGGGCTCGTCCGCGTGACGCCGGCGACGGCCGCGTCGGTGCGCCCGGGCGACGTCGTGCTCGTCGACACCGGCGGCCGCCTCGTCTGCCACCGGCTCGTCTACACCGACGGCGACCGCGTCGTCACCCGCGGCGACGACGTCCACGACTACGACCCGCCGCTCCCCGCCGCCGCCGTCATCGGCCGCGTCGACATCCCGCCGTCGCCGCACGCCCTCTACTGCGCCCTCCGCGCGCTACTGCGCTAATACGCTGGGCGCTGCCTGACAGATTCACAGGGAGATCAAAGAGCTCAGGGAGCACGAGAACAACAATCGGATCCGACGGACCGAGTGTGAGTTCTCGGTCTCCCTGAGCTCTCTGATCTCCCTGTGAAGCTCTTATCGGGCGCGCCCCAAGGCTACCCGCGTGACCCGTCAGCCGACGGTGCCGTCGGCGCTCGAGAGCTTCAGGCCCTCGATGCTGAGCGTGGCCTTGCCGGTGGCGATGCTCTCTTTGGCCGCTTCGTACTTGTCGAGCTCGACCGACAGCAGCGACACGCCCGCCAGCTCGATGTGCATCAGCTCCGTGCTCTGATCGCTCGCGAGGTAGGTGAGCACGCCGGTCGTGTAGCCGTCCTTGCGGTTGCCCTGCGCCACCGTCTCGTCCCACCACTTGAGCCAGTCTTCGACCTTGTGCTCGGGGAACGTCACCACGATCGACGGCAGGTCGAGCCGCCCCACTTCCTTGCGCGCGTAGCCCTCGTTGCCGACGGGGTTGTCGATGACGTTCTGCTTCACCGTGAACGCCTCGACCTTGACGTTCCGCATCGTGTCCGAGCTCTTGAAGCGGTCGAGCGAGAAGCGGAAGTTCGACGAGATCCACATCTTCTGCTTCTGGATCTGATTCTGCGCCTGCGAGCTGGAGAACTTGTGGCCGTCGCCCTTTTTGTACTCGATGCGCTCGGGCGTAATTTTGATCGACAGCGTCGCCGTGTTCTTCGACGACGCGTCGAGCGCCGGGAATCCGATCTCCGAGATCAGCGCGCCGTAGAAGGTGCGGCGCGAGCGCTCGCAGAAGTTGAAGTCGTAGCCGACGAGCGCGCCGTTGCGCCGCTGCGGCTTGCGCTCGAGGCTCGACGAGACCCACTTCCAGAACGAGGGCGACATCGCGGCGCCGACCGTGACGGTGATGTCGTCGTACTTGGCGCGCCCCGAGTATTTCGAGACGTAGTTGTCGGCGCCCTGCATGTAGACGACCGGATCGGACTTGAACTGCCCGCCGTCGATCGAGTTGACGAAGCCGACCGCGTTGCGGTCGTCGAGCTCGAAGGCGAACTTGCCGCCGGTGTACGCTCTGTTCGACTGTTCAGGCATCCGCTCACACCCCTCGAGCCGGCGATTTTAGCACTCGATCATCTCTGTTATCGGCGAGCCGCGGAGAAAGTTGCGCGCGACGCTCGCGACAGATCGCATGTCCTCGTCAGGACTCGGGTTTCCACCCGAGGATGCGAGAATTGCGTTTGCCGTTCGGGCCAGCCACTATTGAGCCTACGATGAAGCGCACCCTCGCCTGCCTGCTCGCGATTCCGGTCCTCCTTCCCGCGCTGGCGTTCGGCAAGGGCGGGCGCTCGCGGCCGATCGCGACCTACACGCGCGGCGGCATGCCCAACATCCAGGCGCAGGCGGCGGTGGCGATCGATCTGTCCACCGGCGAAGAGCTGTACACGAAGAATCCGGACGCGGTGCGGCCGATCGCGTCGATCTCGAAGATGATGGCGATGCTCGTGGTGCTGGATCCGACGCGCCACCTCGATCTCGACGCGGCGACGCAGATGATCGACTCCGATCGGCAGATCGCGATGGGCGGCGCGCGCTCGCGGCTGCCCATCGGCATGTCGTTCACCAATCGCGATCTGTTGCACGCGGCGCTCATGGCCTCGGACAACCGCGCGGTGCCGGCGCTCGGCCGCGCCGTCGGGCTCAATCCGCATCAGCTCGTCGAGGCGATGAACGCCAAGGCCAAGGACCTCGGCATGAAGTCGACGAAGTTCGAGGATCCCGTCGGGCTCAACGCCAACAACACGTCGACGCCGCGCGATCTGGTGCACATGCTGAAGGCGGCGATTAAGCAGCCGCTAATCGCCGAGATCACGCAGAAGGCGAAGTACGTCGCGCATCCCGTCGGTCATCCCGGCTGGACCATCGAGTACAACAACACCGACCTCATCGCGCGCTCGGGCAAGTTCAGCGTGCTCACCGGCAAGACCGGCTACACCGATCTCGCGCTCTACTGTCTCGCCATCGCCGTGCGCATGGAGGCGGGCGCGTCGCACGACGTCGGCATGGTGTTCCTCGGCGCCGTCGGCAAGATGACCCGCTTCGCCGATTTCCATCGCACCGCGCAGTGGCTGCAAGAGCGCAAGTGGAAGTCGACCGCCGCCGCCGACGCCAACTCGCCGATGTAGCCGCGCCGTCGCGGGCACGCCTTTTGTAGTACGCTCGAGGCCATGCGCATCAGCTGGCTTTCGACCGCGCTCGTGGCCGTGCTCGCCGTCGCCGGCTGCGGCAGCGACGACGCACAACATGGGGGTGCCGGCCCGGACATGGCCGTGCCCGACATGACCGTCCTCGACATGACGACGCCGACGATGTGCAGCCCGACCGATCCGATGAACGACGGCACGCCCTGCTCCGCCGGCTGCCCGAACGGCACCATCGGCGTGAACCTCGGCGGCACGTGCAGCTGCTTCACCAAGTGCACGGTCAACAGCGAGTGCTCGTGCAACCGCCTGTGCGATCCCATCACGCTCGACGACGCCGGCGCCGGCGCCGCCTGCCTGCCGGGCAACGATCCGGGCACGCGCTGCTCGCGCGACACGACGACGGGCGCGCCGTTCGGCAACGTGTTCTGCGGCCAGCTCACCGTGTGCGTGAACGCCGATCCGCCGCCGAATCCGATGTTCCGCTACTGCAGCTACAAGTGCCAGACGCAGAGCGACTGCCCGGCGCAGACGACCTGCCAGGAGTTCCGCGACAGCTCGGGTAATCCGATCGGCAACGTGTGCGCGTACAACTCGGGCGCCAACGGCAACAAGGATCTCGGCGAGGCGTGCACCAACGCGGACACCTGCAAGGGCGGCCAGCTGTGCGACGGCGTCTGCCGCGTGCAGTGCGACGGGCCGGGCGCGACCTGCGCCACGGGCAGCTGCACGCGCGTCGACGATACGGCGAGCGGCAAGGTCATCGGCTACGTCTGCAAGTAGTGGCGTTCACCGTCGCAGTCCCCCGAGGGTTCAAGCTCGATCGCGTGGCGCGCAGCCACGGTTGGTACGATCTGCCGCCGTTCGCCTGGGACGGGACGACGCTGCGCGCGGTGGCGCGTGCCGGCGGGCGCGTGCACGATCTCGTCATCGTCGAGCGTGACGGCGCGCTCGCCGTGACGTCGTCGGCGACGCGCGCCGCCGACGAGAAAGCGCTGGCGGCGACGGTGGCGTCGATGCTGCGGCTCGACATCGATCTGACCGCGCTCTACGCGCTCACCGACGGTGATGCGCGGCTCGCCTACGCGCGCGGGCACGGCGTCGGGCGCTTGTTGCGCGCGCCGACGGCGTACGAAGACGTCATCAAGATGCTGCTCACGACCAACTGCACGTGGACGCTGACGCGCATCATGGTCGGACGGCTCATCGACGCGCTCGGCGAGCCGTCACCGTCGGGCGCGCGCGCATTCCCCACGCCCGAGGCGATGGCGAAGAAGACGGAGAAGTTCTATCGCGACGTGGTGCGCGCCGGCTATCGCGCGCCGCACCTCATGAACATCGCGCGCGCGGTCGCCAAGAAGAAGCTCGATCCCGAGGCGTGGCGCACGCCGTCGGTCCCAGGGGACGACGAGAAGCTGCGGAAGGAGCTGCTAGAGCTGCCCGGGATCGGTCCCTACGCCGCCGACAACCTCCTGCGCCTGCTTGGCCACTACGGCTACCTCGGGCTCGACTCGTGGTGCCGCGGCAAGCTCAAGCGCATCTATCCGCGCATCCGCGACGTCGACGGCTTCGCGCGGCGGCGCTACCAGCCGTTCGGCGCCTTCGCCGGCCTGGCGATGTGGCTCGACCTCACGCGCGACTGGCACGAAGGCGAAACCAAGGACTTCGGCTGACCCGCCCGCGCCCTACCGGGTGAGAACCTGACTTCCACCGGCGCGGAGCAAGAATGCTCTACCCACCGAAAAGCGGAGACTCGACCCCCGCCCCGCTATGGGCAGCTGTCCTCAGCCGCACGCTGAAGCCGAGCAAGTTCGCCGCACGCCCGCGCTGGTATTTGCCGCGCCGCGCGATGCGCCGCTCGATCTCGCCGAACAGCCGCGCGTCGATGGTGGTGCGCGCCACGGCGACCAGATCGCGCACGTCGACCCAGTCGAGCGCGGCGTCTGCTTCGCGGTCCTGGACGTTGGAGACGTAGCGCGAGAGCAGCGTCTCGACGCCGAGCACATTGCCGTGGAGCGCGCGCCCAGCGTCGAGGAGCGCGCACAGCGGCGTCACCGCGACGCCGATGGCGGCGAGCTCGTCATGCGTGAAGACGTTGCCCGCGACCAGCCGGCGCGCCGCCGACGCGAGCCGCGGCGTGCCCAGCACCCAGCACAACGCGAGCGCGTGCTTGCGCGTGTTGCGCGGATTGGCGTCGGTCATGGTGCGCACCACGGCCGTCTCGAAGCGCTCCTGCTCCTCCGGCTCCCACATGCAAAGCCACAGATCCAGCGAGGCTCCGAGCTGTCGTAGATCCAACACGCCCGGACTAAGAGCACGCGACGTGCCATCGCCGCAATGCGTCTTTTGTGACGCGGACTACTACTGTTGCGTCAGTTCGCGCTCGGCGCTGAGCCAATCCTCGACGTCATGGCCATGCTGGTAGCCACGCGCGGTGAACAGCTCGTACGCGCGCATCGCGATCTGGTCGTGGAGCGACATCGTCGCGTCGAGCAACACCGTATCGTTCTTGCGCGCGCGCGAAACTTTCGGCGCGGTGGTCTTGGTCGACTTCACGATCGTGCTCTTCGTCTTGGTCGCCATCGTCTCTCCCTCTCGTCCCCTGCGAGCCTTCCCCTGCGACGAAACGTTTATGGACGCGCGAGCACGAGCGCGCAAGTTTTGGCGGATCGGCGCGCGACAATCAGGCGATGCCGACGGCGAGCCACGCGTGCGCCGATTTCACGTCGTGCGCCTCGACGTCGTCGAAGCCGGCCAGCGTCAGCTCCTCGACGAGCGCATCGCGATCGCGGCCGGCGACGATCGCGGGACGGCCCGGCTTGAGCACGCGGCGCAGCTCGGCGACGACGCCATCGCGCGCGCCCTCGACGCTCGTGAGGTAGACGGCGTCGAACGTGCGCTCGACGAACGGCAGCGCCGTCGGATCGGCGACGCGCGCCTCGACGTTCTTCAGCTTGGCGACGGCGACGCGCGCGCGCAGCGCCTTGACGATCGCGTCGGAAGCGTCGACGGCGGTGACGTGCGCGACCTTCGTGGCGACGAGCAGCGTGAGCGCGCCGAGGCCGGCCTCGACGTCGAGCACGCGCGCCTCCGCATCGGGCGCGGCGAGCGACAGCGCCGCGCGCGCGACGGCATCGAGCGCGCGCTTAGAGCCTGCGGTCAAGATCCCGGACCGAGCCACGCGACGCGAGGAGGCTCGGCTGCGAGGAGCGAGGAGCGCGCATGGGATCTCGACCGCTGGCTCACCATCAGCGCTGCTCGAGGTAGGCGCGCGCCACGACGGCGAGGACCTTGAGCGCCACCTCGCGCCGGCCGCCGGCGAGCGTGGGATCCTTGCCGTCGAGGTTGCCTTCGAGGTACCCGGCGAGCTCGGGCTCCTCGCTGGCGAGCCCCTCGGCCGTGGCGCCGCTCTTGGCCGCGCCGTCGAGATCGTCGAAGCGCACCGCGCGCAGCCGGCGGCCGAGCGCCATCTCGACGGCGCGCGCCACCACCGCCGCGTGCAGGAGCGTGAGCACCACGCCCTCGAGGCCGAGCTCGTTGGAGTGCGCCGAGACGTAGTGCCCGACGGTGGGCTGGATCTGCATGAACGCGCCGACGAGCGACGCGACGTGCTGCGGGTCTTCGGCGCCGGCCGAGACCTCTTTGACGACGAGGGCGACGTGCTGCTCGGAGACGATCACGAAGCAATCATTAAGGCGAAGGCGCGTTCTTGGCAATCCGGTCGAGGACGGCCGCCAGCTCGGGGTCGGACGGCGGCACGCGCGCGGGCAGCATGAGCTGCGGCCGGTTGTCGTCGCCGACGAAGAAGGGGTCGTAGACGAAGTCCTTGTCGTCTTCGCGAACCCAGTAGTCGGGCACGCGCCAGATGCGCTCGCCGGCGTGCTCGAGCTTTTGCGGGACGTGGTCGACGATGGTGGTGGCCAGCGGCGTGCGCGCGGTCTCGACGGCGGCCCAGCCGAAGCCGCCGAGGAAGACGAGCGCGACGGCGACGAGCACGACGCGCGCGGGCAGCGAGCGACCGATGAGGCCGCCGGGCGCGACCACCAGCGCCATGGCGCCACCGCCGAGCATGCCGCCGATGTGCGCGCCGTTGTCGACCATCGGCAGCTGGAAGCCGATGAAGATCTGGATGGCGCCGAGCAGCACGAGGTTCCACAGGAGCGCGCGCCGCCACGACTCGGGCCAGGCGCCGCGGCGCAGGATGAGCACGACGATGAGCGCGCCGAGGATGCCCATGATCGCGCCCGAGGCGCCGACGGAGAGCCCGGGCTGGCGCGTGTTGAGCGTCGAGGCCAGGCCGCCGGCGAGGCCCGCGGCGACGTAGGTGACGAAGTAGCGCAGCTCGCCGAAGACCTCCTCGCAGAAGCGGCCGAGCATGTAGAGCGCGTACATGTTGAACGCGAGGTGCAAAAAGCCGCCGTGGAGGAACATGGCGCTCACCAGGCGCCACTCTTCGCCGGCCTGCACGGCGGGACGAAACAGCGCGCCCCAGCGGATGAGCGTGGCCGTCGAAGGATCGGCGAGCAGGTCGCCGTGCATCATCAGCGCCGCGACGGCGACGTTGGCGGCGACGAGCGCGATCGTGACGCGCGACTTGCCGCGCGGGCGCACCAGCGGACGGGCCGAATCGGCCGCGCGCGTCACCACGCCGTCGAGCGAGCGCGCGACCTCCGGCGGCACGACGACGTTGGCGTGATCGCGCGCGACGTCGTGCAAAAACTGGCGGGCGCGCTCGGACAAGAGGAAGCGCGCGTCGGAGGCGAGCAGGCGATCGACGTCGGGCTGGCGCCCGGCGAAGGCGAGCAGCGTCAGCCGCGCCTGCGTGAGCAGGCCGAGCGCCGACGGATCGCGGCCGGCGCCGCCCTTCTCGACGATCTCGAGGACCGCGTGCGCCTCGGCCAGCTCGCCGAGCTCGGCGTGCGCGCGCACGAGGTAGACGCCGAGGACCGGATGCTCCGCCGGCCACGAGGGGCCGAGCTTGTGCGCCGCTTCGATGCACTCGCGATAGCGGCCGGCCATGAAGAGCACGGTGGCGCGCTCGAGCACCAGCGTCGTCAGCTCGTCCTTGGCGCGCGACTGCGCCAGCTCGGCGTCGAGGCGGCGCAGCACCTGCGCGGCGCCGCCGGCGCGCGCCTCCATGAGGTTGGCGATCTGCCGCCGCCGGCGCGTCGAGCCGAGACCGGGCACGACCAGCTCGCGCAGCTTGGCCGCGCGCAGGGCCGCCGTCAGATCGTCGCGCGCGAACGCGTTGCGCTCGAGGCGCTCGAGGAAACGCGGCGCCAGCACCATCACCGCCGCCAGCGACGCCGCCACCTTGCCGGCGAGCGACGACTGCTGGCCGGTGACCCACACGAGCACGAGCACGCCGAGATCGGCGACCATGAGGCCGAGATAGGGCAGCTCGGCCTTGTGCTCGCGCCGCATCACGACGGTGACGATTTGCAGCACCAGCGCCGAGGCAGCGAGCAGGATCCAGACTTCGGCGCCCACGATTTACGCTCCCGGGCCGCTCTCCAGGAACGAGCCCATGCGACGGAACTTCTGATAGCGCGCTTCGAGCCGCTTGGCCGGCGAAAGCGCGGCCACCGCGGCCAGCTCGCGCGCGATCGTCTCGCCCACCGCGTCGGCGGCGGCGTCGGCGTCGCGGTGCGCGCCGCCCGCCGGCTCCTGCACGATGCCGTCGGCGATGCCGAGCTCGACGAGGTCCGACGCGGTCATCTTCATCTCGCGCGCGGCGATCTCGACCTTCTTTTGATCCTTCCACAGGATCGACGCGCAGCCCTCCGGCGAGATGACGCTGTACACGGAGTACTCGAGCATGAAGATGCGATCGGCGACGCCGAGCGCGAGCGCGCCGCCCGAGCCACCTTCGCCGATGACGGTGGCGATGATCGGCACCGGCAAGCGCGCCATGACCTCGAGGTTCTTGGCGATGGCTTCGGCCTGGCCGCGCTCCTCGGCGTCGATGCCGGGATAGGCGCCGGGCGTGTCGATGAAGGTGAGGATCGGCAGGCCGAGCCGCGCCGCCGTCTCCATGAGGCGCAGCGCCTTGCGGTAGCCCTCGGGGCGGGTCATGCCGAAGTTGCGCTTCATGTTCTCTTTGGTGCCGCGCCCCTTCTGATGGCCGAGGATCAAGACCGGGCGGCCGCGAAAACGGCCGACGCCGCCGACGATCGACTCGTCGTCGCGGAAGGCGCGATCGCCGTGGAGCTCGACGAAGTCTTCGACGAGGCGGCCGACGTAGTCGAGCGTGAACGGGCGCAACGGATGGCGCGAGAGCAGCACCTTCTGCCACGCCGACAGCTCGGAGAAGACCTCGCGCTGCAGCTGGCGCGCCTTGCGCTCGAGACGGCGGATCTCGAGCTCGAGCTGCGGGCCGCCCAGGGACTTGAGCTCGGCGATCTTGTTCTCGAGCTCGACGATCGGCCGCTCGAAGTCGAGGGCCTGGCGCGTGTCGATCACTGGCGGCATGTTCCCGAGCTCACGGGCGGCATAGGGCGTCTATAGCACGGCCGAGCTCGTCGGGACCGCCGAAGCGATGCACCCCGGGCTCCTTGGCGAACCACGTCCGCTGGCGGCGCGAATAGCGGCGCGTGGCGCGAAAGATCGCGTCGGGCAACGCGTTGGCGGCGAGCGTGCCGTCGAGGAGCTGGCAGACCTCGGCGTAGCCGACGGCGCCGAGGCTGGCGACAGCGGCGCCCCACTTCTGACGCACGCGGCGCGTCTCCTCGACCAGGCCGCCGGCGAGCATGACGTCGACGCGCGCGGCGATGCGCGTCTCGAGACGCTCGCGTGGCGGATCGAGCAGCATCACCTGGATCGGATGGCGCGGCTCGGCGGCGTGGCGCGCGTGATGCTCCGAGATGGGCACACCGGTGAGCGTATGCACCTCGAGCGCGCGTACCAGCCGTACCAGATCGGCGGGGGCGATGCGCTCGGCGGCGCGCGGATCGACGGCGCGCAGCTTGAGGTGCAGGATGCCGCTCGTGCGCGCCTCTTCGTCGAGGAGCTGGCGGCGCAGGCCGTCGTCGCGCGGCGGCGCGGCGAAGAGCCCGAAGCGCAGCGCGCGCAGGTAGAGCCCGGTGCCCCCGACGACGAGCACGCGCCGCCCGCGGGCCACGATGTCGGCGACGGCGCGATCCGCGTCCTCGGCGTAGCGCGCGGCCGAGTAGGTCTCGTTCGGCGCGAGCAGATCGACCATGTGGTGCGGCACGCGCGCGCGCTCGGCGGCGGTCGGCTTGGCGGTGCCGACGTCGAGCTCGCGATAGAGCTGCATCGAGTCGCAGGAGACGATCTCGGCGCCGATGCGCTCGGCGACGCGCAGGGACAGATCGGTCTTGCCCGAGGCGGTCGGACCGACGATCGCGAACATGGCGGCGGACATCGTTTGCGGCACCGGCGACGTTGTATCATGCAGGCCGTGGAGGCCAATCGTCTGCCGTTGCCGCGGCCCTACGAAACGCCCGCCGCGGCGGTGGCCGCGGAGGTGGCGCGGTTGGCGCTGCTGGTGCGGCGCGCGCTCCGGCGCCTCAAGCCCGACGAGCGCCCAGGCGGCAAGCTCGACGCCGCGCAGGCCGATCGCGAGCTGGCGCGGCTCGAGCACCCGGCCGATCGCGCGCCCCAGACGGTCGACGCCGAGGCCGATCGGTTGCTGGCGCGGCACGCCGAGCGCGTGCAGCAGATTGCGCGCGATCGGGCGGCCACCACCATCGCGCTGCCGTTGTACGCGCTCGCCGAGCGGGCGCGGCTCGAGCCGTTGGCGCTCGATCTGTTCCTGCTGGCGCTGGCGCCCGAGGTCGACGAAGGGTTCGCGCGCGTCTACCAGATCCTGCGCGGCGCCAACCGGCGCGGGCTCGACGTGGCGACGGCGGCGCGGATCCTGGTGCCCGCGGAGCCGGCGGCGGCGTCGCTCCGGCGCGCGCTGGCGCCGGGAGCCGCGCTGCACGATCTCGGGCTCGTCGAGCTCGGCGACGACGCGGGCGGCGGCGGCGGCGCGGGCGGCACGACGATGGCCACGACGCTGACGGTGCCGCCGTCGGTGGTGGCGCACGTGCTCGGCCACGAGGTGCACGAGCCGAAGCTGCGCGGGCTCAGCGTCGAGGGCGGAGAGGCGCTCGCCCCCGAGCGCACGTTCGTTCCGCCGGAGGTGTTCGCGCACGTGACCGCGCTGCTCAAGGACGCGGACGCGCTGCCGCTCCTCGAAGGGCCGGCCGGCGCGGGCAAGCGCGAGGTGGTGCGCGCGCTCGCCGCCGCCGAGAAGCGCGCGCTCGTCGAGCTCGACCTGTCGGCGGCGCCGCCGTTCGGCGCCAAGGAGGCGACCGCCGCCGCGCGCCTGGCCTGGCTCGCCGACGCCTGGATCCTGGCCCAGCTGCCGCCGCCGGCGGCGAGCGCCGACGAGACGCCGCATCTGTTGCGCACGTGGCAGGCGGGCCTGTCGGATCTGCTCGCGCGCTTTCCCGGCCGCGTGCTCCTCGGGCGCGACACGACCGAGCCGGCGCACCTCGATCTCGGCATCGCCACCACGCGCCGCCTCTCGCCGGTGCAGGTGCCGGCCCCCGATCGCGACGCGCGCGAGCAGCTCTGGCGCGATCGCCTCGGCGCCGGTGTGGCCGATGTCGACTTCGCGCTGTTGGCGCGCACCTATCCGATCACCGGCGGCGTCCTTGGGCGCATCGCCGGCGAGGCGCGCACGCTCGCCCGCGCGCAGGGCCGCGCCGACGCCGTCACCCACGCCGACGTCATGGCCGCCATCGACGCCGCCTTCCGCCCCATCCTCTCGACGGTGGGCCGGCGCCTGACCACGCGCGCCACCCACGCCGATCTCATCATCAGCGACGAGACGCGCGAGACGCTCGAGGAGCTCGAGTCGACCATCCGCCTGCGCGATCGCGTGCTCGACGAGTGGGACTTCAAGAAGCTGGTGCGCGGCCGCGGCGTCTCGGCGCTGTTCTACGGCGATCCCGGCACCGGCAAGACCATGGCCGCCGGCGTGATCGCGCAGGCGAGCGGGTTGCCGCTCTACATCATCGACACCGCGTCGCTGGTGTCGAAGTGGGTGGGCGAGACCGAGAAGAACCTCGGCGAGGTCTTCCGCGCCGCCGAGGCCGGCCACGCCATGCTGCTGTTCGACGAGGCGGACGCGATCTTCGGCAAGCGCACCGACGTGCAGAATTCGACCGATCGCTACGCGAACATGCAGACCAACTTCCTGCTCACGGCGATCGAGATGTTCAACGGCGTGTCGATCCTGACGACCAATCGCGAGTCGGTGATGGATCAGGCGTTCCAGCGGCGCCTGACCTTCCGCGTGCACTTTCCGATGCCGGAAGAGGAAGAGCGCGAGCGACTGTGGCGCAAGATGCTCGAGGGGCACGACACCGAGACCGACGCCATCGCCTTCGGCGAGCTGGCCAAGCGGCTACAGATGTCGGGCGGCTACATCCGCAACGCGGTGCTGCGCGCGGGCTATCTGGCGGCGGCGCAGGGCAAGCCGCTGACGACGGCTCTGCTCAAGCACGCGGCGGAGCTGGTCTTGCGCGACGCCGGAAAAGTAATCTGATCCCGAGCACCAGGACGGCGAGGATGAGCGCGGTGCTCCACAACACGGCGCCGCTCGCGGGCACGAGGCCGCAGCCACAGCCCTTGCCCGGTGACATGCCGCCGCCGGCGTCGACGTCGTCGACGGGCAGCATGTCGTCGCTGCCGCCGTCGCCCTCGACGCCCATGTCGCCGTCGACGGCCATGACGCCGGTGGCTTCGAAGAGGCCGGTGCCGGTGCCGGCGCCGATCGATCCGGCGTAGAGCACCTGCGCGGCGCCGTAGACGCCGACGCCGGGATCCCACGTCGACGAGCCGTCGCCCGGATGCTTGACGTAGATGTTGACGTTGGCGCCGTTCGTCGAATACGCGAGCAGATCCTCGGCTGGCGAGTAGGTGAACGCGAGCACCGGATTCGACGGCGTGATCGTGGTCCAGGTGGCGCCGCCGTCGAGGCTCTCGAAGAGGTCGCCGTCGCTGCCGGTGGTGCTGTTCGGGCGATCGGCGTGCACCCAGACGCGCATGCCGTCGGCGGGATCGACGACGATGGTGCGCGGCGCTTCGCCGTCGAGCGTGGCGTTTCCCGTCGAGATGCGCGAAAAGTGCGCGCCGCCGTCGGTCGACTTCCACAGGCCGCCGACGTGGCCGACCAGGCGGATGTCGCCCTTGAAGTCGCCGGCGCCGGCGTAGATGGTCATGTGGCTCGACGGATCGAACGCCAGCGCGCGCACGCCACCGACCACCGACAGCGACGTCGGCGTCCAGCTCGTGCCGCCGTTGGTCGACAGGTAGAGGTACTGCCCGACCGCGGTGGTGTTCGACAGCGCGACGCCCGCGAGCATCGTCATGCCGTCGACGAGCAGCGCGAGCACCGGGCTCTTGGCGGCGTCGGGATAGGTCAGCGTCGTCCACGCCGAGTGCGCGTACGGCGAGCCCTCGTCGGCGGCGTTGGTCGCGTCGGGCAGGAGGCGCAGCAGCGCCTGATCGACGAGGTTCGACTGCGCGACCACCAGGCGCTTGTCGTCGGCGCTGTCGGCGGCCATGGCGACGACGGGATCGCGCGTGAGGTCGGTGGCGCGGAACACGCGCAGCCACGGCGCCGTCAGCGACGTGCCGCCGAAGTAGACGAAGCCGGTGCGATTGGCCGCGTAGCGATAGCCGGACTTCGTCGTCTTGAAGGCGAAGTCCACCTGTTGCGCGAAGAGGCCGTCGTTCGCCACCGCCCAGGTGCCGCCGCCGTCGGCGCTCGCGAAGATCCCTTCGCCGCCGGCGACGTCGCCGACGAGGAGGTGGGTCGCGTCCGCGGGATCGACGGCGAACGCGGTGTGGTGGCCGACGCTGAACGCCACCGGCGCGGAGAGGCTCGCCGTCCTGTTGATCGCGCTACCGAAGGTGTAGCCGCCGGACGCCGCCGCGGTCGATTGCAGGAGCTGATCGTTCGCCGGCATCAGGAAGAAGGTGTCGCTGCCGGCGTGATACGCGATCTGCGCGTTCGGCGCGGTGCCGGTGAAGCTGGCGCCGGCGCTCCACGCGGCGCCGTCGCTCGTGGTGTACAAGGTGGCGTTGACGCCGGTGGCCAGCGCGATGATTGTGGTGCCGCCGTTGGTGGCGATGCCGGCGATGGCGCCGTTGCCGATGCCGGTGCCCGCGGTCCAGTGCGCGCCTTCGTCGTCGCTGTAGAAGAGCGAGCCGCTGTTCTTGTTGCCGCGCACGCCGCCGGCGCCGTCGGCCGTGCCGATGACGAGGCGCCCCGAGGCGAGCTTGACGATGTCGGTCACGAGGACGCCGGGCAGGTTGAGCCCGAGCAGCGTCCAGGTCTGGCCGGCGTCGACCGATTTGTAGACGTGCGCCGCGTTGTTGCCGTCCTGGATGCCGGCGTACATCGTGTTGGCGGCGGTGCCGTCGACGAGCGCGGTGCAGCTGCCCGTCGACGTGGGCAGGACGCCGGCGAAGCTGGTGCCGCCGTTGGCCGAGCGCCAGATCCCGTCGAGCGACGGCGCGACCTCGCAGACGAGCAGCAGATCGGCCGCGGCCTTGGACGGCAGCACCTTGTTCACCACGTGCGGCGTGATCGTCGGCAAGAGGATCTCCGACCACGCGCCGCCGCCGTTGGTGCTCTTGTAGAGCCCGGCGCCGTGCACCGCGGCCCACACGGTCGTGGCGTGCGTCGGATCCCAGCCGAGGCCGCTGATCTCGCCGCCACGGACGCCGGCGGTGGTCACGCTCGCGCTGGCGACGGCGAGCGGCGCCGCGGCCAGGATTGTGACGATCGCAGCGACGGAAACAGCGCGTCGTGTCATCGCGACCGTTTTATCACAGCAACTTTTTTCGCGGTTCGCCGATAATAATAGGTGGAGGGGAACATGGCGGTCGCTCAGGAAAAGCAGGACGTCGATTCGAACGACAACGACAACCTGCAGAAGCAGGATGCGGCCACCGAGCAGAAGGCCGACGCGGCCGACGCCGACAGCGGCAACGAACAGGCCGAGGCCGAGGAAGAGTCCGAAAAAGAGCAGGTGAGCCCGTCCTTGA
Organism: Polyangia bacterium; assembly: GCA_035607415.1. Taxonomy (GTDB): domain Bacteria; phylum Myxococcota_A; class Polyangia; order Palsa-1104; family Palsa-1104; genus JAQBQH01. The sequence continues at coordinate 42,532 of DATNAQ010000147.1, forward strand.
CCGTGACCAATCCCGGCTCGGGCGCGCAGTATCCCGGCGGCGAGCCGTTCACCGTCGATTTCGATTGCGAGGGCGACACCGACTTCACCGCGCACGTCTCCGTCGTCGACGCCTCGGGCAAGCAGGTCCTCGGCAAGCAGCACGAGGTCGAGCTCGACGAGGGCAAAGGCCACGGCGAGTTCACCCTCGGCGGCGACAAGATGGCCGCCGGCAAATACGACGTGCTCGTGTGGGGCGCGGCGAACGGCCAGACGACCGCGGTGCAGAAGATCCAGGTCGAGGTCGTCGACGCCGAAGCCGAGGAAGAGCCCGCGCCGGCGCTTGCCGTCGAGGGCGACGATCCCAACGACAGCAACGCCGCGGTGACGTGAGACGCGCGCTCGTCGTCCCGGCGGTCTTCTGGGTCGCGCTGCTGTCCGTCGCGCTCGGAGCCGGCTGCGCCTCGACCGGCCCGACCTACATCGTCCCCGCCGATCATCCATTTTCGGGCCTCGCCGCGGCATGGACGCCGACCACGGCGGACGTGGCGCGCGCCGAGCGCGGGCTGCGCAGCTATCTGCGCTCGCTCGGCCCGTCGGTGGTGCACGACTACGGCAACGGCCCGCTGTGGAAGCGGCTGCACAGCTTCGGCCGCCAGTACGTCGGCGTGCGCCGCGACGGGCGCCGCGTCATCTGGATCAACCTGTTCGACACCGACAATCCCTTCTACGAGAAGGGCAGCGAGCGCGAGACGCTCGTGAAGCTGCACGAGTGCGGCGACTGCAACGCCGAGGTCTACTACGACCTCGACCGCGGCTGGTACTCCGACTTCTGGGAGAGCACGCCGCTCATCAAGACGCGCTGAGCGCCGATGGCGCGCGCCGGCGATCGATGGATCACGAGGAGCGTCGTCGGCATCCTCCTCGCGACCTTCTTCTCCGACGTCGGCCACGAGATGGTCACCGCCGTCCTGCCGATGTACCTCGCCAGCGTCGGGCTCGGCGCCGCGGTCCTGGGCATCATGGAGGGCGCCGCCGACCTCCTGTTCAGCCTGTCGAAGCTCGCCGGCGGTTTCGTCGGCCACCACGTCGCCGAGAAGCGGCCGTGGGCCACGCTCGGCTACCTCACCACCACGCTCGGCACCGGCGCGCTCGCGCTCGTGCGCTCCGTCGGCGGGCTCATCCCGCTGCGCGCGATCGCCTGGTTCGGGCGCGGCTTCCGCTCGCCGCTGCGCGACTTCCTGCTCGCCGATGAAGTCGGCCCGGCGCGCTTCGGGCGCGCCTACGGCATGGAGCGCTCGGCCGACATGCTCGGCGCCGTCGCCGGGCCGCTCGTCGCCGTGGTGCTCATCGCCGCCGGGGTGTCGTTCCGCAACGTCATCCTCCTCAGCATCGCGCCGTCGATGCTCTCGGTGGCGTCGATCTTCGGGCTCACGCGCGATCGCGCGCCCGAGACGACGCCGGAAGCGGCAGGCGCGGCGCGGCCCAGGCTGCCGGCGAAGTACTGGGCGTTCCTCGCCGGAGTGTTCCTCTTCGGCCTCGGCGACTTCTCGCGCACGTTCCTCATCTTTCTCGCCGCGCGCGGCTTCGGCGAGCGCGCCCACGTCGCCGCCGGGCTGTCGGTCGCGGTGCTGCTCTACGCCGCGCACAACGCGGTCAGCGCGCTCGTCGCCTATCCCGTCGGGCGCCTCGGCGATCGCAGCGGCAAGCTGCGCATCCTCGTCGCCGGATACGCGCTCGGCGTCGTCACCAACGCGATGCTCGCGCTCGGCGGCGCGTCGCCGTCGTGGCTGATCGTCGCGATCCTTTTGTCGGGCGTCTACATCGCCGTCGAGGAGACGCTGGAAAAGGCCGTCGTCGCCGAGACGCTGCCGCGCGAGCTCCGCAGCCTCGGGTTCGGCATCCTCGCCGCGGCCAACGCGCTCGGCGATCTCGGCTCCAGCTTGTGGGTCGGCTTCCAGCTCGATCGCGGCCACGCCACGCTCGCGTTTGCGCTGCCCGCGATCGTCGGCTGCGCCGGCACGGCCTGGATGGCGGCGCTGATCGCGCGCGAGATGCGCCGTCGGTAGGCCGCGACGGCCTAGTGTCCCGAATCAGAAATTCGCTAGCAGTCGGGCGTCGCGACATCCGCGGGCGCTTCGTTGCTCCTCCCTTCAATACCTTCAGGTATTCGCGGTCGTCGCGCCTCGCGCGCG
>DATNAQ010000163.1:0-10658 GCA_035607415.1 Polyangia bacterium
GCGCCGACGATGAGGATGATGACGCCGGCGACCGTCGCAGTGACGGCGGCGAAGCGAGGCGGGCTCCAGCGCTCCTCGCCGTAGAAGAGGGCGAAGGGCACCGACAGCAGCGGCGCCAGCGACGACAGCGTGGCGCCGACCGCGAGATCGGTGTGCGCCAATCCGTAGACGAACAGCGACGAGCCGACGAACGCCTCGAGCAGCGACGGCACGATGAGGCCGCGATACGCTGCGCGAGCGACCGCGTCGTCCCGCGTCGGGCGCGTGACGAGCGCCGACGTGGCGGCGAGGATCGGCCAGGCGATGAGGAAGCGGATGAGGTTCGCGTGCCACGCGTCGATGCCGGTGCCGCCGAGCTTGACGCTCACGGTGTTGCCGGCCCACAGCACCGACGTCAGCAGCGCGAGCAGGATTCCTTCGCGCGCATCGCGCAACGTCGAGCGCGCGTGCTCGTGGGCCTTCTTCACCGGCTCGCCCTTGTCGAGCTCGACCGCGCGCGGCGACAGCGCGATGAGCGCGATGATGCCGCCGACGCACAACAGCGTGCCCGCCGCGCGCACGACGCCGAAGCGCTCGCCGCGCCAGACCGTGCCGAGCAGCGCCGCCCACAGCGGATACGACGACGCGATCGCCAACGCCGTGGTGACGCCGACCCGCCGCGCCGCCGCGAAGAACAGGTTGTCGGCGAAGCCGTACGCGCACAGCACCGACAGCGCGAGCCACGCCGCGCGCGTACCGCTGATCCCGGCCAGCAGGTGGCCGTGCGTCGACACCAGCGTGGCGACGAGGAACAGCGGCAGCACCGTCGACGAGCGCGTCAGGTTCACGCGCGCCGAGCCGACCGCGCGCGACGCCAGCGCGTAGCGCGTCGAGGCGTACGCCCACAGCGCGGCCGACGCGACGGCAGCGAAGGCGCCGAGCATCTACGCGATCATAGAAGCGGCTCGAGCTCCTTGGCCTTGGGGAACAGGCCGTAGATCCCGCCGGTATGGATGAAGCAGACGCGCGGGCCGAGCGCGTTCTTGTCGCGCGCCAGCTCCTGCGTCATGCCGTGGAACGCCTTGCCGGTGTAGACCGGATCGAGGATGAGGCCCTCCGAGCGCGCCACGTCGCGGATGGTCTGCAGCTCCTCGGCGCGCGACTTGGCGTAGCCGGCGCCGACGTAGCCGTCGATGATCTCGACCTCGCTGCGATCGAACTCGACGGGCAAGAGCCACTTCTTGATCGCGGCCTCGATGATTTCGCCGATGGCGTTGACGAAGTAGGGCTTGTCGTCGCAGACGTTGATCCCGACGGCGCGCCAGGGCAGCTTCAAGAGCTTGATGCCGAGGATCAAGCCGGCGCCGGTGCCGCCCGAGCCGGCGGCGTAGACGATCGTGAGCGGGTCGTCGCCAAGCTCCTGCGCCAGCTCCTCGACGCAGCCGACGTAGCCCCACGCGCCGACGGCGTTCGAGCCACCCTCGGGGATGACGTAGGCCTTGCGCCGCTGCGCGAGCAGCTGCCCCTGCACCTCGGTGAACAGCTGCACGCGGCGCTTGTACTCCTCGCGGCTGACCCAGCGGATCTCGGCGCCGACGAGCCGATCGAGGAGGATGTTGGCCTCGGCCGCGGGCGGCTCCTTCGGGTTATCGGTGCGCAACAATAGATAGGAGCGCAGCCCCAGCTCGGCGGCGGCGATGGCGGTGGCGCGGCAGTGGTTCGACTGCTCGCCGCCGCAGGTGATCACCGTGTCCGCGCCCTCGGCGGCGGCGTCGGCGAACAGGAACTCGAGCTTGCGGATCTTGTTGCCCGACAGTGATGCGCCGGTGAGATCGTCGCGCTTGAACAGGAGCTCCAGGCCGAGCTTGTTCGACAGGCGCCGCGCCGGCTCCACCGGCGTGGGCAGACGCGCGCGTTTGATGCGATCGGGATAGCGAATCATCAGGCTCCTTGCACGAACGGATTGTGGCGCGCCTCGTCACCGACAGTTGTGCGCGGGCCGTGTCCAGGGATGACGCTCGTGTCAGGGTCGAGCGTGTAGATCTTCTGTTGGATCGATCGCGTGATCGTCGGAAAGTCGCCGCCGGGAAGATCGGTGCGGCCGATCGAGCGCTGAAACAGCGTGTCGCCCGCGAGCAGGAGCGGCCCGTCCGACGACTCGACGCGGAAGCAGCAGCTCCCCGGCGTGTGGCCCGGCGTGTGGATGACCTCGGCGTTGCGCTTGCCGAACGCCAGCGTCTCCCCGTCGCTGAGCCAATGCTCGACGGGCAGCGTCGGCCGCACGCGCCAGCCGAACATCGCCGCCTGCATGGCGAAGCCGTCGTACAAAAAGAGGTCGTCCTTGTGCAGCGCGATGGTGCCGCCCGCGCCCTCCTTCACGTCACGCGTCTCGTAGATATGATCGAGGTGCGCGTGCGTGTGGATGATCCACTTCACCGTCAGATCGTGGTGGCGCACGATCTCGAGGATGCGCAGATGCTCACCGCCGGGATCGACGACGATCGCCTCCTTCGTGTCGGGGCAGGCGAGCACCGAGCAGTTGCACTGGAACGAGCCGACCGGGAATGTCTCGAGGAGCAGCATCAGGGTTGCGTCCCCTGGAACGATCCCGACGTCACCGTGGTCAAGGTGGCGCCGTCGCGCATGAGCACGAGGTTGGACAGCGTGCCGGTGCTCTTCTTGCCGACGGTGGTGAAGGTGATGGTGCCGCCGTTGACCGCCGACCCCAGCTCGTCGCTCACGCCGGCGTCGGGCGCCACGGTCGCCACGTAGAAGACGACCGGGCCGTTCACCGGATCGCTCGGATAGGACATGCCGGCGACGACGTTGCCGGGCTGCCATTCGACGCGGAAGCCGGCCAGATCTTCGGGCCCGTTGTAGGGGCTGCCGACGGCGACGACCATGCCGAGGTTGGCCACGAGGCTCGGCACCACCGCCGTCGAGGCGAGCTTGTGACCATCGACGGGAGTGCCATCGGCGAGCGTGCCGTGGACCTCGATGAAGTCGAAGCCGGCGTTTCCGGTGCAGCCGGCCGCGACCAGCATCATGGCTGCGAAGAGCGCGCGCATTGCCGGAGAATCTACGATCAAGCAGCCCCGTTGTCGACGGTGCCGCGGGCAAAGCCGTGGTAAAATGAGACGATGTCGCGATTCACGGCGGTCGCGTTGGCGGCCGCGCTGTTCGGCCCGGCGGCCTTTTTCGGCGCCGGCTGCGCGTCGGTCGAAGACGCGAACAGCGGCGGCGGGCTCGATCTGTCGACGCCCGACGGCGACGATCTCGGCACGACCGCGCCCGCGGCCGATCTGGCGCGCGGCGGCGGCGACGGCGGCAGCGCGACGCCGTCGTGCGGTGGCGGCAAGCACATCGTGGTCAACGAGGTGAAGGTTGGCACCGCGGCCCAGGCGAGCGACGAGTTCATCGAGCTCTACAACCCGTGCACCAACGACGTCGATCTGACGAATTGGACGCTCGTCTATCGCTCGGCGGCGGGGACGTCCGACGTCACCATCATCGGGCTCGGCAAGACCATCGTGTCGAACGGCTTCCTGCTCGTCGTCGGGCCGGCCTACACGGGCGGCGCGCCCGGCGATCAGACGTACAACGCGGGCAAGCTGGCCGCGGCCGGCGGCGGCGTCGGCCTGCGCGATCCGACGCAGGCGCTCGTCGACTCGGTCGGCTACGGCACCGCGACCAACGCCTTCGTCGAAGGCGCGCCGGTGAACGCGCCGGGCGACGGATCGATCGCGCGCACGCCGAGCGGCATCGACACCAATCACAACAACCTCGACTTCGCGGTCGCGACGACGCCGACGCCCGGCGCCGCCAATTGACAGGATCCCGGCGCGCGCCCTAACGTGGACGCGTGCGGGGTCTGCGCGCGTGGGTCGTGATGGCGCTGGTGGCGACGGCAGCGACGGCGCCGCGCGCGCGCGCCGAGACGGCCGAAGCGCAAGTCGAGCGGCTCGCGTCGGACGCGGTCAACGCCTATCGCGGCGCCGACTACAACCGCGCCATCGAGCTGCTCACGCGCGCCTACGAGATCCGCCAGGTGCCGGCGCTCCTCTACAACCTGGCCAAGGCGTACGACAAGCTCGGCGACATCGAGCACGCCTCGGACGCCTATCGTCGCTACGCCGACTCGGCGGACGCCGATCCGAAGCTGCGGGCGAAGTCGGAGGCGCGCCTCGTGGTGCTCGAGGAGGCGCGGCGCAAGAAGGCGGCGGCGCAGCGGCTCGTCGAGCAGCCGAAGCAGCCGCCGCCACCGCTCGTCGAGCATCCGCCGCCGAAGCCGGCCGAGATCGAGCCAGCCCGGCCGGCGCCGCCGACGGCGGAGCAGATCAAGCAGCAGCTCAAGGAAGAGCGGCAACGCGAGCGGCGGCGCGATCGCTACGTCGCGCTCGGGCTCGGCGCCGGCGTGGTCGCCTTCGCGGCGACGGCGGTGGGGCTGTCGGTGAGCGCGCTGCAGCTGCAGTCGCAGTGGTCGTCGCAGTACGGCGGCAACGAAGCCGATCGGCGCGCGCTGAAGGACGAGGCGATCCTGCACGCCGGCCTCGCCGACGGGTTCTACGCCGGCGCGGCCGTCTGCGTGGGCGTGGGCGCCTACTTCTTGTATCGTGGGTTCCGTCCCGAGCCGACGGCGCCGTCGCTGGCGATGCTGCCGGCCGTGTCGCCGACGAGCGTCGGCATCGCCGTCGCGGGGCGCTTCTGATGCGCGCCGCCCTCTTCTTGATTTTGATGACGATGCCCGCGTGCTCCGCGGTGCTCGGCTTCCACGAGTGCAACGTCGACAGCGACTGCAGCGGCACCACGCCGAGCGGCTCGCCGCTCTTCTGCAGCGACGATCATATGTGCGTGGGCGCCATTCCCGACGCGCGCCTGTGCCAGCAGTCGGTGCCTGCGCCGCCCGCGGCCATCCCCGACGGCGCGCTCATCGTCGGAGGGCTCTACCGCACCTCGGGCGCCAACGACGTCAACGATCACACCTTCCGCAACGCGGCCGATCTGGCCGCCAGCGAGCTCGGCGGCATGTACCCGATCGCGCACATCGTCTGCGACACCGCGGGCGATCCCGATCAGGCCGCGCGCGCGTACAACGTCGTCATCGAGCGCTGGGGCGCGCAGATCGTCGTCGGCCCCGACACCAGCGACGAAGTGTTCGCCGTCGCCAAGGAGGTCAAGGCGCGCGGCGTGCCCATGATCTCGCCGTCGGCGACCAACCCCAACATCGAGTTCCTCGACGACGACGACCTGGTCTGGCGCACCGCCGCCAGCGACAAGGTGCAGGCCAAGGTGCTGGCCACGCTGCCGCCGTCGACGGCGAAGCTCGACATCGTCTACGTCGGCGACAGCACCTACGCCAAGGGGCTCGCCGACGCCTTCGTCGCCAACTACCCGGGGATGGTCACGCAGAGCCTCAGCTTCCCGAGCGGCAACACCGCGATGATGAACAGCGCCGTCGCCTCCGTGGCGGCCGACGCGCCGGGCTTCGCGCTGCTCATCGCCGACTTCGACGCGCCGCCGCTCATGGCCGCCGTCGCCAACGCGGGCAGCCTCGGCACGACGCAGTTCCTCATGACCGACAGCGCGAAGAAGCCGTCCCTGTGGGGCCAGCTCGGCGGCGTCTACAGCGTCATGACGCGGGTGCGCGGAACCGGTCCGGCCAACCCGAGCTTCACCGATCCATCGGGCATGGCGTTCCAGGTCATGCAGAACAACTACAAGGGGCGCTTCGCCGGCGAAGATCCCGCCGAGACCGCGTTCGTCGGCAACGCCTACGACGCCTTCTACACCGCCGCCTTCGCCGGTCTCGGGCTCGATCGCGGCAAGCGCTCGGGCAAAAATCTCGTCGCGGCGCTGGGGCGCATGTCCGATCCGATGGGCACCTCCGTCATCGTCGGGCCCAACAACATCTCGGCCGGCGTCACCACGCTGCAGATGGGCGGCACCATCAACCTCGTCGGCACCTCGGGCCCCATCGACTTCGACGAGCACGGCGACGTCCTCTCGGCGCCGATCGAAAAGTGGAGCGTCGACACCAGCGCGGCGACCCCGACCTTCAAGACCGACAGCATCGTCGTGCCGTAGCGACCGTAACAGCGCGCGTGCGCCGCGACGCCGCGACGGCGTTCAATACGTGGTAAAATGCTCTTCGTGCCGGCGTTTTCGCCGCATCGCTTCGGCCAGTACACGCTCACCGCCCGCCTCGGCCGCGGAGGCATGGCGGACGTGTATCGCGCGCGCCGCGAAGGCGCCGCCGGCTTCGAGCGCACCGTCGTCGTCAAGAAGATCCTCGGCTCGCACAACGAGGATCCGCAGTTCGTCGACATGTTCATCAACGAGGCGAAGATCTCGTCGCGCCTGACCCACCCGAACATCGTGCAGGTCTACGAGCTCGGCGAGGAGAACGGCGAGTTCTTCATCGTGATGGAGTACGTCAAGGGCAAGGATCTGCTGCGCCTCTTGCGTGCGCTCGCGCAGAACAAGCCGGAGTCGCCCGCGGTGCCGCCGCTGGTCGCCGCCTACATCGCGCGCGAGGCGGCGCGCGGCCTGTCGCACGCGCACGAGCACACCGACGAGAACGGCGCGCAGAAGCCGATCGTGCATCGCGACGTGTCGCCGCAGAACATCATGCTCAGCTACGACGGGCAGGTGAAGATCGTCGACTTCGGCATCGCCAAGGCGCTCGACAGCATGAAGGACGAGACGCGCACCGGCGCGCTCAAGGGCAAGTTCGCGTACATGGCGCCCGAGCAGGTGGGCGGCAGCTCGCCCGGGCCGCAGTCGGACATCTTCGCCGCCGGCGTGGTGCTGCACGAGATGCTCACCGGCCGCCGCCTGTTCAAGGGCGGCAACGACTACGAGACGCTGCAGAAGGTGCAGACGATGCCGGTGCCGCCGCCGTCGTCGCTGTCGAGCGCGGTCTCGCCGGAGCTCGACGCGATCGTGATGCAGGCGCTCGACCGCGATCGCAAGCAGCGCTACGGGCGCGCCGCGCACCTGGCGCGCGACCTCGACGTCTATCTGCAGGCGCACCGCTTCGCCGTCGAGGACATGGCCGAGTACATGTTCGACATCTTCCCGCCCGACTCGCGCGAGGAAGTGCCGGACGGGCCGATGACGGCGAGCTACTCGATCCCGAAGTCGGCGCCGGAGCCGACGATGCCGTCGTCGCCGCGCGCGATCGCGGGGACGCCGTCGGCGGTGCGCGCCGAGCGGGCGCAGGCCGAGCACGCGGCGGCGGCGGGGCGCAAGCGCGCGCTCGTCTATGGTGGCGCCGCGGTGCTCGCGCTCGGCGTCGCCGCGGTCGTGGTCGTGCCGCTCGCGCGCAAGAACGCCCCGGCGGGCGATGCGCACGAGCAGGCGATGGTCGAGCCGATCGTGCATCCCGCCGAGGCCGACAAGCCCATCGACAACGACAAGCCGGTCGATCGTCCGCTCGACGCGCCGCTGCCGGGCGACGTGCGCATCGAGACCGAGCCGGCCGGCGCGCAGGTGTGGGCGGGGCCGAAGCTCGTCGGCAGCGCGCCGGTGACGCTGCACCTCGGCAAGAACGGCAACGCGCCGATCACGCTGATGCATCCCGGATACGAAGATCTCAACTACACGGTGCAGCCCGGCGACGGCCCGTCGCTGACGCTGCGCCTGTTGCGCCGTCACCACGGCGGCGGCGGCGAGGCGACCGCGCACAAGACGGCGCCGCCGATCGCGGGCTCGAAGGACAAGGGCCCGCACAAGACCAAGATCGATACGTTCGACGACAACGACAAGACACCGCACGTGCCGAAGGTGCAGGCGATCGATGACTGATCGCCGCCTTGTCGCCACCACCGGCGCGCTCGTCGCCGTCGCGCTCTTCTCCTGCAACAACAGCTTCTTCTTGCGCGGCACCGTCGGTGGCGACTGCGACCCGCCGCGCACGATCATCCCCGCGGCCAACGGCAGCGACGTCGACACGCTGCGCAAGTCGAACTGCCAGGCGACCGACGCCGTCTGCTGCCGCACCTCGGCGAAGGCGGGCCGCACCAGCTGCCAGTACCCCGAGGACTGCTACGTCGCGCCCTATCTCGGCACCTGCGCCACCGCCGTCGACTGCTCGAACACGCAGCAGTGCATGGACGGCACCTGCCAGTGCACACTCGGTGGGCCGCCGTGTGAAGATCCGACAACGCACGTTGTCACCTGCTGCGACGCCGGTCAGGCGTGCAATATGGGCACGTGCGGCGCGCCGCTCGACGCTGGCACGTAGCGAATCCATCCAGTAGACTTTCGATCCCGTGCGACTGCGAGCGGAGGCAGCGTGCAGCGCGTAACCGTCGCCAATCCGTCCGACGGCGGGCTGCTCTATTGGCTCATCAAGCTGTACTTCTTCGCCGCGTGCGCGTCGGTGGCGGCGCTGATGTTCGTCGGCTTCGGTGTCTACCTGCACTTCTGCAAGGAGCTGCCGCCGGTGCCCGATCTGACGACCTACGCGTCGACGGCGCCGGGCATGACGACGCTGTGGGGGCAGGACGGCACGCTCCTGGCCGAATTGTCGACCGAGCGGCGCGAGGTCATCCCGCTCGATCACGTACCGCAGACGCTGGTCGACGCCTTCTTGTCGACCGAAGATCGCCGCTTCTTCTCGCACGGCGGCTTCGACCTGCGCGGCCTCGTGCGCGCGTTCGCCGCCAACCTGCGCGCCGGCGGCGTCAAGCAGGGCGGCTCGACCATCACGCAGCAGGTGGCCAAGGCGTTCCTCTCGTCGGAGCGCAGCTGGTCACGCAAGATCAAGGAGCTGATCTTCGCGCGCCGCCTCGAGGCGAGATACACCAAGCGCGAGATCCTGTCGCTCTACCTCAACCACATCTTCCTCGGCAACGGCGCCTTCGGCGTCGAGGCGGCGGCGCGCAAATACTTCGACAAGGACGTGGCCGAGCTCGACCTCGGGCAGCAGGCGCTCATCGCCGGGCTGGCGCAGGCGCCGTCGCGCTACTCGCCGTTCGTCGACCAGAAGGCGGCGTACAAGCGGCGCGGCGAGGTGCTCGACAACATGGTCGAGAACGGCGCCCTGTCGCGGCAGGAGGCCGACAAGTGGAAGAAGGCGCCGCTGCACGAGCAGCAGCGCCGCGACTACTTCCACGAGGTCACGCCCTACTTCACCGAGCAGGTGCGCCGCGATCTGGTCAAGAAGCTCGGGCAGAAGGCGGTCTACGAAGGCGGCTATCGCGTCGAGACCACGGTCATTCCCTTTCTCGACGAGTTCGCCGCGAACACCGTCGACCACGCCACGCGCAAGCTCGACAAGCGCCAGGGCTGGCGCGGCCCCGAGGCGCGCCTCGTCGACGAGGCCAAGGCCGCCGAGTTCAGAAAGCGCGCCGCCGCCCGCTACGGCAAGGGTCCGCTCATCGAGGGCAAGCTCTACCTCGGCCTCGTCGAGAAGGTGAGCGCGCAGGGCGCCGCGGTGCGCGTCGGCGCCAAGCTCTATCTGCTCCCCCTCGAGAACATGACGTGGGCGGCGCCCTACTCGGCGTCGGACGCGACCAACGACAAGCAGATCACCTCGGCCTCGGAGGCGCTGCACAAGCACGACGTCATCTGGGTGCGCTGGGACTTCCGCTCGACCATTCCGCGCTTCTCCGACTTCATCTACGACGAGCAGGGCGAGGCGACCTGGGTGCCCGAGCAGCTCGAGCCGAAGAAGCTGCCGAAGACGCAGGTGCTGGCGCTCGAGCAGACGCCGCGCGTGCAGGGCGCGCTCTACACCTTCGATCACCGCGATGGCTACGTGCTGGCGATGGCCGGCGGCGACGACTTCGATCGCTCCGAGTTCAACCGCGTCACCCAGGCGTGCCGCCAGCCCGGCTCGGCCTACAAGCCCATCTATTATTCGCTCGCGCTCGATCGCGGCTACGCCTACGACACGGTGTGGAACGACAAGCTCAAGGCCGAGGTCGATCCGACGACGGGCGAGCTGTGGATCCCGCAGAACGTCGACGGCAGCTACAACGCCTCGGTCACGCTCGAGCGCGCGCTGGTGTGGTCGAAGAACCCGCCGTCGGTCGAGATCTTCCACATCCTCGGCACCAAGGACATCGAGAAGTGGTCGCATCGCCTCGGCATCACCACGCCACTGGTGACCAACCCGAAGTGCGAAAAAGAGTTCTGCTCGTCGCTGGCGCTCGGCGCCTCCTGCACGCACATGGACGACATGACGCGCGCCTTCGCCGTCTTCGCGCGCAACGGCAAGCCGATCGAGCCGGTGATGGTGCGCCGCGTGATCGATCGCCAGGGGCGCGTCATCCTCGACGACACGGCGTGGGACGATCCGTGGGTCGACGGCGACGAGCACCTCGATCGCGTCGCGGCGACGATGGGCATCGAGCCGAAGCCGGTGATCGAGCCGCGCACCGCGTACCTGACGTCGAAGCTCTTGCGCGAAGTGGTCACCACGGGCCACTCGGCGCCGATCCGCGCCACCAAGATCCTCTCCGCCGGCAAGACCGGCACCTCGAGCCGCACCAGCGACGTCTGGTTCTACGGCTTCACCTCGCGCTGGATGACGACGGCCTGGCTCGGCGACGACAAGTACGAGCGCCAGCTCGGCTACAAGGACGCGTCGTTCATGCTGAGCGTGCCGATGTGGGCGCGCTTCATGTACGTCGCAGTCGGCGATCAGCCGCTCGAGGAGATTCCGTGGGAGC
>DATNAQ010000019.1:0-34140 GCA_035607415.1 Polyangia bacterium
TCCACGCCCGTGAGGCTCTTGTGCTTGCCGACGTGCCACTGCGAGTCGTGCAGCGCGTTGTGCAGCGCCGGATGCAGGATCTGATTGATCAGCGACGACTTGCCCGCGCCCGACACGCCGGTCACCGCGCACATCACGCCGAGCGGGATCTTCACGTCGATGTCGCGCAGGTTGTTCTCGCGCGCGCCCTTGACCTCGATCCACCCGGTCGGCCGGCGCCGCGTCGCCGGCACCTCGATCGAATCCGCGCCCGACAGAAAGCGCCCCGTCGGTGACTTGGGATCGCGCCGCAGCTTGTCCGGCGTGCCCGCCGCCACGATCTTGCCGCCGTGCCGCCCCGCGCCCGGGCCGAAGTCGAGCACCCAGTCGGCCGACTCGATGGTCTCGGCGTCGTGCTCGACGACGAGCACCGAGTTGCCGAGATCGCGCAGCCGCTGCAGCGTCGCAATCAGCCGGAGGTTGTCGCGCTGGTGCAGCCCGATCGACGGCTCGTCGAGCACGTACATCACGCCGGACAGCTCGCTGCCGAGCTGCGACGCCAGGCGGATGCGCTGCGCCTCGCCCCCCGACAGCGTCTCCGAGGCGCGCTCGAGCGTGAGGTAGTCGAGCCCGACGTCCATCAAGAAGCCGAGCCGGAAGTTGATCTCCTTCAGGATCTCGATCGCGATCTGCTGCTTGGCGCCCGCGAGCTTGAGCCCGCGAAAGTGCGCCTGCGCCTCGGCGACCGTCAGCATCGTCGCGTCGCAGATCGACTTGCCGGCGAGGAACACGGCGCGCGACTCGGGCCTGAGGCGCAGGCCGCCGCAGTCCTCGCACACTTCGCCCTCGAGCTTCCAACCTTCGCCGTGCTCGTGCTCCCAGCCGAGCTCGACCTTGCCGAGGCCGTTGCACCCCGTGCACATGCCGAGCGGCGAGTTGAACGACAGCATCTGCGGCCCGAGCTCCGGCAGACCGACGCCGCACTTGGGACAGCCGCGCGCCTCCGAGTACGCGCGCGGACGCTCCTCACCGTCGACGAGCACGCGCAGCTGCCCCTTGCCCGCGCGCAGCGACGTCTCCACCGAGTCGGTCAGGCGCGCCTTCTCCGACGGCGTCAGCGTCAACCGATCGATCACCAGCTCGATGGTGTGCTTCTTCAGCTTCTCCAGGCCCTGCACGTCCTCGAGGCGCACCACCATGCCGTCGATGCGCGCGCGCACGAAGCCTTCCTGCCGCGCCTCGTCGAGGAGCTCGCGGAACTCGCCCTTGCGATGCTCGACCTTGGGCGCGAGCAGCGTGATCTTGGTGCCCCTCGGCAGCTCCGACAGCTCGTCGACGATCTCGGCCGCCGAGCGCGCCGCCACCGGCCCGCCGCACAGATGGCAGCGCTGCTCGCCGGCGCGCGCGTACAGGACGCGCAGGTAGTCGTAGATCTCGGTGACCGTGCCCACCGTCGAGCGCGGGTTGTGCGACGCCGACTTCTGCTCGATCGCGATCGTCGGCGACAGCCCGCGGATGTGCTCGTACTTCGGCTTCTCCATCTGCCCGAGGAACTGGCGCGCGTACGACGAGAGCGACTCGACGTAGCGCCGCTGTCCCTCGGCGTAGAGCGTGTCGAACGCGAGCGACGACTTGCCCGAGCCCGAGACGCCGGTGAAGACGACGAGCTTGTGCTTGGGAATCTCGAGATAGCCGATGTCGAGGTTGTGCTCGCGGGCGCCTTTGACGACGATGACGTCCGACTCCAGGCCTTCCAGGCTGCGCTTCGGCATGGGTCGAGAAGTGTAGTCCGACCCTGAACATTTGCCACCCCATTGTCGCCGCCTGCTGCCAGCGGGGTGTCAGGAGGCTCGCTCCTACTTCAGGCGAGCGATGATCTTCTGCGCCAGGCCGGCCATTGCGTCCGAATAGTCGGTCTCGCATTCCGAGGTGAGCTGCGGGGTGAGCGCAGCGTTGACCACGGCCGCCATCCGTACGCCCGGATCGCCAAAGAAGTTATTGTTCGTCGCCGCGACGCAGCTGTGATTGAGGATCGGGCACGAGGGCTGGTTCGTCTGCTCGGCGCACGGCATCGTGATGGTGACGCCGACCGGCATCGGCGGGGCGGCGATGGCGGCGAGGATGACGTCGGACGGATCCGGTTTCACGCCGTTCGGTTTGGTGAAGAAGTCGATGTATCGCTGCACGTCGAAGAGCTTGCCGCCCTCCTCCGGCTTCATCGGGCGGCAGTCGTCGAACGGCCCGCTCGCCGTGGTCATCGACAGCGGCGCCGCCGGCTCGCCGCACACGATCCCGAACTCCGTGCAGCGAAAGGAGGACAGGACGCCGTACATGCTCATCGCCTCCGTCGTGTTCACGAAGAGGTCCGTGTCGTCCGGCGCCGAGCAGTCGTCCTCGTCGGTCAAGTAGAAGACGACGAGCAGCGCGTCGTCGCGTAGGAAGCCGGCGTTCTCCGGCGGCGGATCGTGGAGCGCGCGATACGTCGACTCGAGCTGATGCTGAAAGCCGCAGCCAGTGTCGCCAACGTGGGCCATACAGTTGAAGGCATCGGGCACGTTGAGCCCACCGCCAACGTTGTTGGTACCCGTGATCTGGTCATACTCGAGAAAGCGCACGCCGCCGGTCAGCGTGAAGTTTGCGCAGTTCGCCGGTGGCGGCACGGAGCCCGACGGGTCGAACCCGACTTGCAGTTTGCCGCCGTCGCCGCCGGCCTTGCAGTTCGCCGTGTTCAACCCGGCGCCGAGATCCGAGTCCACGACGCCGATGTGATACGACGCCGGATGCCCCGCCATCGCGGCTGTGTCGAGCGCCTTGATGAGCTGCGGAAATCGATTTTGGAGCTCAGCCTGGATGGGCTGGCTGAAGCTGTTGTCGATCATGAAGAGGATGTCGACCTTGTCGTGCGCAGCGAACGCGGGCACGAAGGCCATGTCCGGCCCCCCGCCGCTGTTAGACCCCGAACCCGGCCCACAACCGGCAACGCAGAGCAGCAACGTACACAACCGACGCACGCCCTCATGATACAGGTGTGATCGATCGCGCTGCAACCACTTGTCTGCTTTGAAAAGCGATAAAACATGCGGTACAAGCCATTCTGATGCGTAGGTTTTTCGTCCCGCTGCTGCTCGCCCTGTCCGCGTGCGCCCCGACAACCGCGATGGTCGACGGCAAGCCGATGCCGCGGCTCGACATGGACTTCGTCGGTCAGCCCTTCGTCGTCCGCGTCTCCGGCGCGCACCCACGACCCGGCTCACCGTCGGGCGGTCTGCGCGACAACGGCGGCCGCATCAGCGGCAACGTCTGCGGCCTCGACATCACCTACGACGTCGCGCACGACGGCGACCGCACGCGCTTGACCGGCTTCGTCGACGAGAATCAATCCGACAGCCACCTCGAGGTCAAGGACGTCGAGGGCGTCAGCCGCCAGATCACCGGCACGCTCGACTCGAAGTCGGGCACCGCGGTGAACCTCGATCTGCGGAAGAACGCCATCCGCGGCGTCGTCGGCCTGCGCACCTTCGATCTCGGCCGCGACGGAGATCGCTACATCGGCTCGGTCAAGGTCGGCACCATCGTCACCTCCGCCACCGTCAACGGCGCCGACGATCTGTGGACGCTGCCGCCGGCGGCGCAGGCGATCGTGCTGCCCGCGCTGCTCACCTGCTACGGCGACGAGCTCGAAGGCCAGCAGCGCGGCGCCTTCATCGTCGGCTTCGGCGGGCGCCAGACGTGGGAAGGCAAGCGGGTGTCGTCGATCTACCACGTGCAGACCGGCGAGGTGAACAGCGCCGTCATGCAGGGCACGCAGTCCCAGATGGCCGGACACTGATGCGCACAATCGCCTTGTCGCTCCTCCTCGCCTTCAGCTCCTCGACGGTGGCGTGGGCCGAGACCCAAAGTCAGAACGTCAACACCGTGCCGCCGCCGCCGGTGCCGCAGCTCCCCGACGAGCCGTTGCCCGTGTGGCATCCGCCGAAGCAGATCAACCGGCGCGCGATGTTCCTGCAGATGTCGCCCGAGATGCGCGACGATCAGCGGCTGCGCCAGCTCGGCATCTGGTCGTCGAGCCTCGGCTGGGCGTCGGTCTTTCTCGGCGGCGTGCTCTTCGTGTGGGCCGCGAGCCTCAACTCCGACCTCGGCAACCCGCCGCCGCCCGCCCCGGCGGGCACGTTCAACCCCGGCATCGAGGACCAGCGCAACCGCGTCGAGAACTCGGCCTTCGCCTTCCTCGGCATCGGCGGCGTCCTGGCCGTCGGTGGATTCGCCCTCTACACCGCCGGGCAGTGGAAGATGACGGCGCACCACAAGAAGCACCCGGACGAGCCGCTCCCGCCGCTGTCGGGCTTCTGAAACATCGGGACTTCCGGATTTCCGGAAATCTGACGCCCGTCTGCCATTTCCGTCGCGATCGCGGCGCGCCGCCGCGCGCAAACCGCGGCTGAATCGCGCGGTACGTCACCTGCAGAAGGCCGCGGCATGCGCCCTCTTCTGCTCTGCTGCCTCGTCGCCGTCGCCGTCGGCGCGCCCGGTTGCCACCACGCCGAGACCAACACGCAGTGTCCGCAGCTCGACTGCAAGGTCTCGTGCCCCGGCGGCACGCGCCAGGACGACCACACCGGCTGTCCGAGCTGTGTGTGCAACGGCCTGCCCGCGCCCGACGGCGGCGCCGACTGCCCGGCCATCGACTGCGGCAACAACACGTGCGGCCTCGGCAACGCCGTCGATCCCACGACCGGCTGCCCGACCTGCGCCTGCTGCAACCCCGCCGACTGCCAGCCCGACGGCTGCCACGGCACCGGCGCCGACGGCTGCCCCACCTGCGGCCTCTGCTCTCAGTGAAAGAGCGCCACGATCGCGTGCACCATCCACCACGCCGCGGCGACGGGGATGACCACGCCGGCGACGAGCAGCGCGAACGCGCCGACGACGCGCAGCCAATCGCCGACGGTGTCCTGCCGCGCCTCGTGCCGCTGGCGTAGGAGGCGCACGTTCTTCCGGTTCGCCTTCCACGCCACGTCGAACAGATCGCCCGCCACCGGCACCGCGCCGACGATGCCGTCGACGCCGAGGTTGACCAGCATGCGCGCCACGGTCACCAGAGGCAGCCGCCGGCGGAGCGCCACGCCGACGACGTAGAGCCCGAGCACCGAGCCGATCACGTCGCCGACGCCGGGCAGCGCGAAGCCGAGGATCGGATCGAGGAAGCGATCGTCCATCCACTTCGCGATCGTCTCGGCGGCGCGGATGTCGCCGTCGCCGCCTGCGCGCGCGACCAGCGCCTCGTCGCTCAATTGAGCACGCTGCCGCCCGGCGGCTTCGACGGCGGCGGCGGCGGTGGCGCCGAGCGGCGCCGCGCCACGTGCGGCGAGCCGTGGTGATGCACGATCTTCCACGTCCCGCCGTCGCTGCGAAAGACGTTGGTGGCGATCACCGCGCCGACCATCGCGTCGCCCGCCGGCCCCGTCGAGCGGATGCGCTCGACGCACACCACCCAGGCCAGCGGCCCGCGCACGTCGATGCGCTCGTCGGCGATGTCGAAGCGCATCGTCTCCGTGTTCGTGAAAATCGCCGCCCACGAGGCGCGCACCTCGTCCCAGCCGGCGCACAGCGGCCAGCCCGGGTGCAGGCAGCTGGCGCTCTCGTCGCGCACCCACAGCCGCTCCATGGCCGCCAGGTCGAGCGCCTCGAACGCACGATAGAACGCGAGGTTGGCCGCACGCACCGCCGCCCGGTCGGCATCCATGCGGCAAGTCGTAGCACGAGCGCTTGACAGCCGCAGCGCCCGGAGTTAATGAGTAGGTACTCACTCACCAAGGACCCATGGCGCGACCAACCACCATCTCGGAGGAACGAATCCTCGACGCCGCCCGCGCCGTCTTCCTCGAGCTCGGCATCGCCGCCACCACCGCCGAGGTCGCCAAGCGCGCCGGCGTCGCCGAAGGATCGATCTTCAAGCGCTTCGCCACCAAGGCCGAGCTGTTCAAGGCGGCCATGGCCATCGACTTCGACGATCCCGAGTTCATCCGCACGCTCGTCGCGGCGCGGGATGAAGACGAGCCCAAGCAGACGTTGTTCCAGGTCGGGCTGCAAGCGGTGGGCTTCTTCCGCCGCATGATGCCGCTCATCATGATGCAGTTCGGGACGGGAAAGAAGATCGGCCTGCCCGAGCACATCCTGGCGCCGAGCTCGCCGCCGCTGCGCGCGCTCAGGGCGATTGCGACCTATGTCGAGCGCCAGATTCGCGCCGGTCGGATGCGTAGGCACGAGCCCGAAATCGTGGCACGAATGCTCCTCGGCAGCATCCAAAGCTACGTGTTTTTCGAGATTCTTCTGCGCGCGCAGCAAAAGATGCCGCTTCCCGTTGAGGAGTACCTGCGCGGCCTCATCGACGTTCTCTGGTCCGGCGTGGAGCCGGCTCCGCGAAAGGGGCACTAAAGCCATGTTCTCTGCTTTGTTTATGAGTAAGCACTCACGCATTACCTATGCGGCGCTGGCGGCGCTCGTGGCGCTGCCGTCGGTGGCCTCGGCGCAACGCACCCTGACGCTCGAGGACGCGCTCTCCACCGCGCATCGCAACAACCGCGATCTCAAGCAGGCGCGGGCGCGCGTCGAGCAGGCGCACGCGGGTGTCCTGCAGGCGTGGTCGGCGCTCTTGCCCGTCGTGACGACGCAGGGCAAGTACACGCACAACTACAAGGAGGTCACGCTCGACCTCACGCAACAGCTGCAGCCGAACATCGATCTGGCCAACCTCATCAAGCTCGGGACGAGCGACCCGAACGCGATCACGGCGATCGACCAGTACATCGGTGGTGTCCAGGCGGCGATCGACGCCGGCAAGAAGAACCCCATCATCATCCAGAAGGGCGAGCAGCTCGACTTCGTGCTCGCAGCGACGGTGCCGCTTCTGGTCCCATCGGCCTACCCCGGCCTGGCGGCGGCCAAGGCCACCGAGGCGGCGGGCCGCGCCAACTTCTCGGTGTCCGATGCGCAGGTGCTCTACGCCACCGCGCAGTCGTACTACGCGTGCGCCGGCGCCGACGAGCTCGTGACCGCGCGCATCCACGCCGTCGACGTGGCGCAGAAGGCGCTCGACAACGCCAAGGCGCGCCTCGAGGCCGGCGTGGTCAACCGCGTCGAAGTCTCGCGCGCCGAGCTGCAGCTGGTGCGCGCCAAGCAGGCGCTGCTCGAGTCGCAGGACACGCAGGTGCAGAGCTATCGCGCGCTCGGGACGATCATGAACATGCACGAGCCGATTCGCGTCATGCCCGCCGAGGCGCCGCCCGCCGATCAGGGCTCGGTCGATCAGCTCACCGCGCAGGCGCTGGAGCTGCGCCCCGAGTTCGCCGCGCTCGACAAGACCATCGAGTCCAACCGCCTGACCGCGTCGTCGAACGCGTGGCGTTGGGCGCCGTCGATCTCGGGCTTCGGCAACTTCCGCGCCTTCAACTACGCCGGCTTCTCCGGCGACAACTACGCGTGGGCGGTCGGCCTGCAGCTCGACTGGACCATCTACGACGGCGGCATCCGCGACGCCAACCGCAAGCTGGCCTATGCGCAGCGCGCGGAGAACGAGGCCAAGCTCGACCTCCTCAAGGATCAAGTGCGCGACGACGTGTACAACGCCAACCGCGCGCTCACCACCAGGCGCCGCGCGCTCGATACCGCCAACCGCTCGGTGCGCCTGTCGAAGGAGACGCTCGATCTCGTGCAGGTGCAGCACGACGCCGGCACCGCGACGCAGCTCGACCTCTTGCAGGCGCAAGACAACCTCGTCGCCGCCGAGGTGGCGCTGGCCCAGGCGCGCTTCGATCTCGCGCTCGGCGGGCTGACGCTGCAGCGGCTCTCGGGCGCCTTCCCCGGAAACCTGAACCTGAAGTGAGGAGCGACCATGGCTGACGCAACGACGGTCAACAACGGAGCCACCGGGCAGAGCTACAAGCGGTTCATCCCGCTCGTCGTGATCGGGCTCTGCGCGCTCGGCTACGGCGGCTATCGCCTGTGGCTGGCACACCGCCCCTACGAGTGGAGCGGCACCGTCGAGGCGCGCACCATCTCCGTCGGCTCGCGCGCCGGCGGGCGCATCAAGAACGTGCTCGTCCACGAGGGCGATCACGTCAAGGCCGGTCAGCCGCTGCTCGAGCTCGAGCCGGGCGATCTACAGGCGCAGCGGCTGCAGGCACAGGGCAACCTGGCGCAGGTGCAGGCCACGCTCGAGAAGCTCGAGAAGGGCGCGCGGCCCGAAGAGATCGAAGAGGCGCGCGCGCGCGCCGAGACCGCGACGGCGGCGTGGCAGCAGACGCGCACCGGCGCGCGGCGCGAGCAGATCCTCGCCGCGCAGGCGCGCCTGCAGGCGCAGGAGGCGGGGCTGCAGAAGGCCGAGCTCGACGCGCAGCGCTACCGCCAGCTGTTCGCGCGCGGCGCCGCCGCCCGCGCCGAGCTCGACAACGCCGAGACCGGGCTGCGCTCGGCGGTCGCGCAGCGTGACAACGCCAAGCAGCAGCTCGACGAGCTCGAGCACGGCTCGCGCACCGAAGAGCTGCAGCAGGCGGCGGCGCGCGCGGCCGAGGCGCGCGCCAACGAGAAGCTGGTCAAGGCCGGCTCGCGCGTCGAGGACATCAAGGCGGCGCAGGGTGCCGTCGAGGCGGCGCAGGGCCGGCTCGACGCCATCGCCACCATGATCGACGAGCTCGTGGTCCGGGCGCCGAGCGACTGCCGCGTCGAGTCGCTCGATCTGCGCCCCGGCGACATCCTTCAGCCCAACGCCGCCGCGGCGACGCTGCTCGAGGACGATCAGCTCTACGTGCGCATCTACGTGCCCGAAACGCAGATCGGCCACATCACCGTCGGTCAGGACGTGCCGATCACCGTCGACAGCTTCCCCGGCAAGTCGTTCCGCGGCGTGGTCGAGCACATCAACTCCGTCGGCGAATACTCGCCGCGCAACCTGCAGACCGCCGACGAGCGCGCCGATCAAGTGTTCGCCACGCGCATCGGCATCCGCGAAGGTCGCGATCAGCTGCGCGCGGGCATGGCCGCGTTCGTGACGGTGAAAAAGTGAGCGCGCGTCAGCGTGCGAACGTGAGCGTGGCCCGTAGGGCCCGCGGATCGGTCCAGGGCTCGCGGGGCACCGGAACGGTGACCCGATGAGCCCGGCGCAGGACGAGCACGCCATCGTCGTCGAAGGCGTGGAGCGCAAGTTCGGCGACTTCGTCGCGCTCGACGACGTCAGCCTGCAGGTGCGCACCGGCATGGTCTACGGCCTGCTCGGCCCCAACGGCTCGGGCAAGTCGACGCTCATCCGCGTCCTGTGCGGCCTGCTCGCGCCGACCCGCGGCTCGGCGAGCGTCCTCGGCCTCGACGTGTCGACGCAGGGCGAAGAGATCCGCCGCAAGATTGGCTACATGAGCCAGAAGTTCGCGCTCTACGACGATCTCACGGTCCTCGAGAACCTCGACTTCTACGCGCGCGTCTACGGCCTCTCCGGCCAGCGCCTGAAGGCGCGCCGCGACGCCGCCATCGACCTCACACACATCGGCCCCTACATCGATCGCCGCGCCGGCCTGCTCTCGGGCGGCTGGAAGCAGCGCCTGGCGCTCGGCGCCGCGCTCATGCACGAGCCGCGCGTCGTGTTTCTCGACGAGCCGACCGCCGGCATCGATCCGGTCGCGCGCCGCGAGCTGTGGGACCTTTTGTTCAAGCTCGCCGCCGAGGGCATCACGCTGCTCGTCACGACCCACTACATGGACGAGGCCGAGCGCTGCGGCGAGGTCGGGTACCTCTACTTGTCGAAGCTCCTGGTCACGGGCACGCCCGACCAGCTCAAGGGCCTGCCCGCGGTCAACCCGCCCGACACCCGCCGCGTCGAGGTCGAGAGCCGCCAGACCGCGCGCGCGATGGCCTGGCTGCGCGGCCAGCCCTTCTGCCGCGGCGCCACCATCTTCGGGCAAGCGGTGCACGCCGAGGTCGCGCGCACGCTCAGCGACGAGCAGCTCCTGGATCGCCTGCGCCACGCCGGCTTCGCCGACGCCACGGCGCGCGCGATCACGCCGTCGCTCGAGGACGTGTTCGTCACGCTCACCGAGCAAGCCGCGGCCGCCCGCAACGGAAAGGCAGCCTAGCCATGTGGAGCTCCTTCGTCGCCATCTTCACCAAAGAGTTCCTCCATCTCCGGCGCGACAAGGCGACCTTCGCGCTGGCCTTCGGCATCCCGATGTTTCAGCTGATCCTGTTCGGCTTCATCGATCAGACCGTGCACAACGTGGCAACGGTCGTGGTCGATCAGGACCGATCGACCGACAGCCGCGAGCTCCTCGATCGGCTGCGCGCCACTGGAACCTTCAAGATCGTCGACGTCACCGGCAACCCGCACGACGCGCGCGGCGAGATCACATCGGGTCGCGCGCGCGTCGGCATCGTCATTCCGCCCGACTACCACGACAAGCGCACGCGCCAGCAGGACGCCAAGATCCTGGTGCTCATCGACGGCTCCGACTCGACCGTGTCGGCGCAGGCGCTGGCCTCGGTCAACGGCCTGGTCGCGTCGATGAACATCGAGGAGATCCGAAAGGGCATCCGCGCGCCCGATCCCGTCGCGGCGCAGCCGATCATCCTGTTCAACCCCGACGGAAGAACGGCCAACTACATCATCCCCGGCCTGGTCGCCGTGCTCGTGCAGATCGTGGCCATGGTGCTGGCCGCGGTCTCGATCGTGCGCGAGCGCGAGAAGGGCACCCTCGAGCAGCTCCTGGTCACGCCCATCAACCCGCTCGGCCTCATGCTCGGCAAGCTCGGGCCCTACCTCTTCGTCGGCCTCGGCGAGATGGCCCTCATCCTGTTCGCCATGCGCTTCGGCTTCGACGTGCCGATTCGCGGCAACCTCGTGTTCCTGTTCGGCATGGCGCTCATCTATCTGTTCGCGCTGCTCGCGCTCGGCCTTTTCGTGTCGACGCGCGCCAAGACCCAGGCCGAGGCGCAGCAGATGGCGCAGATGTTTCTCCTGCCTTCAATTTTCCTCTCGGGCTACATCTTCCCGTTCGAGGGGCTGCCGTGGCCCCTGCAGGCGATCGGCGAGGTGCTGCCGGCGACGCACATGGTCTCGATCATGCGCGGCGTCGTGCTCCGCAACGCGGGTCCCGGCGAGCTCATGCCGCACGTCCTCGCGCTCATGCTGATTTCGACGATTCTCGTCGCTTTGTCCGTGCGGAATTTCCGGAAAGTGGCCGTGTGAGGTTCAAACGGGGCTGGAAAGGCTCGCGCGCCAGCATATGATGAGGGCGCCGTCGGACCAGGGAGGGCCCCATGAGATCCTGCGTCGTCACCGCGGCATTCGTTGTCGCAACACTCAGTTGGTCGCCGCGCTCGCACGCGCAGAGTCGCGTCTCCATCGAAGTAGGAGGCGCGGTCAGCGCGTACGATGTTCAATCCGGAACCGTGGGCGCCACGAGATCGGGGCTACGAGTCACGCCTCGATCGACGATCCCGGGCGGCACCACCAGCGGCACCGGCGGCAACGGCGTCGACAGCACGTCGACGATGGTTTCCGGCGGTAGCTCGAGCCTGTCGTCGGCCATCGGCGTCTTCGAGGTGCGACCGACGGTGACGCTGGAGAGCGGCTTCCTCATGGCCATCGGCTTCCGCGTCGGCCAGGCCGGGCTCGGCGACAACGGATCGTCGCTGGTCGGTGCCGACATCTCGCTCGGCTACCAGCATCGCTTCGGCCACTTCATGCCGTTTCTCAAGGGCATGTTCGGCCTCAACAGCTACGACGTGGCCGGCACGCAGACCGGCCATCAAAACGACCTACGGCTCGACGCGGTGCTCGGCTCGCGACTGTACGTGTCGCAGCGCGTGTACCTCGCCGCCTCGGCGTTCGCCGGATTCGGCGACCGCTACGGCGCCGCCGTTTCGATCGGTGGCGACGTCGTCCAGATCTTCCGCCGGGGGGTGATGCCGTGAGCCGCCTGATCGGAGGAGGAGCCCTCGCCGCCCTCTGGGCTACTTTGTTCTTTGGGGGCTGCGCCACCATCGACGTCTATCATTACGAGCCACGCCCGCTGCCGCAGGGGTCGCAGCCGCTGGCGGTGGTCTCGTGGTCGCTCCAGGATCTGCGCAACGTCATCTGGAGCTACGGCGAGCCCGATCCCGATCCGAGCCGCCGGGCGACGGTCGTCCCCGGTGCCGCCGGCATCTCGGCGTCACCCAACGTGACGCTCGCCGCCGGCAGCCCTCTCGACCTGAGCTATGCGGACATTATCAATGGCGTCCGCATGGTTACGCAGATGTCGGGGACCTGGAACGTGTACATCTACGACGGCCGCGGCCGCCTGGTTCAGCTCGAATTCGCGAGCTATGCCGCGGCGCGGCTCTTCCTCGATGCCTCCGCCGAGCTCGCCGCCCATCCGCCCGCCGTCGTCGATACCGAAGTCGCCACCATAAAAAACTGAAACTAACACGCAGCCTGCGCCACATTCGGGCGTGAGGCTGATGGCGCTCGACAGGCGGGACCAGGAGCAAGCCGCACCGGGTACGATGCTCCCGGTGATCCTCGACTTTCGCTCGGTCTACGATGCGCACGCGCGCTCGGTACGCCGCTTTCTCGGCGACCTTCTGCGCGACGACGCCAGCGCCGACGAAGCGACGCAGGAGACGTTCGTACGCGCGCACGCCAAGCTGGAGACGCTGCGCGAGGGCGACAAGGTGTTGCCCTGGCTGTTCGGGATCGCGCGCAACGTCTTCTACGAAGAGCTGCGCGCGCGCAAGAAACACCTGCGCAGCCTCGACGACGACGACGAGCGCGCCCAGGAGGCCGACCTGTCGCCGTCGCCCGAGGGGATGTTGCTCGGCGCCGAAGCGGACGCGAAGCTCGCCGAAGCGATGGCCGAGCTCAGCGAGGAGAGGCGCGCGGCCCTGGTGTTGCGCATCGATCATGGGCTCGACTACGACCAGATCGCCGAGGTCATGGGCTGGCCGTTGTCCAAAGTGAAGAACGAAATCCATCGCGCGCGGCTGGTCATGCGCACGCGACTGTCGAAGTACGTGGGAGGCCAGTGATGTGCCCGACTGAGGAGCTGGAAGCGCTGGTGGCCGAGGAGCTCGACGAGGAGTCGGCGGCGCGCGTGCGTGCGCACGTGGCCGGCTGCGCGTCGTGCCAGGCGGAGCTGAAGTGGCTCGCCGCCGAGGCCGAGCTGATGGCGCGCCGTCGCAAGGCGCAGCCCGAGCTGTCGCCCGAGCTGTGGCGCGGCATCGCCGAGCGCATTTCGCAACCGGTGGTCGCCGCTCCGCCGGTGGCGGCGCCGACGCCGCTCCGTCCGCAGCGCCGCTGGGGCTGGGGCGCGCGCGTGGCCTACGGTGGGCTCATCGCGGCGGCGGCGGCGGCTGTGGTGTTCGCGAGCTGGCCGGGCCAATTGAAAGTGTCCCGCACGGTCACCAGCGACCTCGGGCCCGAGCCGACGGTGGCGGCGCGCAAGAAGCCGTCACCCGACGTGGTGCTCGACAAGGCGGAGCGCGAATATCAGGACGCGGCGAAGGTGCTCGAGGCCGAATACGCGGCCGAGCGCAGCCGGCTGCCGCCGTTGGTGGCCGAGCGCTACGACCGCATGCTCTCGGCGACGCGCACCCAGGTCGCCGACGCGCGCGCCACCGCCGGCAACGACGTCGACGGACGAATGATCGTCCTCGACGGCTACGCCGAATACTTGCGCAACCTCCAGACCATCGTGTCTGACATCAGGTGAAACAATGAAACGGACGATCCTCGCCCTCCTTCTCTCGCCCTGGCTCGCCGGCGCGGCGTACGCCGGGAACGACAGCCCGCCGGAGCCGCCGCGCGCGCCGATGGCGCCGCTGCCGCCGCTGCCGCCCATGTCGCATGACGCGATGG
Organism: Polyangia bacterium; assembly: GCA_035607415.1. GTDB lineage: Bacteria > Myxococcota_A > Polyangia > Palsa-1104 > Palsa-1104 > JAQBQH01. The sequence continues at coordinate 13,862 of DATNAQ010000019.1, forward strand.
GCTCGTCGACGGCCACGCTCGACGTCAAGGGCACGGTGACGGTGCGCGCCGACGTGCTCTCGGCCGACATCGAGATCGTCGGCGGCGGCGGCAAGCAGATCAAGGCGCAGCTCATCGACTCGTCGGGCTCGCTCAAGCTCACGCAGTCCGGCGATCGCGTCGAGGTCAACTTGCAGTCGAAGGGCGGCTGGCCGCACGTGCCCGCCGGCATCGACGGCAAGCTGCGCATCGAGGTGCCGTGGGGCTCGGGCGTGGAGCTGACGTCGGCGTCGGGCGACGTCGTCGTGCACGACACCGGCGGCAACGTGCGCCTGAGGACGGCGTCGGGAGAGGTCAAGCTGCGCAAGGTGGCGAGCGTCGAGGTGATGGCGGTGTCGGGCGACGTCGAGGTCGACAATGCCAGCGGCGAGGTGCGGCTGCGCACCGTGTCGGGTGACGCGCGCGTCTCGCAGAGCGGCGCGGGCAAGCTCGAGTACGGCACCACGTCGGGCGATCTCGACTGGGTGGGCGCGTGCAAGGCGGGCTGCCGCATCGAGGCGCGCTCGACGTCGGGGGACATCAAGCTGCGCATGACGCCCGACTCGAGCTTCGACCTGCGCTACCAGTCGCACTCGGGCGACGTGACCGATGATCTGAAGATGCAGACGCTCGAGCACAACGACAGCAACCACGGCGCCTGCATGTTGCACGCGCGCTACGGCAAGGGCGAAGGTCTCGTCGAGGCGCAGACCTTCTCCGGCGATCTGCGCGTGTCCCGCAAGTAGCACCGCGCCGCCGCGTTCCTTCTCTTCCCATCGCAGCACCTTCCTTCCCCCCGTCGCTGCGCTTCGTTTTCCTCTCCTCTACTGATGTATCGATCGACCTCACGCGCGCACCTGCGCTCCGCTTGTCACACATGGTTTCCCGTCGAGAAAATCGAGCTTTGTGAAACTGCGCGCGGGCTCGCGACACATCTGGTTGTCGGGGAACAAAGAGTCGGATGACGGTGTTTCATTCGACGAGGGCCGAGCCCGACGAGGAGCTGAGACAATGTTGCGAACGAAAGCGCTGCTCTGGTGGATCCCCGCTGCCGTCGTTGCGATGATCGCGGTCGCCGAAGGTGGAGTGCACGTCGGTGCGGCGCGCGCTGCGCGTCAACCCGATGCGGCGGCGTGCCCCACGCGGCAGCTCGCAGTCGATCTGGATGGTGACGGCACGGCGGAGGCGGTGCGCATCGTGCGCGTCGGCAACGATGCCTGGGCCGATGTGTGGACCGGCGGCGCGCTGCGCTCGTCGACGCGCGTGGGACAGTGGCGCGACGACGCCATCATCGAGGCGCTCGACGTCAACGGCGACGGCAAGATCGACGTCGTGCGGCGCTGGTCGGAAGGGCCGGAGCAGCACGCGCAGGTCTGGCTGTCGGACGGGCGCGCCTTCGACGCCGGTTGGTCGGGCGTGACGTCGAACACGTGCGTCGCGCAGAACGACGTCGTCCAGAAGTAGGCGGTCTGCGAGCAACGCCCCTTTCCCGTCGACAATCCCCACTCATCCCCACCGGTTAACCCCTCCTCGATCACGAGTTGCGAATGTGAGCGCTCACTCGCATTCTATCCTGCGTAGCGAGCCAAGGAGACTCGAGATGCGAAACCCGGTTGCGATCGGAAAAGCTGCTGCCGCCTTCGTCCGCCTCACCGCGGACATGAGCCGGCTCAACGAAGTCTTCAACCTCTCGGACAGCCTCGCCGGACCGGAGGAGATGCGCGACATGATCGAGGCGGCGCGCGGTCACGTAGAGGGCGCCACGGCGCTGCGCGAGCGGCCGCACGTGCACCTCGACCTGAAGGTGCTGCGCGCGCTGCCCACGGGCACGCTCGGAAGGCAGTACGCGATCATGATGGACGCCAACGGGCTCGACCCGGCGTCGATTCCCACGCTGCCCGACGACGACGACGCCAAGTACGTGCGCGCGCACCTGTACGAGACGCACGACCTGTGGCACGTGGTGACCGGGTTCGGCACCGACGTCCCGGGCGAGCTCGGGCTGCAGGCGTTCTATCAGGCGCAGCTGCCGGGCAAGCTGCCGGCGGCGATCCTGGCCTCGGGATTTCTGAACACGCTGGTGTTCTCGTTCGGGCAGCGTGACGTGCGGCTGCGCGAGATCGCGCGCGGCTGGCTGCTCGGGCGCCGCTCGAAGCCGCTGTTCGGCGTACGTTGGGACGACTACATGGCCCTGCCGATCGAGGAGGTGCGCGCGCGGCTCGGGATCGACGTCGCCGCCGTCGACGCGGCGCTGCCGGCCGCGCCGCCCGTGCAGGTGATGCGCGCCGTCGCGTGATCGGCTGCACCCACGTCGGCGCCTGAGAGCGCCGCACGAGCGATCGGAAAACGATCCGCGGGCCCTACGGGCCTCGCTCACGTTCGCTCGCCAGCGCTCGCTCACACGTGCATACATTGCCACGTCCGGATTCGCCCCTAGAATCCGCTGCATGACTCCCCTGGTGCTGCTTGCGGACGATGCCGAGGACGTGCTCGAGGCGCATGGCGAGATCTTGAGCGACGCAGGCTATCGGGTCGCGTGCGCGCGCGATGGTCGCGAAGCCGTGGAAAAAGCGATCGCGCTGCGACCCGACGTGATCTTGATGGACCTGCAGATGCCGGGCATCGACGGATGGGAGGCGACGCGCCTCATCCGCAGCGATCTGCGCACGCACCACATCCCGATCATCGCGTTCACCGGGCACGGGCTGCGGCGCTACGCCGACCGCAGCTTCGATGCGGGGTGCACGTCGTTCCTGGAGAAGCCGTGCTCGCGGCCGGCGCTGCTCGTCGAGGAGGTGCGGCGGGCGTTGGCGCGCCGCACGCCGTTCGGCGCGGTGGTCGAGGCCATCGGGGACCAGGGATCGGGCGCGCACGCATCGGCGGCGCACGGCTCCGGCGTCCACGGCGCGCACGGCGGCCACGGCTCGCGGCGCTAGGCCGACGCGCCGATCGAGCGCGCGCGCGGTGCTATGGTTCGGGCACCATGCGGACCGCCCTCCTCTTCTGCGTCGCCCTCGGCGTCGCCATCCCCGCCGCCGCCGCCCCGCTCCACGCCAACCTGACGGTCGATTGCCGCGAGGCGCCGCGGCGCATCCTGCATGCGAAGCTCACGCTGCCCGTCGCCGCCGGCCCGCTGACGCTGCGCTACCCGAAATGGATCCCGGGCGAGCACGGGCCGAACGGGCCCATCGTCGACGTCGCGGGCATCGTGGTGCGCGCCGGCAACCGCGTCGTGCCCTGGCGGCGTGACGACGTCGATCTCTATGCCATCCACGTCGACGTGCCCGCCGGCGCGAGCACGCTCGAAGTCGCGTTCGATTACCTCGCCCCGGTCGATCGCAATATGTACTCGTCGGGCGGCTCGACGACGGCGTCGCTGTTCGCGCTCGAGTGGAACCTGGTCGTGCTCTATCCCGACGGCGTGTCGCAGCACGACTTCATCGTCACGCCGCACCTCGTCGTGCCGCACGGCTGGCGGTACGGCACGGCGCTCGAGACCGCCAAGGCGAGCGGCGACGAGATCAGCTTCCGCCCGGTGCCGCTGGAGACGCTCGTCGATTCACCGGTGATCGCCGGCGAGTTCTTCCGCTCCTTCCCGCTCGGCGGCGAGCCGGCCCACACCCTCGACGTCGTCGCCGACTCGCAGGCGGCGCTGGCGATCGAGCCGAGCTTCCTCGAGGGCGTGCGCCGGCTCGTGGCCGAAGCGGGCGCGCTGTTCGGCACGCGCCACTACGCGCGCTACCACTTTCTGCTCACGCTCAGCGATCGCGTCGCCCACTTCGGGCTCGAGCATCATCAATCGTCGGACAACCGCACGCGCGAGCGCTTCTTCATCGATCGCGAGGCGCGGCTGCTCTCGGCGGGCCTGTTGCCGCACGAGTTCGTGCACTCGTGGAACGGCAAGTTCCGCCGCCCGGCGGGCCTCGCCACCGACGGGTTCGATAAGCCGATGCGCGGCGATCTCCTGTGGGTCTACGAGGGGCTCACGCAATATTTCGGCTGGGTGCTGACGATGCGCGCGGGCCTGGTGCCGTCCGAGTGGTGGCGCGAAGATCTCGCCGCGACCGCGTCGCTCATGGACACGCGCGCGGGCCGCGTCTGGCGCCCGCTCGAGGACACCGCGGTCGGCGCGCAGCTCTTGCATCGCTCGACGCCGGAGTGGCAGTCGTGGCGCCGCGCCGCCGACTATTATCCGGAGGGCCTGCTCGTGTGGCTCGACGCCGACGTCCTCATCCGCACGCGCACCAACGGCGCCAAGTCGCTCGACGACTTCGCGCGCGTGTTCTACGGCGGGCCCAACCACGGCGCCGAGGTCAAGCCCTACACCCTCGACGAGCTCGTCGCCACGCTCGACAAGATCGCGCCCTACGACTGGCGCGGCTTCTTCCGCACACGCATCGACAGCGTGCAGCCGCGCGCGCCGCTCGGCGGCATCACCGGCGGCGGCTGGCGACTGGTCTACGACGCCAAGCCGAACGAGCGCCTGCACGCGATCCAACAGGAGGACAAGGTCGAGAGCTTCAGCGACTCGCTCGGCTTCCTCATGAAGGAGGACGGCCAGGTCGAGGACGTCATCCCGGGCACGCCGGCGGCCCAGGCCGGGCTCGCGCCGGCGATGCGCGTCCTCGGCGTCGACGGGCGCAAGCTGACCAAGGAGTCGATCGACGACGCGCTCAAGCTCGATCGCGGCACCATCGAGCTGCTCGTGCTCAATAGCGACTTCTATAAGGTGCTGCGCGTGGCGTATCGCGGCGGCGACAAGGAGCCGCACCTTCAGCGCGAGGCGGGCAAGAGCGACCTGCTGTCGGCGATCGGCAAGCCGCTTCAGACGGTGACGGCGCCGACCAGATAGGGCGCGACGTGCCCGGCGAGCGTGACGTGATCCTTGGCGAGCGTGCACCACAGCTCGCCGCCGCGCGCCGAGATCTGCTTGGCGTAGAGCGAGGTGCGCCCCAGCGTCTTGCCCCAGTAGGGCACGAGCAGGCAGTGCGCCGAGCCGGTGACCGGATCTTCGTCGACGCCGGCGGCGGGCGCGAAGAAGCGCGACACGAAGTCGCACTCGCGCTCGGCGCCGGGCGCGGTGACGCAGACGCCGTAGCGATCGAGCGTGCGCATGCGCGCGAAGTCGGGCGCGAGCGCGGCGACGTCGCTCGCCGAGTCGTAGACGCAGAGATATTTCGAGCCGTGGGCCAGCGTCTCGACGGGCGCGCGGCCGAGCGCGTGGGCGAGCGCGGGCGGCGTCGGCATCGGCTCGGGCGCCCAGCGCGGCAGCTCCATCGCCCAGCGATCGCCGTCGCGCGCCACCGAGAGCACGCCCGACTTCGACGAGAAACGCACGATCTCGCGGCGCGGCTGCAGGTGCGTCATCACCACCTGGCCCGAGGCGATCGTCGCGTGGCCGCAGAGCTCGACCTCCTGCACCGGCGTGAACCATCGGATCTCCCATTCGTCGCCGCGCGGGACGATGAACGCGGTCTCCGACAGGTTGTTCTCGGCGGCGATGCGCTGCATGGTCGCGTCGTAGATCCACGACTCGAGCGGGACGATCGCGGCGGGGTTGCCGCCGAACACCGTGCGCGAGAACGCGTCGACCTGATAGAGCGGCAGGGTCAGCATGGGGCGAGCTCCTTCTCCATACACACGACCGGGATGATCTTCTCGACGACGAATGGACCGCGCTCGACGTAGCCGAGGCGGCGGTAGAACTCGAGGACGGCGGCGTTGTCGCGGAAGGCGTCGAAGCGCACCACGCGGCAGCCGGCGCCGCGGGCGCGCGCCTCGACGTCGTCCATGCACCGCTTGCCGAGGCCGCCGCGCCAGCGCGACGGAATCACCGCGAGCCGGTTCAAGTACATCGCGCGCACGCCGGGCGCGAAGATCGCGGGCGGATACGGATGCGGCATCGTGGTCGTGACGGTGTAGGTCGCGACCGGCTCGTCGCCATCGGTGACGAGGTAGATCTCGCGCGACGTCGCCTCGGCGCGCATGCGCTCGAGCGGATAGGGCGGATCCCAGTTGTGGTAGCCCTGCGCGGCGAGCGCCTGACCGCAGGCGGCGAGGATGGCGTGCGCGACGGGCACCTCCTCTTCCGTAATGCGGCGCGTGGGCACGTCAAATCTCCAGGCCGACGGCGCGCATGAGCGCGATGGCGTTCGAGTGCGTGACCACGCCCGGCTGCATGCGGTAGTCGAACTCGAGCTTGCCGTCGACCATGCGGTCCTCGAAGTGGACGTTGCGCGCGCGCGCGGCGAGCGCCTCGGCGACCTCGGCCAGCGCGAGATCGTGCGTGGTGACGAGGCCGATGGCGCCGTGATCGAGCAGGCCCCGCACGACGGCTTCGGCGCCGATGCGGCGGTCGTGCGAGTTGGTGCCGGCGAGGATCTCGTCGAGCAAAAAGAGCAGCGGCGGCGTGCCGCGCGAGAGATCGACGAGCTGCTTGAGGCGCGTGATCTCGGCGTAGAAGCGCGAGGCGCCTTCGGCGAGCGAATCCTGGATGCGCAAGGTCGCGCCGACCTGCAGGGGCGAGACGATCATCCGCGTCGCGCGCACGGGCGCGCCGGCGAGCGCGAGCACGACGTTGATGCCGACGGTGCGCAGCATGGTCGACTTGCCCGACATGTTCGAGCCGGAGACGACGTAGAGGCGGAGCGCGCCACCGAGGGCGATGTCGTTGCGCATGCACTTTGCGCGCGGGATCAGCGGATGGCCGAGCGCTTCGGCTTCGACGCGCGGCGCCTCTTCGGTGATCTCGGGGAACGGCTCGTCGGGGCGTTCGTAGGCGTAGCCGGCGAGCGCGCACAGCGCCTCCATCTCGCCGATGACCTCGATCCAGCGCGCCACGTCGGCGCCCGAGCGGGCGCGCCAGCCTTCGATGGCGTAGGCGAAGTGCACCGGCCACAAGATGAACCAGCCGATGGGCGCGAAGAACTGGTTGCGCTGGGCGTTGGCCCAATCGACGAGGCGTGCCAGCTGCGCGATCTGCCGCGAGGCGGGGACGTCGCCGTGACGTAGCCGCTCGCCGAGCGCGACGAGGCGCCCGCTGCCGAACTGCTCGCGCTCGAAGAGGCCGGTGACGAGCGCGAGCACCGCCAGGTCGCGGCCGGGGCGGTCGACGCCGGCGTGCACGGCGCCGACGCGATCGCGGTAGAGGCGCATGACGCCGGCGACGATGGGCAGCGCGATGGCGACGGGCACGAAATTCCAGCGCTGCGCGAACCAGCCGACGAGCGTGACGGTGGCGCCGACCGAGACGAGCGCGACGGCGATCCAGGCCACGCTCGCGGCGAGCACCGGCGCGGCCGCGCCCCAGCGCGACAGGCCGGCGGGATCGACCTCGGCGCGCACGTCCTCGCCGGCGAGCGCGAGCTTTTCGCGCAGGTCGAGGCGCGTGCGCAGCTCCTTGACCGCGTCCTGGCGCGCGCGCGCCTCGGCGGCGTCGGCGGGGACGAGCAGCATGCGCGCCAGCGTCTCCTCGCCGGTGCGCGTGCGCGCAGTGCAGAGGAGCTCGAAGAGCGAGCCCTTGCCGAAGAGATCGAGGTCGCGCGCGTAGGGATGCGCGTCGTCGTAGAAGCGCGCGCCGCCTTCGCCGTGGCCGACCCAGCGCTCGTCGATGCGCCCGAGGCCGCGCTCCCAGAAGTCGACCGCGCGCAAGGCGCGACGGCGCCCGCGCTCGGCGCGATCGTGCACGCCGACGAGCACCACGAAGAGCACGATCGGCACCGCGATGCTCACGCCGGGCGCGCGATGCGTAGCCGCGGCCCACACCGCGGCGGCGGCGAGCAGGAACGCGGCCACGCGCGCGTACGACAACAGCGACGAGCGCCGCTCGGCGGCGGCGACGTCGGCCTGACGGGCATCGCGGCGTCGACGGTACTCGGCGGCGGGGTCGTGCTCGCTCTCGGATATCTGCCGCTCGCTCACGGCTCGTTCATACCACGTGCGTGATACATTGCCGCGCATGCAGGCCTTGCGCATCGCCAACTGCTCGGGCTTCTGGGGCGACCGCGTCTCGGGCGCCGCCGAGATGGTGCGCGGCGGGCCCATCGATGTGCTCACCGGCGACTACCTCGCCGAGCTGACCATGGCCATCCTGCAAAAGCAGCGCGCGGCCGGGCGCGGCGGCTTCGTCGGCACCTTCCTCAAGCAGATGGAGGACGTGCTCGCCGAGTGCATGACGCGCGGGATCAAGATCGTGTCGAACGCCGGCGGGCTCGATCCGCGCGGGCTCGGCGACGCGCTGGCGACGCTGGCGCAAAAGCTCGGCATCCGGACGCGCATCGCCGTCGTCGACGGCGACGACCTCGTGCCGCGCCTGCCCGAGCTGCGCGCCGCCGGCGAGCGCTTCGTGCACCTCGACAAGAAGGTTCCCTACGACTTCGGCGCCGGCGATCCGCTGACGGCCAACGCCTACCTCGGCGGCTGGGGCATCGCCGAGGCGCTCGGCCGCGGCGCCGACATCGTGGTCACCGGGCGCGTCAGCGACGCCGCGCTCGTCGTCGGGCCGGCGGCCTGGAAGTTCGGCTGGGCGCGCGACGATTGGGATCGGCTCGCCGGCGCCGTCGCCGCGGGACACATCATCGAGTGCAGCGCGCAGGCGACGGGCGGCAACTACAGCTTCTTCGAGGAGGTCGACTGGTCCAAGCCGCTCGGTTTCCCGATCGCCGAGATGTACGCCGACGGCTCGTTCGTCATCACCAAGCACGCCGACACCGGCGGGCGCGTCAACGTCGGCACGGTGACGGCGCAGCTGCTCTACGAGATCGACGGCGCGCGTTACTACAATCCCGACGTCGTGGCGCGCTTCGACACCATCCGGCTCGTCGACGAGGGCAACGACCGCGTGCGCGGCTCGGGCACGCGCGGCGAGCCGCCGCCGCCGACGTTGAAGGTGGCGATGAACCTCGCCGGCGGCTGGCGCAACTCGATGACCGTGCGCCTGTGCGGGCTCGATCTCGTCGACAAGGCCAACCTCGTCGAGCAGCTGGTCGCGGAGGTGTCGGGCGGGCGCGATCGCTTCGCCGAGTGGCACGTGGCCGAGCGCCGCCCGCTCGACGAGCGCGATCCGCGCGACAACGAAGCCGCGACCGCCTATTTGACGGTGACGGTGAAGTCGCCCGACAAGGCGCTCGTCGGCAAGGCGTGGTCGTCGCGCGTCGTCGGGCTGTCGCTGTCGAGCGTGCCCGGCCATTCGATCGCGCACCCGCCCGAGGACGCGACGCCGTTCCTCGTCTACTGGCCGGCGCTCGTCGACGCCGCGCGCGTGCCGGCGACGCTCCACTTCGAAGGCACGTCGACGCCGATCGCCCCGTCGCCGACGACTACCACGCGCGCCCCGCTCGCCGAGAAGCTGCCACCGCCGCTGTCGGAAGGCCCGGTCGCGCGCGTCCCGCTCGGCCGCGTCTTCGGCACGCGCTCGGGCGACAAGGGCGGAAACGCCAACCTCGGCATCTGGGCCCGCGACTACAGTCAACGGCCGGCGGCCTACGCCTGGCTGGCGCACGAGCTCACCGTCGAGCGGCTGCGTGCGCTCTTCCCCGATCTGGCCGCCTACGCGATCGACCGCGCGATGTTGCCAACTCTTCACGCAGTCAACTTCACCATCCGTGGCATCCTCGGCGACGGCGTGGCCGCCTCCACCCGCTCCGATCCGCAAGCCAAGACGCTCGGCGAATACGTGCGCGCCCGCCTCGTCGAGCTGCCCGTCGACCTCGGCAGGCGATGAGGTCCGCCCCGGCGCCGGCGACGCGCGTGCGCCCGACCATCGTCGCCGTCGAGATGGGCTACGGCCACCTGCGGCCCGCGCACGCGCTCGCCGATCTGCTCGGCGGCGACGTGCTCAAGGCCGACGAGCCGCCGCTGGCCGGGCCCAACGAGCAGCGCACCTGGGCGCGCACGCGCTTTCACTACGAGACGCTGACGCGCCTCTCGCAGCTGCCGCTCATCGGGCGGCCGCTGTCGCCTCTTCTCGGCGTGCTGACGTCGATCCCGCCTCTGTACCCGCGGCGCGATCTGTCGAACCCGACCTGGCCGGTGCGCCTCGTCGAGCGCATGGCGTCGAGCGGCCTCGGCCGCGGGCTCATCGATCATCTGCGCGCGACCGGCACGCCGCTGCTCACGACCTTCTTCGTGCACGCGCTCATCGCCGATCGCGCCGGCGATCTCGACATCAGTTGCGTCGTCACCGACAGCGACATCAACCGCGTCTGGGCGCCGATGCACCCGCGCACGACACGCATCCGCTACTTCGCGCCGTCGACGCGCGTGGTGCGCCGCCTCATCGCCTACGGCGTGCCCACAGCGCGCATCACGCTCACCGGCTTTCCGCTGCCGCACGAGCTCCTCGGCGGGCCGTCTTTGCCCGTGGCCAAGGCGAACCTTCTGCGTCGCCTGGCGCGCCTCGACGGTGACGGCATTTTCCGCCGCCACTTCGGCGACGAGGTCGAGCGCACCGTCGGACCGCTGCCCGCCGCCGACGGTCCGCCGCGCGTCGCCTTCGCCGTCGGTGGCGCCGGGGCGCAGGCCGAGCTGGCCGATCGCTTCCTGCCCAGCCTGGCGCCGGTCTTGCGCGCCGGCCAGCTGCGCCTTCTGCTCATCGCCGGCGTCCGCCGCGAAGTGGCCGAGCGCTTCCGCCGCGCCGTCGACGCCGCCGGCCTCGGCGCCTGCCTCGGCGATCACGCCGCCGCGTCCGTCTCGATCCTGCACGAGCCCGATCTGGCGGGCTACTTCCGCGCCTTCAACCGCGCGCTCGCCGACGTCGACGCGCTGTGGACCAAGCCGAGCGAGCTCGCGTTCTTCGCCGCGCTCGGCCTCGGCCTGGTCTTCTCGCCCGCCGTCGGCGAGCACGAGCGGCGCAACGCCCGCTGGGCGATGGAGCACGGGGCCGCCCTGCGCCAGCACCAGCCCGAAGGCGCCGCCCATTGGCTCGCCGACTGGCTGGCCGACGGCACGCTCGCCCAAGCGGCGTGGAGCGGCTTCCGCTCGCTGCCCAAGCAGGGGCTCTACGAGATCGCCGCCACCTTCAGCAGTACTTCTTGACCGTCTCGATCAGCTGAGCGGCGTGCACGGGCTTGCGGATGCACTTGACCGGCCCGCGCGGCACCATGTTCGGCGTCGCCGACACCACCACGACGCGCATGCCGTCACCGTCGAGCTTGCCGCGCTTTTTCAGGTGATCGAGGAACTCCCACCCGTTCATGACCGGCATCATGAGGTCGAGCAGCACGACGCACGGCTGGTCCATGTGCTCGAGCTCGGCCTCTGCTTCGGCGCCGTTGGCCGCCGTCACCACCTCGAAGCCCTCGTCTTCGAGGATCCACTGTACGCAATCGCGGATGTCGGGATCGTCCTCGACGATCATCACCGCGTGCCCGTGTGGGCAACCTTTTGTCTCGTCAACGCTGGTCACATCGACAATAAGTACAAAACGCGCGCCAGCTTTACGGTGGCTGCCCGACCGGCCTTTGCCCGAGGACCAGGCGGGCGCCGGCGCGGCGCCTTCACGCGGCGACCGGGGCCCAGACCTCGCCGTTCCACTCCCAGACCGCCTCGGGATCCTGGCCGGCATCGAACTCCAGGCTCAGCTCCTCGGCGAAGTCCTCGGTATCGCCGTCTTGGACAAACGAGTTCTCTTCGACCATCGGCTCACCTCGTACGCGAAAGAACGAGCAGCCGACGTGCCAGTGGAAACCAATTACTCCCGTGTAGAAATGCGCATCGAATCGTCGAGCAGGTCCTTCGACGCGGGCAACAGCTCGTCGATGCCGCCCGAGGCCTTGACGCGCCCCGCTTCCATCAGGATCACGTGATCGCCGAGCGCGCGCGCTTCGTTGCGATGGTGGGTCACGTGCATCATCGGAATGCGCGCCTCGGCCACATACGCGCGCACGTCGGCGACGAACTCGCGGCGCAGCTCGCGGTCCATCGCCGAGAACGGCTCGTCGAGCAGCACCAGGCGCGGCCGCGGCGCCAGCGCGCGCGCCAGGGCCACGCGTTGCGCCTCGCCGCCGGAGAACGTCGCCGGACGGCGCGATGCCAGGTGCGGCACCTTCATGCGCGCGAGCATCTCCTCGGCGCGCCGCTGGCGCTCGTCGCGCGGCATCGATCGCGGCAGGCCGTACTCGACGTTGGCGAGCGCGCTCATGTGTGGGAACAGCGCCAGCGACTGGAACACGAAGGCGATGCCGCGCCGCTCGACGGGGCAGCTGACCTTGTGCGCGCTGTCGAACCACACGTCGGCGCCGAGCATGATGCGCCCGGCCTGCGGCGTCACCAGGCCGCAGATCGCCGCCAGCGTCGTCGATTTGCCCGATCCCGACGGGCCGTAGAGGATGGTCACGCCCGGCCGCACCGAGAAGCGCGCCTCGAGCGAGAAGCCGCGCCCGCGCGCGCGCTCGACGCGCACGTCGACCTCGAGCGTGACGTCGTCTTCACTCTTCACGCGGCACCGCCGTCAGCTTGTTCACGAGGTAGAGCGCGCCGATGGTGATGCTGGTGAGCACCGCGACCATGCCCGCCGCCGCGCGCTCCTCGTGCCCCTGGATCATGTCGTAGATGGCGAGCGCCGCCGTCTGCGTCTCGCCCGGGATGTCGCCGGCCACCATCAGCGTCACGCCGAAGTCGCCGAGCGAGCGCGCGAACGCCAGCATGACGCCGGCGATGAGCCCGCGCGCCGCCAGCGGCAGATGCACCGTGAAGAACGCGCGCATCGGCCCGGCGCCGAGCGTACGCGCCGCCTTGAGCAGCGTCGGATCGACGCCCTCGAGCGCGGCGCGCGCCGACTTGATGACCAGCGGCAGCGCGCCGAGCGTGGCCGCGACCACCGCGCCGGTGCGCGTGAACACGATCGAGCTGCCGAAGATCGCCTCCCACGCCTTGCCGATGGCGCTGTTGCGCCCGAGCGCGACCAGCACGTAATAGCCGAGCACCGTCGGCGGCATGACCAGCGGCGCCGAGGTGATGGCGTCGATGACGTCGCGCCCCCACAGCCGCCGCGACGTCAGCCACAGCCCGATGAGCACGCCGAGGGTGGTCGCGAGCAGCGTCGCGAAGAACGCCACCTCGAACGACAGGGCCAGCGGCTGCCAGGAGCTCACGTGCTGGTGAGTTTACTTCGCGGAGGCCGTGCGCGTCTCGCCTGGAAGCAGGAATCCGTACTTCTTCATGATCGAGCGCCCCTCGGGCGAATTGACGAAGGCGATGAAGGCGCGCGCGCGCGCCTGGCGGGCGGCATCGTGGCCGCACACCACCATGGCCTGATCGATCGGCCCGTGCAGCGCGTCGTCGACGAGGAGGTAGTGCCCGTCGGGCGCGATCACCGCGAGCGAGAGCGCGACCACGGCGACCTCGGCGTTGCCCGACTGCGCGAACTGCAGCGTCTGCTGCACGTTCTCGCCGTACACCAGCTTCGGCTTCACCGCCGGGAGCACGCCCTTCTTCGCCAGCGCCTGCTCGGCGGCCTGGCCGTAGGGCGCGTGCGCCGGGTTGGCGATGGCCACCTTGACGAAGCGCTTGTCGGCGAGATCGGCGAGGTTCTTGGGCGGGGCGAACTTGGCATCGCTGCGCCACCAGATGACGATGCGCCCGCGCGCGTAGAGCGCCTTGGAGTCGGCGAGGCAGGCGTGCGCCGTGATCGCGTCCTCGGCGAACGAGACGTTGGCCGCGGCGAAGATGTCGAACGGCGCGCCCTCGGCGATCTGCCGCTCGAGCAGGCCCGTCGAGCCGAAGCTGAAGGTGACCTTCTCGCCGGTCTTCTTCTGCCAGGCGGCACCGACGTCCTTGAAGGCGACCGCGAGATCGGCGGCGGCGGCGACCTTGAGCGGCGCCTCCGCCCCGGCGCGCGCGCCAACGCCGCCGGCCGCGAGCCCGACGGCGAGCGCGAGACTAATCCTTATAGATGATGGTCCCGACATCTTCGCCCTCCAGGGCCCGCGTGACCTGGCCGCGCTTGAGGCCGTTGACGATCTGCAGCTCGTGGCAGAAGCGCGCCCGCGTCAGGTACTCGATGACCACGCGCTCGAGGATGAGGTCGGGCAGATCGTTCTTGAGGAGCTCGCGCGCGCCGATCCGCGGGATGTGCTTCGCCGACGGGTTCTTCTTCGGATCGTCGGTGAAGAGGCCATCCTCGTCCTTGACGAAGAGCGCGCGCTTGACGCCGAGCACCTCGGCCGAGAGGAACACGCCGGCGTCGGTGCGGTTGGCCGGGATGCGCCCGTCCTTGCCCGGCTTCTCCCAATAGCCGAACGGCGGCATGCCGGTCATGATCGGGATGCAGCCGAGCTTGAAGTACAAGGGCAGCTTCTCGAAGTCGTCGTGCAGCATGAAGACGCCGCCGTGCTTGGCGAGCAGCATCTGCAGCATGCGCGCGTTCTGCCGCGGCACGTAGCCGCCGAGCGCGGCGAGCACACCGGTCGGCATCTCGAGCTCCGACGCCACGCTGTAGATGTGGCGCGCGCGCGTGCCGCCGCCGCAGCACAGGAGCATCTGATACTTGTCCTTGAGCGGCACCAGCTCATCGAGCAGCGGGAAGATCGCCGAGCGCCCGCGGTCGAGCATCGACTGGCCGCCGACCTTCATGATCTTGACGTCGGGCATGAGCGCGACCGGGTCGTAGTCGATGCCCGAGACGCGCGCGGAGGTGAGCGTGGCGCCGGCGAGGCTGCCGCCGATGTCGCGGCGCTCCGGCGAGTTCGTCTGATCAGGCATTGGTCTCTCCGCGATCGATGATGGTGCCCACGTCCTCGCCGGCGAGCGCGCGCGTCAGCTCGCCGCGACGCAGGCCGTTGACGATCTGCACGCGCTCGACGTGGCGCGCGTTGCGCCACGCGTCGAGCAGCTGGCGATCGATCGGCAGATCGTCGGGCATCTGCGCGAACAGCCCGCCGAGCGTGGTGCGCTTGATGTGCTTGGCGTCGGCGTGCTTCTTCGGATCCTTGTCGTACATGCCGTCGACGTCTTTGACGAACACCAGCTTCTTCATGCCCAGCACCTCGGCGAGGATGAAGAGGCCGAAGTCCGAGCCGTGCGTCGGCAAGGGGCCCTCCTCGGCGGGCGGCTCCCAGAAGTGATACGGCGGCGTCGAGATGACGATCGGCAGCATCCCGTTCTCGAGGTAGAGCGGCAGCTCCCAGAAGTGCTCGCGCTGCATGACCATCGAGCGCTTCTTGGCGAGCAGCGCGTTGAGCAGCACCGCGTTGGCCTCCTCCATCGCGCCGACGAGCTGAGCGACGCCGCCGGTGGGCAGGCCGAGATCGAGCGCGACCGAGATGGTGTGGCGCACGCGCGTGCCGCCGCCGACGCCGACGATCATCTTGACCTTGCCGCGCGCCTCGGAGAGCTCTTCGGCGACGGGCAGGATGGCGTCGCGGCCGCGATCGAAGATCGACTGGCCGCCGATGCTGACGAGCATCACGTCGGGAAGCACCTCGAACTCGCGCTCCGAGTGCGTGCGCGCGATGACCTTGCGATCGACCAGCGACTCGCGCATCAGCTCCGATTCGATGTGCGTGCGTCCGTCGCCTTGCAACAATCGTCCCCTGCTCATGCGAGCTCCTTGTTGGACACTTCGTATGCTTCGCGCAGCCGTGCGACCGCTTTGACGAGGTGATAGCTGACGTATCCCGACCCGATCCCAAAGGTGACGTGAACCGTGAGCCCCGGCAAGAGCACGAGGTAGGCCGCGTGCGGCGTGGCGACGATGGCGGTGATGAGGAGGATCGTGGTGAAGCGCCCGACGGCGATGACGCCGCCGAGGAGCGACCAGACGATCGGTCCCGGCATGCGCCCATCGCGCGTGACGAGGGGAACGAGCGCGTCGCAGACCAGGCCCGGCGCCACGTGCTTGGCGATCTCGAAGATGCCGTATTTGCCGTCGCCCATGAGGAAGGCGACCACGCCCATGACCGTGCCCGTGATGGTGGCGCCGAAGCGCGTGCGCGTGATGAGCGGCGCGATCACGTAGAGCGGCGTGAGGATCACGGTCTTCCAGCCGGGCGCGAAGGCGATGCCGGGGAGGATCTTGAGCGCCTTGATGCCGAGCATGGTGAGCGCGAGGCCGGTGATGACGGCGACGTCGCGCGCGACGTGGGCGGCGACGCCTTGCGCGGCGACGTGCGCTTCGGCGCGGTCGATCTGACGTTCGAGCCGGCGGACGATCGGATCGACTTCGCCGCGGCTCAGCTGCTTGACGCCGTTCCAGAAGCCGCGCGCGCTCTTCTCGTCGCCGCCGCGGCCACCGCCGCCGCCTCCTCCGCCGCCGCCTCCGCCGCCGCCGCCTCCACCACCGCCGCCGACGCCGGTTCCCAGGAGCGCGAGCACGGCGTCGATCGAGATCGCGGCCGTGCGCGGCATCCCGAGCGTCCGCAGCCCCTGCGCGATCGCCCGCACGTCACCCGCGCGCGCGACCTGCGACGCCAGGACCACCGCGAGCACGCGCAACACCATGAGCACGCCGATCGTCGCGCCACCGACGTTCACCGCCAGCCGATGCCAGTGCACCCAGCGGTCGACGGCCGCGCTCTCGCGCGTCAGCGAGTACGATCCGATGATGAACAGCGCGAACGGGATGAGCTTGTAGAACTGCCGGAAGAGCCGCTTCGGCGGCAGCCCGACCACGAGCCAGGCGACCGCCAGCACCCCCGCCGCCGTCGCCGCCATCCAGATCCGCGGCAACAGGAAGATCCCCACCGCCGACGCGACCAGGAACAGCACGCGCAGGCGCGGATCTATCGACGAGGCCTCGTCCGCTTTCATAGGCTCACGGTAAGCGTATCGCGCGCCACCAGCGACGGCAATAGCGCCCTACACGGCACTTGTGCCCTACAGCGACGCGTGGCCGCCGAGCGCCGCGTGCAGCTCGCCCTCGTGATGCACGCGCATCGGCCGCGCCGGCGGCGCCGAGGCCGCCCAGACGTCGACGGCGAGCGCCTTGATCGTGCGCGCACCGACGAGGAAGGTCATCTCGCCATGGCCCTTGTCGGGCGCCTGGAACTCGACGCCGCGCGCGACCTCGGCGGCCGACAGCCGCACCACGCTCTCGTCACGTGTCACGAGATCGATGCCGCGCACGCGCGCGACCGTCACCGAGCGCGAGCTCAAGAAGTCGGTCAGGCGATAACGCGCGACCTCGCCCGGCTTCGGATCCTCGACCGGATCGACGTTGCCCTCGAGCAGGTTGCGCTTGATCTTGGCGACCAGCCGCCCGTCGACGTTGACGCGCACGCCGCGGCGCCCGTCGTCCTTGAGCATGCCGGGCGGCGCGTCGACCCACACCACCACGTCGGTGAGCTCGCCCTTGGCGAGCGCGCCGTCGAGCTCGGGACGGCCGGCGAGCCCGTGCGCGAACGAGAAGGTGATCTTGCGCGACTTGCGCAGGTCGTCGCCGGAGACGAAGATGGTGTCGCCCCCGACGCGGAAGTCGATGCGCTGCACCTTGGCGCACTCGGCGCCGAGGAGGTGCAGATAGTCGCAGAGGTGCGCGCGATGCTGCGCGTCGAGCGCGAGCTTGGCCGGCAGCTCGTTGTAGGCGAGCACGCCGCGCGCCTCGCCGTCGACATAGACGAGCGGGACGTGCGCCTCGAGGCCGGCTTCGCTGGCGCCTTTGCCGACCGAGCGCACCGCCGACGGATTCGCCGCCGCCGGGGTCGCCGCCACCGCGGCCGGGGTGGGTGCCGCCGGGCGCGCGTCCCGTTTGCAGCCCGGAGCCAGCAAGAGCGCGACGAAGATGGGCAACCCGCGACGGACCATGCCCCGGGCCAAAGCAAGGGTCGGTCCATGTGCGTGACCCCCATGTTTCGCGGCGTTGGGGGCGCCGAAGCTGCGTCGAGACCGCCGCCGCTGGCGACCGCGGGCCCCGAAATGGGACGCCGAGCCCCCAGGGATCCCACGCGGAATCAAGCGGTTCGCGATGGCCGCCTCCTTGCAGTCAAGCCCCGCTGACATGCGTATCCTACGACGATTGATCCTCGCGCTGACCCTGCTTTTACCGCTCGCCCTCGCCGGATGCGGCGGCTCGGATCCGGGCAACTTGATGATGACCGACGGCGGTGGCGACGGTGGCGGGAACCTCGCGCTGTTCGCCGCGTGCACCGACAACTCGCAGTGCATGAGCGGGCTCTGCACGCAGCAGAGCTACGATCGCTCGCCGACGCCGATCTGCACCTATCAATGCGACGCGAGCGACATGAACCCGCTGTGCCCGATGGGCTGCAATCCCAAGGGCTACTGCAAGCAGGCGAACTGACGGAACAGGCCGAGCCGCCCGCGCGCTGATATCATCTCGGCGTGCCCCGTCTCGCGCTCGCCGTCGCCCTCGCGTCCGCCGCGTGCGCCACGCGCGCGCCCGCGGTGGCCACGAGCACGCCGCCGCCGACGACGCGCCCCTCGCCGCCGGTCGTCGCCAGCAACATCCTGCGCGGCGACTACGCCGGCTCCAAGGCCTGTCAGGGCTGCCACCCCGACGAGTACGACAAGTTCATGGCCGCGCCGATGCACAACATGACGCGGCTGCCGTCGACGAGCGTGCCGTCGGCGCCGTTCGACGGCGGCGTCTTCCGCTTCAAGGACGACGAGGTGCGCTTCTCGACGCGCGGCGCCGACAAGCTCATGACCATCGTCTCGGCGACGCAGCCGGCGCGCACCTTCCGCGTCACGCGCGTCATCGGCGGCCACTACCGCGAAGACTTCGCCGGCGTCGAGGAAGGCGGCAAGGACGCGCACACCGAGCGCATCCTGCCGGCGACGTGGTTCCTCGGGAAGACGAGCGCTGGCGCGGCTGGAGCGTGGCGCTACAAGGGCTACTCGGTGATGGGACCCGAGCGCCCCGGCCTCAGGCCCGGCGGCGTGTGGAGCAAGACCTGCATCTTCTGCCACAACCTCGTGCCCTACTTCGACGACCTCCTCGGCGCGCTGTCGGATCCGAAGATCGGGCCCTACCAGGGCGAGGTCGTCGATCCGCTCCTGCCGCCCGAGCGGCGCGCGCGCTTCGCGGTCACCGACGCGGCCGGCCTGCACCGCGCCGTCGCCGACGAGCTGCACGTGCTCGGCGCGCGCACGAGCGGCCAGGAAGCGAGCGATCTCTTGCGCGCGACGCGGGCGCGCTTCGACGGCGAGAAGCTCGTCGAGGTCGGCATCGGCTGCGAGTCGTGCCACGGCGGCAGCCTCGAGCACGTGCGCCACAACGCCACCAAGCCGTCGTACGAGCCACGCTCGCCGTTCCTGCGCGTGAGCATCCCCGTCGCCAACGGCGGCACCGAGCGCGCGGCCGCGATCAACCGCGTGTGCGCGCGCTGTCACCAGGTGCTCTTCACGCGCTACGCCTGGACCTGGGAAGGCCACGCGCGCCGCGACGCGCCGCCCGGCGGCAGCAACATCAACAGCGGCGAGGCGCGCGACTTCCTCCTCGGCGGCTGCGCCTCGGCGATGGCCTGCAGCGACTGTCACGACCCGCACGCGCACGAGCGCCCGCACGCGGCCGAGCTCACCGCTCGCGCCGACGGCGTGTGCCTGCGCTGCCACACGCAGTACGCGTCGGTGGAGGCGCAGCGCGCGCACACGCACCACGATCCCGCGGGCGACGGCGGGCGCTGCCTGTCGTGCCACATGCCGCTCAAGAACATGTCGCTCGACAACCGGCTCGGGCGCTACCACCGCATCGCCTCACCGACGGAGACGGCGAAGGTCGAAGGCGATCGCCCGCTCGAGTGCGCGCTGTGCCACGGCGACAAATCGGTCGAGACGCTGGTGTCGACGATGGAGACGTGGTGGGGAAAATCGTACGACCGCGACAAGCTGCGCCTGCTCTACGGACCGGATCTGGCGCACGCCGATCCGCTCGTCGAGACGCTGGCGCGCGGCAAGCCGCACGAGCAGGCGGTGGCGCTCGCGCTCCTCGGCGCGCGCGGCGACAAGTCGGTGGCGCCGCTCGTGGCGGTGCAGCTGACGCATCCGATCCCGATCCTGCGCTACTACGCGGTCGCGGCGCTCGAGCAGCTCCTCGGCGGGCCGGCGCCGCTCGACGTGCACGCCAACGACGAGACCATCGTCAAGGCCGCGGGCGACTGGCTGGCGCGCAACGGCTTGAAGACGCTCGGCGTCGCGCGGCACGAGGCGCCCGCGACGGGCGACGACACCGATCCGTAGGATCGTGCATCCAAGAGGACGATGAGGTTCACGGCGGCGCGGACCAGCATGTTCGGCGCGTTCGCGGTCGGCATCGCGATCGTCGCCACGCTCGAGACGCCGGTCCTGCACGTCCTGGCGCACCGCGC
>DATNAQ010000033.1:0-16499 GCA_035607415.1 Polyangia bacterium
GCGGCACGTGCCGCGCGCGATCGAGTGGCTCACCGACAACGGTTCTTGCTACACGGCACACGAGACCGTCGTGTTTGGCGAGTCGCTGGGGCTGCTCATCTGCACCACGCCGGTGTACTCGCCCGAGTCGAACGGTATGGCCGAGGCTTTCGTGAAGACCTTCAAGCGCGACTGCGTGTATCTGAACCGGCTCGAAACGGCCGAGACGGTCATGCAGCAACTGCCGACGTGGTTTGACGACTACAACGAGGTCCATCCTCATCGAGGGCTGCGGATGCTGTCACCGCGAGAATATCGTCGTGCCTCGGTGCAGCCATGAAGCGATTCTCCGTCGTCTACAACACGACCGTGATTGGCACATCGGACCTCGAAGGGCGGGATCCGGGCATGGGCGCAGTGAATGGTCCTTTTGTCCCGACTCCTGCGTATGAATCCGTGCGAGAGGTCTTTGAAGCCTTCGCAAAGGCGGTCGCGACGAATCCACCTGACGCGAAGCTGCTCCAGAGCTACTTTGCTCGACGGGATTCGCTCGGACTTGAGCTTCGGTGCGATAGTGCCGTCGTGCCGACGCGCACCATCCACATCGCAGACTTCTCGCGCGATGCAGGAGACGACGCGTACGAACTCGAGGTCACGATGCGGAACGGCGAAGAATACGAGCGCTTCTTTTCAACTCGCTAGGCTGTCCGGTTTCGGAGGGGCAACTCCAGCGGCTGAACGCGATGCGATCGCAGACATCGAGGGGCTGGCAACTCAGCCGGTCCGGCTCCTGACGGTCGACGAGGTCACACCTCGACGATTGGATCTTCCCGAGCCGCACGAGCACGTTGAAGCAGCCCTCATCGCTCGTGAACGCCATCAAGCGCACCGCCAAAGAAGTGCACATCGACAAGCGGATCACGCCGCACCGGCTCCGATACTTCTTCAACGACCTGTTGCGGCAGGCCGGCGTCGATCAGGTGACGCGGAAGTCGCTGACCGACCACGTCACCGACGAGATGACCGAGCACTACAGCACGGTCCGTCTCGACGAGAAGCGCGCCGCGATGGAAGCAGCAGCGACGAAGCTCCGGGAAGGCGAAGTGGGAACCAAAGTGGGAACCGAGGTGGGAACCGGGGCCGAAAATGAAAAAGCCGCCTAGCATCGACTTCCAGGCGGCCTTTCGTTTCGGCTACTTAGTGGTCGGGGCGAGAGGATTCGAACCTCCGACATCCTGGTCCCAAACCAGGCGCGCTACCAACTGCGCTACGCCCCGTGAGCTTCTGAATACCTGAAGACACCGCCTGGTGCACGTCGTTTCTGCGGATGCCGTCGGAGCGAAAGGCTCCAGCTATGGCGCGGGCCGGAAGAGCTCGGGCAGGTAGGCCGGCGTCAGCGTGGCCCGATGCTCCTCGTCGAGACCGCCCAGCTCACCCGGCTTCGACCACCAGAGCCGCAGTAGATCGCCGGCGTCTCCGCCTCGGCCGAGCACGCGATGCCGCCATGAGTCGGGCGTCCAGTCGATCGCGCGCAGCAGGAAGTCGTGTCGCTCGACGTTCTTGCCGAGGTAGGGCTTGAAATATCGATGCACGCCGAGCGGACGAACCAGCTCGAGCCGGTCGAGCCCGGTCTCTTCCAAGACTTCGCGTCGCACCGCCTGCCGGGGAACCTCGCCGTCGTCGACGCCTCCGCCGGGGACGCGCGGCGGCAGCGACGGATTGTCGTCGGGAACATAGACGAGGAGCTGCGGCTCCGAGCCCGGCGCCATGCGCACGACGAACGCGGCGACTTTGATCACCCGATGCGGCGTTCCACTGGTTGCGCCGGTTTCACGGTCACGCGCGACCCCGAGCGTCGCCGAGATTGCCGGACCATCCTCTCCCCTCGTCGATCCCCCACCGGCAATGCGTGACATGATCCCTCCGTCGGATGTTGGCGCCCTTGTAACGCGCACGCCTCCTCGGCGTGAAGTGTGCCGATCACAAGTCGCCCGATTTTTTCGAGCATCGCGCCGGACGCGTCAGCCGCCGCCGATCACGCTCCGCGCCGCGCGCACGAGCAGCGTCGACAGCGGCACGGCCATCAGCAGCACCGGCACGAACGGCACCACCACCGCCGCCGCCACCGACACGAGCACGAGCGGATCGAACGGCACCAGCCGGATCCGCCGCACCACCTCATACGCGCCGCCGAGATCATTCAGCGACTGGATGTCCGACGTCCCGAGCAGCTCCGGCCCCGGCTCCTCGTCGATCCAGCGCGTGCTGAAGCGCCGCACATAGGTCAGCGCCAGATGCTCGTACTGTCTGAGCCCGCGCCGCCGCGTCCGCAACAGCACGCCGGCGAACGCCAGATACGGCACCACCGCGGCCACGCACGCGACCGCCAGCCCCATCGCGACCGGCTCGCGCAGCTTCAGCAGCGTCGCACCGCCGTGATGGATCAAGGACGCCCAGTGCGCCGCCGCCACCGCCGTCGAGCCGAGCACGAGCGGCAGCAACCCCGCGATCGGCAGCCCGACGAAGCCGATCCCACCCGCGCGATCCGGATGCAACGGCGCCGTGCGCAGCCGCATCCGCGCCAGCTGCCACGCCGCCCAGATCCACATCAGCCAGCGCAGGCAGTAGCGCAGCCCGAAGAACGCGAACACGGGAAACGCCAGCCACGCGTACCACACGCTCGCCGGACCGTACGCGCGATCGTGCCACCAGAACTGCGCCTGCCCCGCGCTGATGCCGATCGCCGCCAGGCCGATCGTGACCACGCGTCCGCCGACGAACCGCTCGACGCCGCCCGCGAGCCGCTCGAGCCGCCGCAGATCGCCGACCAGCTCCTCGCGCCCGAGGCGCAGCAGCACCTCGCCGATACGCTGCCGCAACAGCCGCTCGCCGAGCACGTAGAGCGGGATGGCGAGCAGCATGCGCGCGTGAGTCCCGAGGTCGCGCATGACCGGCTCGACCTGCACGCCGACCAATCGGTCGACCACCGCGCAGGCGGCGAACGGCAGCCAGCAGCCGAGCGCGAGCTGCCAGGCGCGACGCGGTTCGACGGTGGCGAGCATGCGGGATGTCGGTGCACGCAGCGTTCCGCGCGCGCGTTTCCAGACGAAAATGTCAGCTTTCGGACGCGCCGCCGAAGCTAACCCGCGGAAACCTCGATCGGCACACTGGTCGCAACGGCGCCGCGTCGTGCGCGTCGTCTCCGCCAGCTGCCTGATGGCGATCGTCCTCTCCGGATGCAGCCCGACCTATGCGCCGCTGGTGCGCGCCGCACAGTACGGCGCTCCCGCGCGCCTGACCGAAGGGCAGGTCGAAGTCGGCGGCAGCGTCGGCGGCTTTGGCCTCCCCAACGTCGTCGTTCCGCATCTCGCCGTCGGTCTTCGCGACTGGGTGTCGCTCGAGGGCGGCGCCAACTTCAACATCGGCGGCAACCGCGACTCGTGGGCGCTCGGCTTTCTCGGCTCGCGCTTCTCGCTCGCGCCGCATCGCGAGCAGCGCGTCCACTTCATCGGCGACCTCGAGCTCGGCCTCGGCGGCGGCATCGGCGGCGCGCGCGCCGGAAACGAAATGGCGTCGAAAGACTGCATGAGCTGCGACGGCCTGGTCGCGACCGACCGCACCGCCTGGGGCGGCTACGGCGGCGTCGGCGCCGGCGTGCAGATCGCGTGGTTCTCGCTCTACGCGCGCACCCGCGTCGAGGCCTCGACCGCGACGAACGTTCCGGCGACGCTGTGGCCGTCGGCGTCGCTCGGTCTCGAATTCAACATCGTCAAGAAGGTCGCGCTCACGCTCGCCGGCGGCTACCTCGGCTACACCAACTCCGCCGACACCGAGCACGGCTGGTTCTATCAGATCGGCATCGTCGGCTTCATCGACGCGTTCGGCCCGCGCCCCGCGCACGCGACGCCGGTGCCGGCGCCGATGCCGACGCCGCCGCGCCCCACCTTGCCCCCCGCGTACGACGAGCCGAGGCCCGACGACGACGCACCGGCCGACGACGACGCATCGGCCGACGACGACGCACCGGCCGACGACGACGCACCGGCCGGCGACGACTACGAGCCGTAGCGCTCTTCGAGCGCCCGCACCAACGCCTCGAGCGCCCGCGCGCGATGCGAGATCCGGTTCTTCTCGTCGGGCAGAAGCTCCGCCATCGTGCGCCCCGCGGCATCGCCCGCCACCAGGAACAGCGGGTCGTAGCCGAAGCCGGCCCCGCCGCGCGGCGCGTGGCCGATGCGCCCCTCGCACGCGCCCTCACCAACGAGCCGCGTCCCGTCGCCGTCGACGAAGACGAGCGCACAACGAAAGCGCGCCGTGCGCCGCGCCTCCTCGACGCCCGCGAGCTCCGCCATCAGCTTGCGATTGTTGGCCGCGTCGTCGCACGGCTCGCCGGCCCAGCGCGCCGAGCGCACGCCCGGCGCCCCGTCGAGCGCATCGACCTCGAGCCCGCTGTCGTCCGCCAGCGACGGCCCGCCCGACTGCGCCAGCGCCGCGCGCGCCTTCTTCTCGGCGTTGCCCACGAACGTCGGCGCGTCCTCGTCGACGGTGAGCGTGAGCGGCACGACCTCCCAGCCGCGCGGCCGCAGCATCGCCGCGATCTCGGCCACCTTGTGCCGGTTGCCGCTGGCGAACGCGAGCCGCTTCACGCGTGCGCGCCTTCCAGCGCCCGTCGCTGCGCCGCGATCAGCTGCTCGATCCCCGCCGTCGCCAGATCGACGAGCGCGTCGAGCTGCTTGCGATCGAACGTGCCGTGCTCGGCCGTCCCCTGCACCTCGACCAGCTTGCCGTCGGCGGTCATGACGATGTTCATGTCGGTCTCGGCCGCCGAGTCCTCGACGTACGGCAGATCGAGCCGCGCCTCGCCGTCGACGATGCCGACCGACACCGCCGCCACCTCGTGCAACAGCGGGCTGGCCGCGATCAGCTTCTTCGCCACCAGCCGCCGGCACGCCAGCGCCAGCGCCACGAAGCCGCCGGTGATCGCCGCCGTGCGCGTGCCGCCGTCGGCCTGCAAGACGTCGCAGTCGATCGTGATGGTGCGCTGCCCGAGCTTGCCCATGTCGATCGACGCGCGCAGCGCCCGCCCGATGAGCCGCTCGATCTCCTTGCCGCGCCCGCCCGGCGAGCGCCCGCCGCGCGTGTTGGTCGCGCGCGGCAGCATCGCGTACTCGGCGGTGACCCAGCCGCGCCCGGTGTCCTTCAGAAACGGCGGCACCTTCTCCTCGACCGAGGCGGTGCAGATGACCCACGTGTCGCCGGCGCGGATGAGCGCCGAGCCTTCCGGATCCTTCAACCAGTCGGGCGTGATGGTGAGCGGGCGGAGCTCGTCAGGGCGTCGGCCGTCGGGGCGCGTCATGGGACGCGGACATTACCAGCTTTTGTTCGCGCGCGTTTTCGGCGAAGCGCGCGATCCCCGACGCCAGCGCCGCCGCGATGCGATGCTGCTCGGCCGGATCGAGCAGCGCCGCGCCTTCGATCGGATGATCGAGAAAACCCATCTCGACGAGCACGGCCGGCGCCGTCACGCCGGCGAGCACGTCGTAGCCGTACTGCCGCACGCCGCGATCGACGGCGCCGCGCGCCGCCACCAGCTCGGTTTGCACCGTGTGCGCCAGCTCCGCCGAGCGCCGCGCCGCATCGAGCAGCTTGAGCTCGGTGAGCATCGACGCCACCTCGTCGTGCTCGCGGCTCGCCGCTCGCCGCGCCTCGACCTCGGCCGCGTCGCGCGCCAGCACCCAGGTCTCGATCCCGCGCCGCGAGCGATCGCCCGACGCGTTGGTGTGCAGGCTGATGAAGCAGTCGGGCTCGGCCGCGTTCGCGCGGCGCACGCGCTCGCGCAACGTGAGGTACTCGTCGCTCGAGCGCGTCATCACGACCTCGATCCCGCGCGCGCGCAGCGCCTCGGCGAGATCGCGCGCGACGGCGAGCGTCACCCGCTTCTCGAACACGCCGGCGACGAGCCCGGGCGCGCCGGTGTTGGAGCCGCCATGCCCGGCGTCGATGACGACACGGAACGGCGAGGCCAGAGCCGTTGTCGAACAGATCAGCGCCAGCGCGATTGCTATTGACCGCATGGTAGGTATATGTAGGATACGAGGCTACATCCTTGCGCGCAACTTTGCATGCGGCTATCTGAAAAGGCAGTGTCCGCATCCGATTCTCGCGCCGCCGCCTGGGCGCGCACGCCGCTCATCGCAGTGCTGGCCGGGGTCGCCCTCGCCGAGCTCACGCTCAATCGGCTCGCGGGGCAGATCATCCGCCTCGATCCGTTTCAGGTGCGCGGCTTCTGGCGGCGCGCCTTCAGCGACTCGCGCCTGTTCTCCTACGAGCTCGTCGCCGTCCTCTCGGCGATGATGCTCGGCTCGGCGCTGGCGCGCATCGCCGCCTTCGGCGACCACTATCGCATCGGCGCGCGCGTGTCGTTCTCGCTCGTCGGGATCGTGGTCGTGATCTTCTCGGCGCTCGGCGCCGTGGCCGAGCTGCCGCCCGATCTCTTCTTCCACCTTCATATGAGCTTCGCGTTCCTCGCGCTGCTCATCACCTTCAGCATCCTGGCCGCGCCCACGCAGGGGCGGATGCGGCTCGGCGCGATCATTTTGTTCCTGCCGGTCGCGCTGCACTTCGCGGCGCGCCTCACGCGCCGCATGTCGCCGGTGCCGGAGCTGACCTCGACGCCGCTCGAGCTCGAAGCCATCGCCCAGGCGACGCTGGCCGCGGCGGCGGTCGTCTCGGTCCCCTGCTTCGCCTCGCGACGCCACGGCGTGCGGCTCGGGCTCGGGCTCGCCGCCGCCTTCGTCGGCGCCACCGCGGTGCTGGTGCGTCTGGACTGGGAGACGGCGGCGCGCGTGGCGGCGTACGGCTTCGGCATCGCGCTGCCGATGGCGCCGTGGGCGCTGGTCATCTACCTGCTCGCGCTCGGCGGCTTCGTGTTCACCGTGACGACGTTGTTGTCATCGACGGGCGCGGAGCGGCTGCGCGGCTGGGGCCTCCTGCTCTTCGGCATCGCCGGGCTCGATCAGCAGGCGGCCTTCCAGATCACGCTGGCCGCGCTCGGCCTCCTCGCGGTCGCCGAGTCGGTGGTGCGCTCGGGAACGCCGGCGATGTCGCGCGAGACGTTCGAGAACATCCTGCGCCGCGGCGCCGCCGCCGTCGGTGCGCCGCAGGTGATCTTGTCGGGCTCCTCGGGCTACGAGACGGTGCGCCTGCACTCGCCTCCGACGGCGGGCCTGCCCGTGCAGCTGTCCTTGTCGCGTCACGGCGGGCTCATCAGCGGCGTCGACGTCGTCGTCGGCGAAGCGCTGCCGCGCGATCCGCCGTTCACCATCGAGCGGCGCGACGGCGGGCGCCTCGGCCCGCGCGCCGACGGCCCGGCCATCGAGACCGGCGACGCCACCTTCGATCACGCCTTCGCCACGCGCGATCGCCGCGGGCTCAACGCCGCGCTCCTCGACGACGCCACGCGCGCGCGCATGGGCGCGTTGTGCACCGGTTGGCTCGGCGTCTGGCCGCAGCGCGGCGTCCACTACCGCTCGCGCAGCGTCACCGGCGGCGACGACGCGCTGCCGCTGTTGATCGAGTTGTTGCGCGATCTCGCCACGCGCGCCGCCCAGCAGTAATGCTCTACCTCTTCGACATCGACGGCACGCTCATCGGCGGCGACGGCTCGGGACGGCGCGCCTTCGAGCGCGCCTGCCACGAGAACATGGGCATCCTCGGGGCGCTCGACCACCTGCGCCTCGACGGCATGACCGACCCGCTCATCCTCGAGAGCGTCTTCCGCCACCACCACGATCGCGCGCCCACCGGCGAGGAGGTGCGCGCCATCTTCGACTGCTACGTCGGACACCTCGCGGCCGAGGTCGCCGCCGGGCTCTATCACGTCAAGCCCGCCGTGCACGAAACCCTCGATCTCCTCGAGTCGCGCGGCGAGACCATCGGCCTGGCCACCGGCAACCTCGAGGCCGGCGCGCGCATCAAGCTCACGCGCGGCGATCTGTGGCGCCGCTTCGGCTTCGGCGGCTACGGCTCCGACGCCGCCTTGCGCGCCGAGCTCGTGCGCATCGCCATCGCGCGCGGCGTCGCCCGCGCCGGCCGCACCTTCATGCGCGACGAGATCTGGGTCATCGGCGACACGCCCAAGGACATCGCAGCCGCTCACGCCGCCGGCGCGCGCGCGGTCGCCGTCGCCACCGGCATGTACACGGTCGATCAGTTGCGCGAGGCCGGCGCCGACGTGGCGCACCCGACCATGGCGGAGTGGCGCGACACGCTTTAAGCTATCGCGCATGGGCTCACTTCGCATGCCGACGCGCGACGAGGCGCTCCCCGGCCGCTCCGACAAGATGCCGATCCCCGACGTCCACTTCGTCAACGGCGCGCGACTGTCGCCGCCGTGGCCCGACGGCCTCGAGGTCGCCGACTTCGGCTTCGGCTGCTTCTGGGGCGCCGAGCGCAAGCTCTGGCAGCAGCCGGGCGTCTACTCGACGGCGGTCGGCTACCAGGGCGGCTTCACGCCGAACCCGACCTACCGCGAAGTCTGCACCGGCGCCACCGGTCACACCGAGGTCGTGCGCGTCGTGTTCGACCCGAAGAAGATCACGTACGACCAGCTCCTGCGCGTGTTCTGGGAGAACCACGATCCGACGCAGGGCATGCGCCAGGGCGGCGACACCGGCACGCAATATCGCAGCGCGCTCTACGTCCACGGCGACGCGCAGCGCAAGGCGGCCGAGGCGTCGCGCGAGGCCTATGCGGCCGAGCTGAAGCGCTCCGGCTACGGCCCGATCACCACCGAGATCGTCGACGCGCCCGAGTTCTACTACGCCGAGGACTACCACCAGCAGTACCTGGCGAAGAATCCGAGCGGCTACTGCGGCATCGGCGGCACCGGCGTGAGCTGCCCCATCGGCGTCGGCGTCAAAGCCTGAAGCACGCGTGATCTGCATCGCTTGACCACGAGGTCCGGCCATCGTACCAGCAAGCGATGCGCACGCTCATTCTCGGCTTGGCGGTCTTCGGCTGCGTCGGCTGCGGCTCCTCCGCGGCGCCGTTCGTCGGCAGCTGGCTCGTGACCACCACCGACGGCACCAACGCCTGCTCGAGCTTCTCCTTCGACATCACCGGCACGCAAGACACCTTCACGCTCGCGCTCGTCGATGGTGAGCTGGTCCGCGACGGCGGGAAGCTGCGTCTCGTCGTCGACGGCGACCACGCGTCGCTCGCCGCGCCGGGCGAATCCGACTTTTCCGTCTTCCAGAACTTTCACTTCTCGCGCTTCGACCTGCAAACCAGTGACGGCCAGTTGCTGACCGACACCGTCGTCGGCACCTACGACAGCATGCCCACCGACTGCAGCATCACCGCGCACCTGTCCGGGCACCGCACGCAGCAGTGAGCGGCTTCAGGGCGCGTAGCGCAGGTCGTCGCCGCGCTGGAGCGCTCGCAGCGAGAAGATGTCGTCGGTGATCGGCTTGTCCGAGTCGCCGACCTCGACGATCAGCTCGGTCGCGTGCTTGGACTGCTCGTTCACCATCAGCATGCGCGCCGGCACCCACGCCTCGTAGCGCGACTTCTGCCGCTCGAAGGTGCGCGTCCACGTGCGCGCCAGCTTGCCCTTCTGATCGTAGAACTCCATGCGCGGCGTCAGATCGTGCTCGGCCACGATGGCGACGATGCGCGACCACTGGGAGGCGTGCTTGGGCACGAGCTCGAGCTTGGTCTCGCTGCCGTTGCGCGAAACGATCTTGGCGTCGTAGTCGTCCTTGAGCCGCACCGAGCCGAGATCCTCGGCGTAGAAGTCCGACCCGAGGAACGTCTGGTTGAGCGCGCTCGTGCCCAGGCGCCGCACGCGCCGATCGGCCGGCAGGTAGACGTAGAGCTCGCCCTTGCCGAGCGCGAGCATGGCCGTGTTGCGCATGTCGGCGGGCGACAGAAAGCGCAAGAGCCGCTTGTCCGCCGAGTTCTGCAGCATGAGGAAGCGCCCTTCGCGCACGTTGCCGTCGGTGCCGATCGAGCGCATGCGGCAGATCCACACCTTGTTGGCCGCGCCCTGCACCGCGCGATCCATGCGATCGAGGAGCTGATCGGCCTCGGCATCGGCGCGCGCCACGCCGCCCGCGCACACGAGGGCGAGCCCGATCGCGACGGCGATGCTAGTCCGCTTCATCGCCCGCCTCGCGCTTGCGCATCTCGGCGTGCACCTCTTTCGGCTTCTCGCCCGCCGACAAGATCTTCTCCCACGGATGGCGTCCGAGCCGCTCGAGCCGGAGCGTGTGCGTGTCCCACGGATCGACATCGGTCTCGAGCGGCGTGGTACCGACGGAGAAGCCGTCGATGTACACCTGCGCGCCTTCGGGCTCGCTCGTCACCTGCAGCTTGTAGGTGTCGCGCTGCAACGTCATGCGCAGCACGTGCGACGCGGCCGGGCGCACTTCGAATTTGGCGCGCGACTGCGGCAAAAAATGCGGCATCGTCGCCTCGACCAGGTGCTGCCCCGGCGCGAGCTCGGCCACTGCCGGGCTGCGATCGGCGAGCTCCTTGCCGTCGATCTTGAGCGTCGCGCCCGGCGGCGTCGTCGCCACCACCAGCGTGCCCGGCCCCTTGTGCGGCGGCGGCGGCCCGAAGCGCCACTCGACGAGCGCCCCCAGCACGAGCAGCACGAACGCCGCCGCGCCGAGGTTGAGGTTGCGCCGCATGCGCCGGTTCATGCGCGTGAAGCGCCGCTTCGTCGACGACATGCGCGACATGGGTCCGAGCGACGGCATCGACGGCAGATCAATCGCGCGCGCCGGCGCCATCGACGCCTGCACGCCTTCGTCCTCGGCGATGCGCTGCACCGCCGCCATCACCACGCCCATGTTCGCTGGACGATCTTCGGGATTCTTCGCCAGCGCCTTGACGACGAACGCGTCGAGCGCCGCCGGCGCGTCGCGCACGTCGCTGATGCGCGGCGGCTTCTCGTCCATGTGCTTGGCCAGCACCGAGACGTAGTTCGGCCCCGAGAACGGCGGCATGCCGGTCCACATCTCGTAGGCGACGCAGCCGAGCGCGTAGACGTCGATGCGCCGATCGATCTCGCCGCCCACCGCCTGCTCGGGCGCCATGTACTCGGGCGTGCCGAGGATCTCGCCCGCCTGCGTGAGCCCGCCCGCGTGATCGGTGGTGATGTCGACGAGCTTGGCCATGCCGAAGTCGAGCACGCGCACGCGCTCGCGCTCGTCGGCGTTGGTGCGTAGCAAGAAGATGTTGGCCGGCTTCAGATCGCGATGGATGACGCCCGAGTCGTGCGCCGCGCGCAGCGCCGTCGCCACCTCGCACAAGATCGGCAGCGCGCGCGAAAGCTCCATCGGCCCCTGCTGCTTGATGACCTCCGACAGCGGCGCGCCGTCGAGCAGCTCCATGACGATGAAGCCCTCGCCCGCCTCCGTCGTCCCGTAATCGAACACCTGCACGACGTTGGGGTGGCCGATCTTCGACGCCGAGCGCGCCTCGACGCGAAAGCGCTCGACCATCGCCTTCTGGTCGGCGTACTTGCGCCGCATGACCTTGACCGCGACGCGGCGCCCGAGCTCGAGGTGCTCGGCCTCGTAGACGCGGCCCATGCCGCCTTCGCCGAGGCGCCGCAAGATGCGGTAACGCTTGGCGAGCAGTGTTCCTTCGGCGTAGGGAGGCTCTTCGTTGTCCTTGGGTGGATGCGCGCGCTGAATGGTCGCGGCGTAGCCGGCGCTCGGGCGCGACGGCGGATCGAGGTCCCCCATGACCCCGTTACGTTAACACGCTATTCCGAGCGCTGAAAGACGGACACGATGCGGTGGAGGAAGTCGGACTCCTTGCCCGCGAGCGCTTCGAGCTCACCGGCGTCGAGCCAGGTGCCGTTGCAGTGGAAGCATTTGTCGACGGCGAGCCCTTTGAACCTGATCGTCTGCAGCTCGAAGCCGCACTTGGGGCAGTGCATCCAGTGCAGCTGCTTGATGCGCGTCAGCTCCTCCTCGGCGGTCTTGCGCGCGCGCTCCATCGCCAGGTTGTGCAGCCGCGTGGCCTCTTCCTTGGCGAAAAACTCGTCTTCTTCGTGCGAGGGCTTCTTGGTGCCGCTCATGGCTCTCTCCTATCGATCCTAGGGCGGGGGCTCGTCGCTCGTCGGCGGACGCGGCAATTGCACCGGCTTGTCGTCGTCGGCCTTCTTCGGTTCGTCCTTCGTCGTATCCGGCGTCGCGTCCGGCTTCTTCGCCTCCTCGGGCGGCTTCGCCGTCGCGGTCGCCGGCGCCTTCGGCTCGTCGGGCGATGCCGCCGGCGGCGGTGTCGTCGGCGGTGTCGTCGGCGGCGCGGGCGAGCTCGGGTCCGGCGCGGTCGCCCCCCTCGGCTCGAGGTCGCGAATGTTGTTCTTCGCCATCGTCGCCTTCGGCCCGTTCGGCTGCGACGACAGATACTGCTTGTACCAGGTCAGCGCCTCGTGGCGATCGCCGCGAAGCTTGTAGGCCTCGGCAAGACCGATGATGGCGTCACCGTAGCTCGGCGACAATGCCAACGCGCGCTTGAAGTGATCGACCGCTGACGAGAACTTCTCGCCGTCGAGGTCGCAGTAGCCGAGGCCCATGATCGCCTCGAGCCCGCTCGGCCGCACGCTGAGCGCTCTGTCGTAGAGCTTGCGCGCCTCCTTGGCGTGGCCGTTCTCGCTCAGATGATCGCCCTGCGCGATGAGCTTGCCGTAGTCGTTCGACTCTTCGGCCTTCGACGCGGCGCCCGACTGCGCCACGCCGCTCGCCGCGGCCCCCGACGGCGGCGTCGCCGGCTTGCCCGACGGCGCCGTCGCGGCGGCCGGCGTCGGTGGCGGAGTCGGCGTTTGCGCGGCGACCGGCGCCGGTGCCGTGTCGGCGTCGAAGGTGGCGAGCAGCGCGCGCGCGCGGTCGTGGTTGGCGTTGGCCGCGAGCACCGACTGCAACAGCGTCTTGGCACCGGCCTTGTCGCCCGTCTGCAGCGCGATGCGCGCGAGCAGGTACGACGCGCGCAACAGCGTGTGCTGCGTCGCCGCCTGGTTGAGCGTGTTGGCCTGCGTCAGCTTCGTCTTCGCCGCGTCGAGGTTGCCCTCGCGGAACGCGAGCGCGCCGCCGACATACGCGCTCTCCGCGTCGCTCGGCGCCTTCGCCGTCGCGCGCGTCAGGTAGCGCTCGACCTCCGCCGCCGGCGCGCCGTCGACGCGCAGGTAGTCGGCCATCGCGCGGTTGACCTCGGGCGATTCGGAGTCGAGCGCGAGCGCGTCCTGCGCGTACTTCTTCGCCTCGTCGAGGTGCGCCTGCGAATCGCGCCTGAGCGTCTTGGCCGCCGACGCCGCGGTCACCGACGGCGCGCCCATCTCGAGCCCATGCGCGTCGTCGCGCAGGTAGGCGGCCCAGCTGGTCATCGTCTCGGCGAGCCCGGCCAGCGGCAGCGCGCTCTTGTCGTCGGCCTCGTGCCCGCGCTCGTACGCCGCCGCCGCGTTGCGGAAGGCGTCGTCGGAGTCGAGCAGGAAATATTCGCGACCCTGCCGATAGGCCTCGGAGGCGCGCGCGTCCTTGTGCGCGAACAGCCCGAGCACCGCGTCGCGCTTGAAGGCCGCGAGATAGCCGCCGGCGCCGACCAGCACCAGCGCCGCCAGCACGCCCGCCCACACGCCGGCGCGCCGCCGCGGATGGCCGGCGAACTCGTCGTCGAGGAGCGTGTCGTCGGCGTCGTCGTCGACCACCGGCATCGACCCGGCGGGCGTCAGCTTCGGCGTCGGATTGGTGCGCGCGAACGCCGGATCGTCGTCGGCGATCGGGTTGCCCATCGCGATCGGGCCCGACGGCTCGCGCGCCATCGGCGCCGTCGTCACCAGCGCCGGATCGTCGTCGTCACGGTTGCGCGAATAGGCCGCGCTCGCCGCCGCTGCGGCCGCCTGCGGTCCGTCGGCACGCGCCACCGCCGCCGCCTGCTCGACGATGTGGAAGAACGACGCCAGCTCGGCGATGCCGCCGAGCCGCTTCCACTGATCGCCGCTGCGCGAGATCTCGTCGTCGCGCGTGACCTTGCGCTCGACGATCCACTGCTGCAGCGTGGTGAGCTCGCGGAAGCGATAGATCTCGCCCGAGCGCACGCGGATCATCCAGCCGCCCGGCTCGATGTGCGGCTGCGCCGTCGGCGTCGGCTGCGGCGTGCGCGTCGGCTGCTTGGAGATCATCGGGATCCCGGGCACCGTCGTCCGCTGCGTCGACGGCACGTTCGCCGCCGGCGGCACGTACGCGGGCGAGCGCGCCGCCACCGCGCCCAGCGCCAGCTCGGCCGTGCGCTCGCGCCGCTTGACCTTGAACAGGTTGCCGCACTGCGTGCATTTGACGGTGACTCCCTGCTCGCCGACTTTCGAGTCGTCGAACTCGTAGACCGTCATGCACTTTTCGCAGCGAACGTCCATCGAAGGATTGGGCCCCTACTCTACCATCCCTGCCCGGTGTTCCGTAGTACGAGGATGGAGCCGGTCATTCCCTCGCGCCAGCGATAGAACATGACAACGTCGGCGCGCCGGTCCCCGTCGAGGTCGGTGACCAGGAAGTAGCGCGACGGCGGCACGCGCACCACCGCCTTGGGATCGGCCGCCAGCAGCCCCTTGCCGCCGCCGAGCCAGACGCCGAGCCCGTCCTTGCCGTACTGGCCGATTAAGTCGGCCTTGCCGTCGCCGTTGAAGTCGCCCTGCACCGACGGATAGGCGCCCTCGAGATCGGCGACCACCGAGTAGTCGACCGCGAAGTCGATGTCGCGCACGGCGTCCGGCGCCGGCGAAAAGCCGCGCCCGAGGTTGCGCCGCACCTCGAAGCCCACGGCCATGCGCTTGGACAAGAGCACGCGCGCCATCTCGCCGAGCCCGACGTCGGCGTGCGGCGAGACCAGGTCGGGCCGCCCGTCACCGTCGAGATCGGCGAAGGCGAGCGCGCCGGCGTAGCCCTCGCGCTCGAGGATCTGCTGCGGCGCGCCCCAGCCGCCGCCGCGCCGCCCGTAGTGGAACGCGGTCTCGGCGCGCATCTGCCCGAGGCCGCCGGTGATCTTGTTGACCGCCAGGTCGGCCACGCCGTCGCCGTCGAGGTCGCGCACCACCGTCGACAGATGCGCCGAGCCGCGCTCGGCCTCGGCGGCGCTGCGATTGCCGAGGAGGATGCGCGCCGCCGCCACCGGCGAATAGAGCGCGCCGCCCTTGCCGCCGGCGTGCACCTGCAACAGCTCGTCGACGACGGCGACGAGGTCGAGCTTGC
The DNA here is from genome assembly GCA_035607415.1 of Polyangia bacterium. Classification (GTDB taxonomy): domain Bacteria; phylum Myxococcota_A; class Polyangia; order Palsa-1104; family Palsa-1104; genus JAQBQH01. The sequence continues at coordinate 15,234 of DATNAQ010000033.1, forward strand.
CGTCGCCGTCCCAATCGGCGGCGGTCAGCTCGGGCACCGTGAGGGTCGCGCGCACCGCGAAGTTGCGCAGCCGCGGCTCGTAGAGCTCGGGGCGCACGGCGTAGCTCGCGCGCGGCGGCAGCTTCAAGTCGACCGCGCGCCCCCACGCGCCGTCGGCGGCGCGCGCCAGCACCGTCGTGCGATCGGCCAGCGGCAGCACGATCTCGTCCCGACCGTCGCCGTTCCAGTCGCGCATGACGTCGACAAACGGCAGGTCCTCGTCGTCGGGCAGCGCCAGCAGGCCGCGCACCTCGGCGAGCCGGCGCGGCGTGGTCTCGAGCTTGCCGTCCGAGCCGAGGTGAAACATGCCGAGGCCGCGCGCGTCGCCGAAGATCAGCGCGCGCCGGCCGTCGCCGTCGACGTCGCCGAGATCGACGAAGGCAGCGCCCGCCGGGGGCGCGATCAGCTGATCGGGCTCGGGCGAGTAGCGGCCGCCGTGCGCGAAGAAGATGGCCACGCGCCGCATCAGCTGCGGCGGCGCGCCCGTGCCGACGACGACGACGAGGTCGCGCCGCCCGTCATGATCGATGTCCTCGGCGTGAACGGCGAGCACACGCCCGGCCACGTGCAATCGCTCGACTTGAAGCGGCGCGCCATCCGCGGAGGCCCTTGTCGCGACAGCCAAAATCGCCACGAAGCTGGTGAGCCAGAGCCCGATTCGCATGCCGAAAGATTCTGCCTGAAATCGCCAAAGTATGTGAAGGTGCGCAGCTTTTCGAGCGGGCGCCCGTTGACTTTGTTGACCTCGGGCCGTATCGTCGATCTGAATCCCGCGAGTCTGCTCCAAGGGCAGGCCAGCGGTAGGGCCTTCGCAATGGGCATTCGTGAGGGATCGGAAAGGGTGGTTCGTGATGGGTACGAGGCTCTATGTCGGCAACCTGCCATACGACACGGACGAGGACTCGATCAAGCAATTCTTCGAGGGGGGCGGCGGGCGCCAGGTCAAGCAGGTAAAGATCGTCACCGATCGCGACACGGGACGGCCACGGGGCTTCGCGTTCGTCGAGATGGGTGATGATGGGCAGGCACAGTCGGCCATCAGCGAGCTCAACGGGCAGTCGCTCGGCGGGCGCACCATCGTGGTGAACGAAGCGCGCGAGCCGCAGCGTGGCGGCGGCCGCGGCGGCGGGGGCGGCGGCTACGGCGGCGGCGGCGGCGGCTACGGCGGCGGTGGTCGCGGCGGCGGCGGCGGTGGTGGTCGCGGCGGTCGCGGCGGCGGCGGCGGTG
>DATNAQ010000036.1:0-120665 GCA_035607415.1 Polyangia bacterium
TACGTCCGCACCGTGCGCGCGCAGCTCGACCGCCAGTTTCTCGAGGATGCGCGCAGCGCGCTCGACCACATGGGTCAGCGCACCACGGCGTACGAGCAGGAGTCGCTCGACATCGTCTCCGATGCCGCGCTCGATCCGAACCACCTCGTGACCCTGTTCTCGCAGGACTTCGCGCCGTCGGTGATGTTCGACCGGGTGCCGGCGCTCTTGCAGCTCGCTGTGTACGACGAGGACAAGCAGCCGCAGTTGCAGACGTGGACACGGCCCGGGTCGAAGGTCGCGCCGCTGCAACAGAAGGACATGGACATCATCCTGGCCGGACCGCCCGGCGGCGGACAGATCGACGTCGGCGTGCATCCGGTCGGGCGCATCACGGTCTTCCGAGAGGGCCGCTATTTCGCGATGACCAACCCGGTCGGCGACGGGGCGCCGAGAGGCATCGTCGTCGGTGAGCTCGACATGAACGTGCTCTTCGCCGGCACCAGCCTCGGCCGCGACGGCCGCGTGCTGCTCTTCGACTACAAGAGCGGCAAGCCCTGGTTCGGACCGGAGCAGGAAGAGTACGCGCGCAACAACGTGCCCGGCCTCGATCGGCTGCTCGCGCAGCGCCCCGAAAACGGGACCTTCGTCGACGTCGCCGACGGCCACGGACGCAAATATCGCGTCTACGCCGCCGTCTCCGCCGAGATGCCGCGCCTGGCGCTCCTGCAAGGCCTGGGCGCCGTCGCGCTCATGCCGCTCGACGAGCTCTACGCGCCGCTCGACAGCATTCGCCGCCGCGTGCTCCTCGGCGTCGCCGGCACCATCGTGCTCGCCATGCTCGCCGCGCTGCTGCTCTCGGGCCGCTTCGTCTCCGACGTCGAGCGCATCCGCGCGGCGGTCGCCGCCTTCGCGCAGGGCGACTGGCGCCGCCTCGAGAAGTCGTCGCGCGACGAGCTCGGCGGCTCGCTCGTCGAGAGCATCAACGACATGGCGACCAAGGTGGCCGAGCGCATGCGCCGCGACGAAGCCGAGAGCTGGCGCAGCCTGGTGCGCGTGCTGTCGCACGAGATCAACAACACGCTCGCGCCCGTCCGCTCGGTGGCGGCGAGCCTGCGCAACGGCCTCGACAAGCGGCTGCGCCCCGACGACGCCGGCGCCGACGTCGACATGGCGCTCAAGCTGATCGTCGAGCGCGTCGACGCGCTGGCCACCTTCATCGACGGCTACGCCGAGGTCGCCAAGCTGCCCGAGCCGACGCGCCGCCCGACCGACGTGGCGCGCCTCGTCGGCGGCGCCGCCACGCTGTTCGCCGAGGAAGCGGGGCGGCGCGGCGTGGCCCTCGACGTGCGCGCCGGCGAGGCCGGCGCCGTCGACGCCGACGCGCAGCAGCTCGAGCGCGTGCTCGTGAACCTCATCAAGAACGCGCTCGAAGCGGCGCCGCGCGGCAGCGCCGTCGACGTCATCGCCGCGCGCGCGGCCGGCGGAGTCGAGATCCTCGTCTCCGACGCCGGCGCCGGCATCAGCCCCGAGGCGCGCCGCAACCTGTTCGTGCCGTACTTTACCACCAAGCCGGGCGGCAGCGGCGTCGGGCTGGCGCTGGCGCGGCAGATCGTGGTCGCGCACGGCGGCACGATCACCGCCGAGCGCAGCCCGGCCGGCGGTACGCTCATGCGCGTGACCATCCCCGACGCGGCGCACGGCCATCCCTATCGCGAGGCGGGATGACGCCGACGCCGCCGACCGTCCTCGTTGCCGACGACAACCGCGCCGTCTTGCAGGCGCTGACCCTCTTGTTCTCCGAGGACGGCTGGCGCGTGCTCACCGCCGAATCGCCGTCGGCGCTGCTGGCGCGCACCGCCGCCGAGCCTCCCGACGTGATCGTGCTCGACATGAACTTCCAGCGCGACACCACCTCCGGACAGGAGGGGATCGATCTCATCCGCCAGCTGCATCAGGCGTGGCCCGAGCTGCCGGTCGTGCTCATGACGGCCTGGGCCACCGTCGAGCGCGCGGTCGAGGCGATGCAGCTCGGCGCGCGCGACTACGTGCGCAAGCCGTGGGACAATGATCGGCTGCTGGCCGCGTGCCGCACGCAGCTGGCGCTCCGCCGGGCGCGCGTCCCGAGCGCGAGCGACGAGCCGGCGGGCGACGAGCTCGGCCGCTCGCCGGCGATGCGCGCGGTGATGCAGATGGTGCGCGCCATCGCGCCGACGGAGGCGAGCGTGCTCCTCGTCGGCGAGCCGGGCACCGGCAAGGAGCTGGTGGCGCGCGCGCTGCACCAGGGGAGCCGGCGGCGCAACGGACCGTTCGTGAAGGTGAACATGGGCGCCCTGCCCGACGCGCTCGTCGAGCGCGAGCTGTTCGGCCACGTGCGCGGCGCGTTCACCGACGCCGGCGAGGATCGGCCGGGCCGCTTCGCCGCGGCGGCGGGCGGCACCATCCTGCTCGACGAGATCGGGACGATGGCGCCGCAGCACCAGGTCAAGCTGCTGCGCGTCCTGCAGGAGCGCGAGTACGAGCCGCTCGGCTCGACGCGGCCGGTGAAGGCCGACGTGCGCGTGATCGCGGCGACCAACGCCGATCTGAAGGCCGAGATCGCGGCCGGGCGCTTCCGCGCGGATCTGTATCACCGGCTCGACGTCGTCGAGGTGGCGCTGCCGCCGTTGCGCGAGCGCGGCGACGACGTGCTGCTGCTGGCCGATCGCTTCCTCGGGCGCGCCGCCGAGCGGCACGAGCGCGCGCTGCGCGGGTTCACCGACGCGGCCCGGCGCGCGCTCCTTGGGCACGCCTGGCCCGGCAACGCGCGCGAGCTCGAGCACGCCGTCGAGCGCGCGGTGATCCTGGCGCGCGGCGATTTCGTCGACGAGGCCGACCTGCGGCTCGGCGGCGGCGGCGAGAGCGCGTCCGTGCCCACCCCGGCGCGCGGCGAGACGCTCGACGACGTCGAGCGCGCCACCGTGGAGCGCGCGCTCCGCGATCACGGCTGGAACGTGACGCGCGCGGCCCAGGCGCTCGGCCTCACCCGCCAGGCGCTCTATCGTCGCATGGAGAAGTTCGGCCTCACCTGAAGGCGCGGAGTGCTTTCGGCCCTTTCAGCGGACAGGGGCCAACGAGAGGGGCGTCATGTCGCATCGCAAACAACTTCCGGCACGCGCGAGCATCGAGCAGCTGAAGAAGCAGGCCAAGGAGCTCCTGGCGGAGCTGCGCGCCGGCTCCGCCGAGGCGGCCGCGCGCCTGGCGGAGGCGCTGCCGGGCGCGCGCGATCGGCTCGCCGACGCGCAGCTGGTACTCGCGCGCGAGTACGGCTTTCCGTCGTGGTCCGAGCTGCGCCAGCACGTCGACGCGATCGATCCCTCCGATCCGATGACCGCGTTCGTCGCGGCCGCCTGCGTGCCGCTCGACGCCGATCACGCGTCGGCCACGGCCGATCGCGCCGACGCCATCCTGGCGGCGCATCCGTCGCTGGCGGGGCGCGACATCTTCGTCGCCGCCATCCGCGGGGACGACGCCGCGGTGGCGCGCTTCTGCGCCGCCGATCCCGGCGCCGCCACGCACACCGGCGGAATCTACGATTGGGACCCGCTGACGTACCTCTGTTTTTCGCGCTATCTCCGGCGCGGCGGCGACGGCTTTTTGCGCGCGGTGCGCGTGCTGCTCGCACACGGCGCCAGCGCCAACACCGGCTTCTACGCGCACGATCACGCGCCGGCCGCGGTCTTCGAGAGCGCGATCTACGGCGCCGCCGGCGTCGCGCACGACGTCGAGCTCACCCGCCTGCTCCTCGCGCACGGCGCCGATCCCAACGACGACGAGACGCCGTATCACGTGCCCGAGGGCTACGACAATGCGGTGCTCGAGGTCCTCGTCGGCAGCGGCCGCATGAGCGAGCAGTCGCTGGCGACGATGATGTTGCGCAAGTGCGACTGGCACGACTACGACGGGATCGTCTGGCTGCTCGCGCATGGCGTCGATCCCAACTACTTGACCGTGTGGGGACGGCGCGGGCTGCACCAGGCGCTGGAGCGCGACAATCCGCTGCGCTTCTTCGAAGCGATGCTCGACCGCGGCGCCGATCCGCGGCTGGCGAATCGAGCGGGATGGAGCGCCATCGTCGTCGCGGCGCGCACTGGACGCGCCGACGTGCTCGATCTGTTCGCACGACGCGGCTTCGCCGATCCGCTCGCCGGCGACGATGCGCTCCTGGCCGCCTGCGCGCGCGGTGAGGCAGCCACGGCACGCGCGCTCGCCGCGGCCGACGCCGGGATCGTGCGCCGCATCGAGGCCGAGGCGCCCTCGACGCTGGCCGACTTCGCCGGCGCCGGCAACACGGCGGGCGTGGCGCTGCTGCTCGATCTCGGCTTCGATCCGGCGCGCACGACGAATCGCGCCGGCGCGCGCGACGACACGCCGCTCCACGCCGCCATCTGGCGCGGGCGACACGCCACCGCCAAGCTCCTCATCGCGCGCGGCGCGCCGCTCGAGCTGCACAACGGCAACGGCGAGACGCCGCTCGCCTACGCGGTGCGCACCATGCTGCACTCCGAGTGGATCCGCGAGCGCACCACCGAGACGATCGAGGCGCTGCTCGCCGCCGGCGCCGATCGCAGCGTGCTGGCGACGCCCACCGGCTGGGCGCCGCTCGACGCGCTGCTCGGTGTCTAACGCCGGGTGGGTTTCCTCTTCGCCGGCTTCTTCGCGGCGGCCGCCGCCTTCGCGGCCTTGGGCGGCAGCTTCGCCGTGAACGCGAACGCCCGCGCGAGCCACTTCCGCAGCTCGGCCGGCGTCTCCATCATGCGCTCGGGCAGCATGACCTTGTCGCTGCGCGCCCGCCCGTCGCCCATCGGATCGAACAGCGTCGCCCCCGGCAGCTTCAGCGCCGCCGCGCGGTCCTCGCCGTCGAGCAGCACCATCGTCGAGCGCGCGAACAGCCCGGCGAAGATGTGTCCGTTGACCTTGGCGGCGACGCCGCCGAACATCTTCATGGTCTCGACGCGCTCGTCCTTCGGCAGCGCGGCGTGGAACTTCGGGTGATTCTCCGGCGGCACTTTGACCCAGGCCATGGCGGCACCGTACCCTACGAGACGGGGGGAGCGAAAGGCGCATGGAGACCACAATCACGGGCAAGACCCTCTTGGCGAGGCTCCAGTTTCTCGACGAGCACCTCGGCCGCAGCGGCGCACAGAAGGTGCTGGCCAGGCTGCCGCCCGAGGATCAAAAGGTGCTCAACGGGATCCTGCTGCCCGTTGGCCGCTACCCGCTCGTGCTCAACGCGCGCCTCGACAACGCCATCGCCGCCGAGATCGATCCGTCCAACCCGAAGCGCGTCTTCCGCACGCTCGGGCGCCGCTCGGCGGAGCTGAACTTCAACCAGTATCACCCCGGCCTCATCGCGCCGAACGATCCGCACGTCATCATGTCGCGCATCGGCGCCATGCGCCGGCTCTACTACGGCGAGGGCGAGTTCGCCTACGAGAAGACCAGCCCGACGAGCGCGCGCATCCTCGTCAAAGGCATGGCGACGGTCGCCACCCCGGACTGCGAGAGCACCGCCGGCTTCTACGAGGTGGCCATCGCCCGCTCGGGCGGCCACGACATCGAGGTCAAGCACCGCTGCCGCCTCGACGGCGTGCCCGATTGCCAGTTCGACTGCAGCTGGCGTATGTAGTAGGGCGCGTGGTCGGCACCGTCATCGATCGCTATCGTCTCGTCGAGATGCTCGGCCGCGGCGGCATGTCCACCGTGTTCCGCGGCGAGCACACGCTCCTCGGCAAGCAGGTCGCGATCAAGCTGCTCGACGCCGAGTACTCGCGCGATCCGCGCGTGGTCACCCGCTTCGTCGACGAGGCGCGCGCCGCGGCGCGGGTGCGCCATCCCGGCGTCGTCGACATCCACGACTTCGGCCGTCACGACGACGGGCGCGCCTTTCTGGTCATGGAGCTCCTCGAAGGCGAGAGCCTCGCCCATCGCCTGCAGCGCGACGCCACGCTGCCCGAGCGGCTCACGGTCGAGGTGCTGCGCCAGGCGGCGCGCGCGCTCGCGGCCACGCACGCGGCCGGCGTCATCCATCGCGATCTCAAGCCGGCCAACCTGTTCCTCGTGCGCAGCGCGGCGCAGCCGTGGGGCGTGCTCGTCAAGGTGCTCGACTTCGGCGTCTGCCGGCTGTCGGAGGAGCAGCGCGCGCGCGTGACCATGTCGGGCGCCATTGTCGGCACGCCGGCGTACATGGCGCCCGAGCAGTGCCGCGATGCGCGCAACGTCGATCCGCGCGCCGACGTCTACGCGCTCGGCTGCATCGCCTTCGAGATGTCGGCGGGGCGGCCGCCGTTCCTCGACAAGGGCTTCGGCAACCTGATGGTCGCGCACGCGACGGCGCCGCCGCCGTTGCACCTGCTCGACGGGGTGGTCTCGCCGCCCTTGTACGCGGTGATCGCGCGCATGCTCACCAAGTCGCGCGACGCGCGCCTGCCGTCGATGGTCGCCGTCGACGAGGCGCTCGCCGGCGCCGAGAGCGAGCGCGAAGAGGCGCGCAGCCACGTGGCCGGCTCGGTGACCGCGCCCATGGAAGCGGTGGTGTGCGACACGCTCGTCGACGCCACCATCCCGGGCGGCGCCCGCGACCCAAGCATCAAGGACTCGTAGTAAGCTTCGCCCATGGGGGCGTTCGTGAGTTGGTCGTCGCTCGCCGTGCTGCTGCTGTTCGCGGGCACGGCGCGGGCGGACGACACGCAGTCGGCGCGCGCGCATTTTCAGCGCGGCACCAAGCTCTACGACCTCGGCCGCTACCTCGAGGCGGCCAAGGAGTACGAGACCACCTACGAGCTCAAGGACGATCCGGCCATCCTGTTCAACATCGGACAGGCCTATCGCCTCGGGCACGACCATCCGGCGGCGATCCGCGCGTACAAGTCGTTCTTGCGGCGCGTGCCCGATTCGGATCAGCGCGCGACCGTCGAGGGCTACATCAACGACCTGCAGGCGGCGATCGATCGCGAGCAGCCCAAGCCGCAGCCGCCGCCGGTCACCACGCCAGCGCCGGTCACCACGCCGGCGCCAGCGACGACAGCTCCGGCGACGACGAGCGATCGCGGCACGCCCGTGTACAAGAAGTGGTGGCTGTGGACCATCGTCGGCGGCGTGGTCGTGGCCGGCGTCGTCGTCGGCGTCACCGTCGGCGTGCTCGCGTCGCGCGACTCGTTCCATCCATCGCTCGGCACGCTCGGTCCGGGCGCGCTCACGGTGAGCTTCTGATGCGCGCGCTCGCCCTCGGTGTCGTGCTCGCTGCCGCGGCGCTCGGCGGCTGCTCGTCGACGACGGCGGTCGATCTCACCGTCGCGCTCGGCGGCGACGTGGCCGCGCACACCGCCGAGCTGTCGACGCTCGCCCTGCACGTCGACGGCGACGTCGCGCCCTTCGATCGCACGCTCGACGTCGCCGGCAAGTTCGGCAGCGGTCGCGAGACGCTCGAGTACGTCCCGAAGGTCGGCTCGGGCACGCTCACCTTCACGATCACCCTCGCCGACGCCGCGGCGACGACGCTCGGCACGGGCAGCGCCAGCGTGCCGCTGGTGGCGCACAAAGCGGTCGCGCTCACCGTCCCCGTCGGCAGCGGCGCCGCCGGCGACGACATGACGACGCCCGACGATCTGACGACGCCGTCGTCGCCGCCCGACATGACCATGCCGTGCGCGGCGATCGAGGTGAGCACGCTCGCCGGCACCGGCGCCGCCGGTTACGTGGACGGCGCCGGCAACGTGGCGCAGTTCCAGATGGCCGAGGGCATCACCCACGACGCGCAAGGCTCGCTCTACGTCGCCGAGGCGGCGCACCTGCGCAAGGTGCTCGCCGACGGCACCACCTCGACGAAGAACACGAGCGGCACTGCCTTCTTGCAGGGGCGCCGCGTCGCCATCAGCAACGTCGGCGACTTCTACGTCGCCGACTCGAGCAACGATTCGGTCTTGCGGGTCGATGGCACCACGGGCGCGGCGTCGATCTCGTTCACGCTCGGCGGCGTCGTCAGCGTCGCCGAGAGCGCGACCACGGGAAAGACCTACGCCTGGGACACGCAGACCGCCAACATCAGCGTCGACAACGGCGCCGCGCGCGCGACCTTCAGCGGCAGCGGCAGCGGCTTCGCCGACGGCGCCGCCGGCATCGCCAAGTTCGCCAACGTGCCCGATCTGATCTTCGACTCCGCCGGCATCTTGTGGGTCGCCGACGCCGGCAACTTCCGCGTCCGCCGCGTCGCCACCGACGGCAGCGTCATGACCATCGCCGGCTCGACGCAAGGTCACACCGACGGCACGGGCTCGGCCGCTCAGTTCGACACGCTCTCCGGCATCACCGTCGACGACGCGGCGCACGTCCTCTACGTCACCGACGGCACGCAGATCCGCCGTGTCACCGAGGCCGGGGTCGTGACGACCGTCGTCGGCAGCACGTCGGGGCTCGTCGACGGCAACGGCTGTGTCGCCAAATTCGGCGCGCCCAAAGGCATCACCTATTTCGCCGGCGCGCTCTACGTCGTCGATGTCGAGCGCGTGCGTAAGATCGTCTTGCCCTGATCGATCGACGCGTCATCTTTAGATAGACATGAAAACGTTGTTCCGTTGTGCCGGCTCATCGCTCGCCGCGGTGGCCGTCGAATTCGTGCTGTTGACCGTGCTCGTCTCGCTGCTCCACGTGTTCTACCTGGCCGGCGCGCTCGTCGCCGGCGCGGTCGGCCTCCTGCTCGCCTTTTTGCTCAACCGCTCGTGGGCGTTCAGCGACGGCCGTGGCCGCCCGTGGCGCCAGCTCTTCAAGCACACGCTCGTCGTGACCGGCGGCATCGGGCTCGGCATGTTGCTCCTATGGATCGCGGTCCATCAGTTGAGCCTGCCCTATCAGCTCGGCTGGCTGGCCTCGGGATCGATCGTGTTCTTCGTCTGGACCTTCCCCATGCAGCGCTTCTTCGCCTTCCGCGCCGCCCCCGCCTTCGCCGCATAAACGCTTGAACTAACATCGTTCTCGTGAGATCGACGTCGGGCGGCGAAAAAAAAGCCGCCGGCGGGTCGATTCCGTCCGGGCTCGTTCGTCGCTCTCTCAGGAAGCGAAAGGAGGAGCCATGAAATACCTGTCGTTCATTCGCAGCTCCGAGAAGTACCGTGAGGCCACGCCGCCCGCCGCCCTGATGGAGGCGATGGGCAAGTTCATCGCGAAGTCGATGAAGGAGGGCGTGCTCGTCGATACGGGCGGCCTCTTGCCGAGCAAGGAAGGGGTCCGCCTCCGCATCGCCAAGGGCAAGCTCACCGTCACCGACGGCCCCTTCACGGAGAGCAAGGAAGTGATTGGCGGCTGGGCGATCTTCCAGACCGACAAGAAGGAGGAGGCGGTGCGCGTCGCACGCGAGTTCATGGAGCTGCATCTCCAGCACTGGCCGGAGTTCGAGTGCGAGTCCGAAGTGCGGCCGATGTTCGAGCCCGGCAAGGGCCCGTAGCGACGGCGTCGACGGAGCGATCGTTTCCCCAAACATAGGAGAAGAGCCATGCGCGTGATGGTGTGTGTTCCGGCGAGCAAGGAGTCCGAGGCGGGCGTGATGCCGAGCCAGGATCTCCTCGAGAAGATGACGAAGTACAACGAGGAGCTGGTGAAGGCCGGCGTGATGCTCGACGGCAACGGCCTTCAGCCCACGTCGAAGGCCAAGCGCGTTCGCTTCGACGGCAACAAGCGCACGATCGTCGACGGGCCGTTCGCCGAGTCGAAGGAGCTGATCGCGGGCTATTGGATCTGGGAGGTCAAGTCGATCGAAGAGGCCCTCGAGTGGCTCAAGCGCGCGCCGTTCGACGGCGGCGTCGAGGTCACCATCCGGCCCATCCACGGGCCCGAAGCCTTCGGCGACGAGCTGACGCCGGAGCTGCGCGCCAAGGAAGAAGCGCTGCGCGCCGAGATCGAGCGGCAGCGGCGGTCGTAGCGCGCCGGTCGTGTGATGGCCGAAGCGGCGACCAAGAAGGCGATCGAAGCGGTCTGGCGAATCGAGTCCGCGCGCTTGATCGGCGGGCTCGTTCGCCTGGTCCGCGACGTCGGGCTCGCCGAAGATCTGGCGCAGGAAGCGCTCGTGACGGCGCTCGAGCGCTGGCCGGGGGAAGGCATTCCCGACAACCCGGGCGCGTGGCTCATGGCGACGGCGAAGCATCGCGCGATCGATCAGCTGCGGCGGGCGCAGATGCAGGAGCGCAAGCATGGCGTGCTCGAGCACGACGCGGCGATGGGAGGCGGCGTGACGACGCGCGATCTCGAGGCCGAGCTCGACGAGAACGTGGGCGACGATCTGTTGCGCCTGGTGCTCGTCGCGTGTCATCCGGTGCTGTCGAAGGAGGCGCGCGTCGCGCTGACGCTGCGCCTGGTCGGCGGGCTCACCACCGACGAGATCGCGCGCGCGTTTCTCGTGCCGGAACCGACCATCGCGCAGCGGATCGTGCGCGCCAAGCGCACGCTGGCCGAGGCGCACGTGCCGTTCGAGGTGCCGCGCGGGGAGGATCTGACGGCGCGGCTGCCGTCGGTGCTCGAGGTCGTGTACCTCGTGTTCAACGAAGGCTACGCGGCCACGCACGGCGAGGCGTGGATGCGCGTCGAGCTGTGCGAGGACGCGCTGCGCCTCGGGCGCATCCTCGCGGCGCTGGTGCCCGACGACGCCGAGGTACACGGCCTGGTGGCGCTGATGGAGCTGCAGGCCTCGCGTGCGCGGGCGCGCGTGGGGCCGTCGGGGGAGCCGATCCTCCTCCTCGAGCAGGATCGCTCGCGCTGGGATCAGCTGCTCATCCGACGCGGGTTGGCCGCGCTCGCGCGCGCGGAGTCGCTGGCGGAGCCGCTCGGGCCCTACGCGCTGCAGGCGGCGCTCGCGGCTTGTCACGCACGGGCGCGCACGGCGGACCAAACCGATTGGGCGCGGATGGTCGCGCTCTACGACGCGCTCGCCGAGCTGACCGGCTCGCCGGTGGTGGAGCTCAACCGCGCCGTGGCGGTGGGGATGGCGTTCGGGCCGGCGGCGGGGCTCGAGCTCGTCGACGCGATCGCCGACGATCCGGCGCTGAAGGCGTACCATCTGCTGCCGAGCGTGCGCGGCGATCTGTTGGCCAAGCTCGGGCGCCACGACGAGGCGCGCGCCGAGTTCGAGCGCGCGGCGCGCATGGCCGGCAACGCGCGCGAGCGCGAGCTCTTGTTGGCGCGTGCGCGGGCGTGCGATCCGCGCCAGCGATCCTGAGCGCGGCGCGATCGGCGGCTACAAACCGAGCGCGCGCGGATCGACGACGTAGATGTCGCGCAGGCCGTTGCCGGGCTGATGCAGCCTGACCTCGAGCTCGTCGAACGAGAGCGCGCGCGGCAGCGGCGTGGCACCGAAGCCGCGGTTGCTCGAGAAGAAGAAGAGCGTGCCGTCGGGGCTGAGACGCGGGCCGAACTCCCACGCGGCGGAGTTGACCGGCGCGCCGGGATGGCGCGGCGTCTGCCATTTGCCGTCGACGCGCCGGCTGACATAGAGGTCGTACGAGCCGAGGCTGTCGCCGCGACCCTTGGCCGAGAAGACCATCGCGCGCTCGTCGGGCGTGACGAGGGCTTCGATCTCGTCGCCGGGCGAATTGACCGGCGCGCCCAGGTTTTCCGGCGGCGCGAACCGATCGCCGGCGCGGCGCGCGCGCCAGATGTCGCTGCCGCCGAGACCGCCGGCGCGGCCCGATCCGAAGTAGAGCGTGCCGTCGGCGGTGGGCGTGGGGAACCATTCGTCGCTCGGGCTCGACAGCTCGGTGACGTGGCGTGGCGTGCCGAAGCGCCCGGCGGCGTCGCGCTCGACGGTCCAGATCTCGGTGTCGGCGCGCGGCTTGCCGTCGACGGGGCGCGAGGAGACGAAGTAGGCGCGGCGGCCGTCGGCGGTGAAGGCGAGATCGCCGTCGGGATATTGGCCCGAGAACGGCACCGTGCGCGGGCGGGTCCAGGCGCCGGCGCGGCGCTCGACGGAGACGATGGTGTAGAGGTCGAACGACGGCGTGTCCTTCAGAAAATAGAGGGTTTTGCCGTCGGGGCTGAGCGTGGCGTGGCAGTCGTCGTCGGCGGTGGAGACGACGCCGGGCAGAAGCAGGCGCGGCTCGGCCGGTGCGACGCCGAGCGCGGCGCGCGCGTCGTCGTCGGCGCTGTTGGCATTGGCGCCGAGCGCCAGCACGAGAAGGAGCGGGAGGATCGAGCGCATGGCCCGACGCTACGTCGGTGCGCGCCGGCGCGCTTTCAGGATCTTTGGATCGCGCCGCGCGCCTGGCGCCGATACTCCGACGGCGTGACGCCCATGGTCGCGCGAAACGCCGTCGAAAAATGGCTGTGGCTCGAGAAGCCGAGATCGAGCGCGAGCGCGGTCAGATCGTCGCGCCGCGGCAGCTCGGCGAGCGCGCGCACGAGGCGCAGCCGCTGCTGATAGCGCACCAGCGGCAGGCCCTCGGCGCGGCGAAACGCGTCGGTCAGATAGGCGGGCGACACCGACAGGCGCTGCGCGATCGCCGGCAGCGGCAGCGGCGGCCCGTCGCACGACAAGAGCCGCTTGGCGCGCTCGGCCAATCGCCGCGCCGCCGACGGCGCCGGCGTCGGGCCTGCACGCTCGGCGACGAGCGCTTCGTGCACCAGGCCGAGCGCCGCCTCCTCGGCGACGAGCCGATCGCGCGTGCGCGTGCGCCGCAGCGTGGCGACGAAGCGCGCCGCCGAGAGCTGCAGCCGGGCGCTCGCCAGCGTCGTCTGGGGCAGCCGCGCGCCGTCGACGAGCCCGGCGGCCGGCGTGAGCACCAGGCAGTCGACGTCGCCCTCGCCGGCCGCGCTGTCGCGCGAGCTCTCGCCGGCGCGCACGAAGGCGACGCGGTTGGCGTCGACGAGGCGCCGCTTGCGCCCGACGTGGTAGACGAACGTGCCCGTCAGCGTCACGACGATCTGCGTCTCCGGCTCGTCGAGCTCGACGCTCGGCTCGCGGCCGAGGCCGCGGCAGCGCAGCCAGTCGGCGCGGATCGCCGCCGTCTGCACCAGCCGCTCGCGCTCGATCGCCACCGGCACGACGTCAGTGTAGCAGCTCAGCGGCACCAGCCGGCGTCGGCGACGTCGGGCACGAACGCGCGCGGCAAGAGCTCGGGCAGCGTCGAGCGCGCGCCATCGGCGAGCCAGGCCGCCAGCGCCGCGTCGGCCTGCCCGATGGCATCGTCCTCGAGCGCGGCCACCGGCAGGCGCACCATGCGCGCGGTCATGCGGGGGACGCCGAGCACGAAGCCCTCGTACAGCGCGTGGCCGAAGACGAGCCGCAGCTCCGCCGCCGGCGCGGCCAGCGCGATCACGCCGCCTTCGTCGATCATCGCCAGGCCGTCCTGCTCGCGCGTGCGGTGCGCCGGCGGCCGCGGCGCCGCGGGATCGAGGCGCGCGTCGAGGAGCGCGCCCTGCCGGCGGTGCAGCGCCGCCTTGGCGCGCGGAAACGTGGCCCACACGAGCGCGTTCAGAAAGTCGTGCCAGTGGCGCTCGCGCGAGGGCACCACGCCGCGCTCGACGATGCTCGCGTCGTACGAGGTGGAGCGATCGAACGGGGGGCGACGGCCGCCCCGGCGCGGGCGCGGCGCGGCCACGGTGAAGCGAATCGGCGGCGGGCTCGTCGCGCCGGCGAAGAGCGCGTTCCACGACGCCACCGCCGGCCAATCGTTCGCGCCGGCGAACGCCGAGGCCGCGCGCGCGAGCGGCCAGAGCAGCGGATGGCGCAGGGCGAAGCCGGGATCGAACGGCAGCGATCGTCGGGCGGCGCGGATCGACGGCACGCGCGCAGTATAGCCGCCCGATGCGCGACGAGCGATTACTCGGGCAACGAGGTCGCGATGCGCTTCGCGAGCTCGTCGGTGAAGCGCGGCGCCGAGGTACCGACCCGATGCGTGTCGTCCCAGAATTCAGCGTCGGCCGACAGATCCGCCGGCCAGTCGGCCGCGTAGTGAACGCCGGGAAGAGCTGCCAGCCGGCGCATCGCATCCTTGTAGACACCCCAGGCCGGCACGCTGCGCAGCTGCGCGTCGTACCAGCTCGAGGTCCCCGTCTCGACGAGCCATACCTCGATCCGTCGTCGGCGCAGCAACTCGACGGTGCGCTCGAGCGCAGCGAGCTTGTAGCCGCCCACTTTGATCTTGGGCGCGCCGTCGGCAAGGACGGCGCGCGAGGCCCGCTGAAAGGCGAGACGATCACCGCGAATCTCGCGAATGACGAAGTCCATGCCCGGCATCGTGACCAACTCGAACTTGGGCGCCACGCGGAGCTCGCCAGCGAGGTGAAGCCGCTCGCCGAGGTGCGACGCGACGCGCTCCAGTCGCGGCAGCATCGTGGACTGGAGCGACGCTCGATAACGATAAAGCCCCGCGATGCCGCCCAGCAGCACGTCGAGGCGCAGCTCGATCGGCGCCCCGGAGAGCATCGCGACTGGAAGGGCTGCCTCGGGGCGGATCGTACCCAGGCGGTTGTGGTCGGCCGCATCGTCGAGCGTGCTCGGGCAGACCTCGATCACTGCGAGATCGCGGTCGGGGCGGAGCACGTTCTGCGACAGCAATCCGAGCATGAAGTAATGGAGCGCGTCCCAGCCGCCGCCGGTGAACGCGTGCGCGCGCACCTTTCTGCCGTCGCGCGACAGATCGCTCGCGAGACGATCGGGGAGCACTCCCGCCTCGAAGTGCGAGTTGCCGAAGAGCACGACGAAATGATCGCTTCCTCGGATCTCCTGCGCTGACGGCGCGAGCGCCTGCGGCGGATGCAAGCGACCGGCGAGGTGTCCACCGCCGACCGCCACCAGCGCCGCGATCGCGAGCAGGACGAGCGCGCGCCCGAAGAACGGAGCCCCTGCTGGGGCCGCCTGCGGCTCGACGAGCGCGGCGCTAGAACTGGAAGTAGATGAATGCACTCGTCGACGCTCCCAAAACCATCAACCCGAGGAGGCACGCGCCAACCGCGACCGCGAACCCGACCTGTTTGCCCCAACCCTCGCCGGCATCGAAGGCCTCGACGCGCCTGCGCAGCGGCGTGCAGCTCCAGTAGAAGGCGATCAGACAGACCGCACCGAGCATGGAAAAGAGATGTGGCCGGGCGAAGACGAACGCGCTCGTGCCGATGCCGCGCAGGATCTCGAACGCCGCGCCGAAGGTGCGCGCCCGGAAGAAGATCCATGCCAGGCACACGAGGTGGAACGTGAGCACGCGCCGGCCCACGCGACCGAGCAGGGTTCGGCTCTCGCTCACGCGAACGCCGAGGAGACGCTCGACCGCGAGGTACAGCCCGTGCAGGCCTCCCCAGACGACGAAGGTCCAGCTCGCGCCGTGCCAAAGCCCGCCGAGCAACATGGTGAGGAAGAGGTTCACGTAGGTGCGGGCCGGGCCGCGCCGATTGCCGCCGAGCGGGATGTAGAGGTAGTCGCGCAGCCAATGCGACAGCGTCATATGCCAACGTCGCCAGAAGTCGGTGATGCTGAGGGCGAGGTAGGGGGCGTCGAAGTTCTCCGGCAGCTCGATGCCGAACCAGCGCGAGGCGCCGCGCGCGATGTCGGTGTAGGCCGAGAAGTCGCAGTAGATCTGGAAGGCGTAGGCATAGACCGCGACTAGGAGCTCCAGCGACGTATACGCGCTCGGAGTGGCGAACACCGGCTCGACGACCTTGGCGAGCCAGTCCGCGATCAGGAGCTTCTTGCCGTAGCCAATCATCATGAGCGAGAGGCCGCTCACGAAGCGCTCTCGCGTCACGTCGCGCTGGCTGCTCAGTTGCGGAACGAACTCGGAGGGCCGGATGATCGGGCCCGCGATCAGGTGTGGGAACCAGGTCACGAAGAGCGCGAGGTGAAGCGGCGATTTCACCGGCTTCAGCCGCTCGCGATAGACGTCGATGGTGTAGCTCATCGACTCGAAGGTGTAGAAGGAGATGCCGAGCGGCAGGGTCAGCTCGACGGGCGGAAGGTGAATCCCCAGCGCCGCCAGCGAACGCGCGAAGAAACCGTAATACTTGAACACGCACAGCGACGAGAGGTTCACGACGATGCTGATCGCGACGATCCATTTGCGCCGGGACGTCGCGCGCGTCCGGCTCAGGGCCTGGCCGCAGCACCAGTCGACGAGAATCTGCAGCCCGATGAGCGCGAGGAATCGTGCGTTCCAGCTCGCGTAGAAGTACACGCTCGCTACGAGCATCATCCATCGCCGATGTTGACGGGGAATGAGGTGGTAGACGATGAATGCGCCGAGCAGGAAGATCGCCCAGTGCAGGGAGGTGAAGAGCACGACTCCAGAAATCTAGCTGGTCCGCTCGTGGCGATCCAGCGCCTGCTCCTCGCTGAACCGTGGCCCGTACGGCCCGAGTTGCTGGCGTCACCGCGTGCGCGGCCTATCCTCCGAGCCATGAGCGCTCTCGCCGACCAGCATTGCCAGTCCTGCAGCCCGCGCACGCCCAGGCTCACCGGCGCGCAGATCCACGCGCTCGCTCCTCAAGCGCCCGACTGGAAGGTGCACGAGGAGCGGCTGCACCGCCAATATCGCTTCCGTGATTTTCCCACGGCCATCCGGTTCGTCGATGAGATGGCGCGGATCGCCGAGGCCGAGGGGCACCATCCGGTGTTCACGGTGAACGTCGACAAAGTCGACGTCGAGAATTGGACTCACGCCATCGGTGGCCTCAGCGAGAACGACTTCATCCTCGCCGCCAAGCTCGATCGCGCCTTCGCGCGCGCGTGAGGCGCTCAGCGGCGCGCGATCGGCCGCTCGAAGGTCTCGCGCACCTCGTCGTCGTCGCCGTCGCCCGACGGCCGCTCCACGATCTGCCCGTCGACGTCGATGTCGTCGATGGCGGTGAAGCCCGATCCCTGGTCGACCCCCTCGTCGAACACGATGGCGATGCTCGCCACGCGCGCCTCGCCGAAGTGGAACGGTGGATTGCTCGCGAATTGCGGCGCGGCGTCGGCGTCGGCGAAGCGCACGCGCGCGAAGGTGGCCGGCTTGTCCGGCGCCGGCGTGTGCGTGCCCGCCGCGCAGCCGAAGAAGTACACGAAGCCCTCGACGGTGGTGACGTTGAAGCGCGGCGCGCCCGCGCCGCAGTGCCCGCCGGCAAAGACGTCGAACCCGAGCTCGTCGAGCACCAGCCCGCGCACGCCCTCGACGGTGGCGACGGCGGCGGCGTCGGCGCTCGTGGGCAGGATCTTGGCCATGATGATCGCCGGATCGCTCCGTCCCGGCCCGCTGAACGGCGTCCAGCGGCTGATGATGGCGTGCGTGCCGCCCGGATCGAAGATCGCGGGCACGACGCGCAGCTCACGATGATCGCGATCGCGAGCCGACGCGGGCACTGCAGCGAAGAGGGCGACGGCGAGGACGAACGACGCGTTGCGCATGGATCACCTCGTGGCTGGCATCGTATGCACGCCGCGGCCGCCGTCCAATCCCATGGAGCCGCGATGGCGCCGCGCCTGAAAAATGCCGCGCGGACGAAGGGCAGGGCGGCAAGGCGGCGGCGGGCAGCCGCGATCGAGAGATCGCGCTCGCCACCAGCGCCGCGCCGCCCGCGATCGCGGCCAAGGCGGGGGTCTACGTGCTCGACCAGAGCGGCTACGTCCAGGTGCGCCCGTCGCAGAACGGGATGGTGTGCATCGTCGAGCACCGCGTGCCGAGTGCGGTCGAGCCGCAGTGCCTCGACGCCGAGGGCGTCAAGGCGTTCCTGCCGCGCATCCTCATGGTCGGCGCGATGCGCGCCAAGGGCCGCCCCGAGGCCGAGATCCGCGCCGCCGTGCGCAAGGCGTTCGCCGACGGGAAGCTTCGCGCGCCCGCGCGGCCCGGCGTCGACTACATGCTGTCGGCGCACAACGTGGTGACCATCGACGAAGACAAAGGGATCGCGGTTCCGTTTGGGCCGCACCTCATGTTCTACGCGCCGGGCATGACCAACGCCGACATCGGCTCCGACGGCAGCCCGGGCTCGGCGGTGTTCGTGGTCGACGAGAAGAGCCCGCACGCGCTCATGATCGTTCCCGTCGGCGCCGGCGGCGCCGGGCACGCGCACGCCGCCCACTGAGCCGCGCGCTCGCAGCTCGGCGCTCAGAGGTTCATGCCGCCCGACACTTCGATGCGCTGGCCGTTGAGCCAGCCGCTCTCGGGCGACAGCAGCATCGCCACCGCCGCGCCGATGTCGTCGGGCTGCCCGACGCGCCCGAGCGCCGTCACCGACGCCACCATCTTGTTCACCTCGGGGTTGTCGCGCACCAGCCCGCCGCCGAAGTCGGTGGCGATGGCGCCGGGCGCGATGACGTTGGCGGTGATGCGGCGCGCGCCCAGCTCCTTGGCCTGGTAGCGCGTGAGCACCTCGACCGCGCCCTTCATCGCCGCGTAGGCCGACGAGCCGGGGATGGTGAAGCGCGCCAGCCCGCTCGAGACGTTGAGGATGCGCCCGCCGTCGGCGATGAGCGGTAGCAGCCGCTGCGTGAGCAGGAACGGCGCCTTGAAGTGCACCTGGTAGAGCTCGTCGAGCTGCGCGGCGGTGGTCTCGACGAGGCTGCGATGCAGCCCCATGCCGGCGTTGTTGACGAGGTAGTCGAGCTGCTTGCGGCCGAAGGTGCGCTCGAGCTCGCCCGCCACCGCCTGGGCGAAGGCGTCGAACGAGGCGCTGTCGGCCACGTCGAGCGGCAGCGCCGCCGCCTTGCCGCCGAGCGCGACGATGCGCTCCCGCGTGCCGGCTGCTTCGCCGGCGGCCGCGCGGTAGGTGAAGAGGATGTCGACGCCGCGCTCGGCGAGGTGCAGCGCCATGCTGCGGCCGAGGCCGCGGCTGCCGCCGGTGATGAGCGCGATCGGGCGTTTGTCGGTCTTCTCAGTCTTCGCCATGGTTCGCTCCTGAGGTGTGTCGTTCGCCTGCGAAGAACGATAGTGGCGGGCATCGCCCGGCGGAAGCGTCGAAAATCGGACTCACTGTTCGTAGATGTGGAACAATGGAAGCCATGGAGATCGAGGCGCTGCGCATGTTCGTGAAGGTGGCGGAGCTGGCCAGCTTCACGCGCGCCGCCGAGCAGCTCGGCCGGTCGAAGGCGCGCGTCTCGACCGGCGTCTCGGAGCTCGAGGCCGAGCTCGGCAGCCGGCTCTTGCAGCGCTCGACCCGCGTGGTGCGCCTGACGCCCGACGGCGAGGAGCTGCTCGGGCGCGCGCGCCGGCTGGTGCAGGAGGCCGACGAGCTCGGCGCGATGTTCCAGACGCCGAGCACGCTGCGCGGGCGCGTGCGCATCGATCTGCCGCAGAGCTTCGCCCGCTCGCTGTTCATCCCGCGGCTGCCCGAGCTGCTCGCGGCGCATCCGCGGCTCGAGGTGATGCTGAGCTCGACCGATCGCCGCGTCGACGTCGTGCGCGAGGGGTTCGACTGCGTCCTCCGCATCGGCAAGCTCGGCGACTCCGGCCTGACGGCGCGGCGCCTGGGCGAGATGCGCATGATCAACTGCGCCAGCCCGGCGTATCTGAAAAAGCACGGCACGCCGCGCTCGCTCGACGAGCTCGACGGGCACCTCGTCGTGCACTACTCCTTGCGCTTCGGCGCCGACGCGGCCGGCTTCGAGTATCGCGATGGCC
Source organism: Polyangia bacterium (assembly GCA_035607415.1). GTDB lineage: Bacteria > Myxococcota_A > Polyangia > Palsa-1104 > Palsa-1104 > JAQBQH01. The sequence goes on from DATNAQ010000036.1 coordinate 19,584, forward strand.
ACGGCTATCGCGAGCGGCCGATGCGCAGCGTGGTCACGGTCAACAGCACCGACTCGTACCTGGCGGCGTGCCTGGCCGGGCTCGGGATCATCCAGGCGCCGCGCTACGGCATGCTCGCCAGCATCGCCGCCGGCGATCTGGTCGAGGTGCTGCCGCAATATCCGTGCGCGCCGCTGCCGGTGTCGCTGGTGCACGCGCACGGGCGCAACGTGCCGCGGCCGGTGCGCGCGGTGATGAGCTGGATCGCGCAGCTGGTCGGCCCGCACCTGGCGCGCGAGCGGGCGTGACGGCGGCGGCTACATCTTCTGGCCGGTCGGGCTGACCGTCCAGGTGTCGTCGACGTTGCCGGTCGCCTCGTCGATCTCGTTGACCGTGATGTTGCCGTTCGCCTGCTGTGTGACGACGAGGAGGCCGTAGCTCCCGGTCGACAGCGGCGCGCCCGCGTTGCCGGAGATGACGTGCTGCGTGTCCTCGTGCCGGTACTCGTGCGTGTGGCCGAGGAACTCGATGGTGAACGGGTGCGCCTTGACGATGCTCTCCGACGCCGTCACGCCGGTCGGCACTCCTGACGACGTGGTCGACTCGTGGCGCATCACGAACGTGTAGGTCGTCGCGTCGGCGAGCTGGGTCTCGAGCCAGCTCTGCTGCGTCGAGTCCCACGCGTTGGCCGCGATGAACACGAGCTTGGCCTTGCCGAGCGGCGTGTCGACGTCGATGCGGTAATAGGGCTTGGTCACGCCCGACGGCACCATCTTCATGAACGCCTGGATGTTGGGCGTCTCGTTCAGGTTGGGGCAGTTCGACGCGGTGGCGCCGGTGCACTCGTGGTTGCCCATCGTCAGATAGATGGGCCCGGCCGTGTAATTCGCCTTGGCCTGATCGAAGAGGGCGACCTGCGCGGTCACCGCGCTCGCCGTCGAGGCGAACATGTAGTCGCCGGTGCCGATGGCCAGCTGCGCGCCGTTCGACTGCGCGAGCTTGAAGATGCCGGAGACGACCGTCGACGGATAGCCCGAGGTGTCGTCGGAGTTCGGCGGACGGCAGTCGCCGAAGACGGCGAGCTTGAGGAGGCCGCCGGTGCCGCCGCCGGTGCCGCTGCCGCCGCCTACGCCGCCGCTGCCTCCGCCTCCCGCGGAAACGGACATATCCGACGTTCCGCCGGAAGTCCCATTGCCCCCCGATCCACCGGGGTTGTCGCCCTTCCCGCCCGCATCAGGTGTCACGCTGCCTGCGTCGGGACTGCTGCTGCATCCGACGAGGAGCGCGACGCACAACAGATTCGCGATGCGCATGTCGGTACATGCCGGGCGCGGACGATTGCCTTCACGAAAATGTCAGAACTCGTTCGTTTCGCCGTCGCATGTAAGACATTTTCCGATATCGCCGCGTCCCAGTTCTCCTCGTTCTATACGAAAGCGTGGCGCGACGCCCCGGGGGAGAGATCCCCACCCAGGACTGTTGCAAATAGTCTCGCTACTGCGCCGGCGGCGCCGGCGCGGTCGTGCCGCCCGTGCCGCTGCTCGGCCGCTTCGACGGCGTGACCGGAACGTCGAACAGATCGTCCATCGTCTGCACCCCGTCGCCGCTCGTGGGCTGGCACGGCAGCGTCTGCAGGCCGAGGATGGTCTGCACCGTCTTCAAGTACGAGCTCGCGTTGTACGGCGTCTGCGACACGAAGCCACGCTTGGCGTGCGGCGAGATCACGATCATCGGCGGATCGTCCGACTGCGGAATGCCGCCGCCCTCGTCCCAGGTCAAGAAGATCACGCCGCCCTGGTTGAACGCGTCGGAGGCGAGGATCTTGGGCAGCTCGCGCGACAGCCACGCGTCGCCGTCGGCGACGGAGCCGTCGTGCATGTCGTCGATCATGTTGGGCGTGATGAAGACGTACTTGGGCAGCGTGTTGGCCGCGAGGTCGGCGTCGAGCTGCGAGTAGTCGACCACGTGCGCGTTGCAGCGCTGCGACGTCTGGAAGGCGTGGCCGTCCCAGCCGTTGATGTCGTCGAAGAAGACGAACGGATCGTGCTTCGGCTCGTACGGATACTGGCTCGCGAGGCCGCACGGATTGCCCATCGACTCCTCGTACGCCTTCCAGCTCATGCCCGCGAGCTCGAGCTGATCGGCGATGTGCGAGCTCGAGTCGATGTGGTGCGACGAGGGGCTGTCGTCGTCGAGGACGCCGAAGTTTTCACCGGCGACCATCTCGAGGTAGTTCGGCTCGCTCGGGTGCACCAGGTTGTCGCGGTAGCCGGAAGCGACCGCGTTCTCGGCGGCGAGCGCGTTGATGTACGGCGCGTCCTTGCTGCCGAGGATGTCCTTGCGGCTCTTGTTCTCCATCACGATGGTGAACACCGAGCCCTGCCAGTCGGGCGACGGCTGCAGGTCCGTGCCGCCGAGCGCGCTGCAGGTGACGTCGGCGTTGCCCGAGGTGTTGGCGCAACCGCCGGCGGCGACGAGCGCGAGAAGCGGTGCGAGCGTGTGAATCTTGCGCATGATGTGCAAAGGATTACTGACCCTGCGCCTCGCGCAACGACGAGCGGGCGCCTGCCGGCCCGACGGCGCGGCGCTTCCTCGAGCATGTCGGACAATGTCGTCTGCGCACGATCGTCGTCGCTGCGCTGCAAACGATCGGTCGCGACGTGGGGGGCAAACGAGTAGCCACGTCCCGCGAAATTCGCGGGCTTCGTCGACGATCGCGCGCGGCATCGGCATTGCTCGACGCCCGCGCCATGCGCACGCTCGCGTTGGGTCTCGTCCTCGCCGTCGGCGGTTGCGGCGGCCTCGTGTCAACCAGCGATGACACCGCCGCCGGCAACGGCGAAGACGTCGCCGCCCTCAGCGACAGCAAGGCGTGCGCGCCGACGACGACCGTCGAGGGCGTCGACCTCGCCGACGGGCAGGGCGCGGTCGATTGGACCAAGGTGCGCGCCGCCGGCGTGCGCTTCGGCATCGTCAAGGCCACGCAGGGCACGTACAACACGCAGAGCCGCTTCGCCGCCAACTGGAGCGGCATGAAGGCGGCGGGCGTCATCCGCGGCGCCTACCACTTCTTCGATCCGACCGAAGACGGCGTGGCGCAGGCCAAGCACTTCGTGGCGGTGATGGGCGCGCTGTCGCCCGGCGATCTGCCGCCCATGCTCGACATCGAGTGCCCCGACGGCGACAACGCGTGCCTCGGCTGGTCGGGCGGCACCGGCGCGGCGTCGGCGGCGACGATCCGCCAGCGCATGACCGACTTCATCAACTACGTGCAGAGCGCGACCGGGCGCATGCCGCTCCTCTACACGTTCGGCTCGTACTTCTCGTCGAACGGCGTGTCGACGTCGGGCCTGCAGAGCTATCCGCTCAACATCGCCTATCCGACGACGTCGAATTGCTTCAATGTGCCGAGCCCGTGGACCTCGGCGACGATGTGGCAGTACTCGTGGACCGGCTCGGTGTCGGGCATCTCGGGGCAGGTCGATCGCGATCGCTTCCTCGGCGACATCGACGCGCTGCTCGCGTTCGCCGGCGGCAGCAGCGGCGGCGGCGGCGGCGGCGGTAGCGGCGGTGGTGGCGGCGGTGGTGGCGGCCCGCCGCCGGCGCCCAACGGCTGCAACTCGGCGACGCTCGCCAAGAATGTCCCGTCGGGCACCTGCGTGCAGGCGTCGAGCGACGGGCTCTGGTATCACTGCGACAACGGCGCGTGGGTGTCGGGCGAGACCGGCTGCACCACGTCGTATCCGTGGTGCCAGTCGCCGACGCTGGGCAAGTCAGTGCCGCCGCGCAGCTGCGTGCAGTCGCGCTCGAACAGCGTCTGGTACCAGTGCGACGCCGTCGGTTGGGACACGCCGGTCGCCGACGGCGCGGGCCCGCTCGGCGCCTGCTCGGCGGAGTACTCGCTGTAGCTCAAGGCTTCGCCGTCAGCTCGTTCAGCATGACGGCCCCGGGCGCCTTGGGATCGATGGCCAGCGACTGCTTGAACTCGGCGATGGCGTGCGGCCGATCGCCGATGATGAGGTAGGCCCAGGCGAGGCTGTCCCAGGTGTTCCACGACTTCGGGAAGCGCTCGGTGTTCCAGACGAACAGCGGGATCGACGCGCGCGCGTGCTCGAGGAACAAGAGCAGACAGCCGACGGCGTTGACCTCGTCTTCATCGATCACCCAGCCGTCGGCGGTGGTGGCCAGGAGGCGCTTGGCGTCGGTGAGCGCCGCGTCGCCGCCGTCGAGGAGCGCGGCGCGCAGCAGCAGCGACAGGCTCGAGCGTCGCGCCGGCGCGATGGCGAGCGGCGGACGCGGCGCGGCCTTCGGCGCGCGGATCGCCGCCAGCTTGGGCGGCGTGGCGAGGAGCGCCACCAGGCCGTCGGCGAGGGTGCCGCGCCAACAGACGTACGAGTGGTTCCCGTCGAACTCGTGATACGAGACGTCGTAGCCGCGCGCCTTCAAGACGTCGCGCAGGTGGCGGTTGGCCGCGAGCATCGTCGTCTCGTGGGCCGGGTTGCCGATCTCGGCCGTGCCGACCTCCATCCAGAAGCGCAGCGGCAAGCGCGGGCTGGCCACGAAGTCACGCGACGTCTTCTCGGGCTCTTCGTCGCCGGGGCCCCACCAGAACGAGCCCGATTGCGAGAGCACGTTGCCGAACACCTCCGGATGGCGGAAGCCGACGTACGCCGCCGACAGGCCGCCGAGCGAGATTCCGCTGATCACGCTGCGGCGTGGATCGGAGGTCGCGTGATAGTGCGCGCGCACCCACGGCACCAGATCGAGCGCGACGAAGTCGGCGAACGGCGCGTTCGGCCTGAGGTCGTTCATGCGGTCGACGTTGCCGATGAGGAGCGCGACCACGGGCGGGATGCGCTTGGCGGCGATCAGCTCGTCGAGGATGAGCGGCACCGGGATCTGTCCGGTCGCGGTCTCGGCGTCGAACGCGACGAGGAGCGGATAGGCGGGCCCCTTCGCGTCGTAGCCGGGCGGCGTGTAGACGTAGAGCTGGCGGGGCGGCTTGTGCGGGCCGGTCGACGCCAGCGTGTGGCGCCAGAGCGCGCCGGCGGCGACACCGGGATGGGCGACGAGCGACGGCTGCTTCGGCGCGTTCGGGAGCTCGAGCACCGACTGGATCGGGTCGTCGATGCGCTTGTTGAGCGGATCGTGGTGGAAGTGACCGGGCTCGAAGCCGCCATGCGGGTCGGCGTCGACGGCGAAGAAGTAGGTGTAGCGGCCGTCGTCGGGCAGCGAGAGGCTGGTCGTGAAGATGTTCGAGCCGGGCAGTCGCTCGAGATGAGAGTCGGGCGTGTCGTCGCGTAGCCCGGCGAGCGTGACCCGCTGCGTGGCGGCGGTGCCGTGCCAGACGAAGGTGACGAGCCGCCGGCCCGGCTCGTGGACGTCTTCGACGAGCGGCGTGCCTTCGGCGGCGAGCTGACGCCAGAAGGCGCTCTCGGCGCCGGCCTCGTGCGCGGCCAGCTTCTTGGCGAGCGCGGTGACGCGCGGGCTCAGCGGCGGTGGGGCAGGCTGCGCGCGAGCGACGGAGGCGGCGCAGACGAGGGCGAGCGCGGCGGCGATCGGCGTTCCTGAGCGCATGGCCCAGCGTACCAGCGACGATCGCGGCGGGCTACTCGCTGCGGGCGCGCTTGGGACGCGGCGACGGCGCGCGGTGCGACGGGATCATGCCGGCGATGCGCTCGGGCGGCGCGTTGATCGCGGTCAGCCCGGCGACGCTGCCGCGCTCGGGCGTGCGCAGCGGCCAATCCGCCATCAGCGGCGCGGGATCCCAATAGACCTCGGGCAGCGCGCTCGACGGGCGCACCGAGAGCGCGAAGTGCAGGTGCGCGCCCGCGCCCGCCGGCCCGGTGTCGCCGACGAGCCCGATGACGTCGCCGGCTTCGACGTGCGCGCCGACGGCGAGCCGCGACGGCACCGCCGCGAGCCGGAAGTAGTGCGTGTAGACGGCGCCGCCCCAATGCGCGATGCGCACGTAGATGCCGCCGGGCGCGTCGTCGGCGCTGCGTGCGACCTTGTCGACGACGCCGTCGTGCGCGGCGTAGACGTGCTCGCCCCACAGCTCGCCGCCGAGGTCGACGCCGCAACGGCCGGCGGTGCGGCAGCGTGCGTTGGCGGTGCGCGCCGCCTCGCCGAAGATCTCGCGGCAGCTCGAGGGGTGGCGGCGCGCCGGCCCCGGCAGCGGATCGACCCAGCTGGCGTGCGCGAACTCGGTCTGCCATTCCTCGTCGGTGGGCGGCCAGTGCGGGCCGAACGGCGTCGGCTCCGGCGGCGGCGGTGGCGCGACGGCCGGCGCCGGCGCCGCGGCGACGGTGTGCCGCGCGCGCAGCTGGCGGATCTCGTGGCGCGCCCAGAGGATCGTGACCACCAGGAGCGACAGCGACAAGAGCCACGCGCTGCGCCGAACGAGCGCCTTGCGCCGCCCGAGGCGCCACAGCTTCACGCCGGTGCGCAGGCACGCCTGCGAGCAGTAGCTCCGGCGCACGCGGCCGTCGACGAGCACGCGGCGCGCCTCGTCGAACGGGATCTCGCCGCAGGTCTCGCACGCGCCGTGCTCGCGCCGTGGGCTCATTCGGCGCCCTCCGCCGCCGGCTCGTCCACGACGGGCGCCGCGGGGGCCGCGGCTTCGTCGGCGTCGCGCTTGGGCGCCGCGTGCGCGTGCTTGCGTTTGACCACCACGTGCCGCGCGGCGGTCAAGGGAGGCGCGCCACCGACGGGCGCGCCACCGAGCGGAACGCCGGGCGGGCCGGCGGTGCACACCGGCCCGGCGCTGCCGTCGAGCGGGATGCGCAAGGGCCAGAGCGCGATCAGCGGCTCGGGATCGACGTACTGCTCGACCCAATCGGCGGCCGGGCGCACCGACACGGTGAAGTGGACGTGCGGCGCCGACTCCTTGACGCCGCTGTCACCGAGGAGACCAATCACGTCGCCCGCCTTGACGCGCACGCCCGGCTCGACCCAGCGCGGGATGGCGGCGAGGTGGAAGTACTGCGTGAAGACGGTGCCGTTGCGATGCGCGATGCGCACGTAGTGTCCGCCGTGCTGCTCGTTGGGATCGCGCCGCACGCGATCGACGATGCCGTCGTGCGCGGCGTGCACCTGCTCGCCCCAGATCTCGCCGCCGAGATCGACGCCGCAGTGGCCCTTGCGGCAATCGATCGGGCGATCGCCGGGACGCTCGGCGCCGAACACGCGCGAGTCGCGCACCGGCATGCGCCGGAACGGCCCCGACAGCGGATGCAACCAGGCGTCGTGCGCCAGATCGGCCAGATCGCTCGCCTCGGTCGGCGGCCACTCCGGACCGTAGGGCACGGGCGGCGGCGCCGGCGCGGCGGGCTTCTTCACCGTCGCCGCCGCGGCGACGGGGCGGCGCAACAGGCGCGGTCCGTCGTGCGGCGTCACGCAGGCGGCGACGAGCGCGCCGACGACGACGGCGATCTTGGCGTTGCGGCGGCGCACGCGCGATCGCTTCGCCGCGTCGTCGCGCTGCCGCGCGCGCAGGCACTCCTCGGAGCACAGCGTGATCGCGCGGGCGCCGGCCATCTGCACGAAGTGATGCGGGCGCAGGGAGCCGTCGCACCACGCGCACGCGCCGCGAACGTCGGTTGCTTCTATGGAGTCGGCGTCGATCATCAGCGCCCGGCTCGTCTGATCGCCACGCACGGGCGCGACCGATCGGACCCCAAGAACGTTAGCACGCGCGGGCGCAGCGTCGAGACAAGCTTGCTTGACAGTGCTCGAGCGCACGATTCCTGCGCGGGGTGATGCGGGCGCGCTGTTAGAAGTGGTAGCTGACGCGCCCGAACGCGCTGAATCCCGGCGCCGGCGTCGGCACCTGCTCCGTCGTCGCCGACAGATCGTTGAAGATGTCGGGATACCAGTAGCGCTGATTGAGCACGTTGTAGAGCTGCACGCGGATCTGCAAGCGATCGTGCGCGAAGCGCAAGCGGAAGCCGAGCTGCAGATCGGCGACCGGCGTCAATCGGTCGAGCGTCAGATCGCTCGCCGCCGACGTGGTGGTGCCGACGAAGCTCGAGTAGGGCCCGGCGATGTTGCCCGCCATGCCCGTCGGCACGCGGTCGGGATCGCGGTACGCGCCGAAGATGTTGAGGTTGACGTTCACGTCGAGGAGGTTGCGCACGAGGTTGAACGACGCGCCGAACGAGGCCCAGTGGCTCGGCGACGCGCGATCGATCCCGGCGTCGCTCGTGATCGAATAGAGGTACGTGTACGACGCCCACAGCGTGTGATCGCCGTTCAAGTAGAGCTTGGCGTACGCCTCGGCGGAGTGGATCGCGCGCGCGCCCGTGTTGCCGTAGCTGCCGTTGCGGATCTGGATGAGCTCCGAGAGCACCGTGTACGAGTAGTCGGCGCGCACCTCGAGCGAGCGCACCTTCTTGGCGTTGCGGAGGAGCCGCATGTTGAGCTCGCCCTGGAACGACTGCGAGCCCTCCGGCTTCAGATCGGGATTGGCGCCGTAGCTGATGCCGCCCGGCGCCGTCGAGGTGTTGTTGAACACCGGCGCGCGAAAGCCGGTCGCGTAGCTCGCCTTGGCGTGGAAGTCGGGCAGGAAGTTGTAGACGACCGCCGCCGAGTAGAGCGGCAAGAGCGCGTAGGGCTGATCGCCGAGACCCTTCTGGATGCGCACGCCGCCGTCGAGCGTGAGCTTGTCGACCGGGCGCCACTGCGCGTCGACGTAGCCGGCGGCGACGTAGCGATCGGTGTCGCGCGTGTAGCCGTGCGGGCAGAGCGGGATGCGGGTGCCGTCGGCGTCGACGGGGCAGAGCAGCGGCAACAGGCGCGGATCGAGCGGATCGGCGAAGCTGGTGTTGGAGTCGCGCACGCCTTCGTAGAAGAACTCGCCGCCGGCGAGGAGGCGCAGGTGGAACGGCAGGCGGAAGTCGAGATCGGCGGTGCCGCCGAAGCGGAAGATCTTGGAGCCGGCGAAGGTGAAGCGCAGCCCGCCGACGTCGTCGGGCGACGCCTTCGGCAGGAACACGCTCGGCTGAAAGAGCTGGAAGCTGTCGTCGCGCACGAACTGGATGCCGTAGGCCTTGACGTTGACCCCGACGCGATCGGCGGCGAAGCGATCCTTGTACTCGACGACGCCGTAGCGATCGTAGTGATTGAAGGTGTTGTGCTGCCCGACGGTGCTGACAAAGCCGATGTTCGGGTGGTAGTCGCCGAACGGCAGCATGTAATAGAGGCTGACCGGGCCGAGCGAGAGCTTGCCGTCGACGACGAGGTACCAGCCCGGCGGCGGGTCGCGCGGCGCATTCTTCGCGAAGTAGGCGAGCCCCGCCGGCTGCGGCGCGGGCGACGAGGCGATGAACTGCGGGATGTCGAACACCGGGCCGATGAAGCGCTCGTACGAGATGTGCTGGAAGACCTTGAGGCGGCCGTGCCAGAAGGTCTTGCCGAACATCGCCCACAGCTTCAAGTCCTGCTTGTCGCCGGGGCCGTCGCCGTAGCCGGCGGAGAGCTCGAGCCCGTTGACGTCCTCGGCGTCCTTGGTGATGAGGTTGGCGATGCCGAGGAACGAGTTGGCGCCCCAGAGCACGCCGCCCGGGCCGGTCACCACCTCGATGCGCTTGACCGTCTCCAGCGGCTGGCCGCGGCCGAGCCAGGCGACGTTGCTCCACGGATCGAACAGCGACACGCCGTCGCGCATGAGCAGCACCGCCTGGCCGACGCCGCGCACCAGCACCTGCTCGGCCTGATCGCCGAGCGCGGTGATCTGCTGCCAGCCGGGGATGGTGCCGAGCGTGTCGAGCAGCCAGCGGTGGCCGCGCGCCTGGATCTCGTCGGAGGTGATGATGGTGACGATGGCCGGCGCCTCCTGCACCGTGGTGACGCCCTTGGCCGCCGAGGTGACGACGTCGGCGAGATCGATCTCGCGATCGGCGTCGAGGATGATCTCGGGCGCGCCTTCGGGCGCCGTCGCCGGCTTGGTGGCGGCGGGCTGCGTCGGCGGCTCGGGCAGCATCGGCTCGTCGGCGCCGGCGATCCCGCCAGCGAGGAGCGCCGCCGCGACCAGCGTGTGAATCAGCGTGCGTGCCATCCTCACTGCTCCACGATGATGAAGTCGACGCGGCGGTTCTTCGCGCGCGCGGCGGCGTTGCGGTGGTCGACGAGCGGGCGCGTGTCGCCGTAGCCGACCGCCTGCAGCCGCTCGGGCTCGACGCCGCGGCGGATGAGGAAGCCGCGCACCCACTCGGCGCGCGCTTGCGACAGCTCCTGGTTCTTCTTGGCGCTGCCGATGTCGTCGGTGTGCCCTTCGATGCGGATGCGCTTGACCTGCGGGTTCGACCGGATCTTGGCGGCGATGCGCTCGAGCAGCGCCGCCGAGCGCGCCGACACTTCGATGCGGCCGGTGTCGAAGCCGAGGTTCTCGGGCAGCTCGATCTTGCCGCCGGCGATGACCACGGCGCCGCCCGAGTCGGGGCAGCCGTCTTCGTCGTCGACGCCGTTGCGCGTCTCCGGCTCGTTGGGGCACTTGTCGATGGCGTCGGGGATGCCGTCGCCGTCGTTGTCGAGGTCGGGGCAGCCGTCGTCGTCCTGGAAGCCGTCCTTGTCCTCGGCTTCGTTGGGGCAGCGATCGCGCGTGTCGGGGATGCCGTCGGCGTCGTTGTCGAGATCGGGGCAGCCGTCGTCGTCGTCGAAGCCGTCGCGATCTTCGGCTTCGTTCGGGCAGAGGTCGGCGCCGTCGGGGATGCCGTCGCCGTCGCTGTCGAGGCCGCCGGGCAGGGCGCTCGTGCGCCCGCGCGACTCGCTGGGCGCCCAGCTGACGCCGACAAAGACGCGGAAGGCGTCGTGCCGCGCCGCCGCGGCGACGAGGCCGGCGCCGGCGCCGACGTCGAGCGTGATGTCCTTGACCGGAAAGATCTGGAAACCGCCGGCGACGTCGGCCGTAAAGTCGCGGGGCGCGTCGAGCGGGCCGTGCGCGGCCTGCACGAGCGGGACGAAGCCGTAGACCTCGGCGGCGATGCCGGCCCAGCGCGCGAAGCGATACGCCGCGCCGGCCGACCAGGTCAGCTCGTCGCCGACGTCGAGGAGCGAGCGCTGCATCGCGGCCATGCCGTTGACCGCCGGGTCGTTGGGCGCGCGCACGACGGTCTCGCCGCGGATGATGGCGCCGGCGTTCACGGCGACGGTGATGGCGCCGCGCGTGAAGTCGGCGATCAGCTCGGGCCGGAAGGTGAAGCCGCTGTCGCCGAGGAACGCGGCCTCGTCGCCGAAGGGCAGGGTGGCGACGGCGGCGAGCGCCAGCGCGAACGGCCCGCGGCGTAGAAAGCGCGCCTTGACGCCCACGCGCCAATCCATGGCCGCGGCGTTCGGCGGCGGCGTGTTGGTGAAGCCCTGCGCGGCGTAGAAGCCGGTGCGCTCGAGCGCCGTCGAGCCGAACGAGCCGTTGTCGCCGAACGCCGTCGTGTACGCCTGCGCCGACATCGGGATGTCGGCGACGAGCTCGAGCCAGTCGGTGATCCCGAAGTGAAAGCCGAAATGGATCGCGGTCTGCCAGCTCATGATCGCGCTGAGCGGCGGGCGCATCGCCGCCGAGGCCGCGCAGGCGCCGCTCGGCGGGCAGATCGAGAGGCGCAGCGGAGTGGACGCGTAGTCGGCGAAGAGCTTGAAGCCCCAATCGAGCCGCCGCGAGGTCTGCGCGCGGTCGACGGTGAAGATGCCGAAGCTGTCGAGCGCGGGCCGGAAGAGCTCGCTGTCGACGCCGTTGTCGGCGTGCGCGCGGGCCGCGCCGGCGACGAGCGCCGCGGCGATCGTCAGCGCGGCGAGGGTGCGCTGCGTGGCGCGGGTTCGTTGCATCGTGGTGGCCATCGCGTCCTTCATCGGCGGCGGCTCAGTTCGGGTGGAACCGCGTCACGAACACCACGCCCGGCGCCGAGCCGCCCGGATCGGCCTCCCACGTGATCGGCATGCTCGTCGGCCCGTTGCCGGTGAACGTGGGGAAGCTGCCCGAGACCGGCGCAGCGACGATCGCGGCGCCGACGCTCGTCGTGGCGGTCGCGCTCGCGCTGATGTCGGCGAGCGCGGGGTCGAAGTAGCGCACGCCGGCCGCCGGCGCGCCGTCCTGGTAGAGCGTCACGCCCGCGACCGGGCTCTTCTCGTTGGCGATCTGCGAGGTCGCCGGCTCCTTGGCGTCGCTGTAGAACTTGGCGACGTAGGCGCCGCCGGCGGCGATGTCGAAGCCGTCGGCGTTCCAGCCGTCGGCGACGGCGCGCGGCATCACGTAGCCGTCGATGCGGTAGGCGTTGCCGTTCGAGACCATCTGGTCGCCGGTGGCGCAGTTCACGTAGGTCGTGTTCTTGCCGTCGGCGTCGCCGACGACGACCGCGACCAGGCCGAGCCCCGGCGCCGGCACGTTGGGGAACAGGTAGCCGCCGCCCATGAAGTCGCCGCTGTCGAGCGGCCCGCCGCCGGAGAGCAGCGTCAGCGGATCGTAGATGGCGACGTGCACCATGCCGGCAAAGGGCATGCTGTCGAGAAAGCCGAGCAGCGCGCCGTTGATGCAGGCGCGGCCCGGCATCGGCGTCGAGCAGGCGGGGACGTCGCCGCCGCCGCCGGTGGCGAGGCACTGCCCGCTCGCCGGATCGAGCGCGGTGTTGGGCCCGCAGGTCACGTTGGAGACGCAGCGCCCGCCGACGATGACCGCGCCGGCCTCGGCGTCGCAGTCGATGGTCGACGGCAGGCCGTCGGCGGGCAGGCAGCGCAAGGAGCCGTTGGCCTGTTGCACCTGCTTCGTCCCCGGGCCGCAGCTCGGCGTGTTGCACGCGGGGCACAGCGCGCCCGCGGCGGCGAGCACGACGGCGGCGGCGGCGGAGCCAAGACGGTTCATTCGGTCCTCCTCAGAACGAGCCCGCGCCGGCGCCGAGATCGACGTAGAGCGACGCGCCGCCCGACTCGGTGCCGTTGGGATCGCCGTGGATCAATTCGAAGTGCACGACGTCGCGCCCGCCCGGCACCAGGCGCGAGGTCAGAAACAAGGGGCCGCGTTGGCCGGCGTCGACGCTGTCGCCTTCGCGCGTGAAGAAGATCTCCTGCACGCCGTCGAGGTTCACCGGCGTGTCGAGGCGGAAGCCGTCGTAGTTCTGCGCCGGCACGGTGCTGATGAAGCGGATGAAGCCGAAGACGGTGCCGTGCGCGGGCGCGGTGATCTGCAGCGGGTTGGCGACGTAGGCGCGATCGCTGGCGCTCGTGTAGGCGTTGCAGGCGGCGAGCCGCTCGTCGGGCGTCGCGTCCTTGGCCACCGTCGGCGGCGGCGTCGCGTCCCACGGCAGCACCGCGAGGAGCGGCGGCTGACCGGCGGGCGCGAGCTGCTCGATGCGCTGCACCACCGCGAGCGCCTGCTCGTCCGGCGTCTGCGTCACGCCCGCCATCGTCACCGTCGTCGGATAGGCGGCCGCGTCGGTGAGCAGGTGCCCTGTCACATCGATGATACAGGGATCATCGAGGCTGATGGCCTGTCGGATCATGATCCCGTAGGCGCTCTGGTGCTCGCTCTCGTGATAGAAGGGGTCGATGCGCAGGATGTCGTCGTATCGATCGCGCGCCCACAGCTCGAGGTGCTCACCGACGGGCGTCGGGCCCGCGTTGGCGACGGTCAGCTGCATGATGGTGCCGGCGAACGGACGCACGTCGAGCCCGCAACCGGGGCCGAGCGCGGCGCCGCCGATCGCGGCGAGCGCCGCGACGGCCAAGCGATGAGTCATGCCGGCGCCCTACAGCAAGCGCGAGACCAGCCCGAGTCGCCAATGAGGACGCGAGGTTGCCGGCGCCCGGCGCGGCGACTGTTCTCTGCAGGCGACAGCACGCGCGCGGACGACGGGTGGCAGCGTCGCGGGCGCCTGTTCTCTGTCGAGAACAGGCGGGGCCCGCGTCCCCAGCGCCGCCAGGCGTGGTACAATTAAATCGTGGCACGTCTCGACGCGCAGGAGGGCTCACCGACGACGGATCAGCGCCCGCGCGAGTTCCCGACCGTGTCCGAGGGCGCCCGCTTCGTGGTGATGACCGGCGCCGATCAGGGCAAGATCCTGCGCCTCGCCGCCGGCGCCCACTACGTCGGCCGCGACGAGACCTGCCAGCTCGTCTTGCGCGACGGCGGCGTCTCGCGCCGTCACCTCGAGATCGTGGTGCAGCCGCACGGGATCGTCGTGCGCGACCTCGATTCGCGCAACGGCAGCTTCTATCAGGGCGCCCGCTTCAGCGAGGTGACCGTCGGCCCCGGCGCGCAGATCACCCTCGGTGACAGCGTGCTGAAGCTGTTCACCGCCGCGTCGACGCCGCAGCTCCTCCCGAGCGCGCGCGAGCGTTTCGGCGCGCTCATCGGCGGCTCGCTCGCCATGCGCGAGCTGTTCGCCACGCTCGAGCGCATCGCCGCCGCCGACGCGCCGGTGCTCATCCAGGGCGAGACCGGCACCGGCAAGGAGCTGTGCGCCGAGGCCATCCACGCCGAGGGCGCGCGGCGCGCGAGCCCGTTCGTCGTCTGCGATCTGGCCGGCGTCACCCGCTCGCTGCTCGAGAGCGAGCTCTTCGGGCACGTGCGCGGCGCCTTCACCGGCGCCGCCAAGGATCGCGCCGGCGCCTTCGTCGAGGCCGACGGCGGCACGCTGTTCATCGACGAGGTCGGCGAGCTGGAGATGGAGCTGCAGCCGCGCCTCCTGCGCGCGCTCGAGCGGCGCCAGGTCAAGCCGGTCGGCGCGTCGACCTATCGCGAGGTCGACGTACGCATCGTCGCCGCCACCAACCGCGATCTCGAGCGCGAGGTGCGCGAGGGCCGCTTCCGCCAGGACCTCTATCATCGCCTGGCGGTGCTGAGCGTGCGCGTGCCGCCCTTGCGCGAGCGCAAGGAGGACATCGCGCCATTGGCGCGGCACCTTCTCGGCGGCCGCGCGCAGCTGGCCAGGAGCGCGCTGCGCCTCCTCGAGGAGTACGACTGGCCCGGCAACGTGCGCGAGCTGCGCAACATCCTCGAGCGCGGCGTGGCCGCGATGGGCGCCGATCGCGAGCTGACGCCGAGCCAGCTCGGCCTGCAGACGACGGAGCCGGCGCTCGCCGATTCGCACGGCCTCAGCGACGAGAACTTCCACGCCGCCAAGGATCGGCTGATCGCCGACTGGGAGCGCGCGTACGTCTCTGACCTCTTGCGCCGCGCCGGCGGTAATATTTCCCTTGCGTCCAGGACCAGCGGTCTTGGTCGCCCGTACTTGTACAAGTTGATGAAGCGACACGGGCTCGGCTCCTACGAAGAGCCGACCTGAGGCCGCCGACAGGGGGGAAGGGGGCATGGCGCCGCGCCAGCCGCGGGAAAAATCGACTGTTTCGGAGCGCCCGGCGGGCAAACCGCGCCCGCCGCTCGACAGCGGCACGCACATCGGCCGCTACGTGCTCGCGGATCGGATCGGCGAAGGCGGCATGGGCGTGGTCTATCGCGCGCTCGATCCCGAGCTCGATCGCCAGGTGGCGCTCAAGCTCCTGCACGGCGGCGACGCGCGCTCGCATCACCGCGAGCGCCTCTTGCGCGAGGCGCAGGCGCTGGCGCGGCTGCAGCATCCCAACGTCATCGCCGTATACGACGCGGGCACGTTCGAAGAGGACGTGTTCATCGCCATGGAGCTGGTCGACGGGCAGACGCTGCGTCGCTGGCTCGGGCACAAGACGCGCACGCGCGACGAGATCCTCGGCGCCTTTCTGGCCGCGGGCGAGGGGCTCGTGGCCGCGCACCACGCCGGGCTGGTGCACCGCGACTTCAAGCCCGAGAACGTGATGGTCGGCAGCGACGGGCGCGTGCGCGTGCTCGACTTCGGGCTGGCGCGGCGCGCCGATACGCCGCAGCCCGAGCCGGCGGCGGCGGGCTTTCCGTCGATCGCGTCCACCGACGAGACCATCGAGCGCGCGGGCGCCGTGCCGCGCGCCGAGGTGCAGCTGACGGTCAGCGACGACGCGCCGCCGGTGGCGCCGAGCCCGTCCGCGAGCGGGTCGGCCAGCGGGTCGGCGAGCGGGTCGGCCAGCGGCGAGCATTCGCCGAAGCGGCTGGCGATGCCGCTGACCCGCTTCGGCGCCATCGTCGGCACGCCGCGCTACATGGCGCCCGAGCAGTTCGAAGGCGTCGCCACCGACGAGCGCGCCGATCAGTTCAGCTTCTGCGTGTCGCTGTGGCACGCGCTCTACGGCGAGTTCCCCTTTGCCGGCGACGTCGAGCCCGAGTTCCTCGCCCACGCGCGGCACGGCGAGCTGAGCGAGCCGCCGGCGGGCAGCACCGTCCCGCGCTACCTCCGCCAGGCGCTCGAGCGCGGCCTGCGCGCGCGGCCCGGCGAGCGCTTTCCGTCGCTGGCGGCGCTCCTCCAGGCGCTGCGCGCCGATCCGCGGCAGGCGCGCGCGCGCCAGCTGCGCCTGGCTGCGGCGCTGGTCGTGCCGATCGTGGCGTTCGCCGGCTGGCGCGTGATGCGCTATCGCGAGCTGCGCTCGTGCACCGCCGCGGCCGACGCGCGGCTGGCCGGCGCCTGGGATCAGACGCGCCGCCACGCCGTGCAGAAGGCGTTCGGCGCCACCGGCCTGAGCTACGCCGATCGCGCCTTTGCCACCGTCGCCGAGGCGCTCGATCGCTACACCAGCGGGTGGCGCGACATGCACACCGCCGCGTGCGAGGCGACGCTGGTGCGCCACGAGCAGTCCCAGGAGCTCCTCGATCTACGCATGGCGTGCCTCGGCGATCGGCTGACGCAGCTGCAGACGCTCTCCGACGTCTTCGCCGCTGCCGACGACCGCGTGGTCGCGCACTCGGTGCAGACGGCGCAGTCTCTGCCGTCCCTGGCCTCGTGCGCCGACGTGGTGGCGCTGCGCGCGCCGACGCCGCCGCCGACCGATGCGCGCGCCCGCGCCGAGGTCGCGCGCGTGCACCAGGACCTGGCGCGCCTGCACGCGCTGTCGCTGGCCAAGCCGTCCGACGCGCTCCTACACGACGCGCGCGCCGATCTGGAGTCGGCGCTGACGCTGCGCTACGAGCCGCTCGAGGCCGAGGCGCAGTTCCAGATCGGCGAGCTCCTCGACGGGCGCGGCGACTACGTCGGCGCCGGCAAGGCCTATCACCTGTCGTGGGTCGCGGCGCTCGCCGGCCACGCCGACGGCACCGGCGCCTGGGCCGCCACCGAGCTGGTGCGCACGCTCGGCGTCAGCCAGGCGCACTACGACGAGGGCGATCGCTGGGCCGACGTCGCCGAGGCGGTCATCGGCCGCCTGAACGACAAGGAGTATCTGCTCGGCACGCTCTACTCGAACCGCGCCGAGCTGCGCAAGGAGGAGAGCCGCTACCCCGACGCCGTCGCCGACGCGCGGCGCGCCATCGAGATGCTCGAGCACGCGCTCGGCACCGATCATCAGGTGGTGGCCGAGACCTACAACACGCTCGGCAACATCTACCGCGACATGGAGAAGCTGCCCGACGCCCTCGAGTGCTATCGCCGGAGCCTGCGCATCTGGTCGCGCCTCGGCGGTCCCGATCATCCGCGCGCGCTCGCCGCCGAGACCGGGGTGGCCGACGTCTACGGCGATCGCGGCGATCACGAGCTCGCGCTCGGCGAGTACCAGCGCGTCTTGGCGGCGCTCCTGCGCGTCGATCCCGGCTCGCCGAACGTGGCCAACGTGAACAACAACATGGGCACCGAGCTGATGGCGCTCGGCCGGCCGCGCGAGGCGCTCGAGCACTATCGCCTCGCCGCCGACGACTGGAAGCGGCGCATCGGCCCGTCGACGGAGGTGGTCACCGGGCTCAACAACCTCGGCTCGGCGTCGCTGGAGCTCGGCGAGCTCGCCGAGGCCGAGCGCGACTTCGGCGACGCGCTCGCCATGAGCGACAAGGTGCTGGGGCCGACGCACCTCTATAGTGGTGTGGTCCTGCAGGGGCTCGGCGACACCCGCCTGCGCCTCGGCAAGCGCGATCAGGCGCTGGCCGACTACCAGCGGTCGATCGCCATCATCGAGAAGGCGCTCGATGCGAAGAACGAGCGGCTCGTCGGCGCGCTCCTCGGCATCGGGCGCGCCTACAACGAGCGGCACGACCCGCGTGCCCGGCCGCCGCTCGAGCGGGCGCTGGCCATCTCCGAGGCCCAGCCCGGCGACGGGCGCGAGCTCAACGAGGTGCGCCTGGCGCTGGCCGAGGCGCTGTGGCCGACGGGCAAGGCGGCCCAGGCGACGGCGCTGGCCATGCTGGCGCGCGACAACCTGGCCAAGCTCGGGCCGCGCGCCCACCGCGATCTGACCGAAGCGACCGCCTGGCTGCACGATCATCACTGACGGGCGCCCAGTCGTGGTATCACGCCGCCGTGACTGAAACGCCCGAATCCGATTTCGCCGCCCTGGGCGCGCCCGCGCCGCTCGACGCCGCGTTGCGCGCGCGCGACTACCTCACGCCGACGCCGGTGCAGGCGCGCGTGCTCGAAGCGCCCGACCAGGACCTCATGGTGTCGTCGCAGACCGGCTCCGGCAAGACCGTCGCCTTCGGCCTGGTCATCGGCCGCGTGCTGCTCGGCGAGGCCGCGACGCTGCCGCCGCCGGCGCGGCCGCGTGCGCTGGTGGTGGCGCCGACGCGCGAGCTGGCGGCGCAGGTGCAGCGCGAGCTCGCCTGGCTGTTCGCCCAGACCGGGGCGCGCGTGGTCGCCTTCACCGGCGGCACCGATCTGCGCGGCGACGCGCGCATGCTGCGCGGCCGCGTCGACATCGCCGTCGGCACGCCGGGGCGGCTCGTCGATCTCATCGGCCGCGGCTCGCTCGATCTCGGCGCTGTCGAGGTCGCCGTTCTCGACGAGGCCGACGAGATGCTCGATCTCGGCTTCCGCGAGGCGCTGGAGACCATCCTGACGGCGACGCCGGCGGAGCGGCGCACGCTCCTGTTCTCGGCGACGCTGCCGGCGCCGATCCGCGCGCTGGCGCGCAAGTTCCAGCGCGAGGCGCTCGCCATCGATCCGCGCGGCGGCACGCCGAGCGCGGCGCACGCCGACATCCGCCACGTCGCGTACCTGTGCGCCGACGGCGAGCGGCTGCCGGCGCTGGTCAACATCCTCCGGCTGGCCGACGATCAGCGCGTCATCGTCTTCTGCCGCACGCGCGACAACGTGGCCGAGCTGCACGCGCAGCTCACCGCGCGCGGATTCGCCGCGACCGCCATCTCCGGCGATCGCGCGCAGGAGGAGCGCACGCGCGCGCTCGAGGCGCTGCGGCGTGGCCACGTGCGCGTGCTCGTCGCCACCAACGTGGCGGCGCGCGGGCTCGACCTGCCCGAGGTCGGGCTGGTGGTGCACGCCGATCTGCCGGAGAACGCCGAGTCGCTGACCCACCGCTCGGGCCGCACCGGGCGCGCGGGCAACAAGGGCGTGAACGCGTTCCTCGTCGAGCGCGGGGCGCGCCGGCGGGCGCAGCGGCTCTTCTCCGACGCGCGGCTGTCGCTGTCGTGGACGGCGCCGCCCGATGCGCCGGCGGTGGCGGCGCACGATCGCGCGCGGCTGCGCGCCGAGGTGGTCGAGGTGCTCGCCGGCGGAAAGGTGGATCCGGCGGCGCAGGCGCTCGCCGGCGAGCTGGTCGCCGATCACGACGCCGTGCAGGTGGCGGCGGTGCTGCTCGAGCGGGCGCTCGCGGGGCGGCCCGCCGGCGAGCGGCTGACCCACGTCGATCTGCGCGAGGCCGCGGTGGGACCGCCGCGCGCGGCGCCGTCGGGCGCGATGGTCCTGTTCGAGATCAACCTCGGCGCCAAGGACAAGGCCGAGGCCAATTGGATCCTGCCTCTGGTGTGCCGTCGCGGCGGCATCACGCGGCGCGAGGTCGGCGCCATCCGCGTGGCGCGCGATCGCACGGTCTTCGAGATCGACACCCGCGTGGCCGCCGAGTTCGCCGCCAACGCCTCCGAGCGCGACCCGCGCGCGCCGCACGTCAAGATCACGCCGGCGGCGGCGGGGGGCCTGCCGGAGCGCTCGTTCACGCCGCCGCGCCACCACGCCAAGCCCGGCGACGTCCGGCGCCCGCGGCCGCACGGCAAGCCCGGACCTCAGCGCAAGCGGTAGCGTCCGGCGAGCGCGCGCGCGCGCGCCGCGGTGTCACGCATCCAATCGTCATAGCCGTCGAACCGCGTGGGGAAGGCGTGCCAGCGCAGGCGCCGGATCTCGAGGGCGTCGCCGTCGTCGCGCAGCTCCTGGCGCCAGTCCCAGCGCGTGGGGTCGAAGCCGGGCGCGTCGTCCTCGCTGCCGAGGCGGCAGTCGCGCCGGCCGGCGACGGGGAGCGGATCGGTGCACGCGGGCGCGCCGTCGCGGAGGAAGCAGCGCACTTCGAGCGCGAAGCAGTCATAGACGTCGCCCTCCTCGTCGAGGAGCTTGCGCCAGTGGCCTTGCGCACCGCGCAGCCGCGCGCCGGCATCGGCGAGCCCGAGGAGGACGAAGCTGCCGCGGCCGCGGTTGCCGTCGAAGAGCAGGGCGCCGTCGGGCTCTCCGGCGTCGTCGATCCACCAGCCGCCGTGCTCGACGGCGAGCAGGAGCGCGCGCTGGCCGCCGAGCGCGCGGGTGACCACGGCGGCCGTATGCGGCAGGCGGCGCTCGACGGTGCACGCGCGCACCCAATCGTCGTCGTGCAGGCGCCCGGCGCAATAGGCCTCGGGTGAGGCGAACGGCCCGCGCAGGCGGTGCAGCGCCATCGTGCGCGCATCCGGCGGCGCTGCGGTATCGGCGAACGCGGCGCCGCTCGTGAGCACCAGCACGACAAAGGCGCGCAGCGGCATGGATATCCCTCGTACGCCGGCGGCACGGCGAAGCTCCCCGCGAAAACGAGTTGACGACCATTGTGCCGGTGTATTACAACAGTGACACACTGATGCGCCGACTGCTGAAGATTGTCCCCGGAGACCCGACGCCCATCTGGCGGCAGATCGAAGACGGCGTGCGCCGGCTGGTGGCCTCCGGCGCGCTGGCGCCGGGCGCGCCGGTGCCGTCGGTGCGCGAGCTGGCACGCGACCTCGTCGTCAACCCGGCGACGGTGCAGAAGGCCTACCAGACGCTCGCCGACGCCGGCGTGCTGGTGGTGCGCCGCGGCGAGGGCACCTTCGTCGCCGACCGCCCGCCGTCGCTCGGCCGCGGCGAGCTCGGCCGCATCTTGCGCGAGGCGGCGGAGCGGTACGCCGGCGTCGCCACCACGGCCGGCGCCACGCGGGCCGAGGCGCTCGAGGCGGTGCGCACCGCGCTCGACGGCACCATGCGCGCCGCGGCGGGTGAGCGATGATGGCGCTGCGCGTGGTCGAGTCGCCGCCCGTCGTCGTGTGCGACGGGCTCACCATTCGCTACGGCGCGCGCGCCGTCGCCGACGCCGTGCGCTTCGTGATCCCGCGCGGTGCCGTCTATGCGCTGCTCGGACGCAACGGCGCCGGCAAGTCGTCGATCATCCGCTGCCTCGTCGGACAGCGGCGCCCGTCGGCGGGCGGCGTGCGCCTGTTTGGACGCGACGCGTGGCGCGAGCGCGCGTCGCTGATGGCGCGCGTCGGCGTGGTGCCCGAGGAGCCCGACGCGCCGCCGGCGATGACGGTCGCCGAGCTGGCGGAGTTCTCGCGGCGGCTCTATCAGCGTTGGGATCAGTCGGCGCTGGTCGCGCGCATGGCGCGCTTCGGGGTGCCGATGCACACGCGCTTCGGCGCGCTGTCCAAGGGCCAGAAGACGCAGGCCGCGCTGTCGCTCGCGCTCGCCGCCGCGCCGGAGCTCCTGGTGCTCGACGATCCGACGCTGGGGATGGATCTGGTGGCGCGGCGCGAGCTCTACGGCGAGCTCATCGGCGAGCTGGCCGATCGTGGGACCACGGTGCTCCTGACCACGCACGAGCTTGCCGAAGTGGAGAGCATCGCCACGCACGTCGGCATCCTGCGCGCGGGGCGCCTCGTCATCGACGAGCCGCTCGAGCTGCTCAAGGGCCGCGTACGCCAGATCCGCTGCGCGCATGGGCCGGCCGACGTGGCGGGCGCGCTGGCGCCGTTCGAGCCGCTCGCCTTGCGCAGCGACGGCCACGGGATCGAGGCGGTGGTCGGTCGCTACGAGCCCAGCGCGTTCGATCGCTTCCGGCGCGCCGGGCTCGTCGAGGCCGAGGCGCAACCGCTGGCGCTCGCCGACATCTTCTCCGCCGTCGTGTCCGAGGAAGCCGAACCATCGGGAGGGAACGCATGAGCTCGTGGATCGCCGTCGCGCGTCGGGAGTTGCATGGACGTCGGGTCGCGCTCGCCGGCGCGCTCGGGCTCGGAGTGGTCCCGCTCGGGCTGCCGCGGCTCGTCGCCGGGACGTCGGGGGCCGAGCTGCGCCTGGCGGCGACGGCGGTGCTGGCGCTCGCCTACGTCGGCATCCTCGCGCTCGTGGTCGGCGGCGGGATGCTCGGGGGCGAGCTGGCCGAGCGGCGGCTCGGCTTCTACTTCGCGCGCCCGCTCTCGACGGCGGCCATCTTCGCCGGCAAGGTGGCCGCGCTCCTGGTGCTGCTCGTCGGCGCCCAGCTCTTCGTGTGGCTGCCGACGCTGATCTGCGACGGCTCGCGCGCCGACCTCGCGCCGGCGGTGGCGGTGCTGATGGCGGCGACGCCGCTGTTCGTCGGCGTCGGGCTGGTCGCGGGCGTGGCGGCGCGCTGCCGCTCGCGCTGGTTGGCCGTCGACATCGCGGTCACCGTGGCCGGGCTGTGGCTGTTCGCCCTGGTGGCGCGGCAGCTCGCGTTCGAGGTGTGGCTGCATCCCGGCGCACCGCTGCGCCTGTTCGGCGCCGTCGGGGGAGCGCTCGGCATCTTCTCGGTCGCGCTGTTGGCCGGCGCCGCCGCGGCGCTGGCGCGCGGACGCGTCGACGCGATGCGGGCGCACCGGGCGATGAGCGTGGTGCTGGTGGCGACGCTCCTACCCGCCGGCGGCGCGGCGCTCGCGGCCACCAGGGCGCTCGAGCGCACCGACATCCATCGGCTGAGCGGCGTCACCGCCGCGAGCGGCGACGGCGATTGGATCTACGTGTCGGGGCCTGTCGCCGGGCAGCGCGCCTATGAGCCCGACTTTTTGTGGCAGCGGTCGACGGGGCGCTGGCGGCAGCTCGGGGTGATCATGGGCGGGCCGCTGCCGTCGTTCGCGCCCGACGGCGCGCGCGTCGCCTGGATCGAGACCGACAATCCGCTCGCCGTGTGGGGCGACCACGCCAAGGCCGTGGACACGTTGGTGGTCGGCGAGCCGGGCGATGCGCGGCACGAGCGCCGCGCCCCCACCGGGGACGACGCGATGGCGATCGCCTGGTCGCCCGACGGCAGGTGGCTGGCGCTGCTCGGTGAGAAGCGGATCGAGCTGCGCGACACCGGAACGCTGCGCACGCGCGCGACCGTGGAGGCGCCCGGCGGCGCCCGCTTCGTGCGCGCCCGCTTCGCCGGCGATGGGCTGCGCGCCTTCGCGCTCGACGGCGAGGGAGTCACGGGGCTCACCGTCTCCGCGCGCGGCACGACGACGCTGGCGCGCGTGGCGACACACGCGGTGTGGATCGACGCGTCGCCGCGCGGCGATCGCATTCTCGCCGCGCGCGCCGACGGCGCCGTCGACCTCCTCGCGCTCGACGGCGCCGCGCGGACGCTCCTGGCGGCCGGCGGGCGCGTGGCGGCGCCGTCACCACCGATGGTCGGCTTCGAGCAGCACGGCGGCTTTCTGCCCGACGGCAGCATCGCGCTCGGCTTCGGCGGCGACGCCGAGCGCGCCGGCGTGCGGCTCTTCGATCGCGACGGCGGCCCCACCCGCACCGTGGAGCTCGGCGTCGGCCGCGTCATCTTCGGCCCGGTGACCAGCCGCGGGCTCCTCGTCGCCATCGACGCCAACCCGACGCCGTCGCAGAAGAACGAACGGCTCTTCCTCATCGCGCCCGACGGTGGCGCCCATGCGCTCGACCCGCGCTGGCGCCTCCAGTGGACGCTCGACCCGGCGATCGCGCAGACCCCGGCGGCTCACCCGCTCCTGCGCGACGACGACAACCGCCTCCTGGCCTGGGATCCCGCCACCGATCGCGCGACCCCGCTCCTACCCGGGCGATAGCGCTACTTCTTGCTCTTGGCGTCGGCCGATGGCTTGGCGTCGCCGCGGGCCGCGCGCGTCAGCGCGGCGAGCGCAGCGGCAAACAGCGGACCGGCGACGGCGAGCGGCTCGGCGCCGTCCGCCTCCAGCACGAACCAATCGTTGGCGATGACGTCGACGGCGGTGCGCACGCTCACCACGCGCACGATCGCAGCGGCGAGCCCGTCGGCGGCGAGCGGCAGCCGGCGCTCGTCGGCGCCGAGCAGCGGGGGTGGTGCGGCGAGCGGCCGGCCGTACCGCGCGAAGAGCGACGCGACGACGGTCGGCGGCAACGCGCGCGCTCGCGCGAGCGCTTCGTCGATCGCGTCGAGCCCGTCGTCGTCGTCGATCACCGACGGACTGTACGCCGGCAGCGGCCCGCCGGGAATAGCGCAGGCCCGCCGGCGGTCGGGCAATGAGAGGTAGATCACGACGTCGGGGCGCGCGCGGACGTGTGGGAAACGTCGTTGTCACCGGCGCGGTTCTACGGCAAGAATCCCGTCATGAGCGTGGCCACAGACAGCGACCCGTGGAAGACGAAGACGCTTCCACCGACGGCGACGGGCGATTCGTCCGCCGCCGAGCCGCGCTTCTACCTGCTCGTCCTCCAGGGCGGCTCGTCGTCGATGTACCACCTGCCCGCCACCGGCGTCGTGCTCATCGGCCGCAGCCGCGACGCCGACCTGCCGCTCATGGACGAGACCGCGTCGCGCAATCACGCCAAGATCATCACCTCCGACGGTCAGGCGCGCCTGCTCGATCTCGGCAGCCACAACGGCACCTTCGTCAACGGCGAGCGCGTCGAGGGCACGCGCCCGCTTTTGTCCGGCGACGTGCTCACCATCGGCGAGATGACGCTGGTCCTGCACGCCCGCCTGCCGGCGGCGCACGTGCACGACATCCTGCCGCCGCCGCTCCTGCGCCAGCGCATCGTCGAGGAGGTCGAGCGCGCCAACCGCTATCAGCGCTCGCTGGCGCTCATCGACCTGACGCTGCCGTCGCAGGGCGCGGTGCGCGACGAGCTCGCCGCCACCATCGCCTCCGAGCTGCGCATCATGGACATCATCGGCTGGGTGGGCGACACGCACCTCGTCGTCGTCATGCCCGAGCTCGGCGCCGAGGCCTACGCCTTCGCCGAGCGGCTGGCCAAGCTGGCCGTGCCCATCGGCCTCGCCATCTGCCCCGACGACGCCTGCGACGCCGACACGCTCCTGGCCGCCGCGCGCAGCGCCGCCGCGACGGCGACGCCGGGTTGCGTGGCGCTGGCCGCCG
The DNA here is from genome assembly GCA_035607415.1 of Polyangia bacterium. Lineage (GTDB taxonomy): Bacteria > Myxococcota_A > Polyangia > Palsa-1104 > Palsa-1104 > JAQBQH01. The sequence continues at coordinate 44,914 of DATNAQ010000036.1, forward strand.
CCGCCGCGCGCGAGGTCAAGCTCGGCGATCGCACCATCATCGTCGCCGACCCGGCGATGATGCGGCTCTTCGATCTGATCGGCCGCCTGGCCACGAGCGACCTGCCCGTCCTCATCCTCGGCGAGACCGGCGCCGGCAAGGAGGGCGCCGCCCTCGCCGTGCACCACGGATCGCGCCGCGCCAACGGCCCGTTCGTGACGCTCAACTGCGCCGCCATCGCCGAGACCCTCGTCGAGAGCGAGCTCTTCGGCCACGACAAGGGCGCCTTCACCGGCGCCGTCAGCGCCAAGGCGGGCAAGCTCGAGACCGCCAACGGCGGCACGCTCTTCCTCGACGAGATCGGCGAGCTGCCGCCGGGCGTGCAGGCCAAGCTCCTGCGCGCGCTCGAGCAGAAGAAGATCACCCGCGTCGGCGACGTGCGCGAGCGCGAGGTCGACCTGCGCGTCGTCGCCGCCACCAACCGCGCGCTCGACGACGAGGTCAAGGCGGGCCGCTTCCGCCAGGATCTCTACTTCCGCCTCGGCGCCGCCACCGTCGTGCTGCCGCCGTTGCGCGATCGCCGGCGCGAGATCCCGATCATGGCGCGCCGCTTCCTCGCCGACGCCTGCGCGCTGGCCGGCCGCGAGCCGCCCGAGCTGTCGGCGGCGACACTGCAGAAGCTCGCCGTCTACGGCTGGCCGGGCAACGTGCGCGAGCTGCGCAACGTCATCGAATACGTCGCCGCCACCGTCGACGATGACCGCATCGAGCCGTGGCACCTGCCCGACAAGGTGGCCGGCGTCGAGGTGACCGCGGCCGTCGAGGCCGCCGCGGCCATCGGCGGCCTCGCCCCGGCGGGCAAGAGCTTCCGCCCGCTCGCCGACGAGCTGCGCGCGCTCGAGCGCGCCCGCATGATCGAGTCGCTCGAGGCCGCCGGCGGCGTGCAGCGGCGCGCCGCGGAGCTGATCGGCATGCCGCTTCGGACCTTCGTCATGAAGGTCAAGCAGTACGGCATCTCGCCGCGCTCCTGCCGCCGCGAAGCATGAGCGCGGCCTCCGACGACTGGTCGCCGCCGTCGGAGATCGAAGAGTATCGCCTGCTCCGGCCGCTCGGCCGCGGCGCCATGGGGCAGGTCTTCCTGGCGCACGACACGCTGCTCGATCGCAAGGTGGCCGTGAAGTTCGTCGCCGGCAGCGACATCGACGCCCGCGTGCGCGAGCAGTTCTTCGTCGAGGCGCGCGCCATCGCGCGGCTGTCGCACGCCAACGTGGTCGCCATCCACCGCGTCGGCGAGGTGCGGCGCCGCCCGTTCCTCATCTCCGAGCTGGTGCAGGGCAAGAACCTGGCGGAGCTGCCGCGCCCCGTCGAGCCGGCGCGCCTCATGGAGATCGGGATCGGCCTGGCGCGCGGGCTGGCGGCGGCGCACCGGCGCGGCGTCCTGCATCGCGATCTGAAGCCGGCCAACGCCATGATCACCGACGAGGGCGAGGTCAAGCTGCTCGACTTCGGGCTGGCGCAGCTCCTCGATCGCACCGCGTCGGCGCCGGCGTCGCGTCCGCTCGGCGCCGTCGGCTCGCCGCTCTACATGGCGCCCGAGATCTGGCGCGGCGATCCCGCCACGCGCGCCTCCGACGTCTACTCGATCGGCGTCCTTCTCTACGAGCTCGCCGCGGCGCGGGCGCCCCACCAGGACGCCGGCGCCGACGAGCTGCCGCGCGTGACGCAGGAGCGCGACGTCCCGCCGCTGCACGAGGCGGCGCCTGCCGTCGATCGGCGCCTCTGCGAGGTGATCGATCGCTGCCTGCGCCGCGACCCGGCGATGCGCTGGGAGTCGGGCGATGCGCTGCGCGAGGCGCTCGAGTCGCTGGTCGTGTCGACGCGCGCGGCGCTGCCCGAGGGCAATCCGTATCGCGGGCTGCTCGCGTTCGAGGCCGAGCACCAGAGCCTCTTCTTCGGGCGCGAGAGCGAGGCGCGCGCGCTCCTCGATCGCCTGCGCGCCGAGCCGTTCGTCGTCGTCGCCGGCGACTCGGGCGTGGGCAAGTCGTCGCTGTGCCGCGCCGGCGTGCTGCCGCGCCTCGATGGGCGCGTGGCGCAGCTCGTGCCGGGGCGCCAGCCGCTGGTGGCGCTGTGCGCGGCGCTGGCACCGGTGGTCGGGCTGGCCGAGGACGAGCTGGCGGCGGCGCTGCGGCAGGATCCGGCGAGCCTCGGGCGCCTGCTCCGTCGCCACGCGCCGCTGGCGCTCTTCGTCGATCAGCTCGAGGAGCTGGCCACGCTCACCGCGCCCGACGAGGCGGCGCTCGTCGCCGAGGCGCTGGCCGCGCTCACCGTCGGCGCGCCCGGCGTGCGCCTGCTGGCGACGGTGCGCAGCGATTTTCTCACGCGGCTCGCCGGCCTGCCGGCGCTCGGTCCGCACATCGCCCGCGCGCTCTATCTTCTGCCCGCGCTGTCGGCCGAGGGCGTGCGCGACGCCACCGTCGGCCCGGCGCAGGCCAAGGGCTTCCGCTTCGAGACCCCGGCGATGGTCGACGCGCTCGTCGCCGTGGCCGACGGCGCCGGCGGATTGCCGCTCCTGCAGTTCGCGCTCGCCGAGCTGTGGGACGCGCGCGACGTCGGGGCCAAGCTCATCCCGGCGACCGCGCTCGAGCGCATGGGCGGCCCCGCCGGCGCGCTCGCGCGTCACGCCGACGGCGTCTTGGCCGCGCTCCTGCCGTCCGAGCGCGCCGCGGCGAAACAGATCCTCCTCCAGCTCGTCACCGGCGAAGGCACACGCGCGCGCAAGAGCCACGCCGACCTGGTGCGCGGCGCCGGCGGCGCGCAGGCCGCGCTCGAGGCGCTGGTGCGCGGCCGCCTGGTGATCGCGCGCGAGGAGACCTACGAGATCGCGCACGAGGCGCTGGTGACGCGCTGGGGCACCATGCGCGGCTGGCTCTCGCAGGACGTCGAGCGCCGCGCCGCCTGGGAGCGCCTCGAGCGCGCCGCCGCCGAGTGGGAGCGCCTCGGCCGCGCGCCCGACGCGCTGTGGAGCGGCAAGCAGCTCACCGAATCGGCCGCCGCCGGCGCGCCACCCGACGGCACGCGCGAAGCGGCGTTCCTCGTCGCCTCGCGGCACGCCGCCACGCGCCGCAGCCGCCGGCGCTGGATGGCGGCGCTCGCCGTGCCCGCGATCGCGCTCGGCGTCTACGCCATCGGCAACCTGCAGCAGCGGCGCGACGTCGCTCATCGTGTCGCCGATCAGATGTCGCAGGCCGAGCGCGCCCGCGCCCGCGGCCAGACGGCGAACGCCGAGTTCGAGCGCCTGCGCGCCGAGGCGCTCGCCCGCTTCGACGCCATGGACGGCGCCGCCGGCGAGGCGCGTTGGGCCCAGGCGCTCGCCGCCGCGCGCCGGGCCGCCGCCGACCAGCGCGCCGCCAGCGACGCGCTCGAGACGGCGCTGCGCATCGACGCCACGCGCGCCGACGTGCGCGCCCGCTTCGGCGACGTGCTCGTCGAGCGCGCGCTCCTGGCCGAGGCGACCTTCCAGCGCGCGCAGCGCGACGATCTTCTGACGCGCCTCGCGCTCAACGACGAGGACGGCTCGCGGCGCGCGCGCTGGAACGCGCCCGGACAGGTCGAGCTGGTGACGCCGCCCGGCGCGCCCGTCGAGCTGTCGCGCTACCAGGACGACGACGGCCGGCGCCATCCGGTCGCGCTGCCGCCGCCGACCTCGCCGACGCTGACGCTGGCGCCCGGCTCCTACGTCGCCGTCGCCGCCGGCGTGCGCGCGCCCTTCGTCGTCGACCGCGGCGAGCACGTGCGCGTGGTGGTGATGCCGCCGCCGGGCGCGGTGCCGAGCGGCTTCGTCTACGTCCCGCCCGGCCGCTTCCTCTACGGCTCGTCAGGCAACGAGGCCATGCGCGGCAGCTTCTTCGGCGCGCCGCCGCTGCACGAGGTCACCACCGGCGGCTACTTCATCGCCGAGCACGAGACCACCTACGCCGACTGGATCGCCTTCCTCGAGGCGCTGCCGCCGGCCGAGCGCGTGCGCCACCTCGCCACCGGCAGCGACTTTCAGGGCGTCGGCGTCGAGCTGCGCCAGGAGCCCGACGGCTGGCACCTGGCGCTGCGCTCGCGCTCCGCCATCTATCACGCGCGCTGGGGGGAGCCGATCCGTTATCGCGAGCGCACGCACGACAGCGCGCAGGACTGGCGCCGCCTGCCCGTCGCCGGCATCACCTTCCGCGACGCCGAGGCCTACGCGCGCTGGCTCGACTCGTCGGGCCGCGTGCCCGGCGCGCGGCTGTGCACCGAGCACGAATGGGAGCGCGCCGGCCGCGGCGCCGACGATCGCGAATTCCCGCACGGCGACCGCCTCGAGCCGGCCGACGCCAACTTCGATCTCACCTACGGCCAGAAGCTCGACGCCTTCGGTCCCGACGAGGTCGGCAGCCACCCGGCGTCGCGCAGCCCCTTCGGCGTCGACGATATGTCCGGCAACATCTTCGAATGGACCGTCTCGTCGCTGGCCAAGGACGAGTCGGTCATCCGCGGCGGCTGCTACTACTACAACCACTTGATGGTGCGGCTCTACTATCGAGAGGTCATCAACGCCGACGATCGCACCCAGATGATCGGGCTGCGCGTCTGCGCCACGCCGCGATGAGGCAAGGTTTGCCGATCACGCAAAACTTGCCTGACCGATCGCGCAACTCTTGCGTTCTCCCGCGTGGGGGCGCGGCACAACCTCGCGATTCGTGTGCGGCGGGTCGCATGTAGGTGGGCATGGGGTCTGCTAGGGTGCGCCGGTCATGAGATCACTCGCGAACCGTGCAGGCCTGTTTCCTCTTCTGATCGTCGCCGGGTGTGGCGCGCCGCCCGACGGCGGTGTCATCGTCGGCACCGAGGGCTCGGCGCTCCTGGCCAGCAACGGCCACGTGCAGAACGGCCACGTGCAGAATGGCCACGTGCAGAACGGCCGCGAGCTCTCGCTCGCCGGCGTCGATCTGACGACGATGCAGCGCCTCGTCACGCTGCCGGCCTCGGGGCAGCCGCCCGATCTGAGCCCGGCCAACCTGGTGCCGGTGCCGAACGTGCACCTCGTCCAGGGCGTGCTCACCGACGGGGTGCAGTCGGGCGCCGCCTTCGCCGGCACCATCGTCTACGGCTCGCTCTCCGACGGCCAGGCCAACCTGCCCGTCTACATCCAGTCGTACACGGCGACCTCCGATCCCGAGGTGCCGCACTACGTCCTGCAGGTCTACCATCCGTTCGTCCCGCCCGACGGCCAGGTCTGCAACGGACCCTGTCCATGGAGCTGGGACTACGGCTGCGGCGCCATCACGCTACGTCCGCCGTGTAAGTACCCGCCGGGCTCGTGCGGCCCCATCACCATCCCGACCGCCGCGATCGCCGTCGGCGGTCAGTGGGACTACCACTCGGGCACGCCCGGCGACGGGCGCAAGCTCATCGAGCAGGGCAACGCGGCCTACGACACGCACATCACGTTCGCCTGCACCGACGGCGCGATCGGAAAGTGCGTCGAGAAGGCGGGCTACAAGCCGTGGGCGAACGCCGCGCCCGAGTGTCGCATGATCCGAACGGGGCTGTTCTTCCGCCGCAAGTGCTGGACGCACACGCAGGAGATGCTGCACGAGGCCTGCGTGCGCATGGTGCGCGCCGACTACTGCGGCGACGGCGTCTCCATGACCGTCGACGGGATCGGCATCGACATCTGGGACGAGTCGAACATCAACACGATGTCGGAGACCACCTGGGGCCTCGAAGGCGAGTGGACGCCCAACGGCGCGCGCTGCCTCGACGTGGCCAACATGGGACGCACCTCGGCGACGCTGCCGGCCGGCGAGGACCTCGGCACGTACCTCTACCTGGCGTGCGGCCACAAGTGGGATCACCAGTACAACCAGGCCGCGCCGTTCCGCTGGGAGGACAACGACTGCTTCAAGCACGGCCCGGCGTCGAACGACTCGAGCTATTACACGGCGAACCTGCCGGTCGATCCGACGTACGCGAACCTGACGACGCTCGACATGCACGATCGCGTCTGGATCCAGAATCGCTCGATGTGCGTCTACGCCGACGGCGCGCCCGACATGGGCAATCCCGACGCGACCAATCCGCTCTGCCAGTAGCTTCTCTCTCTCTTCTTCCCCGACACGCACGCTAGACCGTCGTTGATCGCGCGATCGTTGCGCGACGGCGCACGCAACTCTTGCATGCACGCAATGTCCGCGCGTGCGCTCGATCGCATCGTCGCGCGCTGACCCCGCGCGCGCTGCGGGCTTCGTGCGCGACGAGTCGTGGCACCGGCGCTGCAAAGGGCCAGCGCGGTCTCGCGCGACCGAGAAACCTCGAACGCAACGCAACGCAACGACAGGAGAGCTTCATGAAACGCACGAAGAAGGCGGTTTTGACCGGGGCGACGATGGCCGTCCTCGGGGGGATGCTGATGACGTCGACCCAGCCGGTGCTGGCGAGCACCTCGGGCGTCAGCAGCGTGACGCACCAGGCGCCGGCGTCGCCGGACGCGACCGGCACCGTGTACTGGTGGTCGGAAGCGGCGGGCGCGCTCGCCGGTGGCGCCGCCGGTGGCGCCGTCGGTGGCGCGATGTCGTGCGGTCCGGGCGGCGCGGCTGCCGGCGCCGCCGCGGGCGGTGTTGCCGGGTTCGTCGCGTACGCGGTCGGGAGCTTGTTCGGCGTCGCGGCGCCGGCGGCTCGCATGGATCCGTCGGCGGCGCACGCGCTCGATTGATCGATCTGCCGCCAGGGCTCGTCGTGGGCCCTGGCGGCAACCCTTTTGAGGAGGGGATCATGAAGACGAAAAAGATCCGTCGTTCGCTGTTGTGGGCCGTGCTCGTCGCCGGTTTCGCCGGCACGTTGACGATGGGGACGCATCCGGTGCGCGCCGAGAGCATCAGCTCGTCGGAGATCGCGACTGGCGACGGTACGACGGTGCAACCGTATGTCTGGGCGGAAGTGGCGGACTCGGTCACCGGCGCGCTCACGAGCGTGGCCCATGTGTTCTTCAGCTGCATGTTCGTGCAGAACGCGGTCCTCGTCGCCGCGCCGGCATACCGCGCGCTGCCCGAGCGGGCGCTCGACTGACCCATCGGAAGAAGGAGGGGACCATGAAGACGAAGATGATTCGGCGCTCGCTGTCGTGGGGCGTGCTCTTTGCCGGCTTCGCCGGCACGTTGACGGTGGCGACGCGTCCGGTGCGCGCCGAGAGCATCACGTCGTCGGCGCTCGCGGGCGCCGTCGGCGATGGGGCGACGGTGCAGCCGTACTTCTGGAGCGAGATTGCCCACGCGGCGACCGACGTGGCGCACGCGGTCACGACGGCGCTCATCAGCGGCAACATCGGCCTCGATGTCAAAGGTGACGGCTGGGCGCCCGTGTACATCGCGGCCGCCGGCGTCAATCAGCCGTCGGCGATCTCGTCGCTGTCGGCGCGCTCGCTCGACTAACGGAGGAATGATCATGAAGACGAAGAAGACTCGGCGCGCCCTCGTGTCGGCCGCGCTCCTCGCAAGCCTCGCCGGGACCCTGACGGCGACCACGCGCCCGGTGCGCGCCGACAGCGTGACATCGTCGGCGATCGCCGGCGCCACCGACGGAAGCTCGTCGACGGTGAAACCGTACTTTTGGACCCAGGCCGCGCTCTTCTACGGCAACAGCAGCGGCCTCATCGCCAGCGACATCGGCGCCCTGTACGCCTACTACGTCGCCACGAGCGGCTCCGGCTGCACGTACGGCGTCGCCACGGCCGCGGCCCGCGCGCTGCCCGAGCGCGCGCTCGACTAACCCATCCAAGAGAGGATGCTCATGAAGACCACGCTCCTGACCATCGCCGTCGCCGCGCTCGTGCTCGTGAACGCCACGGCCAGCGTCCGCGCCGAGGACACCCGCTCGCAGTCGGCGAGCGTGACCGGATCGGCGACGGCGGTTCCCTATTTCTGGACCGAGAACAACGACGCCCAGATCCACATGCTCTACATGGCCCCTGCGGAAGGGATCCTCAATCCGCAGCGCACCGCCAGCCAGGCCTACTACCTCGGCGGCATCTCCACCGCGAGCGCGCTCTCCGTGCGCGCGCTCGACTAGAACGAACATGAAACCGAAGACGAAGAGCCGGCTCGGCCTGGTCCTGCGCCTCGCGACGCTGTCGTGGCTTTTGATCCATTTCACGCTGACGGTCGGCTACGTGCTGCCGTTCAATCCGGCGCAGGCGGTCGCGCAGCCGCTCTTGAGCGCGACCATCGGGACCTTCTTCTCGCAGAACTGGCGCCTGTTCGCGCCCGATCCGGTGAGCGGCGACATGGCGCTGCTCGCCCGCTGCATGACGCCGGCGGAGATGGCGTCGGGCGCCGAGAAGAAGCTGCCGTCGACGGGCTGGCACGACCTGTCGACGCCGCTGTGGCACCGCTTCCAGGAGAACCGCTTCGCCGCCTACGACCGCGTGGCGCGGCCCAACACCAACACCATGCGCGCGCTCATGTTCGGCGTGCCCGAGCTGATGCAGGCGTGCAAGAAGGGCAGCAAGGAGGCCTGCACCGCCTACGACGAGAACCTGAAGCAGGTGCGCACGGCGACGATGCCGCGCCTGACCAAGATCGGCTCGGCGTTCTGCAAGGACCTCGACGCCGACGGCGGCCGCTTCAGCCACGTGGCGCTGCGGCTGCGCGAGACCGACGGGCTGCCCTGGTCGCAGCGCTACGAGGCGCGTCCGGCGCCGCGCGATCTCGAGCTCGGTGTGGCCGCCATCGACCCCGACGTGGCGCGCATGGGCATGTTCCAACAGGAGCAAGGACAATGATCAAAAATGCGTGGAGCTGGCTCGCGGATGATCCGCGCCATCGCGTGGGCGTGCGCGTGCTGCAAGTGGCCATCGGCGCGATGCTGATGTTTCGCGTGCTGACGGAGCTGCCGTTCGCCGCCTATCTGTGGGGGCCGCACGGCATCGGGCTGAGCGGCAACCCGTCGTACTTCGGGCCGTGGCTGGCCGGCAAGCTCGACGTCATCTTTCACAGCATGGCGGGGACCTACGCCGTGCTCGGCGCCGTCGCGCTCGCCGCGGTCGGGCTCGTCAGCGGCCGCCACACGCGCGCGGCGACGGTGCTGGCGCTGTTCGCGACGCTCATGCTCGAGCGGCGGCTGCCCGAGGTGCTCGACGGCGGCGACAACATCACGCGCCTGACGCTGACCTACATGCTGTTCCTGCTACCGGCGGACGCCAAGCCGGTGCGTCGCTCGCTCGGCGTGTGGGTGCACAACATCGCGGTGGTCGCGATCATGGCGCAGCTGGTCGTGCTCTACGCGACGTCGGGCATCATGAAGGCGGCGGGGGAGCGCTGGCACCACGGGACCGCGCTCTACGTGGTCAGCCAGGTCGAGTGGTTCTCGGTGCCGTGGGTGCGCAGCATCTTCAAGAACCCGTTCATGACGACGATCGCGACCTACTCGACGCTCTTGTTCCAGCTCTGGTTCCCGATGGCGATCTTCTCGCGCTTCAAGCTGGTCTGGCTCGCCGCCGGCATCTTCTTCCACCTCAACATCGCCATCGTGATGGGGCTGGTGACGTTCTCGACGGTGATGATCGGGCTCGAGCTGTTCCTGATCACCGACGAGGAGTTCGCGTCGCTGCAGGCGGCGGGGCGGCGCATCGTCGCCGGCGCGCTCGAGCGGCTCGGCCTCGGGCGCGTGGCGGAGCCGCAGATCCTGCTCTACATCGACGGGCACTGCGCGCACTGCCGGCGCGCGGGCGAGGCGCTGCGGCGGCTCGATCGCGGCGGGCAGTTGACGATCCGCTCGTTCCGCCATCACGCCGACTACGCGCGCTTCGGCATCTCGGCCGATGCGCTCGAGCGGCGCATGCACGCGGTGATCCTGGCGACGGGCGAGGTGGCGCGCGGCTTCGGCGCGGTGCAGGCGTTGGCCCGCACGATGCCGCTTCTGTGGCCGGCGCGTCCGCTGTTGTGGCTGATCGATCGCGCCGGGCTCGGCGAGCGCGCCTACGATTGGCTGGCGGCGCGACGCACCATCGTCCCCGATGCGCGCGCGTGCAGCGACGGCGCGTGCGCGTTGCCGGTGGCGGCGGACGAAGCGCGAGAGCGCGAGGTGGCGTGATGCGCGTACGCACGAAAGTGTCGCTCGCGCTGCTGGCCGCGATCGCGCTCGCGAGCGCCGCGACCTTCGTCGGCCGCGGGCGCCGTCACGAGCAGGCCCCGGCGGCGGCGGCGGCCGTCGGCGCGACGGGCCGCGCGCGGCTCGCGAGCAGCACGCTGCCGCCGCTGTCGCCGATCGTCGACGCCGCGCACGCCGATCCGCTCGGCACCTTGCGCCTCGAAGGGCAGGTGATCGACGCCGAGCAGCAGCCGGTCGGCGGCGCGACCGTCGTGTTGTCGACGGTGCCGCCGCGCAGCGTCCGCTCCGAAGCCGACGGCAGCTTCGTCTTCACCGGCCTGGCGCCGCGCACGCTCGCGCTGAGCGCGTCGGTCGACGAGCGCGTCGCCGGCCCGGCGGTGGTTGCGCTGACCGAGCGCACCGAGCCGGTCATCCTGCGCGTGCAGGGCGCGACCACCGTCGAGGTGCTGGCCTTCGACGTGCTCACGCAGCGCGCGATTGCCGGCGCCACCGTCGAGGTGCGCGAGCCGCTGCCGATGCAGGCCACCACCGGCGTGCGCGGCGTGGCGCGCCTGCGCGGCGTCGGCGCCGGGCCGCATCAAGTGGTCGTGACCGCGCCCGGCTATGCGCCGAGCTTTCCGACCCTCGTCAGCAACGGGCGGCCGGGCACGGTGCAGTCGCTGGTGGTGACCATGCATCCGGGCGGCGCGGTGAGCGGCCGCGTCGTCGACGCCGAGGGCCATCCCGTCGCCGGCGCCACCGTGACTGGCGAGAGCGCCGCGCGCGGCGAGCCGCTCGTCGATGCGCGCGCCGCGCCGGTGACCGACGCCGAGGGGCGCTGGCGCATCGCCGCCGTCGCCGCCGGCACCGTGCGCTTCGCCGCGCGCGACGGCCATCATGCGCCCGGCAGCTCGGCGCTCCTCTCCGTCGACGGCAAGGCGGCGCGCGACGACGTGGAGATCGTGATGTCGCGCGGCGGCCGCATCGCCGGCCACGTGGTCGGACGCGACGGCAAGCCGGTGGCGGGCGCATCGGTGCGCGCCGCGCTCGGCGGCGGCAAGCCCGAGGCGCTCGCCGAGGTGCGCTGCGACTCCGACGGCGCCTTCGCCGTGACCGGCCTGCCGCTGCGCACCGTCGAGCTTCTGGCCGTCGGCGCCGAAGCGACCTCGCGCGCGCAGTCGTTCGATCTCTCGGCGCGCGACGAGGAGCCGGCGGCGCGCCTGGTGCTCGACGTCGACGCCACCATCGCCGGCATGGTCGTCGCCGCCGACGGCACGCCGGTTCCCGAAGCGCAGGTGAGCGCGCTCCCCGACGAGCGCGGCGGCGATCAGGCGCTGCGCGATCCGCCCATGACCGTCAGCGACGGCGGCGGGCGCTTCACGCTGCGCGGCCTGCCCGACGGCGCCTATCGCGTGCGCGCCTCGTTTGCCTCCGCCGGCGCCAGCGCGCGCGCCAGCGCCGTCGAGCACGCGCACAGCGGCGATCGCGAGGTGCGCGTCGTGCTCGCCTCCGACGGGGCCATCGTGGGCGAGGTCGCCTTCGCCGATGAGAGCGCGCCCGACTTCTTCCAGGTCCGCCTCGACAGCGCGCTGCCGGTGCCGTTCCGCGCCACGCGCAGCTTCCGCATGCCCTGTCCCGCCGGCCACCACGTGCTGTCGATCCAGGGCCCCGGCTTCCGCGAGCGCGTCGTCCCCAGCGTCGAGGTCCACGTCGGGCAGGACGAGAACGTCGGCCTGTTGCGGCTCGACCGCGGCCGCACCCTCCGCGGCCGCGTCATCACCAGCGCCGGCAGCGGCGTCGGTGGCGCGCGCGTCACCAGCGCGGCGCTCCTCATCGGCGACGGCAGCTCGCTCGGCGCGGCCACCGGCGCCGCCGGCATCGGCCGCATCGAGACCACCAGCAACGCCGACGGCAGCTTCGTGCTGAGCGGCCTCGGCGATCAGGCGCTCGCGGTGGTGGCCGAGCACGCCTCGCTCGGCCGCTCGACGCCGACGCCGGTCGGCGCCGATCACGATCCGCCGGCGGTGACGCTGGTGCTCCTGCCGCTCGGCTCGCTCGAAGGCGCCGTCACCCGCGGCGGCAAGCCGCTCGAGAACGCCGTGGTCGCCGCTTCCTCGCGCGCGCAGGGCCAGGCGCGCTTCTTCGTGCGCAGCGGCCCCGACGGCCACTATCGGTTCGATCGCCTCTCGCCCGACGACTACACCATCGCCGCCGGCGACAGCGACAACCAGCTCGACCAGCGCATCACCACGCGCTTCGTGCACGTCGGCGAAGGGGCGGCGCATCTCGACGTCGATCTGCCGAGCGGCGTCGCCAGCTGCCGCGTGCGGCTGACGGCGCCGCCGCGCGAGGTGGTCAACGCACAGGTCTACCTCGCCAGCGGCACGCTCAGCGCGCGCGCGGCGGGCGACATCGAGCAGTCGCTCTTGCAGCGGCCCGACGGCACCGTGAACATCGGCCACATCCTGCACAACGGCTCGGTCACGTTCGATCAGCTCGCCTCGGGCGCCTACACGCTGTGCACGGTGGCGCTGCGCGGCGACCTGTCCGATCCGGTGGTGGCGCAGCGCATCCGCGAAGGAGCGTCGTCGCTGCCGGTCACCTGCCAGGCGCTCCAGCTCGCCGCGTCGCCGACGCCGCTCGACGTGGTCGTGCCGGTTCAGCCGCTCTGACTCCGACGGCGCGCGCGACGGCGGCCTGACGAGGGCATGGACGCCTGTCCATGCCCCTGGGGCCCCGGGTCGCCGCGGCCGCGTGGGCGCCGACGCATCCGACGCGGCTTTACGACGGCGACGGCGCTGGTTCACGCCTTGCAACCACGGGGCGCATGCGCTTTTTCGCCGTCACCCTGGTCGTTTCGCTGCTCTCGCTGCCCGTCGCGGCCCACCCGCACAAACGGACACACGCGCGCTCGCACCCGGCGCGCGCGCAGCCGAAGCCGACCGTCGTGCCCAACGATCGCCAGGCGCAGGAGCACGCGCGCGCCGAGGCCGAGCTCTCCGATCTGCGCGCCGGCAACCTCGGCAACGACGGCGCCGACGCCCAGACCGACACGCGCGACATGCCGCAGCAGACCTGGGCGGTGCAAGAGAACGACCGCGAGATCCCCTCCAACCTGCGCCAGAAGAAGTAGCGTCCCTAGCTCACCGTCTGCACCGGCGCCTTTCCGCTGGCCAAGGCCGGCCTCTTCGACGGGCTCACCATCACCACCTTCTTCAACGCCATCGAGGCGCTGCGCACGGTCGCGCCGCGCGCACGTCGAGGACGGTCGCCGCTTCGTCGACAACGGCCGCTTCGTCACCACCGCCGGCGTCTCGGCCGGCATCGACGGCTGCACGTGACGGCGCGCCTGCTCGGCCACCGCGTCGCCGACACCACCCTGCAGCAGGCCCTCGTCTACAACCTCGCCTGCGCCTACGCGCTCGGCGGCAAGCGCACCGACGCGCTTCGCACCGTCAAGCGCGCGCTCGCCATGGGTGTGCCGCTCGAGCAGGCGATCGCCGATCCCGATCTGGCGAGCATCCACGCCGAGCTCGGCCGCGGGCGCGCCATCGCCACCGACGCCTCCGCGCACGCGCCGCGCGTCAATTAGTTGCGCGGCACCGCGTGCTCGGCGCGATAGTCGCCGACCCACTTCGCCACGCGATCCATGAGCTCGCCCGGCAGCAGCTTGTCGCGCAGCGACTCGCGCGCCACCTTCGCCAGCGCCAGGAACGCCGTCGCGAACGCCGGCGAGATCGCGACCCGCGTCAGCCCCTGCCGCTCGAAGAGCCCGCCGAGGAGCTCGGCATCCTGACGCCGTCCCAGGTCCTCGAGCCGCGCCAGGAACTTCCCGACCGACTCGTTGATCGCCGCGCGCTCGCCGACGTCGAGCGTGTCCCACGCCCGCTGCGTCATCACCATGCAGCCGGGCAGGTAACCGAGGCGCAGCTCCTCGAGCTCTTTCGTCGCCGCCGACCACTGAAAGGCGAGCGCCGCCGTCGGCACCGAGAGGAAGCCGTCGACCTGCCGCTCCTCGTAGGCGCGCCCCGCGCGCTCGACGCCCATCGCCGCCGTGGGCACGCCGATGGCGGCGAACTGCGCGAGCATCGCCGGGTCGACGTCCCACACCCAGAGCCGCGTCTTGCGCAGCTCTTCGACGCTGGTGATGGGCGCGCGCGTGAAGAGCATGTCGGGCCCGAGCATGGCGACGCCGATGTTGTGAAAGCCGGCGTCGCTGATCTCGCGCTCGATGGTCGGCCGCAGCCGCCCGAGCACGTAGGAGGCCTCGGCGCGCGATTCGTAGAGCCCGATGAGCCGGAGCGCGCGCAGCGACGGCGACAGCTTCATGCACAAGGGGCCGCCCGACATCACCGCGTCGAGCTGGTTCTTGCGCAGCCGCTCGAGCGACTCGAGCTCGCTGCCGGCGATGCCGCCGAAGTACCACTTGGTCGTGATCGCACCTCGGCTGTCGGCTTCGATGTCGCGTCCCATCGCGCGGAACAGCCGCGCCCACGCGGTGCCGTCGGGCGCCGCGGTGGCGATGCGCAACAGGCCGGGCTCGGCAGCGGCGGGGGAGTGGAGCGCGCACAGGACGGCGAGGGCGAACGCGAAACAGACCTTCACGGTTGCATCATATCACGGCCGTACTGGGAATCCCCGACGTCTCCGTCGAGGCCGTGATTCCCGTGGCTTGCGAGTGACTGTGCGGGCTCCGGTGGCGCCCGAGGACAAGGAAATCAGCGGGCGCCGGCGCTGTCCTTCGCCGCGAAGATCTTGCGCTGCACTTTGGCCGCGCGCGACTCGAGATGCGGCGTTTTGTCGCAGATAAATCGAATATGGATTCTCCGTGTACGAATCAGTAATTCGTCGTGCACGCTCGACAGCAATCTCGTTCCGCGATATGGTCGCCGTGATGGGGCACGGTTCTCGACGGCGGAGTGGCGGCCCCGGGATCGTTTCGGTGCATGGGCGGACGAGCTGCAGCGGCGTGGCGGCGCGGCAGGTGCGACAAAATGCCGCACTCGAGAGTACCCGGCCACGATGGAACCGCGCCCGTAGCAGCGCGCGACGCACGCCGGCCGCGCGCTGACCTACACGAGCGTGCCGCCACCTCGACAGCGGCGAGCGGGCGGCAGGCTCGAACCCGCGCGACGCGTCGAGCACTCCGTAGCGGACGGGGGAGGAGGGTCATGAAGAAGTGGGTGTTGGTCGTGGATGACGACGCGGGGGTTCGCGAGACGGTGGTCGACCTGCTCACGTTCGGCGGCTTTCGCGTCGAGGCGGTCGCCGACGGGCGGCTGGCGTTGGAGACGCTCGGGCGGGCCGAGGCGCTGCCCGCGCTCCTGGTGGTCGATCTGGAGATGCCGATCATGAGCGGCTGGGAGCTCATCGCCGAGCTGCGCAAGAACGCGCGGCTGGCCGCGATTCCCTACGTCATCTTCTCGGCGCTCGGTTGCGGCGACGAGCGCATGAGCGAGCTCGACGCCGAAGCGTGTGTGCCCAAGGGCGGCAGCACGCTCGAGCTGTTGCGCGTGGTCGAGCGCTGCACCGGCCGCGTGCCCCAGGCAGCCGGCCTCCCGTGAGCTGACGACCGAAGGTCGCATCCGACGTCCCCGGCTGCCGGAATCGTCGCGAGCGGGGGTCGAATGGGCGACAATCACTCCGTTACGGAGTGGAACATGCCGCCGAGGGTCCTCTGGTCATACGCCGCCGGCGCCGCGGTGCTCGCGATCGGGCTGGCCGCGATGCTTCGCCGCGGCGATTGGCCCAACGCGCGCCGGCTCGACAAGCTCATCCTGCTCGGCCCGCTCTTCTACGCGGCGCCGCTCGCCGCCTTCGGCACCGAGCACTTCACGGTCACCGCGGCGGTCGCGTCGATCATGCCGCCGTGGATGCCGTGGCCGCGCCTCTGGGTCTATTTCGTCGGCGCCTGCTTCGTCGCGGCCGCGCTGAGCCTGGCGACGCGGATCGGGGCACGGGTCGCCGCGAGCCTGCTGGCGATGACCTTCTTGCTCTTCGTCGTGCTGATGGACGCGCCGGCCGCGGCGCGAGCTCCGCGCGATCGCTTCGCGCTGGCGCTGGCGTTGCGCGAGCTGTCGTTCGGCGCCGGCGCGCTGGCGCTCGCGGCCAGCCTCGCTGGCGAGCGGCGCGCGCGCCTGGCGCAGATCATGACGACGGCGGCGCGACTCGTTCTCGCCGTGACCGCGCTCTTCTATGGCGTCGAGCAGCTGCTGCACGGCCGCGACGTTCCCGCCGTTCCGCTCGACCGCGCCACGCCCGAGTGGCTCTGCGGCCACGCGATCTGGACCTTCGCGGCCGGTGTCCTCTACGTCGTCTGCGGTGCCTTGCTGCTCGTCGGCCGCAAGAGCCGCGCCGCCGCGACGGCGCTCGGCGCGACGGTGCTCTTCGTCGAGCTCGTCGTCTACCTGCCGATCGCCGTCGTCGATCGCGCCAGCCTCGCCAACGGCCTCAACTACGCCGCCGACACGCTGATGTTCGCCGGCGCGGTCCTGCTCGTCGCCGGTGCCCTGCCGCGCGCCGCGCGTTCCGCTTGATGCTAGGTTCAAGGGCATGATCGCAGCACCGGACAGCACCGCGGTGCGTGTGGCGTTGTGGCGCGCGCTGCACGTCGAGCTCGACCCGCCGCCGCACGTGCTCGAGGACGTGCTCGGCCTGACGCTGGCCGCGCCCGACGAGGGCTGGCGCCAGCGCGGCGACATGCATCCCGAGGGCACGAGCCGCATGCGCGCGTCGATCGTGGCGCGCGCGCGCTTCGTCGAGGATCTGGTCGCGGCCGAGGCGGCGCGCGGAGTAGGGCAGTACGTCATCCTCGGCGCGGGGCTCGACACGTTTGCGCAGCGCCGGCCGGAGGTGGCGTCGCGGCTGCGCCTGTTCGAGGTCGATCGGCCCGAGCCGCAGCAGTGGAAGCGGCAGCGATTGGTCGCGCTCGGCTACGGAGTCCCGGAGTGGCTGCGCCTGGTGCCTGTCGACTTCGAAGCGAGCGAGTCGTGGTGGGCCAAGCTCGTCGCCGCCGGGTTCGATCCACGGCAGCCGGCGGTCGTGGCCTCCACCGGCGTCAGCATGTATCTGTCGCGCGAGGCCATCGCGGCGACGCTGCGCCAGCTGGCGGCGCTCGCGCCCGGCTCGACGCTGGCGATGACGTTCCTCTTGCCGCTCGAGCTCGTCGAGCCCGGCGAGCGCGCGATGTGGCAGATGGCCGAGCGCGGGGCGCGCGCCTCGGGCACGCCGTTCCTCAGCTTCTTCGCGCCGTCGGAGATGGTGGCGCTGGCGCGCGCGTGCGGCTTCGCGCAAGCCGAGCACGTATCGCCCGCGACGCTGTACTTCGGCGCCCGCGCCGACGGGCCGCGCCCGTCGAGCTCCGAGGCCATGCTCGTCGCAAAGACCTAGAGCTCTAACGAGTGCGCTAGGGGACGGCCAGGGCGTAGATGCCGTCCTGGAAGCGATAAGGCGGCGGCGAGTCGATCCGCACCGCGATGAGCGTGTCGTTTCCCGCCCAGAGGATTCCGAGGGTATTGGCGCTCACGGCATTCAACAACGGCACCGGTGGCGCCCCGGAAACATAACCTACCTCCAGCGTATTCGGGCTCAGCACGCCGCTGAGCATCCACACCTTCGTGCCGTCCGGAGACATGCCATGGCGGCGGTTTCCAACGTCGGACCCGATCGTCGTCACCGCGCCCGACGTAATCGGTTCCACGACCACGTCGGAGCCGCGCAGGAAGACCGCTTGTTTGCCGTCGCCGCTGAAATCGAACTCCGCGGTGCCGGTGCCAGCGCCCGAGACGACCGCGCCCAACGTCGTATACGCGCCTCCTGCGATCGGAGTGACGTAGAGCTGCTCGCTCGTCTGAAACATCACGTTCGTGCTGTCGGGCGAGATCTTGAAGCCGTCATTGTCGAGGCTCGAAATCGGCGGCGACGTGAGAGTGACTGCGCCGCCCGTCGCCGACCAGGACTGGATGGTCGAACTCGCGAGGAAATAGACGAAGTGCTGGCTATCGGGCGTGAATCCCCACGACTTGAAGAGGTTCACGTTGGACGCGATATTCGCGGCCGTGTCACCGGACGACAACGCCGTTCTCACCGTCGCGGAGGCGCCGCCGTTTGGCTGATAGAAGTAGACGAACCGCGTGCCGTCGGGGCTGAAGTTGATTCCGCCGAGATTGACGTTCGAATCGATCAGCGTCGCGGACGCGCCCGACACCGGCACGCGATGCAGCCCGTTGTTATCGATGACGAGGATCTGCTGACCGTCCGGCGTCCACGTGCCGCAGCTGCCGGTCCAGTTGAGGTTCGTGGCCGTAGCGCCGGAGAGCGGAATGATGCGCAGGCCCGTCCCCGCCAGGACCAGGAGGTTCTTCGCATCCGGGGAGAAGCCACAATAATCGTAGCCGACCGTCGTCGTCGTGCCGCCCGGAAGCGAGACGAGTTGAGTCTCGCCGGCGAATAGACGATGGACCACGACGTACGCGCCGTCGGGTGAAACGTCGAAGCGGTCGACACCTGTCCCGACCGTTGTGTCGGCGCCGCTCGACAGCACCTGGACGTGCAGAGAGCCAACTACCGGGTTGACCGACGAGTCGACGTCGCTGAGATACAGAACCGAGGCCGCATCGGGCGTGAACTTCGCCGAGAAGCCGGCGCCCACCGTGGTCACTTGCCGGGGGCTGCCGCCGCTGATCGAGCTGACCCAGAGCTTGCCGGTGTAGTACGTGAAGTCGCTCGAATAGATCAGATGAGTGCCGTCGGCGCTGAGCTGATTGGGCCAGACGTTGCTGGAGCTCAGCAGTCGATGGCCGCGAGGAATCTCGATCGTCGACAGCGGATAGAGCGAGCCGTCCACGACATAGCCGTTGCCCGGCGCCATTGCGAGCACGGTCGGGACGATTTCCTGATACGAGCCGTTCTGGAACGCGAGCGAATACACGCCCTGCGGGATACCGTCGAGCGTATAAGCGCCGTCGGCAAGCGTCGCCGTCGTCGAGGTCGTCCCCGATACCGAGACGGTGGTTCCGTCGTGCATGACGTGTCCGATCAGCGTTGCGATGCCCGAGATCGTCGTCGATTGCTCCGAGGGAGCCGGCGACAAGTCGAGCTGTGGCACGGAGTGGGGCATTGCGTATGCGACGGTCTGGCTCGCGACGGATGCGACGTCGAAACCGGTCTTCACGGCCTGCACGGAGTAGGTGCCGGCCGGTAATCCGTCGAGCACGTAGTCGCCGAGGTCGGTCGTGAATGCCGCGAGCGAAGCGCCGGTCGCGAAGACGAGAATCCCGGCGTTCCCCGTGGCCGCACCAGCCAACGTGGCCCTGCCGGAAAGCGAGCCGAGCGGCGTGAACGTCATGAGCGGCGCTGCGACCGTGGCGCCGCCGGCGATGTCGACGGTTTGTGTCTGACTCTGCTCCGCGGTCGACGCCGCCGCAGCGGTGATGGTATACGTGCCATCGACCAACGCGGAGAAGCTGTAGGCTCCACCGACGCCGGTCACCGTCGCAGACGAAACGGGACCGACGAGGCTGACCGCCAGCCCGTGCACGTCGGAGACTCCCGTGATGGCGATCTTTCCGTCGATGCGTCCCGGCGCGACAGGCGTCGGCAATCGGCCGAGCGTCAGCGGTGCCACGGCATTCGTCTTCCCATATTCGACGAGGACGTCTCCCGCGACCGCGCTGACGTATCCGTTCTGCGAGGCGATGAGATCATGCGGCCCGGTGGCGAGGCCGGACAGCGTGTAGCTCCCGGCATCATCGGTGATGGCGATCGACGACGAGCCGACCGCCACTACCGTGATCCCGGCGTTCCCACTCGCGGCGCCGAGCGTGACGTTGCCCGTCAGCGCGCCGACCGGCGTGAATGACAGATCGGGAACCGTGGCTGTATCCGACGCGAGATGCACGCTCGCGACCAACGTCGTTTCACGTGTCGATTGCGCGCTTGCAATGACGACGTACTCGCCGGCGCGAAGGTCGGAGAAGCGGAAGTCGCCCGAAGGAGACGTCACGGCGCTCGCGGCGCTTGGGCCCGAGACCGTGACGAGGATGCCGGAGTTGTCGGTCTCGCCCTGAAGGATGGCTTTGCCCGCGAGGACGCCGCTCGGGCCGGAGCACCCCAGTATCGTCGACATCAGGACGACACCGGCGGCATGGAGGCTGTAACGACGAGTCATGCTCGGCGTCATCGTACCATGGCGAGGGCCGTGACGTGCGACACCGCGGGGTGCGACAAGTTGCCGCATTCCGGCGGCGAATACTCGCGACGGGGAGCGATTCCCTCGGAAGCCGAATCGCGATCGGAGCGCGCGACCCGTGGTGTCTTGCCGCCGCGCGCTGACTACTCGAGGTCGACGCGCCAGACGCGCTCGCCAGGCTTGATCGGCGACGCGACGTAGTGGACCGGGAGGCGCTCGCTCTCGCTGCGCCCGACGGTGTCACCATCGGGCAGCGCCTTGCCGCGCTCGGCCACGTACGCGAGCAGGTCGAAGAAGGTCTCGAACGCGCGCCCCGCGTCGCCCTTGGGCGCGGTCAACAGGAGCTCGGGAAGGCCGAGCTGCTTCATGCCGAGGCTGAGCAGGCTCAGCCGCGATGCGCCGTCGCGAGCCATGCTCACGCCGGTCCACAGCGTGATGCGCGGAACGATCCCGGGCTCGGCGGCCGTCGCCACCACGTATTTCGGATCGTGGGTCGCGCCCGCTTCGCCCCAATAGACGCCGACCGCCGGCGCCGACTGTGTCACCGCCGCGACCAGCGACGTGAAGCGGTTCAGCGCCGCGAGCGCGCCGTCGCCGCCGGCGCCGTGGAACGTCACCATGAGGTGCGCCTTGTGCGGGCCGAGCTTCCAGCCGGTGCCGATCGCCGACAGGCTGTAGCGAGCGGCCTCGTCTGCTTCGCCCTGGGGAACCGGCACCGGCATCAGCGCCACGAAGGCCGTGCCGTGCGGGCTCAGGTCGAGCTCGAGGACCGACATCTTGCCCTTCGACGTCGTCCCTTTGACCCGCAGATGCTCGGTCTTCGGCGCGAACCGCGCATAGGCGCGCGCGATCGCCTCGCCGCTCGGCAGCGCCGGCTCCGAGAGCAGCACGAAGGCGAGGTTCAACGGTTTTCCGGCCTCCGCTCGTGCGTCGGGCGCCGCGCCGATCGCGAATACCGCGGCCAACGTCAATAACGCAGCCAGCCAGCCGAACCGCGATCGCATGCGCCCTCCAAACCAATTCGCGAATTAGTAACAGTGGTTACGGAAAGATGTGCCGGTAATCTGACATAGTACCAGCCACGAAATCCGTGGGGGCGCAGGGGTCGTCAATGATGTTGTGCTGCCTTGCGCTCGCCGCCTGCGCGACCGCGACGCCAGCTACGTCGAGCGCGCCGTCGGTGGGCGCGTCGTCGCCGGCCGTGCGCAGCGACGAGAGCGCGCGCTCCGACGAGACCGCGCGCGCCGCCGACGACGCCGCCGATCGCTGGAAGCAGCGCGCGAGCGACGCCGCCTGCCGCGACACGCTCGTCGCGCTCGCGCACGCCGATCTCGCCGCCTTTCGCCTCGGCACCTGCGGGCGCATCGACGCCGAGCGCGCGTTCGGCTCGAGCGGGGAGGCGCCGAGCCGCTTCGAGCAGTTCGGCGAGTACCGCGTCTACACCTTCGGCGGCAGCAGCATCCTCGTCTGGTTTCTCGCCGACAACATCCGCGTGATGCAGATGCTCTATCCCAAGCTGCCCGAGCCGATCGCGGCGCTGCTCGGCGCGCCCGACGCCAAGGCGCCGAGCCAGCTGTCGACGAGCTGGGAGCAGTGGATCTACGCGCGTCGCGGCCTGGCCGCCCACGTCAAGCCGGCGACGGGCGAGGTGATCACGCTGTTCGCCTTCCAACCGACGACCGTCGCTGCCTTCCTCGAGACCGACATTGCGCACGTCTCGAAGAGCGAAGCGCCGATCGAAGAGCTGAAGTGAGTGAAGCAGTACCGGAGGATCCGATGTCGATCGACAAGAATGGGCAGGCCGATCCGAGCGTGAAGCCCCCGTCGTCGGGGCCCGACGAAGCGACCGTTCACGGCAAGTCGTCGTCGTCGGTCCTGACCGACATCCCCGCGGTGATCGCGGCCGACCTGCGCGTCGACGTCGGCGCCTCCGGCGAGGAGCGCCCGCCGCGCGCGCGCACGCTCACGCCGACGCCGCCGCCGGGCGTGGCCGGCTCGGAGGGCCACGAGGTCCAGTCGATCGACGTCGCCGCCGGCACCCGCATCGGCCAGTACGAGATCATCCGCGAGCTCGGCTCGGGCGGCATGGGCACGGTCTATCTCGCCCGCGATCTTCGCCTCGGCCGGCGCGTCGCGATCAAGTTCCTGCAGTCGAAGAACCAGGACATGACCCGCCGCTTCATCCTCGAAGCGCGCGCGACGGCGACCTGCAGCCACGAGAACATCGTCATCATCTACGAGGTCGGCCACTACAAGGGCAACCCGTTCATGGTGCTCGAGTTCCTGAACGGCCAGGTGCTGAGCGAGGTGGCGAAGAAAGACACCAAGCTGCCGCCGGCGCGCGCCGTCGAGCTCATGCTGCCGGTGGTGCGCGCGCTCGTCTGCGCGCACGAAAAGGGCATCGTCCACCGCGATCTCAAGCCCGACAACGTGTTCGTCACCGAGTCGGGCTCGGTCAAGGTGCTCGACTTCGGCATCGCCAAGGTCGTGCAGGGCAAGAGCGAGCCGTCGGCGCCGGTGTCGCTGCCGCTCGACATCGGCGTCGACGAGTCGAGCTCCGGCGAGAAGACGCAGGCCAACGCCGTCGTCGGCACCGTCAAGTACATGTCGCCCGAGCAGTGGGGCATCGGCGTCGACGTCGACCACCGCACCGACATCTGGGCGTGCGGCATCATGCTGTTCCAGATGCTCGCCGGCCGCCATCCGCTGCCGCCCGATTCGCCGCCGGTCATGACCGCCGCGATGAAGTATCCGATGACCAAGCTGCGCTCGGTCGCGCCGGACGTGCCGGTCGATCTCGCCGACGTCATCGATCGCTGCCTCATGAAGAAGCGAGAGGAGCGCTTCCCCGACGCCAAGGCGCTCCTGCACGCGCTCGAGCCCTTCCAGCCCGGCGTCGTCGCGCGCACGCTGCAGGGCGACACCAGCCCCTACGCCGGCTTGAGCTCGTTCCAGGAGAGCGACGCCGGCCGCTTCTTCGGGCGCTCGCGCGAGATCGCGGCCATGGTGGCGCGCATCCGCGAACGTCCGCTGCTCGGCGTGCTCGGCCCGTCGGGCGTCGGCAAGTCGTCGCTGGTGCGCGCCGGCCTGGTGCCCGCGCTCAAGCGCTCGGGCGAGGCGTGGGAGTCGTTCGTGCTCCGTCCGGGACGCAACCCGTTGTCGTCGCTCGGCACGGTGCTCGCGCCGATCCTGTCGGTGGCCGCCGCCGTCGACGAGAAGGAGCTGCCCAAGCGCCTGCGCGCCGAGCCCGGCCTCCTCGGCCGCGTCATCCGCCGCTACGCCAAGAACAACAACACCAACGTGCTCCTGCTCGTCGATCAGTTCGAGGAGCTCTATACGCTCGTCGCCGATCCGGCCGAGCGCGCCGCCTTCACCGCGGCGCTCGCCGGCCTCGCCGACGATCCGGCCTCGCCGACGCGCGTGGTGATCTCGCTGCGCTCGGACTTCCTCGATCGCGTGTCGGAAGATCCGTCGTTCATGGCCGAGCTGAGCCAGGGCCTGTTCTTCGTGACGCAGCCGAGCCGCGAGGGCTTGAAGGACGCGCTCGTGCAGCCGGCCGAGCTCGCCGGCTATCGTTACGAGAAGCCCGAGATCGTCGACGACATGCTCAACCACCTGTCGACGACGTCGAGCGCGCTGCCGCTGCTCCAGTTCGCCGCGTCGAAGCTGTGGGAGTCGCGCGATCGCGACGGCAAGCAGCTCACGATGGCGAGCTATCAGGCGCTCGGCGGCATCGCCGGCGCGCTCGCCAGCCACGCCGACTCGGTGATGGGCGAATTGAACTCGCAGTCGCGCGCGCTCGCCCGCAGCGTGCTCCTCCGCCTGGTCACCACCGAGCGCACGCGCGCCATCGTCAGCATCGACGAGCTCAGCGAGCTGTCGCAGGAGCGCGGCGAGGTGCGCAAGGTCGTCGATCTATTGGTGGGCGCGCGCCTGCTCGTCATCCAGACCGGCGACGGCGGCGCCGGCGCCACCGTCGAGATCGTGCACGAGTCGCTGATCCACTCCTGGCCGGCGCTCCATCGCTGGCTCGAGGAGACGCAGGAAGATTCGCAGTTCCTCGAGCAGCTGCGCAACGCCGCCAAGCAGTGGATGAACAAGGGGCGCGATCCCGGCCTTCTGTGGCGCGGCGAGATGGTAGAGGAGGCGGGGCGCTTCTCGCGTCGTTATCGCGGCGAGCTCGGCCGGCAGCAGCGCGACTTCTTG
This sequence comes from Polyangia bacterium, assembly GCA_035607415.1. Taxonomy (GTDB): domain Bacteria; phylum Myxococcota_A; class Polyangia; order Palsa-1104; family Palsa-1104; genus JAQBQH01. The sequence continues at coordinate 69,404 of DATNAQ010000036.1, forward strand.
AAGGCGGTCTTCGAGCTCGACGCGCGCGCGGCGCGGCGCCGTCAGGCGGCGGCCATCGGCGGTGGCGTGTTCCTCGCCGGTCTGCTCGTCGCCGCGATCATCGCGCTCGTCGTCATCCGCGACGCGCAGCATCGCGCCGAGAAGTCGGCGGTGACGGCGCGCCAGTCGGAGAGCGAGGCCAAGCAGCGTCTCGCCGAGGTGCAGGCCGAGGAGCTCGCGCGGCGCAAGGCCGAGGCGGAGAAGGTGGTGGCGCAGGCGGAGACGGCCAAGGCCGAGACCACCGTGGCCATGACCAACGAAGAGCTGCAGAAGAGGAACGTCGAGCTGCGCGAGGCGCTCTCGAACGCCGAAGATCTGCGCGCCAGCGCCGAGGCGTCGGAGACGCGTGCCGAGTCGAGCGCGCAGGCGGCGATCGCGGCGAAGAAGGATACCGAAGCGCTGCTCGCAAAAGAAAAGCAGCGCGCGGCGCGACTCGAGGCGCAGCTCGGCAGCGCCGTGCTCGACGAGCTGAAGTGAGAGAGGACGACAGGCGATGACGATCTCGATGAGGGGGGCGGCGGCCTTGGTCGCCGTCGTGATGTTGACCGGTCCGCTCGCGCGCGCGCAGTCGTCGGCGCCGGCGGTGGCGAAGCAGGCGCAGTCGGAGCTGCCCGAGGCGCGCAACAGCGACCGGAACGGCGATCGGCCGTGGGTCTTCGGCGTGCCCAAGGCCGAGCAGAAGGCGGCGCTCGATCTGTTCCGCGAGGGCAACGCGCTCCTCAAGGAGTCGCTGTTCGTGCAGGCGGCGGCGAAGTATCGCGAGGCGCTCAGCCACTGGAACCATCCCGGCATCCACTACAACCTGGCGCTGGCGCTGCTCAACCTCGATCAGCCGGTCGAGGTCTACAAGCACCTCGCCGAGGCGCTCAAGTACGGGCCGGCGCCGCTCGACGCCGACAAGTTCGATCACGCCAACCGCTATCGCGCGCTCATCGAGAAGCAGCTCGCGCGCATCGAGATCAGCTGCGACAAGCCGCCGGGCGCCGTCGTGACCATGGACGGGCTCAGGCTGTTCAGCGCGCCCGGGCGCTACGAGGGCCTCGTGCGCGTCGGCCAGCACACGGTGGTCGCCACGCGCAAGGGCTTCGTCACGGTGCAAAAGACGCCGAACCTGCCGCCGGGCGAGAAGACCATGATCGATCTGCGCATGTTCACCGCCGAGCAGCTCACCCACTACAAGCGGCGCTGGTCGGTCTACATGCCGTTCGCGGTGCTGGCCGCGGGCATCGTCGTCGCCGGCACGGGCGGCATCCTGCAGTGGCAGGCGAACGAGTCGTTCAAGGCCTACGACCGCGGCATCAACAGCTGCAGCGTCGGCAGCCTCTCGGGCGGCTGCACGCCCAACGGCTCGCTCGCCGACAAGCGCTCGGCCGGCAACGCCATGCAGGGCACCGCGTTCGCGTTCTACGGCATCGGCGCCGGGCTCGTCGCCGCCGGCGGCGTGCTCGCCTATTTGAACCGCGCGCGTCCGTATCACGTCGAGGCTGAGAGCGAAGGTCCGCCGCCGGTCCAGGTCGTGCCGGTGGTGACGTCGAGCGCGGCCGGTATCTCCGTCACGGTTCGTTACTAGGGGGCTCTTGAAAATGCGCAGCGCCCGTCTTCTCGCTCCGTTGTTCGCGTCGATCCTCGTCGTCGGCTGTTTCCAGCCGACGAGCGTGCAGTGCAAAAATGGCCTCGTCTGTCCCGCCGGGACCACGTGCGCCGCCAACCAGGACGTCTGCATCAAGACCCTGTGCGGCAACGGCCGCATCGACACCGCCGCCGGCGAAGTCTGCGACGACGGCAACATCGTCGACGGCGACGGCTGCTCGGCCGACTGCACGTCGAACGAGAGCTGCGGCAACGGCATCGTCGACAAGTCGAAGGGCGAGGTCTGCGACAAGGGCGCCGACAACACCAGCTGCGGCGGCTGCTCGGCCGACTGCAAGTCGGACGAGACCTGCGGCAACGGCATCGTCGACACCTGCAAGGGCGAGGTCTGCGACGACGGCAACAACGTCTCCGGCGACGGCTGCGCGGCGGACTGCAAGTCGACCGAGCGCTGCGGCAACGGCGTCGTCGACGTCGTCGACGGCGAGGTCTGCGACAAGGGCGCCGACAACAACAAGTGCACGGGCTGCTCGACCGACTGCCGGTCGAACGAGACCTGCGGCAACGGCATCGTCGATGCCTGCAAGGGCGAGGTCTGCGACGACGGCAACAACACCCCCGGCGACGGCTGCTCGTCCGACTGCAAGTCGAACGAGACCTGCGGCAACGGCATCGTCGACACCATCAAGGGCGAGGTCTGCGACGACGGCAATACCGCGTCCGGCGACGGCTGCTCGGCCGACTGCAAGTCGGAGGAGAAGTGCGGCAACGGCACCGTCGATAAGGGCGAGGAGTGCGATCCGGGTCCCGATCTGGCGGAGACGGCGTCGTGCGGCAAGGACTGCCCGACGGAGTCGGGGAGCTGCAACCGCGACTGCACGGTCGCCTTCTGCGGCGACAACAAGATCGATCTCGCGCGCAACGAGCAGTGCGACGACGGCGTCCAGACCGCGCACTGCAACGGCAACTGCACCCTGTCGGCGTGCGGTGACGGCATCGTCAACGTCGTCGCCGGCGAGCAGTGCGATCCGGGCCCCGTCGTGAGCCCCGGGGCGTGCACGCCCACCTGCACCACCGCGACCGACTGCACCACGAAGACCTGTCAGTCCGACAGCTGCACCTTGAATTGCGCGCCTGTCGCCGACGTCGCCAACTGCAACGGCAACGGCGCCGGCCCGGCCGCCTGCCACACCAGCGCCTGCGGCGACGGCTACAAGAACGTCATGGCCGGCGAGAGCTGCGATCACCTCGGCGGCGTCGACGCCATCGACTGCAACGGCAAGAACGCCGGCGCGGTCGCCTGCCAGACGCCGTCGTGCGGCGATGGCTACGTCAACGCGGCGGCGGGCGAGGAGTGCGACACCAAGGGCGGCGCCGACACGCCGACCTGCAACGGCAAGAACGCGGGCGCCGCCAGCTGCAAGGTCCCCAAGTGCGGCGACGGCTACCCCAACATGATGGCCGGCGAAGCCTGCGACAACATGGGCGGCAGCGACAGCAACGGCTGCAACGGCAACTCGGCCGCCGCGGTCAGCGCCGGCGCGGCGTGCAAGGTGCCGTCGTGCGGCGACGGCTACACCAACACGCAGGCGAACGAGACCTGCGACACGCTCGGCGGCGCCGACACCGCGAGCTGCAACGGCAACTCGGCCGCCGCCAAGGCCGCCAACGTCGCCTGCCTGAGCCCGAGCTGCGGCGACAACTACACCAACAGCGCCGCCGGCGAGACCTGCGACAAGGGCGCCGCCGACACCGCGAATTGCAACGGCAGCTCGGCGGCCGCCATCGCCAAGGGCGTCGCCTGCCACGCCGCCGTCTGCGGCGACGGCTACAAGAACGCCGCGTCGACGACGCCGGCCGGCGGCGAGCAGTGCGACAGCGGCTCGATGAACAGCGACAGCGGCTCTTGCCTCTCGAATTGCAAGAACGCGTCGTGCGGCGACGGCCTGGTGCAAGCCGGCGTCGAGACCTGCGACGCGGGCTCGCAGCCGGGGTGTGCGAGCTGCCTCCAGCCCGACGCGGGCTGGAGCTGCTCGTTGCCTTCACCTCCCGGCCCGTCGGTGTGCGCGCCGGTGTGCGGCGACGGCGACCGCATCACGTCGCCTGCTTCGGTCGCCGAGGCGTGCGACGACAACAACGTCAACGACTGCGGCCTCTGCAAGAACGGCAGCGGCTGCACCAGCGCCGACGGCGCCAGCGTCCTCGCCGCGCCCACGCCGGCGCAGGGCACGATGGCGTCGTTCAAGAACACCGCCTACGTCGACGGCCAGGTGTTCACGCTCTCCGACGGCGCGCACTCGGTCACCTTCGAGTTCGACAACAACAGCGTCATCGGCGCCGGCAACGTGCCCATCGACATCAAGAACAGCGCGCTGCAGGACGACATGATGTGCCGCATCTGCGCGGCCATCAACGGCTCGGGCCTCAACATAGCCACCGGCGGCCTCGGCTGCCCGGCCGGCGGCTGCGCGGGCAACACCATCACGCTCACCAACAACATCAAGGGCGCCGTCGGCAACGTGAAGATCACCACGACGGTCACGAGCACGACCTTCAGGAACGGTCTCGCCGGAATGCACCTCGGCAGCGGCCAGGACTGCGGCACCGCCATCGGCTGCACCAGCAACGAGGACTGCGCGAGCGACGTCTGCTCGCTGTCGATGACCTGCCCGGGCGGCGTGCCGTGCGGCGCCTGCGTGGCGGCGAGCTGCAGCGACACCAAGCAGAACGGCCTCGAGACCGACCTCGACTGCGGCGGCGGCACGTGCAGCGGCTGCGCCGCCACCAAGCACTGCGTGGCCAACACCGACTGCGCCAGCGGCGTGTGCAACTCGACGGTGTCGAGCAAGACCGGCGACGGCACCTGCGCGTCGCCGAAGTGCAACGACCAGGTGCTCAACGGTTTCGAGACCGACGTCGACTGCGGCGGCACCGACTGCACGGCGACCTGCCCCGGCGGCGCGAGCTGCTTCCAGTGCGACGCCGGCCAGGGCTGCAAGGTCAACCGCGACTGCGCGCCGCCGCTGGTGGGCTCGGGCGTGACGGTGTCGACGACGACCGGCGTGTGCGACGCCGCCGGCTCGGCGACCTGCGTGCCGGCCGACATCGTCCAGGTGGCCGTCACCGGCGGCGGCTCGGTGAGCTCGACGTCGACCGGCACGCTCGGCACCGGCGACATCACGGGCTGCACCAGCGCGGCCGGGACCTGCGTGCAGAGCTACGCCGACGGCGGCGCGGTCACGCTCACCGCGACGACGACGGCGACGAGCGGCAGCATCTCGTGGAGCGCGAGCAGCGGCTGCACCGCCTGCACGGTCACGTCGATGGCGCAGAGCTGCACCTGCGCGCTCACGCTCGCGGGCAACGTCAAGGTCACGGTCACGACGCCCTAGTCCGGGCCTACTGAAAGCGAAGCAGGAAGGCGATGCGCTCGAGCTGCGCGGCCGCGAGCGCGCCCGTCGCCGCCGGGCTGAGCGGCGCGAGCGTGCCGGCGCCGATGGCGTATTGCAAGACGCTCGACGACGAGGTGCCGACGTCGGGGACGTAGGCGAAGCGGCCCGACGGATCGACGGCGACGAAGGTGACGCCGTCCATGGCCGTGCCGCAGTCGCCGGCGGCGGCGCTGGCGGGCGTGAGCGCGGCGAGCGGGCCGGCCGCGTTCATCACGTATTGCGAGACGGTGCAGGCGTTGGTGTTGACCGCGTAGGCGAAGCGGCCGAAGGGGTCGAGCGCGATGGTCTCGGGGGCCGAGCCCGCCGCCACCGCGGCCGGCGCCAGCGCGGTGAGCTGGCCGCTGGCGGCGTCGATCGAAAATTGCAGGACGCTGTTGCCGGCGGCGTTGGTGACGTAGGCGAAGCGGCCCGACGGATCGATGGCCACGCTCTGCGGGTTGGCGCTCATGGAGACGGTCGCGGTGACGGGGTTGGTCAGGCTGCCGTCGGCGGCGATGACGTAGGAGACGACGGCGCCGGTGACGGCGTAGGCGAAGCGCCCCGAGGGATCGACGGCGATGGCGACCGGCTCGGTCAAGGTGGTGACCGACGGCGTCGACAAGGGCGCGAGCGTGCCGTCGGCGCCGACGGCGAATTGCAGGACGAGGTTCATGGTGCCGTCGCTGTTGACGACGTAGACGAAGTGGCCCGAGGGATCGATGGCGATGCCGCCCGGCTCGTCGCCGGCGGTGACACTCGCCGGCGTGATCGGCGTCCAGGTGCCGTTCGCCGCGATGGCGTATTGCAGCACGCGGCCGGTGCCGGCCGGGCGCGGGGCGTCGAGCACGTAGGCGTGCGTGCCCGAGGGGTCGAGCACGATCCCTTGCGGGTTGCCGCCGGTCGCGATCGTGGTCGGCGCCTGCAGCGTGCCGTCGGCGCCGACGGGGTAATCGTGCACGCTGCCGGTGCGATCGGTGACGTAGGCGTGCGCGGCGGTCGGTTGCACGGGACCGTGGCCACCGACGAGCGCGAGCGCGGCGGGCGCGAGCTGGCCCCGCAGCGTCGCCGGCGCGTTGGCGGCGAGCGTGCCGCCCGTGCCGACGGTGTATTGGCCGACGGTGTCGTCGCCGGAGTTGGCTACCCAGGCGAACTTGCCGCTGCCGTCGACGAGGACGGCGGCCGCGCCGGTGCCGGCGGCGGCGGTGGCGGTTCCGGCGGGCGTGAGCGCGCCGTCGCTGCCGATCGAGTATTGCGACACGGTCTTGTCGCCGGGGTTGACGACCCAGGCGTACGTGCCCGACGGATCGACGATCGGTGAGGTCGCGCCGCTGCCGGCGGCGACCGTCGCAGTCGCGGCGGCGGTGAGCGCGCCGTCGCTGCCGATGGCGTACTGCGAGACGGTCTTGTCGCCGGCGTTGGTCACGTAGACGAAGCGGCCCGTCGGATCGACGGCGATCCCCGACGGTCCCATGCCGGCGGCGACGGTGGCCTTGCCGAGCGCCGTGAGCGTGCCGTCGGCGCCGACGGAGTATTGCGACACGGTGGCGTCGCCGGTGTTGGCCACGTAGGCGAAGCGCCCCGACGGCTCGACGACGATCGCGGACGGGACGGCGCCCGCGCTCGCCGTCGCCGGCGACAGCGCGGTGAGCTTGCCGTCCGAGCCGACGCCGTATTGCGCGACGCCGCTGGTGGCGACGGCGTAGGCGTGCGTGCCCGCGGGATCGACGGCGACGGCGGTCAGGCCCGCGCCGACGGTGACCGTGGCCGGCGAGAGCGCGCTCAGCCGCCCGTTGCCGTCGACGGCGTATTGCGACACGGTGCCGTCGCCGGCGTTGGCGACATAGGCAAACTTGCCGTCGGGATCGGTCGCGACCGACCCCGGCTGCATGCCGGTCGCGCTCTTGCCGGCGTAGCGCAGCCGCCCGCTGGCGCCGTCGAGCGCGAAGCTGCCGACGCTGTCGTCCATCTTGTCGGCGACGAGCACGAAGCGCACCACCGGCGCGCAGCGCACCGCCACGCTCGACACGCTCGCCCCGCCCGCGATCGTGCCCTTGCCGTTGGCGACGGCGCAGAGCTGCGGCGGGGTCGTCGGCTGCGTCTTGATCGAGACGTCGTAGGCGGCGCCGTCGGCGACCGGCGTGGCGAAGGCGAAGGCGCCGCTGGCGCTCACCGTCAGATCGTCGCCGCCGTTGTTCTGCAAGACGAGCCCCGTGCCGGCCAGCCCGGTGACCGTGCCGCCCACCGACGGGCCCATGCTGGCGTCGACGCCGGCGAGATCGCCGCCGCCGCTCGACATGTCGTTCGGCTGCTTGGAGCCGTTGCCGCAGCCGGCGAGCGCGACGAGCGCCACGAGCGAGCCTACCGAAGAGAAGTGCAGACGAGTCGCCATTTCAACAGGCTCGTCAACCTTCGCGCTGCTGTCAACTTTGGCGGCGCGTCACTGCGACTTGTCGGGATGGAGCGTGACGCGCGCGTGACCGCCGTGATCGGCAGGCAGCGCCAGCTCCACCTCGGTGTAGCCCCGCTTGGCGACGGTCCAGCGCGCGTCGCCGGCGTGCGGCTTCTCGTCGAGGCTGCAGGGCGTCACGCACAGCGACTTGCCGTCGCGATAGACGTCGGCGCCCGACGGATCGGACTCGATGAAGAAGTGCGCCGCCGCCGGCCCCTCGTCGTTGGCGCGATGCGCGCGCGCGAACAGATAGAAGCCGCCGAGCCCGAGCGCGATCGTGCCGGCGAACGCGGCCGTGAGCAGCACCGGGATGCTGGCGCGGCTCTTGTGCGGCTGCGGGATCGCGAGCTCCTCGGCCGAGTGCGCGCGCGTGCGTGACACGTCGTCGCCACCGTCCGAGGGCGGCGGCGTCGTCGCGCCCGACGGCGGCGGCGTGGCCGGATCGACCTTGGTCGCGTCGCTCGGCGGCGGCGTGGTCAGCGGCGGGGGAGTGGGCGTCATCAGCGGGCCGCCGCGCGGCGTCGGCGCGCTTCCGATCGCGGCACCGGGCGGCGCCAGCGCGGCGAGCTGCGCCGCCGTCGCCGCCGCGGTGCTGATCACCGTCTGCGCCTCCGACGAGACTCGCCGCGACTCGCGTCCGGCCTGCAGCGCGTCGAGGAACTCCTCGGTCGACTGGAAGCGCTCCTCGCGCACCTTGGCGAGGAGGCGCAGGGTCAGCTCGTCGATCCACGGCGGCAGCGTCGGCACGAACGTGCTCGGGCGCGGCGGCGCCTGGTGCAGGTGCGCGGCGAGCAGATCGCCGAAGTTGCCCTTGTCGAACGGCGGCCGCCCGCACAAGAGCAGGAAGAAGATGCCGCCGAGCGAATAGAGATCGGCGCGATGATCGACCCCCGGTTGCGCCAGACACTGCTCGGGCGACATGTAGAGCGGCGTGCCGATGATGCTGCCCGCGCGCGTCTGCGGCGAGTCGACGCTCGGATCGAGGATCTTGGCGATGCCGAAGTCGAGGATCTTCGGCTGCATGCCGAACGGCGCCGCCGGATCGGCGACGAGGAAGATGTTCTCCGGCTTGAGATCGCGGTGCACCACCCGCTGCGCGTGCGCGGCGCCGAGCGCCTCGGCGATCTGCTTGATCAGCGCCAGCGCGTGATCGAGCGCGAGGCGGCCACCCTTGGCGATGCGCTCGCGCAGCGTCTCACCCTCGAGCAGCTCCATGAGGATGTAGGTCGTGCCGTCGGTGTGCTCGCCGAAGTCCCAGATGCGCACGATGCCGGGGTGGACGATCTGCGAGGTGGCGCGCGCCTCGTTCATGAAGCGGCGCTTGATCGACGCGTCGCTGGTGAGCTCCTTCAAGAGCACCTTGACCGCGACCTTGCGCTTGAGGAGGGCGTGCTCGGCCACGTAGACCGCGCCCATGCCGCCTTCGCCAAGCTTCGAAAGCACGCGGTAGCTGCCGAGCTGGGTTCCGAGCATCCACGGAGATGCTACCACTCGCCGCCGGCGATCGCCCGTGGCGCCGTCTACGCGGCGTGCCGGTGGGCGAGCAGGTCGAGCAGCGAATGGGCCGCCGCCGTCGAGGACGCGGGGTTCTGCCCGGTCACGAGCTGTCCGTCGACGAGGGCGAAGCTCTGCCAGTCGGGCGCCTTCTCGTAGATCCCGCCCACGCGCTTGAGCTCGTCCTCGACGAGGAACGGCACCACCTTCGTCAGGTGGACGGCCTCCTCCTCGCCGTTGGTGAAGCCGGTGACGCGCTTGCCCTTGACCAGCGGCGCGCCCTTGTACTTCACGCGATGGAAGACGGCCGGCGAATGGCAGACGGCGGCGACCGGCTTGCCGCTGGCGTAGAACGACTCGATGAGCCGGATCGAGTCGGGGTTGTCGACGAGATCCCACATCGGGCCGTGGCCGCCGACGTAGAACACGCTGTCGAAATCGTCGGCCTTCATGTCGGCGAGCTTGCGCGTGCTGGCGAGCGCCTTCTTGGCCGCTTCGTCGCTCTTGAAGCGCGCCATCGCCGGCGTCTGGTTCTCGGGCAGGTCGCTCTTCGGATCGATCGGCGGCTGTCCGCCTTTGGGCGACGCCAGGGTCAAGTCGACGCCGGCGTCGCGGAACACGAAGTAGGGAGCGGCGAGCTCCTCGAGCCAGAAGCCGGTCTTGCGTCCGGTGTCGCCCAGTTGATCGTGCGACGTCAGGACCATCAGGATCTTCATGCGCGCGCTCCTTTCGCTTGGCGCTTCGTGTCGTGTCTGGGGCGGACACCGGCGCGCGCAATCGAGCGCGCACCCGAGGTGTGTCACAATGAGCGCGTGGCGTTTCCCGGTGACTTCGACCGCCTGCGCGCGCTCGCCGATGGGCGCCGCATCGTCGCGCTCGTGGGCGCCGGGCTGAGCACCGATTCCGGAATTCCGGATTATCGCGGCGCCGGCCGTCCGCCGCGCACGCCGCTGCAGCACCGCGACTTCCTCGCCAGCGCCGCCACGCGCCGCCGCTACTGGGCGCGCAGCTTCCTCGGCTGGCCGCGCGTGTCGGCCGCCGCGCCGAACCAGGGGCACCGCGCCATCGCCGCGCTCGAGGAGGCCGGGCGCCTCGGCGGCGTGATCACGCAGAACGTCGACGGGCTGCACCAGCGCGCCGGCAGCCGGCGCGTCGTCGAGCTGCACGGCGCGCTCGCCCGCGTGCGCTGCCTCGGCTGCGGCGCCGTCGAGAGCCGCGCCGACTCGCAGGAGCGGCTGGCCGCGCTCAACGCCGGCTGGCGTGGCGCCGCCGACGCCATCGCCCCCGACGGTGACGCCGATCTCGACGCCGCCGCGCTCGCCGGCTTCGTGGTCGCCGACTGCCTCGCGTGCGGCGGCATCCTCAAGCCCGACGTCGTCTTCTTCGGCGACAACGTGGCGCGCCCCGTGCTCGACGAGGCGTGGCGCCTGTTCGACGAGGCGGAGCTCCTGCTCGTGCTCGGCTCGTCGCTGACGGTGTGGTCGGGCTATCGCTTCGTGCGCCGCGCCGCCGAGCGCGGCGTGCCGGTGGCCATCGTCAACCTCGGCCCCACGCGCGGCGATCCGCTCGCCACCGTTCGCCTCGACGCCGCGCTCGGCACCGTCCTACCCGAGCTCGCCACCGCGCTCGCTCACTGACAGGCGTAGGGCTGGCCGGAAAAAGTTGCCGCCAAGCGCTTTCTTGTCGGCGCCAATACGGCTTTTGGTCGCATAGAACCGCTCGGATTGGCAATTCTCGACGGATCGCCCATCCTCGATAGGGTGATGGTGACGGCGGATCTCGCCGCCGACCTGCGCGAGCGGATCGCCGCGAAGCAGATCATCTGCGTCGTCGGCGCCGGCGTCGCCGCCGCGTCGGCGCGCCCCGACTCCGGCACCGAGCCCGTCCTGTGGCCGCGGCTCGTCGAGAGCGGTGTGCGCTGGGTGCGCGCGCTCCATCCCGAGCTGCCGCCGGGCTGGGTCGACGATCGCCTGCGCGCGCTCGCCTCCGACGACGTCGACGATCTGCTCGCGGTCGCTTCGCAGGTGGCATCGAAGCTCGGCGCGCCCGACGGCGGCGAGTATGCCGAGTGGCTGCACCGCTCGGTCGGCGCGCTCGAGGTCGGCGACGCCACGCTGATCCAGGCGCTCGGCGCGCTCGAGGTCCCGATCGTGACCACCAACTACGATCACCTCCTCGAGAAGGTGCTGCACCGCGAGGCGATCTCGTGGCGCAACGAGGCCGCCGTCGATCGGATCCTGCGCGGCGACTCGAGCGCCATCCTGCACCTGCACGGCCACTACTCGGAGCCGGAGTCGGTGGTGCTCGGGCTGTGGGAGTACGCCGGCCTCGTCGACAACGAGCACACGCAGGCGGTGATGCGCGCGCTCGGGATGGCCAAGAGCCTCCTCTTCGTCGGCTTCGGCGCCGGCCTGCGCGATCCCAACTTCCGCCAGTTCCTGCGCTGGGCGCGCAAGGTGTCGTGGACGATGCCGTACCGCCACTACCGGCTGGCGCGCGCGTCGGAGGCGGCGGCGATCCGGCGCGATCACGATCCCGCCGAACGCGTGATGGTGCTCTCTTACGGCGAGCGCTACGAGGACCTGGCGCCGTTCGTGCGCGCGCTCGCGCCGCGCGAGCCGGCGGCGCCGACGCCGATCGTGCCCGAGAAGACGTCGGCGACGCTCCTCGATCTGTCGCCGCCGCCGGCCGAGCGCGAGCGCTGGGACGAGCTCGCGTCGCTGGAGCGCGAGCTCGACGGGCGCATGGTCGGCGAGTTCACGCTGCTCGAGGTGCTGGTCACCGCCGCCGCCGAGCACGCCGACTGGTCCAAGCGCAGCGCGCGCAACCTCATGGCCACGCTCGCGCGCACCGCCGCCAACCTGGTCAACGCCGCCGAGCTCGACGACGTCTACTGGTGGCTCGTGGTCTTCGGCGTCCTCCGCTTCTCGGGCATCGACCGCTGGTGGCGCAAGAAGCGCGATTGGGAGCATTCGGTCGACTTCGCCGAGATCGCCCCGCGCGGCAAGCAGCTGCTCGCCCGGCTCGCCGGCGCTGCGTGATCGGCGTACGATGCCCGCATGGCGCATCCACCCTGGAACGAAAGATATGCCTCGGGCGAGCCGCTGCCGTGGGACACCGGCACGCCCGATCCGACGTTGATCGAGATGGTCGAGTCGCGCGCGATCTCGCCCGGCCGCACACTCGAGGTCGGCTGCGGCACCGGCACCAACGCGATCTATCTCGCCGAGCACGGCTTCGACGTCGTCGGCGTCGACGTCTCGCCGCTGGCGGTGGAGAAGGCGCGCGCCAAGGCGGAGGGCCGCGCGCGCTTCGAGACCGGCGACTTTCTCGCCGCGCCAGCGCCCGGCGGCCCGTTTCAATTCGTGTTCGATCGTGGCTGCTTTCACGTCTTCGACGACGCCGCGGCGCAGGCGCGCTTCGCCGCCAACGTCGCCGCGCAGCTCGTCGAGGGCGGGCTGTGGCTGAGCCTCATCGGCAGCACCGAAGGGCCGCCGCGCGACAGCGGCCCGCCGCGGCGCAGCGCGCGCGACGTCATGAACGCCGTCGAGCCGGCGCTCGAGATCCTGCAGCTCCGCTCGACGGAGTTCAACGTGCAGGAGAACCACCTGAAGTCGTGGCTCTGCCTCGCGCGCAAGCGCGCCATCCCGGCGCAGCCGTCGTCGCGCCGCTAGACGCGCCGACGTTCGCCCGCCGATCTCCTCGAGCTGTCGCTGGCCGCGGTGAACAGCGCGCTGCAGCGGGCGCGCGAGACGCTGGCCGCGCACGCGCACGTCGAGGCACCGCCGGCGCTCGACGACGCCGCCGCCGTTCTCCGAGTGGCTGCGCGGCGCGGCCGCCATCGGCGCCGCCATCGACGGCATGGTCTTCCAGCCCGCCGGCGCTGGTCGCGTATCAGGCGGCGAACGGCTGGCCGCGATCACGGCGTTCCTCGATCCCCGCCTGGTCGCCGCGTTCGCCTGCCGACGACGCTGCCGGCGTAGCGACTGACAAGCACGATTGACAAGCGCTGCGCACGCCTGTGCGGCGTCGCGGACGCATGCGTGGGTCCGCGAGGCATTGCGCCCCGCTCGCAGGGTCGTCACGACCCGGGATTTTCCACCCCGGTCGGGCCGACTGCAGTGTTCAGTCGATAGTTCGGCTCTCCTATCAGGAGGTTTGCCGCGTCGCGCCGCCGCGACCGCGCAGGCTCGGCAGTTGCAACGGGCCGGCCCGTGACCAGCAAACCCGCACACGTGATCAGCTGTGTCGTTGCTGCACTTCTCGCCGGCTGCGCCGGTGGCGCGAGCGAATCCGCATCAGCCGCGCTTGCGGTCGCGGGCGCCAACGCGCCGCCGCTGCACGTCGACAAGCCGCGCGCGTCGCACCTGCCGGCCCCGAATGCCGCCGGCGCGACCGCGCAATACTACGGCGGCCCCGTCACGGCGAACGCGAAGGTCTACGTGGTGTGGTGGGGCGACCCGTCGAAGATCAACCCCGCCATCACCGCGGCCAAGGGCGGGATCGCCGACTACTTCGCCGGCGTCACCAACTCGAGCTTCATGGATTGGCTCAACGAGTACAGCACCGGCATCAACGCCACCGCGGGATCGCACTCGGGCATGGCCGGCACCGGCCAGTACATCGGTCGCGGCAACTACGCCGGTACGCTCACGCTCATGAAGGTTCCGTCGGGCGACGTCACCGACGCGCAGATCCAGGCGGCCATCGACCAGGGCTTCGTCGACGGCGTGTTGCCGCCGCCCGACGACAACTCGCTCTACGCGGTCTACTTCCCGACCGGCGTGACCATCACCCTCGACGGCTCCAAGAGCTGCTCCGGCTATGGCGCCTACCATGACGCCATCATCGAGACCCAGCGCCACAACACCTATTACCTCGTCATGCCCGACTGCGGCTCGTCGTTCAAATCGGTCACGTCGGTGTCGACGCACGAGCTCGTCGAGGCGATGACCGACAACATCCCCACGCCCGCCAGCAGCCCGGACTACCCGCAGGCGTGGAACGACACGATGGGCAACGAGATGGGCGATCTGTGCGAAGGCTCGAACGGCACCGTGACCACCGACTTCGGCATGTTCACGGTGCAGGACATCTGGGACGAGCGCACCAAGGGCTGCACGGCGTTCAGCTCCGACGCCAACGACTTCAACGTCGCCTTGTCGCCGAACGTGGCGACGCTCTCGCTGAACGCGGCCAAGACGTTCACGGTGAAGACCGCTTCGGTCGCCGGCACGGCGCAGATGTTGACGCTGTCGGTGACGGCGCCGATGGGCATCACCGCGACCGTCAGCCCGACGACGCTCACCGCCGGCGCGACCGCCGCGGTGACGGTGACCGCCACCAACCCGGCGGCGACGAGCGGGCTGCAAGTCGTCGTGCGCGCCGACGCCACCGCGGGCAGCACGATGCAGACGCACACCGCGGCGCTGCTCGTCAGCACCGACTCGTCTCCCGCTGATCTCGGCGCGCCCGCGGACCTGGCGCAAGGCGACGATCTGGCGCAGGCGCCCGGCACCGGCGACGGCACGCCCGGCGCCGACATGGGCACCGGCACCGGCGGCAACGGCGAGACGCCGCCGTTGCCGATGAAAGGCTGTGGCTGCGTGATCGGGGCGTCGGACCGCGGCGCGCTCGACGGCACCTGGCCCGAAGCGACGCTGCTGCTCATCGCCTTCGCCGTCCTCGGGCTGCGCCGCCGCCAGCCGCGCGCCTGACCACCGCCGCACCAAGCGCTAAGCGCTTGAGGTTCTTCGGCCGGGGCGATATCGTCGACGGCGGATGCCGAGCGCGCGCGTGTCGTGGGTGAGCTCGTGGGCGGTCGGCGCGCTGCTGCTCGTCGGCACCGCCGCCGCACGCGCTGCCGAGCCCGCTGCCGCGCAGGCCGGGCTCACGCTGCAAGGGGCGATCGAGCTCGCGCTCGCCAACAACGAGCGCGCCTACAAGGCGCCCGCGCGCGTCCAGGCGGCGCTCGGCGGGCTCGAGCGTGCGCGCAGCGCGTTCTTGCCGACGCTCAGCGCCGCCGGCGTCGGCGGCTGGACCTCGACGGCCGACCGCAACGGCCGCAACCTCAGCGGTGACGCCGAGCTCCACTTCAGCCAGCCGATCGTGAACGCGCCCGCCTTCCCGCTCTACTCGCAGGCGAGCCACACGCTCGAAGCCGAGCGCTGGGGCGCCGTCGAGGATCTGCGCGTGCTCGCCTTCGACACCGCGAGCGCGTTCATCGCCGCGCTCTCGAACGAGCAGCTCCTGACCGCCGCGCAGCAGCGGCTCGAGCGCGCGCAGGCCGACATGGAAGACTCCGCCGCCCGCGCCCAGGCCGGGCTCACCAGCACCAACGACGTCACGCGCGCGCAGCTCGCCGTGGCGACCGCGCAGTCGCAAGTGGCGACGGCGCAGGGCAACCTCCAGCGCGCCTATCTGCAGCTCGCCTACCTCATCGGTGAGCCCGTCGCCGGCGGCCTCGTCGCGCCCGAGCGCACGACGTCGAACGCGCGCAAGAACACGTGGAACCCCGACGAGGTCGCGCGCCGCGCCGAGGATCGCCGCCCCGACGTCCAGGAGGCCAGCGAGCACACCGAGGCGCTGCGCCAGGGCGCGCGCGAGCCGCTCTTCCGCCTCATCCCGTCGCTCGGCCTCGACGCCCAGCTCAGGCAGATCATCGATCCGGGACCGATGGATACGGCGACCTCGGGCAGCGTCGGGCTGACGCTGACGTGGACCATCTACGACGCCGGCATCCGCTACGCCGATCGACGCACGCGGCTGGCGCAGGCGGTGAGCGGGTGGCTCGACGAGCGCGCGCTGCGCCGCTCGGTGGCCAACGACATCGGCATCGCCATCGCGCAGCTGCGCGCCGCGCGCACGGTCCTGCAAGTGTCCGAGCAGGCGGTGGTGACGGCGCAGAAGAACACCGACGAAACGACGATCCTGTACAAGCAGGGCCTGGCCAAGGCGATCGAGGTCACCGACGCGAACGCCACCCGCTACGACGCGGAGGCCACGCTCGCCACGGCCAAGCTCGGCATGGAGCAGGCGTACCTCAACTTGCGCTTCGCGCTCGGCCTCGGTCCCGTCGAGGACACGCCGCCGAGGGTGGGCGCCTACGTCAAGAGGACCCGGTGAGACGCACGCTCGTGCTCGTGCTCGCGGTCGCGCTCGCGGCCTGCTCGTCGAAGCCGGCGGAGCAGCCGAAGAAGGGCGGGCGGCAGGCGCTCGTCTACACCGTCGACGTCATCCCCGTCGAGGCGAAGAAGGTCGACTACCTCGTGCAGGCGCCCGGCACCATCGACGCGTTCGAGCGCGTGCAGGTGACCGCGCGCGTCGCCGGCGTCGTCGATCGCGTGCTCTTCGCCGAGGGCCAGCAGGTCAAGAAGGGCACGCCGCTCGTCAGCATCGACAGCGAGCGCTTCCGCCTCGCGGTCGCGCAGGCCAAGGCGGCGCTCGACAAGGCGAGCGCCACGCAGTCCGACGCCGAGGCGATGGTGGCGCGGCGCGAGGCGGCGACCAAGGATCACCCCGGCCTCATCCCCGGCGAAGAGATCGCGATGGACAAGACCAAGGTGCTGACGGCCAAGGCCGACACCGAGGTCGCCGGGCAGGGGCTCAAGACCGCCGAGGTGAACCTGCGCGACTCGTCGGTGGTGGCGCCGATCGACGGCGTCATTCAGACGCGCACCGTCGAGACCGGACAGCTCGTGCAGGCGGGCGCGGTGATCGCGACGCTCCTCAGGAACGATCCGATGCTGCTGCACTTTCAGGTCGAGCCCGACGATGCGCCGCGGCTCAAGCCGGGCATGCCGGCGAGCTTCACGCTGCGCGAGACGCAACGGACCTT
Source organism: Polyangia bacterium (assembly GCA_035607415.1). Lineage (GTDB taxonomy): Bacteria > Myxococcota_A > Polyangia > Palsa-1104 > Palsa-1104 > JAQBQH01. Next base: position 86,244 of record DATNAQ010000036.1, read on the forward strand.
CAACGCCAAGCTCACGCTCGTGGCCGGCGCCGCCGATCCGGCGACCCACATGGTCGCGGTCACCGGCGAGGTGATCGCCGACGCGCACAAGTACTGGCTGCGCCCCGGATCGTTCTGCGACGTGACCGTCGATCTCGGCGCCAAGCGCGAGGCGCCGCTCATTCCGCGCAGCGCCGCGCGCGCGACCGATCACGGCTACGTCGCCTACGTCGTCGCCGGCGACACCGCCGAAGAGCGTCCGCTCAAGCTCGGCATGAGCACGCGCGACGGCTGGGTCGAGGTGCGCGACGGTCTCAAGGCCGGCGACACGCTGGTGGTGCGCGGCGCCGAGGCGCTGTCGAACGGCGCCAAGGTGCACGCCAACAAGGTCACGCCCGAGTCGCTCGACACCAGCACGCCGGCCGCGCCCGCCCCCGACGGCGGCGTCGCGGCGGCGACGGGTGTCGGACATTGAGCCTCACCGACGTCTCCATCCGCAATCCGGTCTTCGCGTGGATGTTGATGGCGTCGACCATCCTCTTCGGCGTCATCTCCGTCACGCGCCTCGGCATCAGCCAGTATCCCGACGTCGACTATCCCAACGTGACCGTCAGCCTGTCGTGGCCGGGGGCGTCTCCGTCGGCGATCGAGCGCGAGATCCTCGAGCCCATCGAAGAGTCGCTGTCGCAGGTCGAAGGCGTGCAGACGATGCAGGCGCAAGCGCGGCAGGGCTCGGCGCGCATCACCTGCACCTTCGATCTGTCGCGCAACGTCGATCTGGCGCTGCAAGACGTGCAGGCCAAGGTGGCGCAGACCCAGCGCTCGCTGCCTTCCGACGTGCCGGCGGCGACGGTGTCGAAGTCGAACCCCGACGACACGCCCATCGTCACTGTCGGCGTCTACGGCCCGTTCGCGCGGCAGATGCTCTCCGACGTCGCCCGCTACCAGGTGCAGGAGAAGCTGCAGACCGTCGCCGGCGTCGGGCAGATCACGCTCAACGGCTACGTCGATCGCAACATCCGCATCTGGCTCGACACCGACAAGATGAACGAGCGCGGTGTCGTGGTCACCGACATCATCGGCTCGATCGGCAAGGAGCACGTCGAGCTCCCCGGCGGCACGCTCGACACCTCGCAGCGCCAGCTCAACGTGCGCCTGCTCGGCGAGGCGATCGATCTCGACGCGCTCAAGAAGCTGGTCGTGCGCAAGGTCAACGACACGCCGGTCTACCTCGAGGACGTCGCGCTCGTCGAGGACGGCTTCGCCGACGTGACGACGCTGGCGCAGCTCGACGGCCAGCCGCTGCAGGCGCTCGGCATCCTGAAGCAGCGCGGCACCAACGCCGTCGCTGTGGCCAAGGCGATCCGCGCCAAGGTGGCCGAGATCCAGGCCAGCGTTCCCAAGGGCATGAAGGTCGAGGTGCTCGCCGACACCACCATCTTCATCTCGGAGTCGGTCGACGAGATCGAGCTCGAGCTCGGCCTGGCGCTGGTCCTGACCGCGCTCGTCTGCTGGCTGTTCCTCGGCTCCTTGTCGTCGACGCTCAACGTCGTCCTGGCGATCCCGATGTCGCTCCTCGGCACCATCGCCGTCATCTACTTCATCGGCTTCACGCTCAACACCTTCACGCTGCTCGGCCTGTCGCTCGCCGTCGGCCTCGTCGTCGACGACGCCGTCATGGTCATGGAGAACATCTACCGCCACGCCGAGATGGGCAAATCGAAGGAGCGCGCCGCGCTCGACGGCACCAAGGAGATCACCACCGCCGCGCTCGCCGCCACGCTCGCGGTCATCGCCATCTTCCTGCCGGTCATCTTCATGAAGGGGATCATCGGCCGCTTCTTCTTCCAGTTCGGCATCACGCTGTCGATCGCGGTCCTGCTCTCGTACTTCGAGGCGATCACGTTGGCGCCGGCGCGCTGCGCGCAGATCCTCACGACCTCGCGCGAAGGGCGCAGCCGCATCGGGCGCGCCGTCGACGCCGGCTTCGTCGAGCTCGAGCACGCATACGCGCGCGCGCTCGACTTCTGCCTGGCGCGGCCGTGGAAGATCCTCTTCGCCTCGGTCCTCCTGCTCGCCGCCTCGATGGCGACGGTGCCGTTCATCAAGACCGAGTTCATCCCGTCGCAGGATCAGAGCCAGCTCAACGTGCGCATCCAGACCGAGACCGGCACCAGCATCGCCGCCGCCAAGCCGCTCATCGATCGCGCCGAGCAGATCCTCGCCAAGCGGCCCGAGGTCGCGCGCGTCCTGTCGACGCTGTCGGGCACGTCGGGCTCGATGACGCTGACGCTGGTGCCGCCGGGCCAGCGCAAGCTCTCGGCGCAGGCGCTGTCACAGGAGCTGCGCAAGCAGCTGTCGAAGATCGCCGGCATCCGCGCGTCGGTGCAGGATCCGTCGCAGCAGGGCTTCGGCGTCTCCAAGGGCTACCCCGTCGACTTCACCGTGCGCGGCCCCGACTGGGACACGCTCGTCACCGCCGCGATGAAGCTCAAGGACGATCTGGCCAAGAGCGGCATCACCACCGACCTGTCGACCGATTATCAGATCGGCGCGCCCGAGGTGCAGATGACGCCCGATCGCCGGCGCGCCAGCGACCTCGGCATCTCGATGATGGATCTCGGCAACGCCGTCTCGACGCTCATCGGCGGCAACGTCGTCGGCAAGTTCTCCACCGACGGCCGCCGCATCGACATCCGCATGCGCCTCATGGCCACGCAGCGCACGCGGCCCGAGGATCTCGGCGAGATCCGCATGCGCACGCAGACCGGCGACACGGTGCCGATGTCGCTCGTCGTGACCACGGCCGAGGCGGCGTCGCTGCAGTCGATCAATCGGCTCGATCGCGAGCGCGCCATCGGCATCACCGGCAACGTCGCCGCCGGCCACTCGCAGCAAGAGGCGATGACCTACATCGACACGCTGGCCAAGTCGCTGCCGTCCGGCTATCACGTCGTCGCCAGCGGGCAGGCCTCGCAGCTGGCCGAGACCACGAGCGGGCTCTTCTTCGCGCTCGCCGTCGGCATCCTGGTCGCGTACATGGTGCTCGCCAGCCAGTTCAACTCGTTCCTGCATCCGGTGACGGTGCTGACGATCCTGCCGCTGGCGCTGTCGGGCGCCGCGCTCGGCCTCATCGCCAGCGGCAAGACGCTCAACATCTTCAGCATGATTGGCGTGCTGCTCCTGATGGGCATCGTGAAGAAGAACTCGATCCTCCTCGTCGAGTACGCCAATCGCGTGCGCGAGGACGAGCACCTCGACGCGCGCGACGCGATGCAGAAGGCGGGGCCGCTGCGCCTGCGTCCGATCCTGATGACGACGGTGGCGATCATGATGTCGGCGGTGCCGGCCATCCTCGGCCTCGGCCCCGGAACCGAGACGCGCAGCCCCATGGCCGTCGTCGTCCTCGGCGGCCTCACCGTCTCGACGGTGCTGAGCCTCCTCGTCGTGCCCTGCTTCTACCTCGTCTCCGACCGCCTCAAGTCGCGCCGCCGCTAGCAGCCGGCTGCGACGACGGCATTCCTCCGGAAAACGGCACGCTCGCTGCCGCTTTACGCCCGTGCGCCGAGCCACCGACAGTGGCGACGATTGGGGACGGCGTCGTACAGCCATGCCCTTTCGGCCTACAGGCTTTGTACGCTACCGGTAGTACACGAGGGGTCGCAGAGGAGGCGCTCGATGAAGCCCACCGAGGAGTCGACTGACACGCATCGCGACTTCGGTGACGAAGCGACGAACGTGATGGGAGGAGACCTCCTCTCTTCATTGACCGAGCGCTCGCGCCGCATCGAGGTCGCGCCGCTGACAGCGCTCGAGCCGGAGATCAGCATCGGCGACGACGAGCCCGAGCCGGTGACGACGATGCGTCCCGTGGCGGAGCCGTTGCCGCCGCTCGTCGCCGACGGCGAATATCCCGCGCTCGGCGACGAGGAGTCGACGGTCGCGATGGAAGAGCCGGAGCCGACGACGGTGGTCGTGCGGCCGCATGCCGATCGGCCCGCGCCACTCGCCAGGCCAGTCGCGCCGATCGTGGCGGCGCCGCCCGCGCCGCGCGTCGCGCCAGTCGCGCCGATCGTGGCGCCGCCGCCGGCGCCGCTCGCCGCGCCGTTGCCGACGGCGTCCGCGCCCGATCCGCAGTGGGCGTCGGCGTTGTCGCCGCGCATCCTCGAGACCGTCCGTGTGCCGCCGCTGCCGGCGCCGGAGCTGGAGTCGATGCCCGAGCGCGCGTCGCAGCCTGCCGCCGGCTCGCGGAGCTTGAGCCTGCTCGCGGCCGTCGCGCTCGGCGTGGCCGCCTGGACGCTCGGCCTCGGCCATCACGAGGCGCAGCCCAAGCCGGCGATGTCGGCGCCGGCACTCGCGCCGTCGGTGATCGCGGCTCCGTCGCCGTTGCCGCCGCTGTCGCCGCCGCTCTCGCCCGCGAGGCCGGTCGCGGATCCGGCGCACGCCAAGCTGCGCCTCGCCCTCGATCGCCACTAGGGCGCCACTAGCGCGGCTGCGCGCGGGCGACCCGCCCCTCGCCACACCCAATCTATGCCAGCGGCGGGGTCTTGCCGCAACCCCCGGTCGCTGCCGCAGTGTGTGGCGATGACAACTCATTCGGTCCTGATCGCCGGAGGCGGGCCGACGGGCCTGACGTTGGCGGGCGAGCTGGCGCTGGCGGGCATCGACGTCGCCATCGTCGAGCGGCGCGAGAACCAGGAGCTCGACGGGTCGCGCGCCGGCGGGCTGCACGCGCGCACCATCGAGCTCTTCGATCAGCGCGGCCTCGCCGAGCGCTTCCTCGCGCAGGGGCAGCGGGTGCAGATCGCCGCCTTCGGGCAGACGCCGCTCGACATCAGCGACTTCCCGACGCGCCACAACTACGGGCTCGCGCTCTGGCAGGTCCACATCGAGCGCATCCTGGCCGACTGGGTCGCCGAGCGCGGCGTACCGATCTACCGCTCGCGCGAGGTCACCGGCTTCGTGCAGGACGACAGCGGCGTCGACGTCGCGCTCTCCGACGGGCGGACGCTGCGCGCGCACTACCTCGTCGGATGCGACGGCGGTCGCAGCCTCGTGCGCAAGCAGGCGGGGATCGACTTCCCCGGCTGGGACGCATCGATCAGCTACCTCATCGCCGAGGTCGAGATGAGCGACACGCCCGCGTTCGGCATCCGCCGCGACCAAAAGGGCACGTTCGCGCTCGGCAAGCTCGACGATGGGCGCGTGCGCGTCGTGCTCCGCGAAGACGAGGTCGGCGCCGGCGATGCGCCGACGCTGGACGAGCTTCGCGCCGCGCTCGTCGCGCTCTACGGCAGCGACTTCGGGCTGCGCAAGGCCACCTGGCTCTCGCGCTTCGGCGACCTGACGCGGCAGGCGGCGTCCTACCGCAACGGACGCGTGCTCCTCGCCGGCGACGCGGCGCACGTGCATTCGCCGATGGGCGGGCAGGGGCTCAACCTCGGCGTCCACGACGCGGTGAACCTCGGGTGGAAGCTCGCGCAGGTGGTGCGCGGAGCCGCGCCGCCGAGCCTGCTCGAGACCTACCAGACGGAACGGCATCCCGTGGCGGCGCGCGCGCTGCGCAAGACGATGGCGCAAACCGCGCTCAGCCGCGGCGACGAGCGCATGGAGGCCGTGCGCGAGACCCTGTCGGAGCTCTTGCGCATGGACGAGCCGCGCAAGCGCTACGCCGCGATGATGTCGGGCCTCGACATCCACTACGATCTCGGCGCGGGCCATCCGCTCCTCGGCCGGCGCATGCCCGATCTCGACGTCGTCACCGCGAGCGGTCCGCGCCGCGTGTTCAGCCTGCTGCACGAGGCGCGGCCGGTCCTGCTCAATCTCGGCGCGCCCGGCGCCTTGGACCTCACGTCCTCGGCCGATCGCGTTCGCCTCGTCGATGCGCGCTACACCGGCGCGTGGGAGCTGCCGCTCGTCGGCGCCGTCGCCGCGCCCGCGGCGGTGCTGATTCGGCCGGACGGCCACGTCGCCTGGGTTTCAGACGGCACCGACCACGGCCTGCGGGATGCCGCGACCATCTGGTTCGGACCGCCCGTCCTCTAATTCGCCGGCCATTTTGTCACGGCGGGCGTAAGATACGCGCGTTCACGCGCCAAGGAGTCCATCGTGACCCGAACCCGAACAGGCGCCGCGGTGGTCCTCTCCGCCGGCGTCGTCACCGCTCTGTCCTGGCTCGCCTTCGGGCAGCACCCCGCCAAGCCGAGCGCGACGCCGCCCGAGCAGAAGCGCATCGGCTCGGGTGAGACGCCCGCCGCCACCGGCACGCCCGAAGGCGCCGCCGAGATCCCGTTCGTCTCGCCGCGCGCCCACGCCGTCGAGACGCCGAGCGCGCCGAACGCGTGGGGCGGCCCGCGCACCGGCAAGGAGGCGACGCTCTCCGATCGGGTCGTCAAGTACGACATCGACGCCACGCTCGATCCGAAGGCCCATACGATCGATGCGCAGGAGAAGCTGACCTGGCGCAACCGCAGCGATCGTCCGGTCAAGACGATCTACCTGCACCTCTACCTCAACGCCTTCGAAGGGCCGGGCAGCACCTTTCTGACCGAGCATCGCGAGGGCGGCTTCGAGTTCCGCAGCGACGTCGGGACCAAGGACGGCCAGTGGGGCCACATCGAGCTCAAGAAGGTCGAGCAGGCCGGCGCCACCGTGCCGTGGAAGTTCGTCCATCCCGACGGCGGGCCCGAGACCGATCACACCGTCGTGCGCTTCGATCTGCCGACGGCGGTGGCGCCCGGCGGCAACACCACCGTCGACATCGCCTTTCATGATCAGCTGCCGCGCGTGATCGCGCGGACCGGCTGGTTCGGCAGCTTCCACATGATCGGGCAGTGGTTCCCCAAGGTCGGCGTGCTCGAGCTCGCCGGCGAGCGCGGCGCCACCGCTCCGCGCTGGAACGTGCACGAGTTCCACCTGCACTCGGAGTTCTACGCCGACTGGGGCGAGTACGACGTGCGCATGACGGTGCCGAAGAGCTTCCAGGTCGCCTCCGCCGGCGAAGAAGAGGGCGCGCCCGTCGTCAAGGGCGACCTCGTCACGCACCACTTCGTGCAGGGCGACGTCCACGACTTCGCCTGGATGGCCGCCGACAACTTCGCGCCGCCGCTCGAGGGCACGTACGAGGGGCCGGGCAGCCCGCCGGTCAAGGTCAAGGTCTTCTATCCGCCCGAGTACAAGGTGGACGCGGAGCGCTCGCTGCAGGCCACCATCGACTCGATCCGCTTCTTCTCGACGACGCTCGGACCGTATCCGTATCGCACGTCGACCTGCATCGTGCCGCCGTACAACGCCGGCGAGGCGGGCGGCATGGAGTATCAGACCATCTTCACCGGCGACGGCTTCCTCGACGCCGCGCCCGACACGATCGGCGCCGCCGCCGTCGACTTCGTGGTCATCCACGAGTTCGGCCACGGCTACTTCTACGGCCTTCTGGCCTCGAACGAGTTCGAGGAGCCGTTCCTCGACGAGGGCATGAACGAGTACTGGGACATGCGCATGATGCGCGCCCGCAACCAGGACGTGCACCTGACCAGCTCGACGCTCAAGCGCATCGGCTTCGACCCGACGTTGAGCGGCTTCGGCTACGAGCGCGCCACCGGTGCGCTCAACGTGCACCCGGCCGATCCCATCGGTGAGAACTCGTGGGACCACATGTCGAGCGAGAGCTACGGCCAGGTCTACTCGCGCACCGCGACGGTGATGCACGACCTCGAGGAGCGCATCGGCAAGGACGCCACCGAGCGCGGCTTCCGCAACTACTACGCGAAGTGGCACTTCCGCCATCCGAGCGCCGCCGATCTGATGGACGCGCTCGCCGAGGGCTCGGGCGAGCGCGCCACCGTCGAGGAGGTGTTCCACCAGAACGTCTTCGGCGTGCAGACCGTCGACAACCGCGTGCAGAGCCTGACCTCCGACGAGGAGCTGCCGCAGCCGGGCACCACCTACAAAGACGGCAAGTGGACCGAAGAGACCAAGGAGCAGGTCGACAAGCGCATCTCCGACAAGCGCGCCGAGTGGAAGAAGGCGCATCCCGACGCCAAGCACGGCGAGGGCCCGTTCCCCTATCGCACGGTGGTGACGGTGCGGCGCGACGGCGCACGCTGGCCCGAGACGCTGGTCGTGAAGTTCGAGGACGACTCGACCGAGACGATCAAATGGGACGGCGAGCGGCTCTGGCAGCGCTTCACCTTCCACAAGCCGGTCAAGGCCAAGTGGGCGGAGCTCGATCCCGAGCGCCGCTACTACCTCGACGCCAACAAGGTCAACGACGGGCACGCGCGCGAGCCCGACTCGTCGGCGGCGCGCCGCTGGACGTCGGATCTGTCGAGCGCCGTCGAGGTCCTCTATTCGCTGGTGGGCACGCTATGACGAACGCAAACAAGACGAGCGTGGCGCCGCTGTTCGGCGAAGCGCTGACGGGGGCGCTGCAGTGGCGCCTGTTGGTCGTGTGGGTCGTGGGCCTCCTGACGCCGACGGCGATGATGGCGCTGCCGCTCTACCGCACCATCGGCGGCGTGTTCGACTTCTCGCCGCACGCCGCGGAGTTCGCGCGCCGCTTCGACATCCTCGCCATCGAGGACCTGGCGGTGGTGATCGGACGCAACGCGGCGGCGCTGACCGGCGCGACGACGGCGTCGATGCTGCTGACGCTGGCGCTGGCGCCGCTGCTCGCCGGCGTGACGCTGACGGCGGCGGGCACGCGCGAGCCGCTCGGCTTCGTCGCGCTCCTGCAGGGCGGCGTGGCCTGGTACTTCCGCATGCTGCGCCTCTTGTTGGTGTCGTTCGTGCCGCTCGCGGCGGTGGTGGGCGGGCTGTCGGCGCTCGCCTACGGCCTGGCGCACAAGCACGCGGAGAAGGCGATCACGCAGACGTCGGCGGAGCACGGGGACCGCTGGGCGCTGGTGATCACGATCGTCGTCTTCGTGCTGGTCCACGCCACCGTCGAGGCCGCGCGCGCGCAGTACCTGGCCGACGAGCGGCTGCGCTCGGGTTGGCGCGCGTGGGCGCGCGGCGTGCGCCAGCTGGCGCGGCAGCCGTTGGCGGTGCTGGCGCTCTACGTCGGGCCCTCGCTCGTGGGGCTCGTGGTGGCGGCGGTGCTGTTGCTGCTGCGCATTCGCGTCACCGCCGCCAGCGCCGGTGGGTTCCTCATCGGCTTCCTCCTGCTGCAGCTCGCCGTCGCCGCCGTCGGCTGGGGCCGCGCCAGCCGCCTGTTCGCCCTCTCCGCCCTCGCGCGCCAGTAGCCCTCCAAGCCCACGTCACGCGGCGTCGACCGCGCCTCACCACTCGTATCCGAGGCGCGAATGCCAGATGGGCGCCGCGACCAGAAACTCCTCGTCGCAACGCGGGCAACGGAAGATCAGCGAGGGTCCCGGACACACTTCGTCCGGCGGCATCACGACGTAGTCGCCGCTGAACGTCGAGATGGCGCCGCAGCGGGGGATGTTGCAGTTGGGCGTGTCACGGCCGAGCTCGAAGCCGGGCGGCACGGGCTGGCGCGGTAGATCGATGAAGCTCTCGGGCGACACCGACGAGTGGCATCGGAAGTGGCCCGGCGGGCGCGCAGCCGTCATGGCCCGACTGTAGCCGATCAGCCGCCCGCCCTACGCAGAGGAGCTTCGTCGCGAAGGCGGGTACAATCGTGGCGGGTGGACGAGCGGCTGAGATCGAGCGCGCGACGCGCCCGCGAGGCCGTCGCCGCGGGGCGGCTGCGCGGCGGCGCGTTCCTCGAGGCGCTGCTGGCCGTGCGGTTCGACGAGCGCGATCTCTGGCTCGACGAGCTGCTCGGGCTGCCCGAGCTCCCCGCCGATCTACCGGGCCTGCCGCCCGGCACCGTCCCGTACCTGCCGTGCGACGTCGACGCCATCGTGCGCACCGTGCGCGAGGCGCCGGTCACCGCCGCCGACCTCTTCGTCGATCTCGGCGCCGGCCTCGGCCGTCCGACGCTGCTGGCGCATCTTCTGAGCGGCGTGCCCGCGTTCGGCCTCGAGCTGCAGCCTCATCTCGTCGATCATGCGCGCAGCGCCGCGATCAGGCTCGGGCTCGACGGCGTCCGCTTCGACGTCGCCGACGCCACGGCCGCCGACATCCCCGACGGCAACGTCTACTTCATCTACGCCTCGTTCAACGGCGCAGCGCACGCGCGCGTGCTCGGCGCGCTCGAGCGGATCGCGGCGCGACACCCGATCGTCCTGTGCGCGGTCGGCTTCGAGGTGCGCGAGCCGTGGCTGCGCGAGCGGCGCTCGACCAGCCCGGAGCTCGTCTTCTACGACTCTTCGCGTTGACGCGGATCCGCGCCCGGGCGCTATTTCCGTTTGCGCTCGAGCAGCGTATTGAGCTGCGACACGCTGATCGGGCTCGTCTCGTCGTGCGCCGTCGAGCGCAGCGCCTCGACCGCGAGCGACTCGATGGTCGAGCAGCGCGGGCAGTGTTGGCCTTCGAACCGCTTCGACGCGACCTGCAGGATCTTCTCGAGCGCTTCTTTGAGCGCCGCGTCGCCCCCGCGCTTGTGGCTCTTCCGTGTCGGCATGACCTTCCGGGTTCATCATACCACGTCCGTCCCGCGCCGATTCGCTGGTAGGTTGTCGGGATGATCGCAATCCTCGGCACCGGCCTTCTCGGGTCCAACTTCGCGCGCGCGCTCATCGCCAAGGGCGAGACCGTTCACGTCTGGAATCGCACCATCGAGCGGGCGCGCGCGCTCGAAGCCGACGGCGCTCGCGCCTTCGCCGACGCCGCCGAGGCCGTGCACGGGGCCGATCGCGTGCACATCGTCGTCTCCGACGACGCGGCCGTCGATGGCGTCCTCATCGCCGCGCGCTGCGCGCCGCGCACGCTGGTCATCGACCACACGACCACCTCGACCGCGGGCGCGCGATCGCGCACGGCGCGCAGCGACATCACCTATGTTCACGCGCCCGTCTTCATGGGGCCGCAGAACGCGCGCGAATCGACCGGCATCATGCTCGTGTCCGGCGACCGCGCGCGCGTCGAGCGCGTCCAGCCGCTGCTGGCGACCATGACCGGCAAGGTCGTCGACGTCGGCGATCGCGCCGACGCCGCGGCCGCGTTCAAGCTGATGGGCAACACCTTCCTCATGGGCTTCACCGCCGGCATCGCCGAGATGCTCGCCGTCGGCAAGGCGTGCGGCATCGCCGCCAACGACGCCGTCGGGCTCTTCGACCACTTCAACCCCGGTCTCTCGACGGGCGCGCGCGCGCGGCGCATCGCGGGCGGCGACTACTCGCAGCCCTCGTGGGAGCTGGCGATGGCGCGCAAGGACGCGGCCCTCGTCGCGGCCGAAGCCGCCGCTGCCCACGTCGAGCTCATGGTCGTCCCCGGCGTCGCCGCCCGCATGGACGCCCTCATCGCGCGCGGCCACGCGCACGACGACTGGTGCGTCATCGGCAAGGACGCCGTGTGAGCGTCTACCGGACCAAGGGCACGACGCTCCTATCGATGCAGGCGGTCCTCGACCGGCGGCTCGGCGCCGGCGCCTTCAAGCGGTTGGCGACGGCGACGGGCGCGACGTGGGGGCTTCCGCTGGCCAACGGGCTCTACGACGCCGAGGAGCTGTGCCGCCTGACCACGGCGGCGGCGACCGAGCTCGGCACCACGCAGCTCGAGCTGTTCACGGCGTCGAGCGAGCACAACGCGCGCCACGATTTGCCGACGATCCATCGCATCGTGCTGCGCGTGATCACGCCGCAGCTCCTGCTCGCGCGCGGCGCGCGCTTTTGGCGCTCCTACACGGCCTTCGGCGAGACCCGCGTCGCGCGCAACGAGCCCGGCGCGTTCACCGGCATCACCGACGGTATTCCGCCGCAGCTCAAGGACTTCGTCGAGGGCGCCTGGCGCGGCTTCGCCCCGGCCGCCGTGGAGCTGGCGGGCGGCAAGGGCCCGCACATCACGGAGGCGCGCTGGACCGGCGGCCCTTCGTGGGCGCTGCACGTGTCGCTGCAGTATCGCTAGTGTCCCGTGTCGGAAATTCGCGTGCACCGAGGGCGGAGGAGCAACGAAGCGCCCGCGGATGTCGCGACGCCCGACTGCTAGCGAATTTCCGATTCGGGACGCTAGGCGAGCTCGGCGGCGCGACGCAGCCCATCGAGATCGAGGACCTCGATGGTGCCGTACGACAGGCGGATGAGCTCGCGCGCCTCGAGCTCCTTGAGCAGCTGGTTGGCCGTCTGCCGCGACGTCGACAGCATCTGCGCCAGCTGCTCCTGGCTCACCTCGACGGTGCGGCGCCCATGCTCGCGCTCGCCGTAGCCTTCGACCATGAGCGCCAGCCGCCGCGCCAGCCGCACCGCGATCGGTAGGAGCGCCATGTCCTCCATCGCGGTGAAGGCCAGGCGCAGCTTCGACGTCACGAGCAGGCCGAGCTCGCGCCACCAGCGCGGCTGCGCCTCGAGGAGGGCGTCGAGCGCGGGACGCGGCACGTGCAGCACCAGCGCCTCGCTCTCGGCGACAGCGTCGTGCGTGCGCGGCGCGCCGTCGAAGATCGAGATCTCGCCGAACCACGTCGGCGGCTCGAGCAGCGTCAAGAGCGCTTCGCGCCCGCTCTCGGAGCTGCCGCTGACGCGGAGCGCGCCGTCGAGCATCGCGTAGAGCCCGTCGGCCTCGTCCCCGCGCGAGAACAGGCGCTGGCGCGGGGCGAGCGTGCGCAAGAGCGCCCGGTCGACGAGGCTCGTCTGGAGCTCGACGGGTAGCCCCGCGAACCAGCGCCCGCTGCGCAGCAACGCCAAGGAATCCCGCGCGCTTCGGCCAGCCACGCTTCAGCTTCCGGCCGATCTCGCGAATGTGTCAAGCCGCCGACAGTCGTCGCCGCCCGCCCGAGCCATCCTATCGGCGTACGCGGAGGCAACCATGAAGACCTTGGAGCAGCACCTCACCCAATACGCGGCGTATCACCGCGACCGGCGCAACATCGCCACGCACTTCATCGGCATTCCGATGATCGTGCTCGCCTCGGCGGCGCTGCTCGCGCGTCCGGCGTGGCTCGTCGGCGGCGGCCTGCCGCTGTCGCCCGCGCTCGTGCTCACCGCCGGCACGATCGTGTTCTACCTCGCGCTCGATCTGCGCTACGGCGTGGCGATGGCCGCGTTCATGGGCGCCTCGTGGTGGGCGGGCGCCGAGGTGGCGGCGCGCTCGACGGCGCTGTGGCTGATCTACGGGATCGGCCTGTTCGTCGTCGGCTGGATCATCCAGTTCGTCGGCCACGCCTTCGAGGGGCGCAAGCCGGCCTTCGTCGACGACCTCGTCGGCCTGCTCATCGGCCCGCTGTTCATCGTCGCCGAGGCCAGCTTCGCGCTCGGCCTGCGCGACGGCGTTCGCGCCGCCATCGAAGCGCGCGTCGGCCCGACCGTCGTCCGCGACGCCGCCGCCCGCGCCGCGCTCCACACCGCCGCGCGCTAGTATCTCGCCGCAGTGGTTTTGACCGCTTCGTTTCGGTTCACAATCCGGCGGCGTATTCGCACATCGCGGCGAGATACTGCGCATCGATCCCAGGAGGCGTGCCGCCTCCCTCGTCGGGCAGAGCCCGCCGAGCCTCCCTCCCGCTGACGGCCGGACTGCCGGCCGACGGCGCCTTTGGCGCCTTGAAAAGCCAGATCGGCACCCGGTCAAATTCACTGCGGCGAGGTGCTGGCCTCGCTACGGCGAGAAGCTGGCCAGCACCCTCGTCAGGCTCGCATCGGTCACCAGGTTCGGCCCCGAGTCGAAGTCGACGGTCAGCTTTGCGGCGTAGCGACTGCCGGCTTGCAGGAGCTGCGGCGGCACACGCAGGCTCGTTGCGCCGGTGCTGCCGGTCCACAGCGTTGCGATGGGGGTGGCCACCGCCGTGCCCGACGACTCGTCGATGCCGTAGAGTTGGATCGTCACGCTCGGGGCCGTGCCCGCCGCCGGGACCCACGCGAACGTCGGCGTGGGGCCGACGCCGGATTGGTAGGCCGTCGCATCCTTGCCATCGATGGTGACGCTGCCGATGCTGGGCACCTTCAAGGCCAGGCCGTTGGCGGTGGCGTTGCCAAGGCTGTCCTGCGCCACGGCGCTCGCGTGCAACGTCAACGGCAGCGTGCCGCCGGGGCCGGCGACGCTGACGCTGCAGCTCGTGCTGGCGACGGCGAGGAGACCCCAGCTCGTCGGGTACGGATTGCCGTAGGCGACGTTGGACAGCGTGACGTCGCTGGTGCCGTCCGTCGGCGTGATGATGGCGATGTCGGGCGTGTCGGAGTACGCGCCGTGGATGGCGAGCTCGGGCTCGGCGCTGACGGTGAGCGTGTCGCTGCAGCTGCCGAGCGTGTTGGCGGCGGCGAGCGCCGCGCGGAACTGCGAGCGCTTCCAGGTGAGGCCGAGCGACTGCGACTGCGCGACGTCGGCGAAGGTGACGCCGACCGTCGTCGTCATCGTCGCCGCTTGGGTGTACGTGCCGTTCCACGACTTGCCGGCTGCGGCCACGCCGGTGCCGCCGGCGAGGGTCGAATACACGAGCTGCGTCAGGTAGACCTGATCGGCGGCGGTCATCAGCGAAGGCAGCGTCACCTGCAGCGCGGGCAGCGACATGGTGCCGGCGAGCGGGCCGCCGACGTTGTTGTTGGCGTCGCCGATCCAGGTGCCGCCGCCGGCGCTGAACAGCTCGAGCGCGTCGTTGTCCTGCCAGCTGGCGATGGTGTCGACGTCGAAGCTGCTGATGGCGGCGGCGTTGCCGTTCGTCGCCAGGTTGGCGCGGCCGAGGACGGTGCGATCGAGCGTGAGGGCGCGCGCGTCTTCGAGGCTGTAGGCCGAGCCGACCTTCAAGTAGTAGCGGCCGCCGGGCACGTCATCGATGGTGACCGCGCCCGGCGAGGCGGAGGTCGCGGGATGGACGTTGAACGAGCCGTCCTTGGCGACGACGAAGGCGGTGACGCCGTCACCGGAGAAGTCGCGCGGCTCCGTGACGTCGTTGCCGTCGCTGACGTAGGTCACGGTGCCGCTGAGCGCGATGGTCGACGGCGCCAGGTCGACATCGCCGCCGGCCATGTCGGCGTCGCCGCCGGCCATGTCGACGTCGCCGCCGCTGAGGTCGGGCGTGCTGGGGTTCGCGGCTGACTTGCAACCGGCGACTGCAAAGATGGTGAGCGAAATGACCAACGGTCGAGCTGACGTGCGCATTTGTCAGAGTTATCGGCGACCGCGGCGAGAAGTTGCGTGTCCGGCGCGAAAAAAGAGATGCGATTCGCGCCAGCGGAGATGAGTTTTGCGCCAACCGCCGTGGCGATCGCGCTCAGTCTTCGGCTTCGCGCAACAAGTCGACCAGCGCCGGCGCCACGATCGATCGCGCGATGTAGCGCGCGCCCGCCACCGTCAGGTGGTCGGTGTCGTAGACGATGAGATCCGACGAGACGTTCGGGCCCACGAACGTCAGACAGCCGGTCGCGTCGCACACGTGGTCGGTCAGCGAGATGAAGCGCGCGCCCGCCTCCGTGGCGTCGCGGCGCAGCCGTTCGTTTGCCAGGAACAGGCTCGGATCGAGCCCGATGCGGGTCCGCGGCGGAAGCGTCGAGCCGGCGCGCAAGAACTGCTTCTCCAGCACGTCGCGCAGCGCCGGCCGCCAGTCGGGAACCGGGCCGATCACGACCACGTGCTCGACGCCCGCGTGGAGGAGGGACTGGACGGTCTCGGCAACCAACGGCGCGAAGTCCGCCTGGCCGGAGTAGGTCGTCCATTCGGCGTCGAGGATCACGAGCCAGGGATGGCGCTCGCGCGCGACGCGAAACGCGAAGTCGTTCGCCTGCCGGCAGCTGTCGGGCAGGCCTCGTTGCGCGCCGAGCAGCGGCGGACAGCGGCTGGCGTTGAGCTGCAAGAGGTCGACGGGAGAGCTGCGCAGCACCTCGGCGAGGCCGGGATAGAGGTGCGCGGCGTGAGAGTCTCCGAGGAGCAGGATCTCCGGTCTTTGACCGTCGCCGCGATAGCAGGGCTCGGCGAAGCCATCGAACTCCCGCGACGTGTCGACGAAGCAGCGGCCGATCTGCGTCGAGCTGTTGTCGTAGGCGGCGTACTTTTGCAGCTGATAGGCGAGCGGATGATTGCGGCTGTCACGCGAGACGAGGAGGTCGCGCTGAATCGAAAACCCGACGACCGCGAGCACGGCGAGCAGCGCCAGCGACGAGCCGACGGCAAACGCGGGACTCGCCGCCCAGTCCTTCCGGCGGAACGAGAAGAATCGCTGAATGGGCGTTTCGACGAAGCGATAGGTGAGAAACGACAGCGCCACCGCGAGCGCGACGACGGTGAGGCGGGCGGTCGCGCTCGGCTCGCCGCCCTGCCTGGCGCGAAGGATGGCGAGCAGCGGCCAATGCCAGAGGTAGAGCGGATAGCTGATCAGCCCCACGAAGACCATGACCCGATGCGACAGGACGTGCCGATTCAGCGACGCGCGCGGCCCGGCGGCGATGAGGAGGCAGGTCGCGACCGTCGGCAGCAGCGCCCACCAGCCGGGGAAGCGTGACTTGTCGTCGATGACGATGGCGGCCGCGAACAAGAGCGCCAGGCCCAACAAGGCCAACCAATCGGCGAAGGGCTCGTCCGCTCCGTCGCCGGCGGTGGTCGGCGCGTGGCTGAGGAGCGCGAGCGCGCAGCCGGCCAGGAGCTCCCAGAAGCGGCTCTGCAGGAGGTAGAAGTCCTTGGCCGGATGGTGCGCCGCCCAGCGCACGTTCACCACGAAGGAGATGGCGATGAGCGGCAGCACGAGGAGGGCACGCTTCAGCCGCAGGCGCGACGCCAACAGGAGCAGCGCCGGCCAGAAAATGTAGAACTGCTCCTCGATGCCGAGCGACCAGAGATGGAGGAACGGCTTGAGCTCGGAGGCGGCGTCGAAGTAGCCGCTCTCGCGGAGCAACAGGATGTTCGAGGTGAAGGTCGCGCCGGCGACGAGATGGCGGCCGAGGCGATTGAAGAAGATGCCCGAGGAGACGAGGAAGGAGAGCGACGTCACCGCGATCAGCACCACGGCGAGCGCCGGGATGATGCGGCGGCAGCGACGGCCGTAGAACTCGAGGAGCGAGAACGAACGGTCCGCGAGCCCGCGGAAGATGTTGCTGCTGATCAGAAATCCGGACAGCACGAAGAAGACGTCGACGCCGATGAACCCGCCGCGGCAGCGCGACGGAAAGGCGTGGTAGGCGACCACCAGGAGGATGGCGATCGCACGAAGCCCGTCTATGTCGGCGCGACGACCGTGCGAAACGAATGCTTTTCCGGACAAAGAGCCAACCTTTCGCGCCCCGGAGCATACACCGTTTGGCGCCGAACTTGATTGGGCGCGTTCTCCGTCGGCGCCGGGCTCGCCATGCAGCGCTCTTTGCTCGTCGGGCAGGCGGCTATTGACAAAAGATTTGTCAAATGCGATTCAGCAGTCCGGAACGCATGGCACGCCGCGCCCGCCAACGAAGCCGCCGTCACGTCCGCCACGCCGCGGCGGCGCTGTCGCCGTTTCGCCTCGGCCTGCTCCAGGGGCTGCAGCAGCCGGAGTCGGCGAGCGGGCTGGCGCGCCGGCTCGGCTTGCCGCGCCAGCAGGTGAACTACCACCTGCGCGAGCTGGAGCGCGCCGGCTTCATCGAGATGCTCGAAGCGCGGCAGCGGCGCGGCTGCACCGAGCGCATCATGCGCCTGACCTCGCGCGTCTCGTTCCCGCGCGCCGACGAGACGGCGCCGCCCGAGCTGCGGGCCGACCAGGAAGGGCACGGCTTCGCTAGCGCCCACCTCATCGCCGCGGCCTCGGCGGTCGCGTCCGAGGTCGCCGAGCTGCGCGCGCGCGCCGACGCCGCGGGCAAGCGGCTGGTGACGACGACGCTGCAGAGCGAGATCCGCTTTCCCACGCCCGACGACTACCGCGCCTTCGTCGAGGGGCTGACGGCGGCGGTGGCGCGCCTCGTCGCCCGCCACGCCGCGCCCGACGACCCGCGCAGCCGCGCCCACCGCCTGACGATCACCTTGAACCCGACGCTGCAAGCCCGAACCGAAAGGAAAGAGCCATGAGCGACGACAAAACCAAGCGCCCGCCGCAGACGCACGAGATCGAGATCGACGCGCCGCCCGAAGCGGTGTGGAAGGCCATCAGCAGCGGCGAAGAGCTGACGCGCTGGTACGCCGAAGAGGCGCGTGTCGAGCCGCGCGCCGGCGGCGAGAACTGGGTCTCGTGGGGCGAAGGACAAGAGGTCGGGAATCAGAACCTGAAGTGGGAGCCGGGGCGGCGCCTGACCGTCGGCAAACCGGGTCACGAGACCGCCACCGACTGGAACGCGATCGTCGTCGACTTCGAGATCGAGACGCGCGGCGGGCGCACGGTGCTCAAGCTCGTGCAATCGGGGCTGCCGGCCGGCCCCGACTGGGACAGCATGGACGAGGGCACCGACGTCGGCTGGGAGATGTTCCTCTTCGCGCTCAAGTTCTATCTCGAGCGCCACGCGGGCAAGCCGCGCCGCACCATCTTGCGCTACTGGGCGTCGTCACGGCCGGCCGGCGAGACGTTCGCGGCGCTGTGCGAGCTCGTCGGGATCGCGGCGGACGATCGGCGCGCCGGCGCGCGCTACACGGCGACGACGGCGGGCGGCGAGAAGATCGGCGGCGAGATCCTCGCCGTCGAGCCCGGCCACCTGCTCGTCGCGTCCGTCGAGCAGCTCGGCGACGCGCTCGTGAGCCTCACGGTGCACGCGACGGCGAAGGGCGCCTACGTCAACTTCATCGTCGGCACCTTCGGTCTGCCCGAAGCGCAGTACGCCGCGGCGAAGGCGCGCTGGTCGCACCTTCTGGAGCAGGCGGGCTAAACAGCGCGTGGTCGGCGCTTCGTCTCGAGAACGAAGCTAGCGTGCCGTGGCGGCAAGCCAACCGCCGCTCGACGTAGTGCTCAGGTCACCACCGCTCCTGCTGGACACCCGCCGCTTCGGTTGCAAATTGAAACCAGCGGAGGTCAAGATGAGGCTCGCCAAAAAGATCGCAATCGTCACCGGCGGCTCCAGCGGCATCGGATTTGCCACCGCGCGGCTGTTCCTCGCCGAGGGGGCGCGCGTGGCGATCACCGGACGTGATCAGAAGAAGCTCGATGCGGCCGCGCGCGAGCTCGGGAGCGAGGTGCTCGCCCTGCGCGCCGACGCGGGCGATCCGCGCGCCGCGGAGGTGGTGGTTGGCAAAGTCGTCGAGCGCTTCGGCGGGCTCGACGTGCTGTTCGCCAACGCAGGGATCGCGGCGCCGACGCCGCTCGGCGAGGCCACGGTCGAGTCCTTCGAGGAGGTCCTGCGCGTCAACGTGACCGGGGTCTTCTTCACCGTTCAGGCGGCCGCCCGCCATTTGCGCGAAGGCGGCTCGGTCATTCTCAATGGCTCCGTCCACTCGGTCATGGGCCAGCCCGGACGAGCGGCCTACGCGGCGAGCAAAGCGGCGGCTCGTTCGCTCGCGCGCACGCTGGCGTCCGAGCTGGCGCCGCGACGGATCCGCGCCAACATCGTCGTGCCGGGAGCGACGCGTACGCCCATCTGGGATCGCTCTGCGCCGAGCGTCGAAGCGATGAAGGCGCTGGAGGCGCGCTGGTCACGCATGATCCCGCTCGGTCGGATGGTCGAGGCAGAGGAGATCGCGCAGGCCGTGCTCTTTTTGGCGTCGGACGACGCCGCGATGATCACGGGCGCCGAAATCGTCGTCGACGGCGGCGCGACGGAAGCGCCGTACGGTGCGTCGATTCTTCGCTGAGCGCGCTCGGGCTCCGCGCCGCAATTGCGATTATGCTAGCGGCGATGCGATTTCGAATCGGGCCCTTCGCCGCTCTGCTGCTCGTCGTCGGTTGTCGAACCTCGCCGCCTGCCGCTGCCCCTGGTCCGCGCTTCGAGGTCTCGCTCGCGTCGGCGATCGCCCCGGCGCCACTCGACGGGCGTCTCATCCTCATCGTCAGCCGCAACGCCACGACCGAGCCCCGGCTGCAGGTCTCGGGCAACGACGAGACCGCGCAAATCTTCGGCATCGACGTTCACGGCTTCGGCGACCAACGCCGCATCACCGTCGGTGGCGACGCCGTCGGCTATCCGCTGCGCTCCCTGGCCGAGCTGCCCGCGGGCGACTACCAGGTGCAGGCGGTGCTGCACCGCTACGAGACGTTCCACCGCGCCGACGGACACACGGTGCAGTTGCCGATGGATCGCGGCGAGGGACAGCACTGGAACCTCCAGCCGGGCAATCCGATGAGCCGGCCCACCCGCGTCCACCTCGACGGCGCCGCGGCGGCCGCTCCGATCGCGCTCGTCCTCGATCATGTGCTGCCCGCGCTGCCGCCGACGCCGGACACGCGCTGGCTCAAGCACGTGCGCATCAAGAGCGAGCTGCTGTCGCGCTTCTGGGGCCGTGACATCGAGCTCGGCGCGCTGGTGCTCGTGCCCGAAGGCTGGGACAGCCACCCGCAGGCGCACTACCCGGTCGTCATCGAGCACTCGCACTTCGAGCGCGAGCTGGCCGGCTGGCGCGAGACGCCGCCCGATCCGAAGCTGCCGCCGGCCGATCTCGAGGCGCTCAAGCGCGACTGCCCCGACGGCCACTACAACCATTGCGCCGAGCACGGGTACGAGCGCGTGGTGCAGGAGGCGGGCTATCGCTTCTACAAACAGTGGACCGGGGCAGGATTTCCGCGCGTGCTGCTCGTCGCGATCCAACACGCGAATCCCTACTACGACGACTCCTACGCAGTGAACTCGGCCAACCTCGGCCCCTGGGGCGACGCCATCACGCACGAGCTCATTCCCGCCATCGAGAAGCAGTTCCGCGGCCTCGGCCCGTGGGCGCGTGGCATGTACGGCGGCTCGACCGGCGGCTGGGAGACGCTCGCCGATCAGATCTTCTATCCCGACGACTACAACGGCGCGATCGCCAACTGCCCCGACCCCATCGACTTCCGCGCCTACGTCACGACCGACCTCTACCGCGACGCCAACGCCTTCTATTCCGAAGGTGCGCAGCGGCGGACGCCGCGCGTCGCCAGCCGCGACGGCTTCGGACACACGCTCTCGACGATGGCGCAGGACAACCAGCTCGAGCTCGTGCTCGGCGATCACTCGCGCTCGGGCGAGCAGTTCGACATCTGGGAGGCGGTCTTCTCGCCGCTCGGCGCCGACGGCTATCCGCGTCGCATCTTCGACAAGTCCACCGGCGTCATCGATCACGACGTCGCCGCGTACTGGCGCGATCACTACGACCTCAGCTACATCCTCGAGCGCGATTGGGCCACCCTCGGTCCCAAGCTCAAGGGCAAGCTGCTCGGCATCAACGTCGGCAACCAGGACAGCTTCTTCCTCGACGGTGCGGTGCGCCGGGCGCAGGCGCGGCTCGGAACGCTGACGCCGCGGCCCGATGTGCGCTTCGACTACGGCGAGCGCGACGGCCATTGCTGGAGCGGGGACCACGAGCACATGAACTTCGAGTCGCGGCTGACCTATCACTCCCGCTTCATTCCGCTGCTGGTGGCGCACTTCCTGGCGACGGCGCCCAAGAACGCCGACACCAAGAGTTGGCGCTACTGAGATGGGACTCTTGACCTTCGCGCTCAACGTGACACTCGACGGGTGCTGCGACCATCGCGAGATGATCGCGGACGACGAGCTGCACGACTACTTCACGCAGCGGATGGACGCAGCCGGGGCGATGTTGTACGGGCGCGTCACCTACGAGCTCATGGAGGGCGCCTGGCCGGCGGTGGCGCGCGACGGCCGGGCGCCGCTCGCCACGCGCGAGTGGGCGCGCAAGCTGGAGGACAAGCCGAAGTACGTGGTGTCGGCCTCGCGCCACGACTTTGCCTGGCACAACACCTTCCGCGTCGAGGGGGATCTGCACGAGGCCGTGCGGCAGCTCAAGGACAAGACCCCGCGCGGCCTCCTCGTGGGCGGCACGAGGCTCTCGGCCGCGCTCGAGCAGCTGGAGCTGATCGACGAGTACCATCTCGTCGTCCATCCGATCGTCGCGGGCCACGGACCGACGTTGTTTCAGGGCCTGGCGCGCTCGCGGCGCCTCGCGCTCGTCTCGACCAAGCGCTTGCAGTCGGGCGTGATGGCGCTGCACTACCGCCGCAACGCGGGATGACGCGCGCTCGCGCTACAATGGCCGTGACCGCGGAGATCGCGGCGGCCGTCGGGCGCCGCGTGGGCGGCGGCGCCGTCGAGCGGCAAGGGACTGGCGCGTGATGCGCGCGTTCGCTGGGCGCTCGAAGAAGTGGGGCAGCCGTACGAGGTTCGGCTGGTTTCGTTTCGTGCGATGAAGGAACCGGCGCATCTGGCGCTTCATCCGTTCGGCTAGACGGGCCCAAACGATTTGCGCGGAATCGCGCTTCGAGTGAATTCGAAGTAAGCGCCACGACGCTCGTTGCGTCCGCGCGCGCCCTGGTCGTCAGCTCATCGTGAGGCGGGGCGCGCGTCAACGAGCCGACGAAGCGTCTTCCGCCGCGGCCACGAGTGCGAGCTCCCAACGCGCTTGCGCCGGCGGGATGCGATGCAGGCGGCTCCAATGGGCCGCGTCGCGCGGCTCGCGCGCCGGCCACGCGCGCGCCCGGTCGCGCAGGCTGGCCCGCTCGGGCAGCCGCGCGATCTCGCGCACGACGGCGACGCGCACGCCGGGGGCGATCGCATACTCGGCGGCGCGCGACTGGATGACGTCCGCTCCGAGCATGGGCTTGAGCGCCGCGCGCAGCCGATTGAGCGCCACGTACACGGCGTTGCGGTGGCGCAGCGCGTGATATTCGCCGCCATCCCAGACCGTCGAGTAGAGCTGCTCCAGCGTCAGGCCGTCGTTGCCCGCCTCCGCGACGGCTTCGAGCGCGAGCACCAGCTGCGGCGCCAGCGGCCACTCCCGCCCGCGCGCGCGCACCACGCCTTCGTCGACGACGGCGACGAGGTCCGCCTCTGGTAGCGGCTCGTCGTCGGCGACGAGGTGCGTGCGTCCGGCGATGCTGCACAGGCGGTCGGCGCCGCGCAGAAGGCCAAGGCGAGCGATGCGATCGCGGAGCGGCTGCCCGTCGGCGACCGGCGCATCGCTCGACGGCAGGCGAACCCGGGCGCAGGCGGCGGCCAGTGCGTGGCCGTGAAGATCGGCGCCGCCGAGCCGCCGCGCATGCGCGAGCGCCGCGACGTACGCGGACAGATCCCCGTCGCGATCGGCGCGATGGGCTTCAATCAGCTTCAACGCGACGGCGATGACGCGGTATCCACCGCTCTCGGCGAGCGTCGCGCAAGCCTCGGCGACCTTGTCGGCAGCCTCGCCGGCGTCGAGCCGCGTCAGCGCTTCGGCGCGCGCCAACAGGGCCAGCGCGCGATCGTATCCGGCGCCGGCCTGGCGATAGGCGCGCTCGGCGGCGCGCGCGGCCGCGTTGGCCTCGTCGCAGCGACCGTCGGCGAGCGCGCGCTCGGACGCGCGCAGCTGCGCCAGCGCCGTCGCTGCCGGCAGCTCCGCCGAGGGCGGCGGGCCGAGACCGCCGCGCGCCCACCAGCGCTCGACCGCCGTCAGCGGCGACCGCGGCCACAGCTCCGCGCTGCGCTCGGCTCGCCGGCGCGCCTCGTTCCAATCGCCGCGCAACGCCGCCAGCAGCAGAAAGCCGATCTCGACGGGCGGCAACAGCGCCGGCATCTGCGCTTCGCCGAGCGCAGCCTCGGCCCGGCGCAACAGCTGCTCGGCGCGGGCCACTTCGCCGAGGCCGAGGGCGGCGCGCGCCGCGATCGCCGTCGCCGCCGCGCCGAGCGGCGTCGCGCCCGCAACCTCGCGTGACGCGGCCAGCGCGACGCCTTCATCGAGCGCCTCCCTCAGCTCGCCGCGGCGCCAGGCCAGCGCGGCGCCGACGAGCCGCGCCAGCGTCGCATCCTCGATCGCGCCCGCCCGCGCCCCGGCGCGATCGAGGTCGTCTGCCGCGAGCAGCGCCAGCGTCTCGGCCAGCGGCGCGCTTCCCGCCGCGGCCGCCAGGGTCGCCGTCACGTCGCCCGCCGCCAGGTGCGCCAGCGCGCGCGTCTGACGGTCGTCGTCGCCCGGCACGGCGCCGGCCGCGCGCCACGCCCGTTCCAGCGCCCGCCGCGCCTGCAACGGATTGCCGGCCGCGATCTCGGCGATGCGCGCAAACAGCGAAGTCTCGCCTTCTGCGTCGAGCGCGGCGACCAGCGTCCGGCACGCGGCGACGCCGAGCGGCTCCAGGACCAACGACGGCAGCCCCAGATCGACCAGCGTGCTCCGCGACACGAGCAGCAGGCGCGCCGCAGCGATCGACTGGCGCCACGTCGCCAGCAGCGCCGCGGTGGCGCCGGCCGCCGCGTCCTGTGCATCCTCCCAGACGAGGAGCGTACGCTGGCGTGCCAGCGCCGCGGAGATATCGGAAAACGAAATACTCGTGATCCCGAGTATCGATGCGGTGCGCGTGGCGATATCCGCCGCGTCGCGCGCGCCGGCGAGCGAGACCACGCGCGCCTCGGGAAACGCGGCACGTACGAGGGTGCTCTTGCCGATGCCGGCGTCGCCGACGAGCGCGGCGACCGGGCAGCTCTCGACGAGCACGCGCAGCGCGGTCAGCTCCGGCGCGCGCCCGACGAGGGACTGCGTCAGTGTCGCCGCAGTGTTGTGTCGCGTGCTCACTGGTTCACCCGATCGGTGCAGGTGCGATAATACGCATATTGTAATCAAATATTGAAAGACGATCTAAGAAATCGTTGTTCTCATTTCACGCTATGAGTGCCTCACATCCCGAACCACGTGAGGAGGCACCATGCGACTCTACGTCTCACTGACGATGGTCTTGCTCGCGGCCGGCTGCGCCGCGCCGCCCGACGACGAGCTCACCGTGGAGGCGAGCCTGGCCCGCGACGCGAATGCCGGCAAAGGTGGCGGCACCGCGTTGACGTCGCGTCCCGCGGCCACACCGAACATCACGCTCGGCTATCAAGGCGGGCCGGTGATGCTCGGCACCCCAGACGTCTATTTCATCTGGTACGGCAATTGGACCGGCAACAGCGCGACGACCATCCTGCCCGACTTCATGTCGAGCATCGGCGGGTCGAAGTATTTCGATATCAACAGCGTCTATTACGATTCGAACGGCAATCACGTCACCGGCAACGTCCATTATGCCGGCGCGGTCAGTGACGACTATTCGCAAGGCACGAACATCAGCGAGTCGTCGATCGCGACGATCGTGCAGAAGCAGCTGGCGTCGGGCGCGCTGCCCACCAGCACCAACGCCGTCTACTTCGTGCTCACCTCGGCGGACGTCACGATGAGCGGCTTCTGCAATGGCTATTGCGGCTGGCACGAGGACGGCACCATCGTCGGCCGCGACATCAAGTACTCGTTCGTCGGCAATGGTGCGCAATGCCCGTCGAGCTGTGCGCCCTATTCGCCGGGGCCGAACGGCAATGTCGGCGCCGACGGCATGGCCTCGGTGTTGGCGCACGAGCTCGAGGAGACCGTGACGGATCCCGACTTGAACGCGTGGACCGATTCGCAAGGCGAGAACGCCGACAAGTGCGCGTGGACCTTCGGCACCACCTACACGGCGGCCAACGGCGGCAGGGCCAACATGCGTCTCGGCGATCGCGATTACCTCATTCAGCAACAGCTCGACATTGGCGATGGCAAGTGCGAGCTGGCGTTGCCCGGCGGTGGTGGTGGCGGTGGCGGCGGTGGTGGCGGCGGCGGTGGCGGCGGCGGCGGCGGTGGTGGCGCCGGTGGTGGCGGCGGCGGTGGCGGCGGTGGCGGCGGCGGCGGTGGTGGCGGGCCGACGGTGACGGTGACCGGCCCGCCGCCTGGCACGCTCCTCTACCCGGGCGGCTCGCTCGTGATCACGGCCAGCATCAGCGATTCGGCCGCGATCTCCAAGGCGATCGTGAATTGGAAGGCGCCGACCGGCACGACCCAGTTCGCGATGTCACCGGCCAGCGGTGGCGGCTGGATCTTGAGCACGTCGATGTCGTCCTCGGCACGCGCAGGCACGCGCACCTTCACCGTGACCGCGACCGACGTCAACGGCGCGAGCGCCACGTCCAAGGCCGAGACCGTCAACATCTACTGAGCACGTCGCGACGTCTGGCTCCATGCGAGGAGCGCGAGATTCATTGGTCAAATAGTTGCCTCTTGCAATAGTTGCCATAGGCATCTATATTGGCATCCGTGGATCGCGACGCTTCGGAGCTGGAGTATCACCTCGGCTACTGGCTGCGCTTCGTGTCCAACCACGTCTCGTATTCGTTTCGTGACCGCATCGCCAAGCACGGAGTCACCGTCGCCGAGTGGGTCGCCCTTCGCTCGCTGTACAACCGGGCTCCCTGCACGCTGACCGAGCTGGCGGAGCAAATCGGCATCGACGCCGGCGCGACCTCACGGCTGGTGGAACGGCTCATCCGCAAGCGGCTCGCCTCTCGCAAAACCGCAGCCCGCGATCGCCGCTCGGTCACGCTCGACTTGAGCAGCAGCGGCCGCGCGCTCATTCCCAAGCTCGCGCGCGAGGCGGACCGCAACGACGAAGCGTTCTTCGATCCGCTGCCCAACGCCGACAAGAATCATTTGCTGCGCATCATGAAGGACCTGGTGCGCATTCACGGGCTCACCGAGAAGCCGACCACGTAGGAGAGCATCATGCGAGTCGATCTCTACACCATCATTCACAAGGCCCAGCGCTTTCATCTGTTCCGCCTGGGCGAGGCGATGGGACGCGCCGATTTCGGCGACGAGGGCACCGCCAACGCGATCGCGCTGCAGACGCGCGCATGGATCGCGCACCTGCGCGATCATGCGAGCAACGAGGAGAAGTACATTCATCCGCTGTTGCGCGACAAGGCAGCGCCGATCGAGCACGAGCATCACGATCTGGACGCCAAGCTGACGGCACTCGCCACGATCCTGGACCAGAGACGGTGGAGCGAGCTCTACCCGTGCTTCACGCGGTTCCTGGGCGAATACGTCCTGCATCTGGCCGAGGAGGAGCGCGTGCAAGCGGAAGTCCTATGGCCGGCCTATAGCGACGTCGAGCTGGGTGCGGTGTTCAATCGCTTCAAAGCGGAGCGTGCCCCGCAAGCGGCCCGGGAGGATTTCGAGCTGATGCTGCCGGCGATGAGCGCGCCCGAGCTGGTGCGGATGTTTCAGGGGATCAAGGCATCGGCGCCGCCGCAGGCGTTTCAGGGCGCGTGTCAGACGGCCGCGCGCCTCGTCGACGAGAGGACCTGGACCGAGGTACAGCGGGCGATGTGAGTGAGCCGGATTCGGCGTGGTGCCGCCGTTCGCTCGCGTCGCTACGCCTGATTGGACACGCTCGCGTACGCGCTCGCGATCGACTCCGCGCTGTGGCCGTTCGCCGCATGCTTCGCCAGCCAGGCCGCGCCCTCGGCCACCGACGAATGGACCGTGGTCGGCGCCCCGCCGCGCGAGAGCAGCGTCAGCGTCGAGAGAAACATACGCACCGCCGCGCCGGTGAAGCCCTGCAGCAAGAGCACGTGCGCCGTCCCGGACGCCACGGGCACGATGGCGCGGGCCATCTCGGCCGCCGCGCGCCGCACCTCCTCGTCGAAGCGTGGCAGCTTGCCGCGCGCGTCGACGACGTTGAAGAGCGCCGCGCGCGGATCGGCGGCGGCGCGCATCGCCGCGGTCAGGAGGGGAAAATGATGCGCGCTGGGCGAGTCGGCCCAGCGCGCGACGCACAGCCCACGATCGGTGCCGACGGTGAGGATCTCGTCGCGATGCCGCACGACCAACGCCATCGCTCCATTGTACGCGAGGCCTGGTCCGCGGGCGCTCGCATCTGGGAAGACCACGCCGGCGGTGCGCGGTCACGGGGGCGCTGCGCGGGGGTCGGGGGCGCTGTGGCGGAAGGATTCGGGGGTGGTGCCGGTCCAGCGACGGAAGGCGCGGACGAAGCTGGCGGGCTCGGAGTAGCCGAGGCGGTCGGCGACGGCGGCGACGCTGAGGGCGCTGTCGCGGAGGAAGCGGGTCGCGAGCGACGAGAGGACCTCGTCGGCGAGCGCGCGGAAGCGGAGGCCGGCAGCGGCCAGGCGGCGGCGGAGGGCGCGCTCGGAGAGGCCGAGCGAAGCGGCGATCGTGTCACTGGCGGGGAGCGTGCGGCGGCGCGCCACCGAGACGGTGATCTCGCGGCGAACGCGATCGGCGATGTCGCCGCCTTCGCCGTAGCGGGCGAAGGAGCGCAGGTGCTCGGCGAGGAGCGCCGTCGCGAGCGGGTTGGCGTCGCCGCGCGCGCGGTCTTCGCGGAAGTCCAACTTGATCGACGCCTCGGGCATGGAGAAGCGGACGGGGCAGGTGCACAGCGCCCGGTAGCGCGCTGCCTCGGGCGGCTCGGGATAATCGAAGTCGATGGCCTCGAGCAGCGGGCGATCGGGCCAGAACTCGTGCGCGGTCCAGTGTACGAAGGCGATCTCCCGATCGAGGTAGAAGCGGTGCAGGTCGCCGAGGTCGCCGTCGTCGACGAAGCTGGCGCGCGCGCGATGATCTTCTTCTTCGAGCTCGATGAAGAAGAAGGTGAACGTCAGGTGGACGTAGTCGACGAACAGGCGAATCATGTCGCGCGCCGTCGGGGTGACGGCCGCCACCGCGCCGAGCAGGCCGAACGTCGCTAGTTGATAGTAGCGGCCGGCGGCCAGACCGAGCGCCGGATCGCCCGTCCGCTCGAGGAGCAGGCGCACGAGCGCGTGCACGCGCTCGACGGGAACGGTAGCGCGCGCGTCGGCGAGCTGTGCCTTCGGGATACCGGCCTCGGCCAGGAGGGCGTCGCCGTCGAGCCCACGATCGCGGGCCAGCGCCAGCAAGGGCGGCAATCCGAGCACTCCGTGACGATCGTTGCGCGCGCGCATGCGTCCGATTCTGTCAATCGAGTGGCCGCTGCCGCCATTACCGTCGACGACGGTCTCTGCCACCGTGGCCACGTGAAACGAACCTCTAGGATCTTGATGATAAGTGCGGCGATGCTCGCGGGCTGTGCCGGCAGCAACAGCAAGGGCGGCGCCGTCGACATGTCCGCCGCCGACATGGGCGGGCCGGTCATCGAAGGCGAGCACGGCCGGCTCGTCGATTACTTCTCCAACATGCCGCTCGCCGGGCTCACGGTCACCGACGGCAGCAATAGCGTCACCACCGGCGCCGACGGGACCTTCCTCCTGCCGGCGCCGATGGGCGTGATGCTGTCGCCGTATGCCGGCGGATCAGGCTTCGCCACGCTGTATCTGCCGGACGCCATGGCGGCGGGTGTGGACGTCGATCGCGGCGACGTGCCGATGGCGGCGACGAGCAATTTCGGGCTCGAGCAAAACATCCTCGCGAACGACACGACCCAGGCGCTGGTGCACATCTTGTTGGTCAAGAGCGGCGCCTGCGCCAGCGTCGCCGGCGGCACGATCACGGTGAATGCGCCGGCGGGCGCGCACGTGACCTACTTTTCGACGCAGGGTTTGCCGACGTCGTCGCAGATGGCCGACATCGCGGCGCCGAAGCCGGCGGCGGTCCTCTACGACGTGACGCCGGGTGCGGCGCTCGACCTCACGATCGATGTACCGGGCTGCACGACGGCGCCGGCCGGTACGGCGTGGAACGGCATGACGCTGACGGGCCAGGTGACGACCATGGCCACCGAGCCGGGCGACAACGCCGCCGCGCTCATCGTCGTTTTGCAGTAGCGCGCAGTTTCCCGTCGGAAATGAGCTGCTCCACGACGAACGCGAAGGGGTGGGGCTTCGGGCGCTTCTCGAAGATGAAGAACCCTTTCCAGTCGTCGACGGGCTCCTTCACCACGACCCGGGCGAGGACGGTCGCGCGAGATGTGTCCTCGGCGAGATCGATGAGCTGGCGTGTGAGCGTGAGGTCGCGGGTGAAGACGGTGGCGTAGAAGGGGACGCCGCGGGCGACGTTGCGGGCGAGGAGGAAGCGGGCGCCCCGACCGACGTTGACGCCGAGGACGGTGGCCGCGCGGGCGGGGACGGAGTCGTAGTCCTTGATCAGGCCCGAGATGGCGAAGAGCTCGTTCTCGACGGTGGCGCAGGCGGCGTGACAGCGCTTGAGGAGCGTAGGGCCGAGGAGGGCATAGCGACCGCCCGTCGTCGTCAGCGTTTCGTGGTCGCGGCCGAGCTCTTGTTCGCGTTGGGCGCGGCGGGCCAGGGTGCTCGCGGGCGGGAGCGCTAGGATCGATTGGATCTCGTCGTCGACGTCGTGGCCGCGGCGGCGCGAGATCCACGTCGCGAGATCTTCGGGGGCGCACTCGAGGGTGCCGGCGAGGGCTTTGACCGTCGCGGCGTACATCGTCTTCGGCGCCGACTTGGATTCGAGGAGGCGGATCGCGCGCTCGGTGAGGCCCGATTTTTTCGCGAGCTCGCGTTGCTCGAGCTTGGCGGCTTCGCGCAGCTTGCGGACTGCGTTGCGAATGGGAACCCAGGTCATCGGCCGTCGAAATCCGTAGGAAAAGTTCTCATAGAAGAGCTGGTGTGTCAATGAGTTGGGTTTGCCTGTAGCGATCCAGAAGAGACCGCTTTTTTTGCCGGAATATCCAGGCATGACGAATGAGAGAGCGACGCGGCGGGATGTTCGGTGGCTGGACGAAGTGGGGCTTCATCGCGCGGTGATCGGAGGGGATCAGGAGGCGTTTGCGGAGCTGATGTGGCGATACGATCCGCTCGTTCGATCGCGGCTGAAAGGATGCGCGAGCGACGAGAAGCTCGAGCTCGAGATCGCCGACTTCTGGTGCGCGATGATCGCGGACGACCTGCGATCGCTGCGCACGTGGGACACGGGTCGTGGCGGGACGCTCGGGCAGTGGTTGATGGTGCTCGCGGCGTACGCCTGCAAGGCGAAGCTGCGTCCGACGAAGAGCGCGGCGTGATGGCGCGCGCGAGAAGCTGTCCCGGGCGCGCTTGTCGTGATTCGGTTCGACGCCCGGAAGCAAGAGCAACGAGAGTCGGGCTGGAATCGCCGTGGCATGGACCGTGTTGGCGAGGCGTCGCATGAAACTCTTGTCTCGCACTCACGGCGCCCGTGAGCAGCTGGCCCAGCGCGCAGCCCATCGTGGCCACAGGTCACTGGCGGCGGCGTGCCGCCAGGTGGTGGGTCGTCACGGACGAACCTGGCGTTCGAATATGCAATCGATCATCACGCCGCTCTCGACCCATTTGCCGCCACGATTCTCGCACCGCTGCTTTTCCGTGAAGCACGGCTTGCCCGCACAGATGCAGCCCAACTGGTACGAAAAGTCCTTCGATGGACAACGGCGCTTCTCTTCGTCGAGTGTGGCCAACTCTTCGCGTGTGCGGGCGGCGCAGACTTCGACCTTTCCCGCGCAACTGGGGCAGGCAAATCCCCACTCCACGCGACACTCGCGCGGATGTTCAGCGCAGCCGTCGCGCTCGCAATGGACCCCGCACCCGACCGTCAAGGAGGCGATGACGAGCAACACGAGCGTCAAGCGCGTCATGCACTCATCTTACAGCCGGGCGAGCCATGCAAGACCATGCACACGCGGTTGATCGCGCGATCATGTGCGCGCAGAAGCGAATCCACGGATTTCGGGGCCGTGTTCCCCTCGGTGAAGCGGCGCGAAGTCATCTCCGGCCCCGAGCGCATCTATGTGCCGCCATGGAGAGAAGCACGCAGTCTCGAGCGTGTCGTCGACGAGCTCCGCGCGGAGACTGGCGTGAGCCATGCGCTGCACGGCGTCGGGGTCGAGCTGATGGCCGCGAACCTCGATGCTGGCGAGTCCTTGCTGGAAACCAAAGCCGGGCCCGACGCGTTCGCCGTCGTGCGCCTCACGCCGCGCGCGCCCGGTCTCTCCCCTTGCAGTGCCGCCAACGGCGTCCTAAACGCGGAACCACATGGTTCAGTACGCAGCTTGATGGATTCATGCTCCGCCTGTACGTTGACAGGCCGATCGAACCAGTCTACAGCGGGCGCGTGGACCCGTATCGCGACGTAGCAGCCATCGAGCGCGCGGGGCCTGCCCGCCTCATCGCCGAGCCCGAGCCACCGCCGAGCCGCAGGCTGCGGGCGAGCGCGTTTTCCGACGGCACGACGCGAATCCGCATCCATCAGGGCCGCGCTCGCGTGGCCGCATTCACGGCGCTCGGCCTGTGGTGGCTTTTGATGGCGGTCACGACTCTGAATCTCGACGGTTGGAGCGTGCGCTGGCTACTGGCCACGTCGCTCGCAATCGTTCCTCTGGCAAGGGCGGCGGGCCTCTGGGGCGCCGTCGACATATGGCTCGTCGATCGCGGCGTGCTGGTGCACCGACGGTCGTTCGCGCGCACCGAGGTCTACGTCCTCGACGATCTGGACGGCTCCGAGCTCACGCAGCTCGAGACCGGCAGCGGGCGAATCGATCTGGACCCGCGCGATGAGCTCTCCTTCGACGAGCGGAGCTGGCTCGGAAGGCGGCTGCGTCGCGCGATCGACGACGCACGACACGCGCGCGTTTGATAGGCCCCGCGCGATCGAGGCGCGCATCATTTACTGGTCTACCGTCTTGACGGTCTACGAGCCGGGACCTCGGCAGCTTGCGGCAGCATCGCGACGACGAGTCCTGTCAGTCGAAATAGATAGAAACGGATCGTAGAGATCGGCGCGCAGCATTCGCTTGTCTCGCCCCTCAGAACGAGACGGAAGCCGCTATTTGCAGGGAATAGCCTTCGAAGGTGGAGCGATTCGCGAACTCGTCGAAATACCTGAAGCCCAGAGTGACGCTTTGTTTCGGCAGCGTGAGGCTCGTCGCCGCGCCAATCGCGTTCACCCGATAGCGCGTCGCAAACGCGTCCGACGAAACGGCGGGGCCGAAGGTCCCCGTCGTTTGCCATTGTTCGTATCCTGCGATGCCGAGCTGCCATCGAGCCTTCTCCACGTCGACGGGCACGCCAATGATCGAATAGTCGAGATCCAAGGTTTGGCCGGGATGAATGTCCGTCCCCGCCTGCGCCGTATGAGACTCGTACATTTCGAAAGCAGACAAGATGAGACGCCTGCTCTTCATCGGGTAGAAGGTCTGACCAGAAGAGAGCGCGTGCGTCCAGTATCCGGACCTCACGTTGTCGCTCGCTCCCGACGAGAATCTTATGAAATAGGAATCGCCGAGCCCGGTTCCGCCGCTCACGTTTCCCATGACCTCCGTCGAGAGGTTGTTGCTCGCGATCGGAATCGTCGCAGACGCGGAGGCCTGAAACCCTCCGCCGAACGTCGGGCTCGCCCACGTGAAGCTCTTCATGAACAGCAGGACGGCGTGACGCCCCGTGACGGGAAGCGTGTCGCCGGCGTCGTCGGGCTCAACGCGACCAGCATCGCGACGGCGGTCGGCCACGAGCCGCACATTACTCGCCTGCCACGTCGAAGACGCGAGTGTTTGGGAGCACTCCTTCCGCCTTTCCATTTCCGAGGCTGTCAATCGCCTTCGATCACCGTCGTGCCGGGCGAGCCTCGCATCGCAGTGGCCTGCTGCCACGCGCGTGCCACAACAATGGCGGTTCCTCGCCGATAGATTGGTCAACGACAGAGCCCGTCGCTCGTCATCGCCGAGAAAAAGTGAAGCGCCACGACTTGCGCGGACCGCTTCGCTCTCCATGTTTCGCCTCATGGACATCACACCACAAGCAGTCGCGCTCCCCCAGTCGACGGACGAGCTGCCGAAGGGAAAGTACGGCCCGATCTTTCCGCGCACACCCGCGTGCTACGGCTTCACCATCGTCGCCAACCTGAAGCCCGGCCGAGCGCAGGCCATGCGCGAGTATGGGCGCCGTCTCGAGGAGGCGCTGAAGGGTAATCCGCACATTCTCGCGCCGCTCAAGTTGCATTACTTGCGCTGGCTGCTCTTCGACAACGATACGCGCTTCATGTACCAGGGCATCTTCGACACCGACTTCGACAAATACACCGAAGACGCCGTCGTCCTCTTCGGCAAGGCTGGAATCAATACCGCCTTCGAGAACCTCGAGGGCTTTCCGACGGACTGGAAAACCAACACCGAAGCATTCGTCAGGTTCATCCGCGATCACCAATGCAACAGCTTCCTCGAATATGGCGAATATCCGTATTTCACGAGCGACGAAATCAAGAAGGCGCTGAAGATCAAAGCGGCGCTGGCAGAAATGCTCGAGCAGATGCAATGACCGATGCGACCGCAAGCCCGCACCTACAATCAGACGCACGCGCCGCGAAAATACGGCAAAGGCCGGCGACGCGTCAGCGTGTACATCGCCTGGAGCTATCCAGCGGAGGCCAACCGCGATCCGCGCCAGCTCGACAATCGCTTCTCGACGATGACCGAAGTCCGCCGCGCGCTGTGGCCTGACTACGAGGGGTCGCAGTGGTCGGAGGGCCGTTTCCAGCAAGGGATCGCCGGCTCGCTCGAGCTCTTCTTCTGGGCGTGG
The DNA here is from genome assembly GCA_035607415.1 of Polyangia bacterium. GTDB lineage: Bacteria > Myxococcota_A > Polyangia > Palsa-1104 > Palsa-1104 > JAQBQH01. The sequence goes on from DATNAQ010000036.1 coordinate 120,593, forward strand.
GTGAAGTTTCAGGATGTGATGGGAGCGGTCACCGGCTATCCGGTCGCGGTGTTCCAGCGCGTCGATCAGGCAG
>DATNAQ010000064.1:0-5408 GCA_035607415.1 Polyangia bacterium
CTTGTTGCGGCGGATTTGTTAGCCGGCTTTGTGGGCGGCGGGGCGGGGGAAGATGACGTTGCCGTCGCGGACGTAGGCGGAGCCGGCGATGGCCTTGGCGCGTTGTTTGAGCTCGGCGGCGGCGGCGCTGAGGTCGGAGTGGCTGCCGATGTTGCGGCCGACGCGGGTCGCGCAGGCGATCGACACGCTCATGATGGGGAAGCGGCGGAGGACGCCGTAGCGGTCGTTGGTCTCGATGAAGCCGCGCTCGCGATCGATCTTGTTGTAGTAGAGCGGCACGAGGCGATCGAACGTCTCGATCACCATCAGGCAGACCTGGTCGGCGAGATCGCGCGTGGTGATGAACACGAAATCGTCACCGGCGATGTGGCCGATGAAGTCGCCCGGGCCGCCGGCGCGCGCCACCACCTCGCGCACGATGTCGCCGGTCTGCAGGATGACGCCGTCGGCCTTGGCGTAGCCGTAGTAGTCGTTGAACGCCTTCAGGTTGTCGAGGTCGAGGTAGCAGAACGCGAAGTCGCCGCTGGAGTCGATGCGGCGATCGATCTCGGCCTCGATGGCTTGCGAGCCGGGCAGGCGCGTCGTCGGTGACGCGCCCAATTCGAGATCGCGCCGCGCCAGCGCCTTCTCGACGCGCGCGACGAGCTCGGCGGAGTCGAACGGCTTGACCAGGTAGTCCTCGGCGCCGAGCTTGAACGCGCGCACCTTGTCGGCGGTCTGGCCACGCGCCGACAGGAAGATGATCGGCGTCAGCGACGTCTCGCGATCGCCGCGGAGCTTCTGCGCCAGCGTGAAGCCGTCCATGCCCGGCATCATCACGTCGACGAGCACGAGGTCCGGACGGAAGCGGCGCGCCTCCTTCTGCGCGCTGTCGCCGTCGCTGGCTTCGCGCACGAGGTAGCCCTGGCCCTCGAGCACGTCGCGGCAGATCATGCGGATGCCCGGATCGTCGTCGACGAGGAGGATCTTCTGCCGCGACTTGCCGCGCTCGGCCAGCAGGCGCGCGATGCAGTCGAGCAGCGGCTCGGCGTCGATCGGCTTCTGCAGGAATGCGTCGGCGCCGACGGCCGCGGCGCGGTCGCGATCATCGGACACCGAGAGCACCACGATCGGCATCTTGCGCGTGTCGGGATCGTGCTTGAGGATCTCGACGACGGCGAGCCCGTCGACGCCGGGCATGCGCAAGTCGACGGTCACGAGGTCCGGCTTCTTCTCGCGCGCCATGCCGAGCGCGGCGTCGCCGTCGTGCGCCAGGAACACGCGGTAGCCGGCGGCCACCAGCATGCCCTTCAAGATGTAGGTGGTGTAGCGATCGTCGTCGACGACGAGGATGCTGCGCGCCGACGACGACGTGGCGTGCGGCTCGGCGTCGGTGTCGGCGCCCGCGGGCGGCGTGTTGGGCAGCGCCACGACGAAGCGCGTGCCTTCCTCGTCGCGCGTGCCTTCGACCCAGATGCGCCCGCCGTGGCCCTCGACGATGCCGCGCGAGATCGCCAGGCCGAGGCCGGTGCCGCCGACCTTGCGCGTGTTCGACGACTGGATCTGCTCGAACTTGTCGAACACGCGCTCGCGATCCTGCTCGCTGATGGAGACGCCGTTGTTCCAGATCGACAGGCCCACGAACGAGCGCGACACCTGCGGCCCGAAGATGTCGACCTCGATGCGGCCGCCTTCGGGCGTGAACTTGATCGCGTTCGATAACAGGTTGTTGATCACCTGCGTCAGGCGATCGGCGTCGGCGACGATGCGCACCTCGCCCCCGAACTTCGGGTCGGGCGCGCGCACGCCGAGCGTGATGTTCTTCTGCTCGCCGGCGGGGCGGAAGCGCTCGACGGCGTCGCGCGCCAGCGCCGCCAGGTCGAGCGCGCCCATCCGCATCGACAGCTTGCCGCGCTCGACCTTGGCGACGTCCAAGAGATCGTCGACGATGCCGTTGAGCTTGCCGGCCGAATCGCGCGCCATCTCGATGTAGCGCGACTGCTTCTCGGTGAGCCCGGTGGCGTACTGCTTGAGCACGATGTCGAGCGCGCCGGTGATCGACGTCAGCGGCGTGCGCAGCTCGTGCGACACGATGCTGACGAACTCCTCTTTGCGATGGTCGAGCGCCTTCTGCTCGGTGATGTCGCGTAGCACCACGACCACGCCGACGGGCGCGCCGCCGGTGTCGTTCACCGGCGACACGATCGAGTGTAGGAAGCGATCGTTGACCTTGAGCTCCTCGCGCAGCGTCTCGGAGCCGTTGCTCGAGCGCACGAGATCGAACGGGTAGAAGCCGAGCTTCTCCTTCAGATACTTCGCGGTGACCGTCTCCTCGCCCGACTCGCGGCCCGGCTCGACGAGCCCGAGCATGCGGCGCGCCGCGGGATTGATGAGGAACACCTCGCCGGTGGCGTCGGTCATGATGAGCCCGTCGGCCATCGACGCCACCATCAGCTCCATCTTGCGCCGCTCGTCGAGGATGCGCGCCGACAGCCGCCGCAGCAGCTCGGCCGTCTGCGTGGCGAGCACCTCGAGGTTCTGCTCGTCGTCCTCGGTGAACGCGCCCGGCTTGAGCGACGCGACATAGATGAGGCCGACCACGCCGCCTTGCGCGCCGGGCGCCATGATCGGCAGGTGCAGCGACGAGCGGATCTCGCTGCGCGGCAGCTCGGGCCTGGAGCCGGCGCGGATGCGCTCGCCCGAGACGTTCACGATCATGGTGTCTTGATCGATCCCGCTCGGCGCGTGCCCCTGCCCGCCGACGAGGTGGTTGTAGACGTCGAGCGCGCGATCGCGCGCCGCCAGGAGCAGCGCCTCGTCGGCCACGCCGGGCGTCGCGCAGTGAAGATGCATCGTCGCCGGACCGGGGCCGCCGACGCCGGGCGGCACCACCAAGGTCGCCGCCACGTCGAAGCCGACGATCTGCGGCAGCGCGCGCGCCGTGAGCTCGACCACCTGCGCGTGCGATTGCAGCGTGCCCGCCGAGGCGGCGATGTCGACGAGCACGGTCATCGCCATGAGGCGCTGCTCGAGCCGGCTGAGCAGGCCGTCGCGCTCGCGACGGAGCGCCACCGCTTCGAGCGCGTTCTTGACGGTGATGACGAGATCCGCCGTGTTCCACGGTTTGGTCACGTAGCGATAGACGCGCCCTTCGTTGATCGCCGCGATCAGGTCTTCCGGCTCGGTATACGCGGTCAGAAGGATCGCCTGGATCTCGGGCAGCCGCTTGCGCGCCTCGGCGATCAGATCGAGGCCGGTCATGCCCGGCATCTTCTGATCGGTGATCAACAGATCGACGCGCTGCTCGCCGAGGACGCTCAGCGCCTCTTCGCCCGACGAAGCCGAATGCACCTCGTACATCGGCTTGAACGTGCGGCACAGCAGATCGAGGATGATCTTGTCATCGTCGACGACGAGCAGACTCTCGCGTGCTACTGGAGGGGACACCGCGGTTAAATTGTACCATACGGGAAATCGTCGGTCGGCCTCGTCGTGACCAGCTCGTGGAACTGCGACATGTCGATGCGCAGCCGGCCGTCGGGACGCTCACTCAGCATGTCGGCGTGGCGCGCGCCCCAGCGGACCTCTTTGGCGGTATAGCGCGTCTGCGCGTGTAGTTGCTGGACCGAGAGCTCGTCGGTGCCGCTCAGCGTGAGCACGAACTCGATCTCGTCCTTCTCCATCGAGTCGGGCGTGGCGCCGAACAGGACGCTGTTCTGGTCGATCTTGTGCAGCACCGTCCACGAGCGCGACAAGGCCGGCGATCGATCGCGCTCGAGCTTGACGTCGTGCATGCGATAGATGGTCACGCCCTCGACGGTCGTCTCGGTGCGGAACAGGACGACGCGGATGACCGCCTCGAGCAGGCGCGAGTCGCGCTCGTTGCCGATGCGGAACTGCAGCGTCGGCACGCCGTCGTACGGACCGATGGTCGGGTGCTTGGAGAACTGCACGCGCGCGCGCGGGATGCTGAACTTGGCGAAGACCAGGCCGGTGGTCACGGCGAGCAGGAAGATCTGCGCCAGCGCCTCGACGGTGACGATGACGTGCGCCGCGCGCGTCGTCGGATACATCTCGCCGTAGCCGATGGTGCCCATCGTCTCCACGCTGTAGAAGAACTCGTCGAAGAAGCCGCTGGCGCCGTGCACGCCGCCGATGAGGTGATAGGCGACCGCGAAGGTCAGGTTCGCCAGCACGAACACGCTCGACAAGATCGCGATGTCGACCCACCACGGCGCGCGCAGGAAGAAGTGGTAGATGTCGCGGCCGATGCGTCGGCCGGCGCCGACGACCTCCACGTCTTCCTGCCCCGGCGCGCGACTCCAGAAGCTCTTGGCCATGGGGTGGGTTGTAACGCTTTTCGTGGTCATTGAACGGACTTAGTCAGCGGAGTACCATCGTTCTCCCCATGAACCCCGAGATCGTTCGTGCGCTGGCGACCCTGGAATCGGATCCGGAGAATGCCGACGCGTTGGCCTCACTCGCGCAGTTGACCGAGGGCGGCGGAAATGGCCACGGCCGTGGCGCGCCGGCGCAAGACAACAAAGGCGAGGGCGGGGACACCGCCGTAAGGCGCGCGCTCGGCGAGGCGCGCCGGGTGCACCGCGATCGCGGCGACTTCGAGTTGGTGGTGCGTCTCATCGACCTCGAGCTCGGCATCGAGACCGACAAGAACCGCCGCGCCGATCTCTACTACGAGAAGGGCAAGCTGCTCGCCGACGAGCTTTTGCGCGAGGACGAGGCGGTGCGCGCCTTCGAGCGCGTGCTCGAGCTGCGCCCCGACGACGAGGGCACGCAGGACACGCTCGGCCACATCTCGCTCGTCAAAGACAACTGGCAGAAGATCGTCAAGAAGTACCTCGAAGAGGCCAAGGGCTCGACGGACCGGCAGCTGACGACCTCGCTGTACCTCTCGGTGGCGGAGATCTACGCCAAGTATCAGCCCGACGACAACGTCGAGAAGTACCTGAAGAAGGCGCTCGAGGTGGAGCCGCGCAACGCCAAGGCGTCGATGCGGCTCGAGCGCATCTACCGCGGCGAGCAGAAGTGGGACGCGCTCGCCGCGCTCTACGAGCAGCGCATCGAGGCGGGCGCGACGAAGGAAGAGCGCGTGCAGGCGTACCTGGCGCTCGCCGAGCTGCAGAACAAGAAGCTCGGCAAGAAGAACGACGCCGCCGAGAGCTACAAGAAGGCGCTCGGGCTCGACCCGGCCAACGGGCGCGCCTTGTCGGCGCTCGTCGAGTGGTACACCGCCGAGGAGAACTGGCAGGCGCTGATTCGCGTCTACGAGAACGCGCTGCGGGCGCGGCCGCGCGGCGAGCCCGAGACGGCGATGTACCTGCAGATCGGCATGCTGTGGTGGAAGAAGCTCGGCAACCTCGAGGCCGCCGACGAGTACTGGAAGAAGGTGCGCAAGGCCGAGCCGGCGC
>DATNAQ010000068.1:0-58474 GCA_035607415.1 Polyangia bacterium
GAAGGACTCGATCGAGCGCTACGTGCAGCGCGAGCTGCACTACGCCATCGTCGACGAGGTCGACTCGATCCTCGTCGACGAGGCGCGCACGCCGCTCATCATCTCGGGTCCCGCCGAGGCGTCGGCCGATCTCTACTATCGTGTCAACATGATCATCCCGTCCTTGAAGAAGGACGTGGACTACACCCTCGACGAGAAGGCGCACTCGGCGGTGCTCACCGACCAGGGCGTCGAGCGCGTCGAGAAGAAGCTCAACCTGGTCAACCTCTACGATCCGGAAAACATCGAGTGGTTGCACCACGTGACGCAGGCGCTGCGCGCGCACACGCTCTACAAGAAGGACGTCAACTACCTCGTCGAGGAGGGCAAGGTCCTCATCATCGACGAGCACACCGGCCGCAAGATGCCGGGCCGTCGCTGGTCTGACGGCCTGCACCAGGCGATCGAGGCCAAAGAGAACGTCACCGTCGAGGAAGAGAACCAGACGCTGGCGACGGTCACCTTCCAGAACTTGTTCCGCATGTACCACAAGCTGGCGGGCATGACCGGCACCGCCGACACCGAAGCGGCCGAGTTCCACGAGATCTACAAGCTCGACGTCGTCCAGATCCCGACGAACAAGCCGATGATCCGCAACGACAACGCCGACCTCATCTACAAGAACGAGCGTGGCAAGTTCCGCGCGGTCCTGGCGGAGATCATCGAGCGCCACCAGAAGGGGCAGCCGATCCTCGTCGGCACGATCTCCGTCGAGAAGTCGGAAGTTCTCTCGCACATGCTCAAGCAGAAGAACATTCCGCACACGGTGCTCAACGCCAAGTACCACATGCGCGAGGCCGAGATCGTCGCGCAGGCCGGTCGCTACAAGGCGCTCACCATCTCGACCAACATGGCCGGCCGCGGCACCGACGTGCTCCTCGGCGGCAACGCCGAGTTCATGGCGCGCGCCGAGGTCGGCGGACACGAAGCGGCCGCCATTCCCGGCGCCGTCGACGAGAGCACGCCCGAGTACAAGGAAGCGCTCGCCAAGTACAAGAAGCAGTGCGAGGCGGAGAAGGTCGAGGTCATGGCCGCGGGCGGCCTGCACATCCTCGGCACCGAGCGGCACGAGTCGCGCCGCATCGACAATCAGCTGCGCGGCCGCGCCGGCCGTCAGGGCGATCCCGGCTCATCGCGCTTCTACCTGTCGCTCGAAGACGACCTGCTCCGCATCTTCGGCGCCGAGCGCATCACCGGCCTCATGGAGCGCCTCGGTATGGAGGAGGACGTGCCGATCGAGCACGGCCTCGTCAACAAGGCGATCGAGAACGCGCAGCGCAAGGTCGAAGGGCACAACTTCGACATCCGCAAAAACCTCCTCGACTACGACGACGTCATGAACCAGCAGCGCAAGGCGATCTACGCCTTGCGCAAGCAGATCCTAGAGGGGCGCTACTCGCCCGAGCTGTCGGAAGAAGACAAGAAGAAGGGCAAGGAGCCGCCGCCGCCGCCGGACACGTCGGGCGACTGGACGGTCGACTCGCTCGCCGAGAACATCAAGCCGCGCGTCACCCAGATCGTCGACGGCTTCCTCGGCGGCGTCACCGAGAACAAGGACGGCACCGTCGATCCCTACCGCACCGACGCGACCGCGCCGCCCACCGAAGGCAAGGTGCTCGATCCGGAGAAGCTGACGCACGAGCTCTATCGCCAGTTCGGCGCCGTCATCGAGGTCAAAAAGGAGCTCAAGGATCGCGACACCGTCATCACCAAGGCGACCCGCGGCGCCGCGGCGTCGCTCATCCAGCAGCGCGAGCGCGTGCTCGATCTCGCCGACGAGATCATCTCGAACCTGGTGTGGACCCACTGCCCCGAGAAGTCGCACGCCGATGAATGGGATCTCGAAGCGCTCGGCGAGGCGGCCAAGGAGGCGTTCAACCTCCCGGTCAAGGTCAACCCCGAGATCTACGACCGCGAGTCGATCTCGGAGAAGCTGTGGACCGACGTCGAGACGTGGATCAAGGCGCGCGAGACCGAGCTCGGCACGCTCGTCTTCTTCTTCTTCGCGCGCCACTTCTACCTCGAAGAGATCGACGCCCAGTGGATCGATCACCTGAAGTCGATGGATCAGCTGCGCGAGGGCATCGGCCTGCGCGGCTACGGGCAGAAGGATCCGAAGATCGAGTACAAGAAGGAAGGCTTCGACATGTTCCGCCAGATGATGGACCGCATCTCGGCGAACGTCTCGTACAAGCTCTTCCGTCTGCGGCTCGAGCGGCAGCAGCAACCGGCGCAGGGCGCCCAGCAGCAGCAGGCGCAGCGCGAAGAGAAGCTGCCCGAGTTCAAGCACAAGGAGCGCCGCATGGTCGCGCAGCACGCGTCGGCCGGCGGTGGCGGCGGCGACGGACAGGCGGCGGCGGAGCCGGAGAAGCAGAAGACGGTGGTCCGCGAGAAGCCCAAGGTCGGACGTAACGAGCCCTGCCCGTGCGGCTCGGGCAAGAAGTACAAGAAGTGCCACGGCGCAACAGCCGTCGCGTAAGCGCGCTACTTCAAGCATTCCATCCGTTGGATAGCCCACAAATTCAACGCTCCCTATGATCTCGCCCTCATAACTCTTTGCGTCGCGTTCAGACGCGATTGTTTTCGACGGTGGTCGCGCAATACTGAGCACGGCAGTCGTGAGCAATCCGGCCCTCAAAGCCGTATCCCGAATCACGCTTCACCGGGTCGCCACTCCGGTGCCGCACACTCGTAGCCGTGCGGACGCGTTGCTCTACACGTTGGGCGACACGGAGGCGCGCATCGGTTGTGGCTTCCGTCTCTTGATGCAGGACGCGGCTGCGCCGGCGCGCATCGATCGCCCCGCCTTCGTCGCGCGCGCGTATGCGCTGCTCTTCGATCTCGATCTCGCGACGCAGCTGGTGACCGCGCTCATGCCGCTCAATCCCGACCAGCCGTGGCTGCGCGATCGCAGCCAGACGATCGGCGAGCAGCGCCGGAAGATCCACGCGCTCATCGAAAAAGCGCGCCTCTAAGCACGCCTTTCGCGATCTGTGCTATCGGAGGGCCATGCCTTCCGCGCAGCCAGCCTGCCCCGGCTTCAAGTTCGCCGGCATCATCGCCGGCATCAAGCAGAGCGGCCGGCCCGACCTCGGGCTCATCCTCGCCGAGGATGAGGTGCCGGCGGCCGCGGTGTTTACGCGCAATCGCGTGCGCGCGGCCCCGGTCGAGCTGTCGGAGGCGAACGTCAAGGCGGGCGTGGCGCGCGCCATCATCGTCAACAGCGGCAACGCCAACGCCTGCACCGGCGACAAGGGCGTCTTCGACGCTGCGGCGATGGCCGAGTACGCGGCGCGCTCCATCGGCTGCGACAAGAAGCGCGTGCTCGTCGCCTCGACGGGCGTGATCGGCCAGCCGCTGCCGATCGAGCGCATCGTGCAGTCGACGCCGCGCCTGCACGCGGCCGCGCGCGTCGACGGGCTCGACGACTTCGTGCACGCGATCATGACCACCGATCGCTTCGAGAAGCGCGCGCTGCATCTCGTGCCGTTGTCGCCGAAGACCAAGGCGCGCGTCGTCGGCGTGGCCAAGGGCGCCGGCATGATCGCGCCGAACATGGCCACCACGCTCGCCTTCTTGTGCACCGACGCGGCGGTGTCGCCGAAGTTCCTGCGCACGGTGCTGCGCGAAGAGGTGGAGTCGACGTTCAACGCCATCAGCGTCGACGGCGACACGTCGACGAACGACATGGTCGCGATCATGTCGTCGGGCGCGGCGAAGAACAAACCGATTGACGGCGGCGACAAGGGCAAGCTGTTCCGCCAGGCGGTGCACGACGTCCTCGACGAGCTGTCGCGGCAGATCGTGCGCGACGGCGAAGGCGCCACCCACGTCGTCACCATCGAGGTCACGGGCGCCGAGAACGCCGAGGCCGCCACCCTCGTCGCGCGCCGCATCGGCTCGTCGCCGCTGTGCAAGGCGGCCTTCTTCGGCGCCGATCCCAACTGGGGGCGCATCCTCGCCGCCATCGGCAACTCCGGCGTCGACGTCGACCCGCGCAAGCTCGACGTGGCCATCGGCGAGGTCGAGATCTGCCGCAAGGGCGTCGGCGTCGGCCACGAAGCGGAGCAGCGCGCGCACGAGGTCATGCGCCGCGGCGAATACACGATTCGCGTGCACCTCAACCGCGGGCGCGCGCAAGGAAGGCACGTGACGTGCGATCTCACCCTCGACTACGTGAAGCTCAACGCCGACTACCGCACGTAGTCGCCGTCGCGGCGCTCGCGCTCGCCGTCGCCGGCTGTCGTGCGCCCAAGCCGCGCGCCCCGCTGACGACGCCGACGGGCGCGCCGATCCGCCTCGGCTGGGTGACGTGGAGCGACGTCAACGAGATCGTCTACTGCAACCAGCGGCTCGACGACAACGCCCAGCGCATCGGCGTCCTCGGCCCCTGCTGGCACGAGACGGTCGGCGAGCGGCCCAAGCAGATGATGTCGTGGCTCAACGCCGGCCGCCCCGACGCCACGCCCCCCAACGCGGTGCCGTTTTCGCGCTGCTCGGTCGAGCTCGCCGGCGATTCGCACGGCGCCTCGGCCACGCTGGTGACGCCCACCGGCCGCGAGCCGATCGACGACTGGAAGCCCGACGCCACCGTCCCTGGCGACCTGTTCGCCGACGAGCTCAGCTTCTCGCCCGAAGGCAAGTGGATGGCGGTCGTGCACCTCGGCATCCACCTCGGCGAAGGCGAGCGCATCATCGAAGTCCACGACGTGGACATCAAGCAGATCCCAGCCTGTCGATAGCTGACGCGGCGCGTGATTGACTTTCACGCGCGCGACGTGACATTGAATCGTCCCCACCGACGGAGAAAACCCGATGATCGTAGGCGTTCCGACCGAAGTGAAGACGCGCGAATACCGCGTCGGCATGATCCCCGCTGGCACGCGCACGCTGACCTCGCGCGGCCACAAGGTCCTCGTTCAGCAGGGCGCGGGCCTCGGCAGCGGCATTTCCGACGACGCGTACAAGGCGGCCGGCGCCGAGATCGTCGCCACCGCCGACGAGGTCTGGAAGCGCGCCGAGATGATCTTCAAGGTCAAGGAGCCGCTGCCCGAAGAGTACCCGCGCATGCGCGAAGGGCAGATCGTCTACACCTATCTGCACCTCGCCGCGGCGCCGCAGCTGGCGCACGAGATGTTGAAGCGCGGCGTCACCGGCGTCGCCTACGAGACCATCGAGCTCGACGACGGGCGCCTGCCGCTGTTGCAGCCGATGTCGGCCGTCGCCGGCCGCATGTCCGTCCAGGTCGCCGCGGCCTATCTGCAGAAGGAGCACGGCGGCAAGGGCATGCTCCTCGGCGGCGTGCCCGGCGTGCGTCGCGGCCGCGTTGCCATCATCGGCGGTGGCGTCGTCGGCCAGCACGCCGCGCGCATGGCCGTCGGCCTCGGCGCGCTCGTCAACATCCTCGACATCAACCCCGACACGCTCTCGTACATCGACGACATCTATCAGGGGCGCGTCAACACGCTGTACTCCGATCCGCTGTCGATCGAGGAGTCGGTGCAGCGCGCCGACGTCGTCATTGGCGCCGTGCTCATCACCGGTGCGCGCGCGCCGCGCCTGGTCACCGAGGATCTCATCAAGAAGATGGAGCCGGGCTCGGTCATCGTCGACGTCGCCGTCGACCAGGGCGGTTGCATCGAGACCTGCCGCCCGACGACGCACGACGATCCGACGTACACCGTCCACGGCGTCATCCACTACTGCGTGGCCAACATGCCGGGCGCCGTCGCGCGCACGTCGACGTACGCGCTCAACAACGCGACGCTGAGCTACGGCGTGAAGATCGCGGACATGGGCATCGTGGCGGCGGCCGCCGCCGATCGTCATCTCGCCAAGGGTTTGAACACGTACAAGGGCAAGATCACGCACAAGGCAGTAGCCGCCGCCGTCAACGCCGACTTCGTTCCGTTTACGTCGCTGTAACGCTACTTCTTGGGAAGCGGGACCAGCTTCGCTTCCTTGCAGGTCGCAGGACCGGCCGCCGTCGGCGCCGGGCAATAGAAGACCTTGCTGCCCCAATAGAGACCGAAGAAGCCGGTCGCCTCGGTGTACCAGGCTTCACCCGTCACCGCCGTCGAAGACGGACCGGCCGTCGTCACATATGCACAACCCGAACCCGCAGCCAACGCGCCGGCCGCGAGCAACCCCAGCATCGCTCGTTTCATCACGGCCCTCACTTGTTGGTCCCCGGCGGGAGAGTCACGCGGTTGGTCTGATAGCAGACAGGCTCGCCCGAGGTCGCGTCACAATTCCAGAAGTCGGACGTGGTGAACGCGTTGCGGACGACGTACGCCCTACCCTGTACGGCCGGGGTAGCGTACGTGTACATGCAGCCCGAAGCGGCGACCAGCCCGCTCAGTGCTGCGAAACCAATGACGATTCTTCGCATTTTCCCTCCCATACAGGGGTTAACCCGCCAGACTACGAATATTCGGGCGGCATCTTACATTCGTTCCAAGATTTTTCGTGGGAATAACGCAGGGAAGGGAGGCTGTTCCCAATACGCATGCTAGGGCGAAGCTCACATTCGGCGCCGCGTGGCGGGCGTGACGGCTTCGAGGCGCAGGCCATGGGCCACCTCGACAGCCTCTACGCCACCGGTCTGCGCATGACGCGCGATCCGCGCGACGCCGAAGATCTCGTGCAGGACACGATGCTCACCGCCTATCGGTTCTTCCACCGGTTCGAGCCGGGGACGAACTGCAAGGCGTGGCTGTTCAAGATCCTCACGAACACGTTCATCAACAAGTATCGCAAGAAGGTCCGCGAGCGCGAGGTGCGCGACGTGATCGATCAGGAGGAGACGCCGTCGCTGATGAGCGAAGACGTCGCCGTCGCGTCGCGCGATCCCGAGGGGCTGCTCGTCGGGAACCTGCTCTCCGACGACGTCAAGCGCGCGCTCGAGGCGGTGCCGCACGACTACCGCATGGCGGTGGTGCTGTGTGACCTCGAAGATTTCTCATACAAGGAGATCGCCGACATCATGGATTGTCCCGTCGGCACGGTCATGAGCCGGTTGCATCGCGGTCGTCGGCTGTTGCAGAAGACGCTGCGTGATTATGCCGTACGACAGGGCATCGTGAAGGAAGGCGACGTCATCGAGTTCCCGGGCAAGAACAAGAGCGGAGAGAAGTCATGAGTGGCAAAGAAGCGCTCCGCTGCGCAGGGATCTCGCGCTTCGTCGACACGTACCTCGACGGAGAATTCGCAGAGACCGATCGCGCGGAGTTCGAAGGTCATCTTGGGGAGTGCGAGACGTGCCGCGGCAAGGTGCGCGTGCAGGCCGAGTGGAAGACCGCGATCAAGGCGGCGGCCCCGCGCGAGCTGGCGCCGGCGGCGCTGCGCAACCGCGTGGCCCGCTCGATCGCGCGCGAGTCGAAGCCGATGTTGTCGTGGCGGGCGTGGGCGGTGCGCGCCATGCCGGCGGCGGCGGCGGTGGGCCTGCTCGCGACCTTCATGATCTCGAAGGTGCAGTGGTCGCCGGTGGCGGCCGACGTCGTCGCCAAGCATCAGAAGATGATGCCGTCGGAGGTGTCGGGCGGGCCGGACCAGATCAAGAAGTGGTACGCCGACAAGGTCGACTTCCCGGTGCGCGTGCCGCAGCTGTGCCGGCACCCGACCTGCTCGCTGCGCGGTGCGCGCCTGTCGTCGGTGGCCGACAAGCCGGCGGCCTACCTCATCTACGACGTCAACGGCGACAAGGTGAGCGTGTTCGTGTTCGACGCGAGCGACATGCCCATCGAGACCCGCAAGAAGACGGTCATCGACAACCGCGAGGTCTACTTCGATCAGGAGCATGGCTACAACGTCGCGCTCTTCCGCGATCGGGGCGTCGGCTATGCGATTGCCTCGGACATGGACCAGGAGCAGATGGTCAAGCTCGTCTCGTCCGCGGTCTCACCTTGATCTCATTTTGATAACACTATAAAATCGTTGGGCTGTAGCGGGTCCCTGGCCCCTGGAGTGAGCCCAACATGTCCGAGCGCTACGTGTACCTCGTCGACGCCGACGGAAATCTCAATGCGCACCTGGTCGGCGAGCTGGGCCGTTATGGGTTCCGCGTCGAGGCGGCGGTTGATTCCAACGAGCTGATGCAGCTCAAAGACGATCTGCCGGCGCTGATCGTCCTGTGCATCGATCCCAAGCGCACAGGGTGGGCGGTGTGCAACCGCCTGCGCAAGTCGGCGACGCTGAAGACGACGCCGCTCATCATCACCAGCGCCGAGGCGACCGAGAAAGACTTCGAGGACCACAAGAAGCTCAAGACGCGGGCCGAGGAATATCTGCACAAGCCGTTCGGCGTCGAGGCGCTCGTCGAGAAGATCGGCGGGCTCATCGGCATGCCGGAGCTGGCGCCCGATGCGTTCCGCTCGGAGGGCTCGGGGCTCATCGAGATTCCGATGGAGTCCGAAGAGGTCGCGATCGAGGACGACGCGGCGATCATCGAAGAGGCGCCGGACGACACCGCCGCGCTCTACGACAGCTCGCAGCCGTCGACGCAGCAGGTCAGCTTCGCCGGCGACGAGGACGATCAGACGCGCATCGGCGTGATGAACGTCGACGGCGAGGTCGACGTCGAGACCGAGGCAGCGTTCGCGGCCATCGGCAGCGACGGCATGGAGGACTCGACCAGCGTGACCGCGCCGGAGGTGGTCAAGCCGATGCTCGGGCGCATGCAGATGGCCAAGAAGGCCGTGCCGATGCCGTCGGTGACCGAGGTGCCGCTCGACGAGCCGTTCGGCGGCGCCGAGGAGGATCCGTTCTCGCTGCCGGCGTCGGCGGGCGTGCCGGCGCCGTTGCCGCCGGCGGAGTCGCAGCCGATCGATACGTTCCGCGGGCACAGCGCCAAGGAGCAGTCGGGGCCGATCGATCTCGGCCTCGACGCGGTGGCGGAGCAGGCGTCGCAGGAGCCGGCGCGGCCGCGGCCGGCGTCGCAGCCGCGCATCATCACGTCGGCGAATTCACCGACGGCGTCGGGCGCGGCCAATGCGTCGGGCGCGATGAGCGCGTTGGCGAGCGCGGTGGCGGTGGCGCAGAACGCGGCCGACACGCAGGCGCACGACACCGGCGCGGCGGCGGTGACCGAGCTCAAGCGCGAGCGCGACACGCTCAAGCGCGAGGTCGAAGATCTGAAGCAGAAGCTGGCGGCCAAGCCCGAGGGCGCGGCACCGACGCCGGCGGCGGCGGGATTTTCGCGCGAGCGCGAGTTCCTCAACCTGCGCGAGACGATCAACAAGAAGGAGCGCGAGGTCCTCGATCTGAAGGACGCCGTCGACGCCAAAGAGCGCGCGGTGCTCGATCAGTCGACCAAGCTGCGCGACAACGAGCGCAAGCTGCGCGACCTCGAGGAGCGCAGCCTCGGCACCGAGAAGGAGCTGGTCTCGGCCAAGGAGAAGATCGACGCGCTCGGACACGACAAGGAGCGCGTGGTCGAGCGCGAGAAGCAGGTCAAGGCGCGTCTCGACGACGCGCTCAAGACGATCGCGCGCTACGAAGAAGAGCTCGAGGGCTGGAAGGCCAAGCACCAAAGCGACGTGGGCGCGGCGGAGAAGGCGTACAACGACGCGGTCACCGCGCACGCGGCCGAGGTGCAGGCCCTGAAGTCTTCGCATCAGTCGGCGGTCGACGCCATGCAGGCCGAGCACGGCGAGCGCATGCAGAAGACGCTCGACGCGCACGACGAGGACAAGGCGCTCATCACCTCGAAGTTCGAGGAGGAGCGCGGCGCGATGGAGACCGACCATGCGCGCGCCGTCGAGAAGCTGCGCGAGTCGGCGCAGAACGAGCGCGACGCCCTCCGGCTGCGCTTCGAGCAGCAGACGGCCGATCTGGCGCAGAAGCACGACGCGACGTTGCAGTCGCTGCGGCAGGAGCACGACGGCATGGTGGCCGCGCTCAAGCGCGAGCACGGCGAGGCCATCACCGAGAAGGATCAGCTGCACGCCGACGAGATCGCCGGGCTGCGCGCGCGCTACACGCGTGACGCCAAGGAGTCGGAGCGGCGCCATCAGGAAGAGGTCGCCGGCATCCACGGCAACCACAAGCGCGAGCTCGAGGCGGCCGACGAGCGGCGGCTCGCCGAGCTGGCCCAGAAGGCGGAGGAGTCGCGCGGCGAGCTCGAGGCGCTGGCGCAGGACCATACGGCCGACAAGCAGCAGCTCGAGCAGGATCACATCCTGGCGCTCAACGCGCTCGATCAGCGGCGGCAGTCGGAGCTGCGCGAGGCGGCCGAGGCGCATGCGGGCGAGCTGGATCGCACGCGCAAGGAGCTCGAGCAGAAGCTGGCCGACGAGATCAAGCAGCTGCGCGACACGCACATGCGCAAGATGCAGGCGCTCGAGGAGTCGCACGCCGACCTGAAGGCGGGCATGCAGCAGCGGCACGCGCAGGCGCTCGAGGAGATCAAGAAGGAGCACGACGAGACCATCGCCGAGTACGACGCGGCGCTGGCGCAGCGCGACACCTTGATCACCGAAGGGCACGCGCGCATCGCCGAGCTCGAGGGGCAGGCGGCCGATCGCGAGACGGAGTCCCAGCGCGTCGACGTGAAGCTGCACGAGATCGAGGCGCGGCTGAAGACGGCCCTCGAGGATCTGAACGCGCGCGAAGCGACGCTCAACGAGCGGGCGCAGCGCATCGCCGAGCTGGAGCAGGAGTCGGCGGGGTACCAGGATCAGATCCTGAAGGCCTATCAGCGCATCAAGTCGGACGAGAGCATCGTGAGCCGCGCCAAAAAGGCGCTGGCGATCGCGCTGACGCTCCTCGACGAGAGCGCGCCCGATCCGGGCGACGAGGCCAGCTCGTAAACATGCGCGGCGCGGGGGCGGCGCTGGTGGTCGCGTGCGCCGTCGCCGCCGTCGTCGCGGGGGCCGCGGGGCTCGCCGGTTGTCGCGCCACGCCCGAGGCGCCGAACGATGACCTGGGCGCCGACCTGGCGGTGGGCGGCGACGATCTCGACGGCGGCGCCGACGCCGGGCCGGGCGACATGGCGTGCGCGACGACGGGGCCCGAGGTGTGCGGCAACGGCTGCGACGACGATCGCAACGGCTACGTCGACGACGACGATCCGGCGTGCACGACGCAGATGCTGGTGACGCTGACGATGGGGACGCCGGCCTTGTGGCGGCTGATCCTCGAGCCCACGCCGCACGTGGTGGCGCTCGATGGCAATCCGGTGTCGACCAACGCCGGCATGGCGACCTACGACGCGACCCTCGCGCCGGCGGCGTTCCTGGCGTACGAGGGCGGCACACGTGAGCTCGAGCGGCGACCGATTGGTGTGGCGGGCGCGCCGACGACGACGTCGACGACGTTCGGGCTGCGCGACGTGTGCGTGTTCAACGGCGAGCTCATCGTGGTCGATCCGCGGGCGAGCACCAGCTACCTCCATCGCTTCAACGCCGACGGCTCGACCGAGCTCGGGATGGTGCCGGTCGCCGACACGGCCAGCGCCTGCTCGTCCGACGGCACGACGCTGTACGTGGCGACCCATCCCAATCCCGGCGACAGCGTCATCCACACGTTCGCCAAGGGAGCGAGCGGGCCCACGGAGGCGGGGGCGCCGATCACGCTGCCCGACGCGCTGCTCAACGCGGGCTACACGCGGCTGGTCGATCTCGTGTACGTCAAGAAGTCGAAGTCGTTCATCGGATTGTTCGCCATGCCCGGCGCCTTCAGCGACGGGGCGCTCAACGGCGACGTGATGGCGCCGTTCGCGTTCGACGGCGGGGTGGGCGGCTTCATCGATGGTGGCGTGTGGCACGGGGTCGGCGAGTTCATGCCGTGAACGGAGCCACCGACGGTACGCTTCCTGCTTTTGCTGGACGCCAGGAGGACACCGTGATTCGCAAGGGAATGATCGTACGTACACCCGACGGGGAGAAGCTCGGTCGCGTGGCGAGCGTGGGCAGCGAAGATTTCATCATCGAGCGCGGCCTGGTCTTCAAACATCGGTTCCCGGCGCCGTTCCAGCACGTCATCGCCGTCGACGACGAGAAGGACGAGCTGATCTGCCGCCCGGTCGAGCTGCCGTTCTCCGAGCAGGAAAAGGAGGACATGTGGTTCGGCGCGCCCGAGACGGAGGACGAGCTGCAAAATCGGAAGGAGGATGGCGAGCTCGCCGAGGAGCTATTCGTCGATCCGCACCTGCACCATCAGCATTAGCGACGTCCGCGCGGCTACGAGAACGCTTCCATGATGCCGCGCGAAATGAAAAGCTCGACGAGATCAGGGTCGAATTGGGGACCGGCCTGGCGGCGCAGGATCTTTTTGCATTCGTCCATCGGGATCGCCTTCTTGTACGGGCGATCGGTGGCCATCGCGTCGTATGCGTCGCCGAGGCAGACGATGCGGGCGAGCAGCGGGATGTCCTCGCCCTTGAGCTTGTCGGGATAGCCCGAGCCATCCCAGCGCTCGTGATGATTTCGGATGCACGCGATCATCGGCTTCAGCATGTCGAGCTGCACCGCGATCTGGTAGCCGACGACGGGGTGGATCTTCATGTGCTTCCACTCTTCGTCGTCGAGCGCGCCGGGCTTGAGCAGCACCGCGTCCTTCACGCCGATCTTGCCGATGTCGTGTAGGAAGGCGCCGAACTCGAGCACCTCCATGTCGGCTTCGGAGAGCCCGGCCTCGCGGCCGAGCGCGGTGGCGAACACGGCGGTGCGGCCGCAGTGGCCCTTGGTATACGGATCTTTGGCTTCGATCGCCTCGGCGAGCCCGAGGAGCGCCTGGCGCGAGGCGATCTTCAGGCGATCGTAGGCGACCTGGAGCTCGCGCGTGCGCTCCTTGACCACGAGGTCGAGCAGCTTCTCGCGCTTCTGCAGCTTGCCGTACTCGAGCGAGAGCTTCTTGATGAGCTCCTTCTGGTCGCGCTCGAGCTTTTGTAGGCGCAGGCCCTCGGCGACGATGCCGGTGAGCTGCCAGCGCTGGTCGGGGCCGGCCAGGAAGCGGAACACCTTGCCGGCGAGCGATTGGTCGAGCTCGCGGCCCGAGTCGACGTCGGGGGTCATCATGACGATGAACGCGTCGGGGTGGGCGGCGATGGTCTCGGCGGCGATGCGCCTGGCATCGAGCGGCGGCTTGTAGTCGATGATGACGACCGCGTACTCCTCGCTCGTCAGGCGGCGGATGGCGTCGACCTCGGTGTGCGAGGCGTCCACCGTCACGTGCTGCGCCAGCACGTCGCGGATCTCGGCCACCGCGGTGGACGAGGGGTGGACGACGAGCGCACGCGCGGGCACGGTACAATCATACCACGTGAAATCGCGGCCGTGATCGAGTAGGTTCTACGCCCTTGTAGGTGTGATTTGGAGCAACTTTCAGGAAATACGCATGGGCTGTCGCCCGGGCAGAAGAAGATGCTCGAGCGTGTCTTTCGGCGGCGGGTCGATCCGTCGCAGATCGTCACGCCCGAGCTGGCGTCGTTTTTGTGCGAGTGCTCGCGCGACGTGGGGCGGCAGGTCGGGATCCTCGTCGATCGCAAGGGCAACATCGATCATGTGATCGTCGGCGATCAGAGCAAGATCGACCTGCCCGACCTCGGGCCGCGCCGCGCCGGCATCGGCCGCATGCGCGGCGTGCGCCTGGTGCATACGCACCTGCGCGGCGAGCCGCTCACGCGCGACGACCTCATCGACCTCGCCAAGCTGCGGCTCGATCTCGTCGGCGCGATCCTGATGACGCAGGAAGGGCAGCTGGGGCCGCTGACCTGCGCGCACCTGTTGCCACCGAATCCGGCGGGCGAGCAGTGGCGCGTGCTCGAGCCGATCTCGGCGCACGAGCTGCAGAAGTTTCGCGCGCCCGACTTCCAGGAGCTGATTCGCGCGCTCGAGGACGAGTTCGCCGAGCACGCGCGGTCGGCGCGCGTCGTCGACGACGGCAAGGATCGCGCGGTCCTGGTGCAGGTGAACATCGGGCGCATCACGACCGAGGAGGCGGACGCGCGGCTGGTGGAGCTGAAGGAGCTGTGCCGGACCGCAGGCGTGCGCGTGCTCGACGTCGTCACGCAGAAGCGGCAGCAGGTCGATCCGAAGTACGTCATCGGCAAGGGCAAGATCGAGGACGTGGTGACGCGCGCGTTGCAGAACGACGCGACCATGCTGGTGTTCGACCACGACCTCAATCCGGCGCAGGCGCGCACCGTCAGCGACGCGACCGAGCTCAAGGTCATCGATCGCACGATGCTGATCCTCGACATCTTCGCGCAGCACGCGCAGAGCCGCGACGGCAAGCTGCAGGTGGAGCTGGCGCAGCTCAAGTACACGCTGCCGCGCCTGCACGAGAAGAACACGATGATGTCGCGCCTCACCGGCGGCATCGGCGGCCGCGGCCCGGGTGAAACCAAGCTCGAGGTCAACCGGCGACGGGCGCGCGATCGCATCCACGACTTCGAGCAGCAGATCAAGCAGCTCGGCAAGCGGCGCGAGCAGCGGCGCTCGTTGCGCACGAAGAACGAGATGCCGATCGTGTCGATCGTCGGTTACACCAATGCCGGCAAGTCGACGTTGCTCAACGCGCTGACCCAGGGCGACGTGCTCGTCGAGGACAAGCTGTTCGCTACGCTCGATCCGACCTCGCGGCGGCTGCGTTTTCCGTCGGAGCGCGAGATCATCATGACCGACACCGTCGGGTTCATTCGCGATCTGCCGAAGGATCTGGTGGCGGCGTTCCGCGCGACGCTCGAGGAATTGGAAGAAGCCGATCTGCTGCTGCACGTCGTCGACGCCGCCGATCCGGCGCGCGAGGCGCAGATTCGCGCCGTCGAGCGCATCCTCGAGGAGCTGAAGCTGCTCGAAAAGCAGCGCCTGATCGTGTTCAACAAGTGCGATCGCCTGACGGCGGAGCAGATCATCGAGCTGGCGGCGGAGCGCGAGAGCTCGATCGCCATCAGCGCCAAGGATGCGCGCACCACCAAGCCGCTCCTGGTGGCGATGGAGCGCGTGTTGTGGCGTGAAGATCGCCTGAAGGACGAGCCGCAGCTCGTGGGCGGATCCTCCGAGTCGTCGCTGTAGCTACTTTTCTTCGACGAGATCGACGTCGAGCACGCTGGCGGGCAGCGCCGGTGGGCGGCGCGCGTCTTCGACGGAGAGGACCTTGACGCGGTAGGCGATGTCCTTGTCGTGCAGCGGGTGCAGGTAGCGAACCTGCACCGTGTCGGCGTCGGCTTCGACGATCTGGAAGCGGATGGCCTCGCCGGTGGCGGCCTTGGCCTCGAAGATGCGGCCGGCGTCGAGCTTCTCGCTGGCGGGGAACTCCTTGCGCGGGATGGCCTTGAGCGGCAGCGCCGAGACGTCGCCGAACGCCTCCTTGGCGGGGAGGGTGCCGGACTCTTCTTTGCCCTCGTCGAGCTTCTCGATGCGGCGCTCGAGCGCGGGCAGGAGCTGGCCGGTGCCCGACACGAAGCGCAGCGGGCCGCGCTGCGCGGAAGATTCGAGGAGGTCGCCGCCGGCGATGCGGAGCTCGTACTCCAGGGTCACGATGCGCTTGGACATGGAGAAGACGATACGGCGGACGGCGGGCGAGAATCGACTTGCGATGTGAAAATGTGGTTGGTGCGGGTGCGGGCGGCGCGCACATGGGCGCGCGCGGGTGGGCGCTATTTTTTCGGGATCGCCTTGAGGATCGGCTTGCCGTTCTCGACGGTGACGTCGAAGCGGACGCCCTTGACGCCGGGCTTGGAGAGCACGCCGGGGACCTGCTTGGCGAGGGAGTTGACGAGGGTCTCGTATTTGACGGCGCCGGCAGAGCCGGACGCCTTCTGCGCGTCGACGTAGCGTTGGTGGAGCGTGCGGAGCTCCTGCTCGTTCATGCCCGGGATCTTGGGCAGCATCGCAGCCGACGGCGGCCGGGGCGGCGCGGCGGCGGCGGGCGGCGCGCCCGCGGGCGCAGCGGGGCGCGCCGGCGGCGGAGGGAGCGTGGGCGCACGGGCGCCGGTGGGCAGCGGCGGCGGTGCCGCGCGCGGAGGCAGCGGTGGCGGTGCCGGCGGTGACGGGCGTGACGCCGATGCGCCGGCTGGCTTCGGATCTCCGCCCGGGTTCGTCGAGGCGCTGCCGGGAGCGGGAGCGGGGCTGGACGCACGCTTTGCCTCGGTTGGGCTCACCAGGCGATCCCAGACCTCCTCGAGCTCGTCGTGCACCTGATGCGCCGCGTGCTTGCCGGTCTCGTGATCGTGGAAGCGCGGCTTGAGCTCGCCCGTCTCCTCGTCGAGCTTGAACGTACCCGACGGGGGACGGACCTTATCGAAGTGCATTTCGGGCGGCAGCTCGCGGCCCTCGCGTTCCGCTTTGCGCTTGGCCTTCGCCAAATGGCGCACGTACGTTCCGTTTTCGATCTCGCGGAGAACGCGGTTCCAATAGGTGATGTAGATCTGCCACTTCTGGAGCATCGTGTTGAACTTGAAGCGCATCGCCGTGTTGCGGATGTACTGCTGCTGCAACGTCAGCATGGTGCGCGTGACCTCCTTACGCGCGACCTGCGGCTCCATCTTCTCGATGCCCATGAAGTACTGCTCGTAGAGGACCTTGAGACGCTCGATCTTGAGCTCGAGCTCCTTCAAGATCTCGCCGATGTCCTGCGTCCCCGCGGTCTGCTGCTGTTCGGTCTGCGAGCGGGACGCCACGGCTCGATTGTAACACGCCGAGCGAGCGCCCGTCCGGAGTCGCGGCACTGCGCATGCACAGGCAGGCCTCATGACCAGCCGCCGCCTGCTCGTCGCCGCGTCGATCGTCACGCTCGCCGCCTGCAGCCCGCACAACAAGCCGCCGCTGACGCCGTCGACGCCGACGCACCCGTCGACGATGATGGTGTCGCTGCCGCAGTCGCCCGACATCCGGCAGGAGGTCATGGGCTACCTCGTGGTCAGCGACGGCGCGCGGCTGGCGCAACAGCTGTCACCGGATCAACCCGACGCCAAGCCGGAGCAGCTGCAGGTGCAGCTCTTGACGCAGCTGGGCGTGTCGCCCGACCTGGCGGCCACCATCGATCTCTCGCGCCCGCTGGCGGTGGCGATGCTCAATCCGTCGCTGCTCGCGACCGGATCGGTGCAGCCGTACGTCGCGATGATCCCGGTGACCTCGCGCAAGGCGGTCGAGCAGGTGATGGCGGCGCACAACACGCCGGTCGAGCGCACCGAGTGGGGCTTCCGCCTGCCGACGGGGAAGGCCAAGATGAGCGTGGCGTTCGAGCACGGCTACGCGATCGTCGCCTGGCGTGACGATCTTCTCGACGGCGCCGTCAAGCTGCTCGCGCCGCGCATGAAGCAGAAGGCGGACGCGCCGGTGGTGGTGCACCTCGACTTCGAGAACCTGCACGAGGCGTTCGGGCCGCAGATCGAGGCCATGCTGACGAACCTGTCGCAGCTCGCGGGGCAGGGCGGCGCCAGCGGCGATCCGCAGGTCGCCTACGCGCTGCGCGGCGTGCGCTCGATGGCCAAGTACATGCGCTCGGTGAGCGACCTCGAGCTGCTCGCCAACATCGACTCGGGCGGCATCACGCTGACCTTGCGCGCCGAGGGCAAAGACGAGGGCGCGTTCGCCGGCTACGTCAAGCAGCAGCGGCCCGGCCCGGCGTGGGGCGTGCAGTTCCTGCCGCGCGACAGCGTGCTCGCCTACGCGACGCACGACAGCCCCATCTCGCGCGCGTCGGACGTGGCGGCGTCGGTGGCCTACACGAGCGAGGTGGGCAAGACGGGCGACGCGACCGAGCGCGAGCGGATGCGCAAGGCGTTCGAGCGCGCGGCGCTCACCACCGACGGCGAGCTGGCCTACGCGGTGTGGCCGGGGCGCTCGGGCGGCGTCGGCCTCGGCGGCGCGTATCGCGTGAACAATGCGGTCGAGGCGCGCGCCGCGGCCGCCGGCGTCTACGAGACGGTGTCGCCGAAGCTCGGCACGATGGTGATGAACGCGCTCATGCTCGACGCCGACTCGCTGGCCAAGCACGTGAAGGTGTCGCGGCGGACCACGCACTTCGGCGAGACCGATGTCGACTTGATCGAGGTGACGGTGGCGTGGCCCAAGGGGACGGAGGCCGAGCGCCACATGTTCGAGTCGATGTTCGGCAAGAAGCTGACGATGGCGACGGCGTTCGTGGGCGAGCAGGCGATGTTCGCCATCGGCGCCGACTATGCGCCGCGGCTGGCGGCGATGATCGCCACCGCGCGTGGCGTGCCGGCGGCGTCGCTCGGCGACGAGCCGGCCTTCGCCGAGGCGCTGCAGTACAAGCAGGCGTCGCGCGTGTCGCTGTCCTATCTCGAGACGCAGCGCATGGCGAAGTTCGCGGCGGGGCTGGTGCAGGCGCAGGGTCAGCTCGGGCTCGACGAGGAGCAGGCGGTGGCGCGCCTGTTGTCGACGGTGGGGCGCGGCGCGATCGTGTCGACCACCAACGCCGACGGGCGCCGCTTCGAGATGACCACGCACGTGCCGCACACCGCGATCGCCGGCGTGGCGTCGCTCAACGGGGCGTTGTGGCGCATCGCGCTGTCGCCGCTGGTGAACCCGCCGATGATGCCGCCGATGCCGGTGCCGCCGCCGCACGTGACGCCGACGGTGAACAAGCCGACCGACGGTTCGTTGTAAGCTTCGCGGATCGACGCGACCGAGCATCGGCTGAAGCCGCACTACGAGGCGCTGCGGGCGATTCGCACGCGCAAGGCGCTGTTGCGCTCGGAGCTGTGGAAGTCGATCGGCGCCGAGGTCGAGCGGGTGTGCGCCGCCGTCGAGGTGCACGCGGCAGGCGCGGCGCAGCCGCTCGGCGGGCGCGTGCGCGTGGCGGCGTGGAACATCCAGCGCGGGCGCAGGTTCGACGAGCTCTTGCGCGCGTTGCGCGAGGAGCCGGAGCTGGCGGCGGCCGACGTGCTCCTCTTCGCCGAGGTCGACTGCGGGATGGCGCGCTCGGGCAATCGTCACGTGGCGCGCGCGCTCGCCGAAGCGCTCGGCATGTCGTACGCGTTCGGCGTGTCGTACGTGGTGCTCGAGGACGATTGGGGCGAGAGCGTCGACGGCGTGCACAACGAGCTGGCGCTGGCGGGAACGGCGATCTTGTCGCGCGCGCCGATCGAAGCGGTCGAGAACGTGGACCTGCCCGAGCTGCGCGACAAGTTCTCGTCGTCGGAAAAGAGGCTCGGCAAGAAGCGGGCGCTGGTCTGCCGGCTCGGCGGGCGCGCGCCGCTGACGGTGGCGGCGTGCCACCTCGATTCGAACGCGTCGCCGGCGGGGCGCGCGCGGCAGCTCGAGGCGATCGTGGCGGCGGGCGAGCGCGTGGCGGCGGGCGGGGCGCTCGTGGTCGGCGGCGACCTGAACACGACGACGTACGACCTGGCGAGCCCGCTGGCGCTGGCGCGCAACCTCGTGCACAAGCTCGTGGTCACCGGGTTCGACGAGACGGTGCGGCAGTACATGACGCCGGAGCTGCGCTACGAGCGGCCGGTGTTCGAGGTGCTCGCCGCGCACGGGCTCGGCGTCGACGGGTTCAACGATCGCGGCAGCGGCACCTTGCACTTCGACATCAACGACGAGTACGCGCTGCAGAAGACGAAGCGCCTCGTCGGGTCGTGGCTGACGCGCCTGCTCGTGCGCAAGCTGGAGCCGTGGAACGGGCGCGTGCCGGCGCGGCTCGACTGGTTCGCGGGGCGCGGAGTGACGCCCGTCCGCGCGGCGACGATCGATCCGCGACCGCTCGCCTCCGATCACGCGGCCATCGTGGTAGACCTCCACCATGAGCGCGCGCGCGAAGATTCGGGGTAGTCGCGCCCTTTACGGCGAATGCAGCGAGCCTTCGATCATCGTATCGGGCGCGCCGAATCGCAGCGAGCGCGCGGAGCGGCAATCGACATGACCTTCATTTGGTTCACGCTGCTGATCGGCGTGCTCATCACGGTGCACGAGCTCGGGCACTTCGCGATGGCGCGCCTCTTCGGCGTGCGCGTCGACAAGCTCGCCATCGGCTTCGGACGGCCGCTCGTGCACATCAAGCGGCGCGGTACCGAGTACGCCATCGGCACCATCCCGCTCGGCGGCTACGTGCGCTTGTGCGGCGAGGAGCCGGGCACGCGCGTCGACGCCGACGAGGAGCCGTACGCGTTTTCGCTGCGGCCGGCGTGGCAGCGGCTGTGCATCATCTTTGGCGGGCCGCTCGCCAACATCGCCTTCGCCGCGTTCATCTTCATGCAGCTCGCCGGCGCCGAAGCGGGCGCGACCACCGCGACCATCGGCGCCGTCTTCGCCGGGCAGCCGGCCGCCGACGCCGACTTCCGCCCCGGCGACCGCATCGTCGCCGTCGACGGCGAGGACGTGCGCACGTGGGACGACTTCAACGCGCGCATCACCGCCGCGCCCGGGCGCGAGGTGCGCATCACCATCGAGCGCGGCACCGCGCAGGGCGAAGCGGCGCGCACGCTCACCAAGATCGTCACGCCGCGCGTGCACATGCGCACCGATCCGTTCGGCGGGCGCGAGCGCGTCGGGCTCATCGGCGTGACGCCGTACTTCAAGCTGCCCCAGATTGGAGTGATGGCCGGCGTTGGAGGGGAAGACTGTCCCGCGTACAAGGCCGGCCTGCGCACCTTCGACATCGTGACCGCCATTCACGGGCGACCGGTGGCGACCTCGAGCGAGCTCGATCCGCTCGTGCATCCGCGCGGCTCGGGCATGCTCGTCATCACCTATCTGCGGCCCGTCGACACCGCGCTCGGCTTCGTATCGCTGTCGCTGCTCTCGCCGCGCACGGCGCAGGTCGTACCCGCGAGCACGGCGCCGCCGGGCAAGCCGCCGCGCTATGACGCGGGCGTGCGGCCGGGCGGTACGTTCGTGCACGCCGTCGAGCCGGGCACGCCGGCGGCGGCGATCGGGCTCGGCAAGGGCGACATGATCACGCAGCTCGACGGGCAGCCGGTGGCGTCGTGGGAGGTGCTGACGCAGGCGCTCGACGAGCATCCCATCGACGAGCACACGGTGGCGTGGCACGGGATCGACGGCGTCGATCACCACGCGTCGTTCCGGCTCGATCGGCGGCAGCGCCTCGACGAATACAAAGCGGAGTCGACCTACTACGTGTTCGGCGCCGACGGCGCGCGCGCGATCGTGCCGGTGCCGACGCTGCCGCGCGAGCGCAACCTGTTCGCCGCGGCGGGCGCGGGCGTGGCGCGCGCGGCGTCGGTGACGGGGACCCTGGTGCGTGTGCTCGGGCTGACGCTGATCGGGCGGCTGCCGTCGACGTCGATCGGCGGACCGATCCTGGTGTACGAGGTCGCCGGCGTGGCGGCGCAGCACGGGTTCGATCATTTCCTCGCCGTGGCGGCGCTGATCTCGCTCAACCTCGGGCTGCTCAATCTGTTGCCCGTGCCGCTGCTCGACGGAGGGCAGGCGTCGATCGTGATGATCGAGGCGCTGCGCCGCCGGCCGGTGTCGCCGCGCGCGCGCGAGCGGGCGACCTTCATCGGGCTGGCGCTGCTCGGCGCGCTGATGCTGCTGGCGCTGCGCAACGATCTGGCGCGACACTTGTCGGGGCTGTGGCGATGAGCGCGCCGACCGTCCTCGCCGTCGACACCGCGACCTTGCAGGCGGGCGTGGCCGTGTGGCGCGACGGGCGCGTGCTCGCCGAGCGGCGGCAGGTCGTGACCACGCACTCCGAGTCGCTGCTCGCCATGATCGCCGACGCGTTCGCCGAAGCGGGCGTGACGCCCGCCGAGGTCGACGCCTTCGCGTGCGGCGCGGGGCCCGGATCATTCACCGGCTTGCGCATCGGGCTGGCGACGGTGAAGGGGCTGTGCTTCGCCACCGGCAAGCCGCTCGTCATGATCTCGTCGCTGGCGGCGCTGGCGGCGCGCGCGCCCGACGGTCGTACGCTGGCCACGCTCGACGCGCTCAAGGGCGAGGTCTACGCCGGCCTCTTCGACGTCGCCGGCGGGGTGCCGGCGCTCGTCGGCGCCGAGCGCGTGATTCCGCCCGCACGCGTAGTGGCTTCGCTCGACGGCTCGCTTCCCGCCGTCGCGACGGTCGTCGGCTCTGGCGCGCACAAGTATCGCGAGCTGGTGCTGCCCGGTGCTCGCCTGCTCGACGAGGAAGCAGGCCCGCGCCCGGGGGATCTGGCGCGCCTCGCCGCTTTGCGCGCCGCCCGCGGAACCTATGATGATCTCGCGAGCGCCGCGCCTGCCTACATCCGCCCGTCGGAAGCGGAGCTGGTCAAGGAGAAGCGGTCGCAGTAAACTGGGCTCGTACGGGGGTGGCTAGAACCGATGATCAAACCGGAACGTCTGACCCGCCTCGAAGCACTCCGCAGCGAACACCACAAACTCGAAATGCGACTCGCCGAGCTCGAGCGACATCTCTCGCTCAGCCCCGACGAGCAGCGCGAGCGCGCGGACATCAAAAAAGCGAAGCTGCAGCTCAAAGACACGATGCTGCATCTGTCGCGCGACAATTGACGTGAGGTGACGTGAAGCTCTCCGACGCCGAGATCGAGAAGCTGCGGCAGAGCGGCATCCGTCTCGACGGCGACGGACGCTTCTGGCACGAAGGTGCCGAGGTCGTGCACCACGGGATGCGCGCCGCGTTCTGGCGCTGGCTCGATCGCAATCCCGATGGACGTTGGGTCCTCCGGCTCGACGAGCGGCGCTTCGTGTATCTCGACGTCGACGACGTGCCCTACGTGGTGCGCTCGGCGCGCTGGGAAGGCGAGCGCGCGCTCGTGAGGTTGAGCGACGACAGCGACGAGGAGCTGAGCTACGACAGCGTGCACCTGCGCGCCGGCGGACAGCCCTATTGCCGCGTCAAGGGCGGGCGCTTCGAGGCGCGCGTGTCGACGCTGGCGTGGAACACGCTCGCCGAGCGCATCGACGACGGGGCCCTGCGCGCGGTCGGGCGCAGCTTTCCGATCGCGACCTAGGTAAGAGCTCGAAGAGGACAAGACGCTTACAGACCGGTTCGGCGTGATCGTTCCGTAAGAGTTTTGTTCTCCCTGAGCTCTTTGATCTCCCGGTGAGGCTTTTCTGGCGCGCCCGGAGTATTACGAGGTGATCTTGCTGCCCCACGGCGCGCGCGCGAGCACCGCATCAGCGCGGCGGCGGAAGGTCGCGTCGAGCCCGCCCTCGAACGCCGCGTGCAGCCCCGCCGCCAGCTGCGCGGCGGTGGCGATGCGCTCGTTCGGATCCTTGGCCATGCCGAGCGCCAGCACGCGCTCGACGTCGTCGGGCATCTGCACCAGCTTCGACGGCTGCATCGGCTGCACGTAGCACACGTCGAACAAGACGCGCGGCAGCTCGCGCCCCGAAAACGCGGGCCGCCCGGTGAGCGCGCGATAGGCGATCAC
The DNA here is from genome assembly GCA_035607415.1 of Polyangia bacterium. GTDB lineage: Bacteria > Myxococcota_A > Polyangia > Palsa-1104 > Palsa-1104 > JAQBQH01. Next base: position 23,344 of record DATNAQ010000068.1, read on the forward strand.
CGTCAGCGCGAAGACGTCGGCCGCGGGCGTGACGTCGCCGCCGCGCGCCTGCTCGGGCGCCATGTAGCCGGGCGTGCCGACGACGTTGCCGTGCGTGAGCGTGCCCGAGCTCTCGAGCTTCGACACGCCGAAGTCGAGCACCTTCCACACCGTCGGCTCGCCGCTGCAGGCGAACAGGTTCTGCGGCTTCAGATCGCGGTGCACCACCTCGGCCGCCGACGCCTCGGTGAGCGCGTCGGCGACCTGGTCGACGAGCGACATCACCCGCTCGGGCGACAGCCGCCGCTCGCGGCGCAGCTCCCACGCCAGATCGTGCCCTTCGAGCAGCTCCATCGCGATGTACGCGGGCGCATCGCCGGTGCCGTCCATGCCGACGGTGTAGAGGCGCACCGTGTGCTTCGAGCGCAACGACGCGATGATCTCGGCCTCGCGCTGGAAGCGGCGGCGATGCTGCTCCGACGACAGCAGATCGCGGTGCAGCACCTTGACCGCCGCGGGGCGCCCGTCGTCGATGCGCGCGGCGCGGTAGATCTCGCTCATCGCGCCGCGCCCGATCACCGGCCCCAGGCGGAACGGCCCGAGCTGCCGCTCCGAGTAGACGCCCGGCCGCCCGGTGGCGAGCGCGCGATCGAGCTCGTGGTGCGCCTCGACGAGCAGCGCCTCGCGTTTTTGCACCTGCGCCAGCGCCGAGTGCAGCTTCTCGATGAGCTCGCGCGTGGCGCGCCGGCTGAGCCGCGCCAGCACGAAGGTCAGAAAGAACACCACCTGCACGAGCAGCGCGACGAGCAGCTTGTCGCGCCCCGTCGAGCCGAAGTCGCGGAAGAGGCCGGGGTCGTTGATCGCGCCCGACGCGATCAGCACCGCCGGCACGCCGTGCATGAGCGTCCCCACGATGTAGCTCGAGAAGGCGGCGATGCGCGACGAGCCGAGCGACAAGAAATAGATGCCGAGCGTGCCCGCCATCGGCGCCGGCGAGAAGACACCGACGAAGTAGACGCCGCAGCCGGTGGCGATCATGAGGATGTACGCGACGACGAGAAGCCGCGTCTCCGTATACTGCTCGGCGTCGCGAATCGTCAGGCGGAACCACAGCGACGCCGACACGACGAGGAAGCAGGCCGCGCACACGCCGAAGCGTTGCCACGGCGGCCCCGAGAGCAGCGGCGCGCAAACCATGAGCACGCCGGCGAGCACCGCGCACACGCCGAGGAACACGCGCATGCGCGCCAGCTCTTCGGTCAGAAGCGCAACGTCGGGCGTGACCGTCGTGATGCGCTCGACGTGCTTGGCCGCGACCGTCGGCGCTTCGGGCGCGTCGACGTGCGTATCTTCGGCGGCGTCACCCACCGCCTCAATCGTACTACTTCGTGACGCCGATGGCCCGTAAGCGTTCGATGTCGCCGTCGCTGAAGCCGGCCTCGCCGAGGATGGCCGCGCCGTCACCGCCGAGCGCGGGCGGCGGCCGATGCCCGTCCGTGGTGCCGAACGGCGTGCGCGTCTGCGTGAGGCCGTCGATCTCGTAGAACATGCCGCGCGCGCGATGCTGCGGATGCGCGGCCAATTCGTCGGCGGCCAGCACCGGCTCGACGCACACGTCACCGACGAGGATCTGCTCCCACTCGTCGCGCGTCCTGGTCTCGAGGATCGCCTGGATCTCGCCGCGCACGCGCGCCTGCTCGGCCTCGGGGGCGACCAGCTCGGACATGTCGACCGGCCGTCCGATCGCCGTGTTGAACGCGGCCCAGAACTTCGGCTCTAGCGCGCCGACCGACAGGAAACGGCCGTCCTTCGTACGGTAAACCCCGTAGCAGGCGACGCCGCCGATCAAGAGCTCGCCGCCGCGCCTGGGTGGCGTTCCGGCGGCGTCGAAGTTGCCGAGCTCGGGGATGGCGAACGCGAGCGCGCCTTCGCACATCGACAGGTCGATCTGCTGCCCGCGTCCGCTCTTCTCGCGTTCGTAGAGCGCGGCGAGGATCCCGACGGCACCGAAGAGCGCGCCGCCCGCGATGTCGGCGAGCTGCACCGCCGGCACCGGCGGCGGACGATCGGGCGGCCCCGCGAGCCCGAGCACGCCGCCGAGCGCGATGTAGTTGAGGTCGTGCCCCGCGCGCTCGCGATACGGTCCGTCCTGACCGTAGCCGCTGATCGACAGCAGGATGAGCCGCGGGTTCTTCTCGCTCAGCGCCGCGAATCCGACGCCGAGCTTGTCGAGCACGCCGGGCCGAAAGCTCTCGACGACGACGTCGTAACTCTTCGCCAGCTGCAACAGCGCGTCGCGCCCCTCGGGCTTCTTCAGGTCGAGGCACAACGAGCGCTTGTCGCGATTGAGCGCGTTGAATCGCCCCGACAAGCCGCGCTTGAAGGGCGGAAAGACCCGCAAGTAGTCGCCTACGTGCGGGTCCTCCAACTTGTCGACGGAGGCGCCGAGGTCCGAGAGAATCAGCGTGCAAAACGGCCCGGGGATGAGCCGCGAAAGGTCCAGTACGCGAACCCCGCGAAGCGGGGCGTGCATCAGCCGTTGAGCGCGAACAGCTTCTGCAGCTTGGTGGCGAGCATCGGGTCGCCGGTGACGCGCAGCTTGCCCTGGAAGTAGAGCTGCATGCCCATCGCCGGGTTGGTCAGCATCTGCTTGAAGTCGTCATGCGCGACTTCGAACGTGCACTGCGCGTTGCCCTTGTCGCCCTGCGCGACCGCCGGAGGGTTCGCCGTCAGGTCGACCGTCCACGTGCCGCCGCCATCGCCGGAAATCTTGAACAGGTAGACTGCGCCGATCTCGCGCGCCTTGTCGGGGAACTTCGACAGCGCCTCGGGAACCTGGACGTTGAACAGCTCCTGCGCGTTCTCCGGAACCTTCGCCATGGCAGTCTCCTCTTTGGTGAATGACCGTTCAGTCGTTTATGACGGAACGCCGCGAATGTCAACCGCGGCGGCGCGCCGTCCTCCCCTTGGGGGACTTCTTCTTCTGTGATTTTTGCGGCTTGGCCGGTTTTTTCGCGACGCCGTTGCCGCCGCCGCCGGTCATGCGCTGGCGCTTGCGCTCGGCCCAGCCGGGCACGATCGCCATCTCGGGCCGCGTGAGCGCGAGCGCGCCGGCGGGCACGTCCTTGTAGACCGTGGTGCCCGCCGCGGTGACCGCGCCGGTCCCGACGGTGACAGGCGCCACCAGCTGCGTGTCGGAGCCGATGAAGGCGCCGTCCTCGATGATCGTCCGCGACTTGACGTAGCCGTCGTAGTTGCACGTGATGGTGCCGCAGCCGACGTTGACCTTGGCGCCGACGTCGGCGTCGCCGAGGTAGGTCAGGTGGTTGGCCTTGGCGCCGCGGCCCATGCGCGTCTTCTTGGTCTCGACGAAGTTGCCGAGGTGCACGTCGTCCTCGATGACGCTGCCCGGGCGGATGTGGCACCACGGGCCGATCTGCACGCCGTTGGCGATCGTCGACTCCGACATCACGCAGTAGGGTTTGACGTGCACGCGATCGCCGAGCGTGCAGTCGGTGATGACGGCGCCCTGCTCGATGACGCAGCCCGCGCCGATCTGGACCTTGCCGCGCAGCTCGACGCCGGGGCCGAGCGCGGTGTCGCGGCCGATCTCGACGCCGGGCTCGACGTAGAGCCGCTCCGGATCGCGCACGGCGACGCCGGCGCGCATGAGCTCGTCGGCGAGGCGCAGGCGGATGATGCGATCGGCCTTGGCGACGTCGACGCGATCGTTGCAGCCCATGACCTCGTCGGCGGAAGCGAGGATCGTGTTGACCGTCAGGCCATTTCCTCCGGCCGCGGCGCGCTCCATGACGTCGGTGAGGTAGATTTCGCCCTGCGCGTTGTTGCTGCCGACCGAGCGCAGCGTGTCGAGGAAGAAGCGCGCCGGGCCGCAGTAGATGCCGGCGTTGATCTCGTTGATGCGCCGCTGATCGGTGGTGGCGTCCTTCTCCTCGACGATGCGCGTGAACTTGCCGGAGTCGTCGCGCAGGATGCGGCCGTAGCCGCGCGGATCGGGCAGGATCGCCGTCATCATCGTCAGCGTCGTCGACGAGGCGCCGGCGACGAGGCGCTCGAGCACCGACTGCGAGAGCAGCGGCGTGTCGCCGTAGAGGATGAGGACCAGGCCGTCGTGGCCGGCGAGCTGCGCCTCGGCCTGCAGGACGGCGTGGCCGGTGCCGCGCTGCACGGCCTGGATGGCGACCTCGATGCTGCCGGCGCCGAAGCGCGACTCGACGGCGCTGCGCACCGCGTCGGCCTGATGGCCGAGCACGCAGATGACGCGGGACGAGCCGAGCGCGCGTGCCATGCCGACGGGGTACTCGATCATCGGGCGTCCGGCGACGGGGTGCAGCACCTTGGCTTTGTCCGACTTCATGCGGGTGCCGAGGCCGGCGGCGAGGATCACGGTGGCGAGCGACATGTCGCGAAAGTATCGGTGCGCAGCGTCGGCGGATCAAGTGCCCGCAGTAGGCGAATCAGAAGCTCCCGGTCACGGTGACGTTGGCCAGGCCCACGAGCATGAAGTTGAAGTCGGTGGCCACGAGGAAGGCGGTAATGCTGCCCGACCAGTGGCTGCCGACGAGGTCGAGCTGCGTGGTGTTGATGGTGCACGACGCCATCTGATCCGTGCTGGTGGCGGCCATGAGGATGGCGTCGGGGAAGACGAGCGGATCGTCGTCCTGGATCGACGCAGTGCCGCTGTGGCAGTGGTCGGTCGGCAACGTCTTGTCGAACTGCGCGATGAACGAACAGCCGTCGCAACCGGGGAGCCTCTCGGCGCTGACCTGCATGACGTTGCCCCCTTCTGGGGCGGGAAAGAGATGGCAGCTGGCGTAGGACCCGGTGGTGACGGGGCCGCTGATGGTGAGCGTGCAGGGAGTCGGAGCGCCGCCAGCACCGCCGCCCGAGCCGCCACCGCCACCGCCGCCGCCGCCGTCGGTGACATTGGCCGAGCCACCGCCGCCGCAACCGGCCAGGGCGAGCATCACGAATCCCGCGGGGAGTTTCATGGCGTGCACTATAGTTGGCTTCATGCGCGTCGCGCTCATCGGCGACTACAACCCGGCCGTCAAGGCGCACCGAGCGATTCCGCTGGCGCTGGCGCGGGCGGCGGCTGAGGCCGGCGCGGAGGTCGAGGCGCGCTGGATCGGCAGCGACGCCGTCGACGAGGCGGCGCTCGGCGCCTGCGCGGCGTTGTGGTGCGTGCCGGGCAGCCCGTACGTCGACATGGACGGGGCGCTGCGCGCGATCCGCAGGGCGCGCGAGCGCGACCTGCCATTTCTCGGTAGCTGCGGCGGGTTTCAGCACGCGGTGATCGAGTGGGCGCGCGACGTCGTCGGGCTCGCCGCGGCGGATCACGCCGAGTCGAACCCGGCGGCGGCGATGCCGCTGGTGGCGCCGCTCGCCTGCGCGCTCGTGGGCGCGCGCGGCGTGGTGCGCTTCATGCCCGGCTCGCGCCTGCGCGCCATCTACGGCAGCGACGAAGCCGAGGAGGGCTACCACTGCAGCTACGGCCTCAACCCGTCGCTGCAGGAGCGCATCTTCGGGCGCGCCCTGAAGGTGGCCGCGCGCGACGTCGAGGGGCAGGTGCGCGCCGTCGAGCTCGACGGCCATCGCTTCTTCGTGGCGACGCTGTTCCAGCCGGAGCTGTCGGCGCTGGCCGGGCGCACCCATCCGCTGGTGACGGCGTTCGTGCGCGCGGCCGCCCGATCGGCGTGATGGATCAGCGCGCGCACCTTCTCGCCGCGGCGGCGGCGGGGCCCGATCCCGAAGGCGCGCCGACGCGCATCGCGCGCTTTTGCGACGCGGCGGGTGCCGAGCTCGGACACATCGTCACCGACGACGACGCGACCGGCCTCCTGCTCGCGCTGGCGTCGCAGTCGCCGTACCTCATGACGCCGCTCGTGCGCGAGCCGGCGCGCCTCTTGGCCTTGGCGCGCGATCCGTTCCTGCGCCGCGAGAAGGACGCGGCCACGATGCGCGCCGAATTGGCCGCGTGCCTCGACGAGCCGGGCGGCCACGAACGAAGCGACCTGGCCGCGCGGCTGCGCAGATATCGCAACGCCGAGTACCTGCGGCTCGGCGCGCGCGAGCTCGGCTGGGGCCGGCAGGAGGAGGTCGCGCGCGAGCTGGCGCACCTGGCCGACGTCACGCTCGACGCCGCGCTCGCGCGCCTGCACGCCGAGCTCGTGGCCAAGCACGGCGAGCCGCGCACCGCCGACGGGCGCCGCTGCCGCTTCGTGGTCTTCGGCATGGGCAAGCTCGGCGGCGAGGAGCTCAACTTCTCGTCGGACATCGACCTCGTCTACCTCTACGAGACCGATCAGGGCGCCGCCGGCGCGCTCACGCTGCACGAGTTCTTCGCGCGCCTGTGCGAGCGGCTGACGCGCGTGATCGCCGACGTCACCGACGAGGGCTTCGTGTTTCGCGTCGATCTGCGCCTGCGGCCCGAAGGCACGCGCGGGCCGGTGTGCAACTCGCTCGGCGCCGCCGAGCGGTATTACGAATCGTTCGGCCGCCCGTGGGAGCGGCAAGCGTGGGTCAAGGCGCGCGCCGTCGCCGGCGATCTCGAGCTCGGCGCCGAGGCCGAGCGCATGCTGGCGCCGTTCGTCTGGCCGCGCACCGCCGGCAGCGCCATCATCCGCGCCGTGCACGAGCTGATGGCGCGCATGCGCTCGGAGCGCGCCACCGCCCGCGACGTCAAGCTCGGCGCCGGCGGCATTCGCGAGGTCGAGTTCTTCACGCAGGCGCTGCAGCTGGTGCACGGCGGGCGCAATCGTTCCTTGCGCGAGCGCGGCACCCTGCGCGCGCTCGATCGGCTGCGCACCGCCGGCATCGTCTCCGAGCGCGAGCATCGCGCGCTCGCCGACGCCTACCTGTTCCTGCGTCGCGTCGAGCACCGGCTGCAGCTCGCCGAGGGGCGGCAGACGCACGCGCTGCCCGACGACGAGACGCTGCTGGCGCGCCGCCTCGGCTTCCGCGATCGCGACGCCTTCGCCCAGGCGCTCGCGGCCACGCGGCAGAGCGTGTCGGCGATCTTCGCCACGCTCGGCGCGCCCGAGTCGCCGCCGTCGCCGACCACGGTTGCGCTGCTCGATCCGTCGTCGACGCGCGAGGAGCTGGTCGCCGCGCTCGGCGCGCTCGCCTTCCGCAACGCCGAGGCCTCCGCCGACGAGCTCCAGCTGTTGCGCCAAAAGCCGCACTCGCCCTTCGCCCCCGCCGCCGGCGACGACGTCGCCCGCGTCCTCCTCGAGGAGGTCGCGGCCTCGCCCGATCCCGATCTGGCGCTGCGCCGCCTCGTCGACCTCGTCGGCCGCCGCGGCGCCGGCGCCACCATCTGGCGCCTCGTCGCCGCGCATCGCCCGCTCGCGCGCCTCCTGGTCACGCTGTTCGGCACCTCCGAGTTCCTCGGCAAGACGCTGGTCGCGCACCCCGAGCTCGTCGAGCAGATGCTCTCCGCCGCGTCGTCGGCGCGCGTGCGCTCGCGCGAGGACTTCGACGAGCTGGTGGCGCGCGCGCAGGACGGCCTCGAGGCCGACGACCCGAACGACGAAGAAGCGCGCCTGAACGCGCTGCGCCGCGTGCGCAACGAGGAGATGCTGCGCATCGGCCTGTTCGACGTCGGCGGCGAGCTCGCGCCGGCCGACGTCTCGGCGCAGCTCACCGATCTCGCCGACGCCATCCTCGAGGCCGCGCTCGCCGTGGTGGCGCCGGCGACGTTCAAGAAGTGGGGCACGCCGTCGGCGTCGCTGGCGGTGATCGGCCTCGGCAAGCTCGGCGGCCGCGAGCTCACCTACGCGTCGGATCTCGACGTCATCTTCGTCTACAGCGACGACGGCGACGCCTTCGAGGTGATGTCGCGCCTGGCGCAGCGGCTCATCCACGCGCTGTCGGCGTACCTCGACGAAGGGCGCCTCTACGAGATCGACACGCGGCTGCGCCCGTCGGGGCAGAAGGGCACGCTGGTCTCATCGCTGGCGGGCTTTCGCGCCTATCACGCCAAAGAGGCGGCCGTGTGGGAGCGCCAGGCGCTCATCAAGGCGCGCACCGTCGCCGGCGATCGCGCGCTCGGCGACCAGATCGAGCGGCTCGCCTCCGAGCTCGTGTACAAGGACGCCGCCGTCGACGCGCGCGAGATCGGCCGCATCCGCGCGCGCATGGAAAAGGAGATCGCGCAGGAGACCGCGCATGTCTTCAACATCAAGACCGGCCGCGGCGGATTGGTGGACGTGGAGTTTCTGGTGCAGTACCTCCAGCTCGTCCACGGCCCGCGGCTGCCGTCGCTGCGGCAGCGCGCGACGGTCGATGCGCTGGCGGCGCTCGCGCGCGAAGGCGTGCTGCCCGCCGAAGAGGCGCGAACGCTCGCCGAGTCGTACGCGTTTCTGCGCCGCCTCGAGAACCGCCTGCGCATCGTGCACGATCGTTCGATCCAACAGATCACCGACCGCGCCGGCGAGCTCGGCACCCTCGCGCGCCGTCTCGGCTATCACGGCGCCGACGCCGGCGCGCGGCTGCTCGCCGATTACCGTGCCCACACCGAGCGCATTCGCGCCCTCTACGCCCGATATCTGCCGACGGAACACACGTTGCAAGACTCCTAGGGAGATCACCTGGAGGAAGACGCATGAGCCTGCGACAGTGGTTACTAGCGGGCGCCCTGATCGTTGGAGGATGTGCGACGACCGGCGGCGTTTCCGACAGCGACGTGGCGCGCCTGCCCGTCGCCGCGCGCGAGCAGATCATGACCGCGCACAAATCGATCGAGGTCGCGCAGGCGAACCTCGACGGCGCGAAGCTGGCGCGCGACGAGGCAAAGCAGTTCCATCACATCGCCGTCGCCGAGCTCGACTCGTCGAAGTCGCGCCTCGAGGCCGCCCGCGGCTCGGTCGATCTCGACGCGCAGTCGCGTGACGATCGCGCCCTGCGCCAGGCGTCGCGCGCCGAGGACGATGCGCGCGCACAGCTCGTCGCCGCGCGCGCCAAGCTCGACTACGCCAATCGGCTCGTCGAGCTGCGCGAAGCCAAGATCGCCGAGGCCGAGGCCAACCTGGCGGCGGCGCGCGCCGACGTCGAGCTCGAAAAAGCGCGCATCGCGCAGCGCAACGGCATCGCGCGCGACCTGAACGTCAACAAGCTGGCGTCACAGCGGCAGGACTGCGCCGAGCGGCTCGCCGAGCAGCGCGCCCACGTCGCCGACCTCGAGGGCGAGACCGCGCAGCTCAAGACTGCGTGGGACGATCGCCGGACGGAGGTCAACCGTACGGCGTCGCGCGGCAGCGAGATCTACGCGCCGCGCGAGCCCGAGGAAGTCCCGATGCCGACTATGAAATGGCGTCACGACGTTCGTGGCGACGTCAACGACACGCCGTCGGCGCCCGACAAGTCACAGTCGGAGGCGCCGCGCAACAACATCGCGCCCCCTCCGTAGTCGGTCCGTGCTAACAGTGTATTCATGTCCGGTGGCGGCACGAAGCTGAAGCCCGTCGACAAGATCTGGCTCGACGGAAATCTGGTCCCGTTCACGCAAGCGAACGTCCACATCCTCACGCACACGCTGCACTACGGCGTCGGCGCGTTCGAGGGCATTCGCGCCTACAAGCGCCCCGACGGACGCGGCGCCATCTTCCGCCTCGACGATCACATCGATCGCCTGTTCGGCAGCTGCCACATCTGCTCGATGGACGTCCCGTTCACGCGCGCGCAGATCGCCGCAGCGTGCGTCGAGACGATGCGCGTCAACAAGATGGCCGAGGCCTACCTGCGCCCGCTCGTCTTCCTCGGCGACGGTGAGCTCGGGCTCGGCTCGACGGGAAATCCGGTGCGCGTCGCCGTCGCCGTCTACGAGTGGGGCGCCTACCTCGGCGAGGAGGGGCTGCGCCGCGGCATTCGCGCCAAGGTGTCGTCGTTCACGCGCGGCGCGCTCAACTCGACGATGTCGAAGGGCAAGATCTGCGGGCAGTACGTGAACTCGGTGCTCGCCAAGCGCGAGGCGCTCAAGGCCGGGTACGCCGAGGCCATCCTGCTCGACGGCAACGGGCTCATCGCCGAGGCCTCGGGCGAGAACATCTTCCTGGTCAAGCGCGGCAAGATCAAAACGCCGCCGCTGTCGTCGGCGATCCTGGAAGGCATCACGCGCGACACCGTGATCGCGCTGGCGCGCGAGATGGGCCTCACCGTCGAGGAGACGACCTTCGCGCGCGACGAGCTCTATCTCGCCGACGAGGTCTTCTTCACCGGCACCGCCGCCGAGCTGACGCCGGTGCGCGAGATCGACGATCGCCAGATCGGCGCCGGCGAGTGCGGCCCGGTCACGCGCAAGCTGCAGGACGCCTACTTCGAGGCGGTCAAGGGCCGCGCCGGCACCGAGAAGCCGGCGCACCCCGAGTGGCTCACCTACGTCTAGTCGCCGTCGCTACTGCCCTAGAAACTGATCGCGCAGCTTGGTGACCGCCGGCGTCGCCGGCGCGGTCGCCAGCTTGCACACCGTGTCGCGCTCCGACGTCAGCGTCAGGTGCAGCACGAGCGGATGCGTGCCGCGCACCACGCCGAGCACGAGCGCGCTGCCCGCCGCGCGCTTGCCGACGGCCTCCGGCCACTTCGGCGGCGGCGCCACGCCGTCGAAGGTGACGACGCGATCGCCCGATTTGACGCCGGCGAGATCGGCCGGCCCGCCGTCGCCGACGACGAGGACGCGCAGCGCGTCGCCCTGCCGTTCGGCGGAGAAGCCGGCCACGGTGTGCGGCGGCGTCTCCTTGCACGCGAGCGACAGCCCGATGGCGCCGAGCGACTCCGCGATCGCGGGCGCTTCGTTCGGCGTGCGCGCCCAGCGCACGAGCTTGGCCCCGACGCCGGGCGTGAGCGCGTCGACGGCGCGCCCCAGCCGATCGGCGTCGACGGGCAGCACCCCGCCGGCGCGCTCGGCCTCGTCGAGCAGCGCGCGGATCGCTTCGTCGAGCCCGTGCTTGCCGCCGCTGGCGACGCGCATGGCGGCGTCGACGCCGAGCGCGAGCAGATGGCCGCGCGCGTAGTAGGCGTCCCAGTCGTCGTCGCCGTCGTCGGGCGGCTGCCAGGTCAGCTCGGCCGCCTCCTCGATCGTTCCGCCGTGGCGCGACGCCGCGAAGGCGCGCCCGGCCTCGTCGCCGACGTGCGAGAACCAGTCGACGCGCGACCAGCGTCCGGAACGCAGCATCGCCCGATGCGCGAAATATTCGGTGAGCCCCTCGGTGATCCACAACGCCCGCGACGGCTGCGCGTGCAGGAGATCGTACGGCACCAGCTCCGCCGGGCGCAGCCGCCGCGCGTTCCACGCGTGGAACAGCTCGTGCGCGACCACGTAGGTCAGCTCGTCGTAGGCCTCGGGATCGGTGAGCGACTGCCGCGGCACCAGGATCGAGGTCGACGCCGCGTGCTCGAGCGCGGCCACGCGCCCGGCCTCGTCGCTGAGGTGCACGACGATGACGTAGTGATGATAGGGCGGCGCGCCCGCGAGGTGCGTTTCGGCCTCGACGATCTTGCCTACGTCCTCGACGAATTTGGCCGGCACCGTCGGTGAGCCGTCGACGACGATGCGATAGCTGCGCCCGGCCGCGCGCGCCGTGGCGTCGGCGAAGCGCCCGCACTCGATGGGCGCGTCGATGAGCGCCTCGTAGCTCGTCGCCGTCCAGCCGCTCGCGTCCTCGTCGAGCGCGGTGGCCGCGCGCCAGCCCGCGGGCAGCGTCACGCGCACCTCGTGCAGCCCGCGCTCCTGCCCGCGCACGGCCAAAAACAGCGACGAGCCGTTGAGCAGCGCGTGGCCGCCGTCGATGTTGGTGCCGTCGTCGGTGAGCTTGGCCGCGTAGACGCGATAGCGCAGCTTCACCGTGCCGTCGCCGCCGCCGTCGACGCGAAACGTGCTCGGCCCGGTGCGCACCATCCCCGGCGACAGCGGCGTCACGTTGCGCCCCCAGGTGCGCAGCTCGTAGGCGCCCGGCGTCCACACCGGCATCCACAGCTCGACGGGCCCGCTCGCGCCGGTGACCGTCATCTCGACGGTGGCGCGGTGCTGCGCCCGCTCGTCGAGCGTCACGCGATAGGTCACGCCCGCGCGCGCCGCCCGCGCCGCGCCGACCACGCCGATCGCGAAGAGCGCCGGCGCTAGCGCAAGAAGCCGGGCACGAAGCACATCACGCCACCGACGAGGACCGCGGCCACGAACAGCGGCGCCAGCAGCGCGCCCACGATGTCGAGCGGCCGCCGCCGTGACGTCGCCGCGCGCAGCGCCCAGCCCGCTCCGGCCGCGCCGACGACGACGAGCGCGAGGCCGCCGATCACCGCTTGGCCTTGATGCGCCGCTTCTCGCCACGCTTGAGCGCGACCTCGTCTTCGCCGTCGCCGCTGTCGATGACGTGCGGCCCGGCCATGACCCTCAGCTTCTTCGGCGCGGAGAACCGATGTCCGTCGACGACGACCGCGCCTTTGCCCTCGAGCAGCAGCTCGGCCTTGCCGAGCTTGCCCTGCGCCTGCAGCTCGTACTGCTTCAGCGCCGGGACATCCTTCGGCGCCGCCATTTTGATCGCGCGCCGGAACTGATCGAGCGCCGTGTGCGAGTGCCCCTCGACCAAGAGCATGCGCCCCCTGGCGATGATCTTGTCGGTCGGCTTCTCCGCCGGCGTCTTTTTGATCTCCGGCTTGGGCGGCTCCTGCTTCGGCACTTCCGGCTTGGGCGGCGCCTGCTTCGGGATCTCGGGCTTCACCGGCTCGCCCGTCGGCTTTTGCGTCTCACCGGTCGGCTTTTGCGTCTCACCGGTCGGCTTCGTCGGCTCGCCCGACGCCGCTTCGCCCGACGGCTTCACCGCCTCGCCCGAGGCCGCCTCGCCCGACGGCTTCACCGCTTCACCCGACGCGCTCGTGTCCACCGGCTTCGGCGGCGGCGAGAACGGCGGCATGTGGAAGTAATAGAGCGCGCCCAATCCGCCCGCGAGCACGATCGCCGTCAGCGACAACAGCCACGGCATCTTGCCGCGCCCGCGCGTCGACATCGTGTCGTCGTGACGCGGATACGGCTTCGACAGCTCCATCGGATCGAACGGGTTGCGCTTGCCGCCGTTCCCCTTTGCTTGGGACGATCCCTTGACCGCCTCGCGCGCGAAGCTCGGCGGCGGCAGCGGCTGCGTCTCCGACGTGCGCTCCTCGCCCGGCCGCGCCGTCGACGACGGCGACGATCCGATCGCCAGCTCCCCGAGCGGCGGCGTCGGCCCACCGACGCGCTTGGCCGGCCCGAAGCTCGCCTGCGCCGTCTGCAGCCGCTGCTGCTCGCGGATCTTCAGATCCATCGGGATCGAGCGCGACACGTCGAACTGCCGCCCCGCCGGCGGCGCGCTCTCCGGCATCGGCGGCGGCGCTGCGATCACGCCTTCGATGAACAGCGGCTTCAGCTTCACGCGGAAGGTGCCGTCGGTCCACGACGACACGCGCGCCAGCGCCGCCAGCTCGGGCGCGCCGTTGACCTGCGCGCTCTCGGCGTGGCCGTTCTGGAACGCCACCAGCGCCTTCGAGCCCGGCCGCTCCAGGTCGATGTCGCAGGTGAGCCGGTACTCCGAAACCCAGGCCCACAACTGTGACGCTTTCGTAATCGCGAGCGATCCCTCCATCTCGCGCTGCCCGGTCAATTCGCCCGCCAAATTGGGAATGCTCTGCACGGCGCGGAAGGTGCCGCGGTTCCACAAGGCGATGCGCTGGGTATCGCCGCCGTCGATCTCGATCGGCTCGCCACCGACGAAGGTGACCTCGGCCTTGGTGGCGCCGTCACGCAGCTCGAGCTTGCCCGAGAAACGCAGCGACTGGCACGCCGCGTAGAGCGATTGAATGTCGGTCTCGTCCAGCGATCCCGACCATGTGAACCCGTCCGATCCCATCAGAGGTTTTTGAAGTCTAAACGCTGGAGTCCCGACTCTCAACTCTGTTATAACGTGTCCCTCCCAACCGGAAGCGAGGGGTTCAACATGAAGCGCACCATGATTAGCCTGCTTTCTCTCGTCCCGCTCACCTTTGCCGCCTGTGGCGGCGACAACAGCAGCAGCGGCGACTGCAAGGCGTCGGGCGGCACGAACACTGCTCAGTACGTCACCAACGCCGTGATGGTTCCCGAGCAGCGCTCCGACTTCGCCATCGACCTCAACGGCGACGGCCGCGTCGACAACCAGCTCGGCAACATCATTGGCGCTCTGGAAGGCCAGATGCTGCACGTCCAGGACGGCGTCAACCAGGCCGTCACCGACGGCACGCTCATCGTCCTCATGAGCGAGACCTCGTCGGACTCGTCGTACCAGACCGACAGCTGCGCCACCGCGAAGGTCCAGGTCGGCCAGCCGATCGTGGCGCCGGCGACGCCGGACTACAGCGGCAGCGGCCACTTCACCGTCGACACCGGCCAGCAGGGCGGCACGTTCAACGGCCCGATCAAGGTCGGCAAGTTCTCGTCGGCGCCGCCGGCGACGACGAAGACGCCGGTCGAGGTCGACATCAAGCTCCCGCTCATCGCCGGCGCCGATCCGGTGACCCTCAAGGTCAACGGCGCGCACCTCCAGTTCACGCGCGGCGCCGACGGCAAGATCACGGGCGGCCAGCTCAACGGCGCCATCAAGAACAGCGACGTGCAGACGCTCATCATCCCGAACGTCGCGACGCTGCTGACCAAGAAGATCACGGACGACTCGACGCCGCCGAACATGCTGTCGTCGGGCGACATGCAGATCCTCTCGATCTTCGACAACGGCGGCAAGGCGGATGCGGCCTGCTCGGCCGGCACCTGCAAGAACCCGGACGGCAGCTGCGCGGTCAAGGGTGACAACAAGATCGACATCTGCGAAGTGTCGACGGCGGGCCTGATCCAGAACGTGCTCGCGCCGGACGTCCAGATGTTCGACGCCTCGGGCAACTACGCCCCGAACAAGGACAACACGATGAAGGATTCGCTCTCGCTCGGCCTGTCGTTCTCGGCCGTCGGCGCGACCTTCTAGCTGGTTGACGCTAGCCGCGCGGGCGTGATATCGCCTCAGGCGTGAGTTACGCTCGCGCGGCCGTTTTCTCCCTCCTCGTCACCGTCGGTGGTTGTTCGTCGACGGCGCCTTCGAGCCCTCCCGCGGGCGACGTTCCCCCTTCCGATACTCCCGGCGGTGCGCCTGGTGGCGCGCCCGGCGACGGCAGCGGCGGCAACGTGCCGCGCCCCACGGCGACCACGCTGCGCATCCACTATCCCGCCGGCAGCCACACGCTGGCGCTGCGCGGCGACGGCGCGGGCCTGACCTGGGACGCGGGCGTCCCGCTCGTGGCCGGCGCCGACGACACGTACACCTGGCAGGTCGCCGATCTCGCGGCGCCGCTCTCGTGGAAGCCGCTCCTCGACGACGCCACCTGGTCGCGCGGGCCGAACTACGTGGTCCAGCCCGGCGCCACCGTCGACGTCTACCCGCACTTTACGACGGTGACCGGCACCGTCGAGAAGCTCATCGCCGACTGGCACTCGACGACGCTCGGCAACGATCGCGCCGTCTGGGCCTACCTGCCGCCGTCGTACGCCGAGAACACGCGCGCCCGCTTCCCGGTGCTCTACATGCACGACGGGCAGAACCTCTTCGATCCCGCGCTCGCCTTCGGCGGCAACGAATGGAAGGTCGACGAGACGCTGAACGCCGCCGCCGAAGACGGCTCGATCGAGGAGCTCATCGTCATCGGCGTCGAGAACACGTCGGCGCGCATCTACGAGTACACGCCCACGACCGATCCGACCACGCCCGGCGGCGGCGGCGGCGACCTCTACCTGAAGGCGCTCGTCGACGAGCTCAAGCCGCAGATCGACGGCATGCTGCGCACCATCCCCGATCGGGCGCACACCGGCATCCTCGGCTCGTCGCTCGGCGGGCTCATCAGCGCCTACGCCGGCGTCACGCGCCCCGACGTCTACGGCATCGTGGGCGCCATGTCGCCGTCGACGTGGTGGAACGCGGACGTCATCATCGGTGACGTCGGCGCCATGCCCACGAGCGCGCGGCCGGCGCGCGTCTACGTCGACAGCGGCGACTCCGGCACGTCGAACGACGACGTCACGGAAACCAACATGCTCGCCGATACCTACGTGAACCTCGGCTACCAGAGCGGTGTTGACTTCCTGCATGTCGTCCAAGCCGGTGGTCAACACAACGAAGTCTATTGGGCCGAGCGTCTGCCCGGTGCGCTACAGTTCCTCTTCGGGCCGCGCACGCCCTGAACAGTATCGCCTTGATTCCTCGCGCCGTCCTTGTCTTCCGCTTGTCTCTCAACCAATGCGACACCGTTTAGTCCTAGGAGTTTCATGCGTCACATCGTGTCCGTTCTCGCTGCGTTCACCGCGCTGGCGGCGACGCCGTCGCTGCACGCCGCCGAAAATCCGTCGTTCGACAAGCTCGCCGAGCGCTATTGGAACGAGGTCCTCGCCGACTCGCCCGAGAGCGCGACCTACAAGGGCGTGCACAAATACGACGCCAGGCTCACCGACTTCGCACCGGCGGCGGTGAAGAAGCGCATCGCCTGGCGCCACGCCTGGCGCGATCGCTTCGGCGCCGTCGACAAGAAGCCGTTGTCGCGCGACGAGCAGTCCGATCTCGAGGCGATGCGCCTCGACAACGAGTCGTCGATCGTCTCCTACGAGAACGTGCGCGAGTGGCAGCGCCGCCCGCGCGTCTACACCGGCGACGCGGTCAACGCCGTCTACCTCGTCGTCAAGCGCAACTTCGCGCCGCCGGCCGAGCGCATGGCGTCGGTGATCGCGCGCGAGAACGCGGTGCCCGCGCTGCTCGCCGCCGCCAGGCAGAACCTGCGCGACATGCCGAAGATCTCGATCGACATGGCGCTCGAGGAGCTGCCGGCCAACATCGACTTCTTGAAGAAGGACACGGTCGCCGCGTTCGCGTCGGTGTCGGACGCCGCGCTGCAGAAGCGCCTGGCCGCGTCGACGGCGACGGCGACGAAGTCGCTCACCGAGTTCGGCGAGTGGCTCAAGAAGAAGCTGCCGCAGGCCAAAGAGGACTTCGCCATCGGCGCCGATGCCTTCTCCAAGAAGCTCGCCGCCGACGAGGGCATCACCGAGCCGCTCGACGCGGTGCTGGCGCGCGGCGAGGCCGAGCTGGCGCGGCTGCGCGCCGAGTTCGTCGCCACCGCCAAGAAGATCGATCCGTCCAAGCCCGCGCAGGAAGTGCAGGCGTCGCTCGCCTCCGATCACGGCAAGCCCGACACGCTCCTCGCCGACGTGCAGGCCAAGCTCGCCGGGCTGCGCAAGTTCCTCGTCGACAAGCAGATCGTGACCATCCCGTCGACGGTGATGCCGACGGTGCAGGAGTCGCCGCCGTTCATGCGCGCCTTCACGCTGGCGTCGATGGACACGCCCGGCCCCTACGAGACCAAGGCCACCGACGCCTTCTACAACGTCACGCTGCCCGATCCGAAGTGGTCCGCCGCCGACGTCGAGAGCTACATGCGCGGCGGATTTTCGCGCACGGTCACCGAGATGGTCTCGATCCACGAGGTCTTCCCCGGCCACTACGTGCAGTTCCTGTGGATGCCGCAGATGCGCTCGGTGACGCGCAAGAACTACGCCTGCTCGTCGAACGCCGAGGGCTGGGCGCACTACGCCGAGCAGATGATGATCGACGAGGGCGTCGCCGGGAACGACCCCAAGCAGCGTCTCGCGCAGCTGCAGGAGGCGCTCTTGCGCGCGGCCCGCTACGTCGTCGGCATTCGCATGCACACCAAGGGCATGACGGTGCCGCAGGCGATAGACTTCTTCCAGACGCGGGGGCTGCAGTCGAAGAAGGTGGCCGAGATGGAGTCCAAGCGCGGCACCGAGGATCCGACGTACCTCTATTACACCTACGGCAAGCTCGAGATCCTGAAGCTGCGCGACGATTACAAGAAGAAGCTCGGCGCCGGCTACAGCCTGCGCAAGTTCCACGATGCCTTCTTGGCGGAGGGGGCGATTCCGTTGCCGCTGGTGCGGCGCGCGCTGCTCGGCGAGTAGCGCCGGCGCGTAACGCTACTGGAACAGATCCGGCGTGAGCTTCGGATTCACCGTGACCTTGTCGTACTGCATCTCGAGCAGCTGCCCGCCCACTTCATGCTTCAGCTTGAACGGGAACGACACGCCGTCGACGATTCGATAGTCGCCGAGGTTGTCGTTCGCCTGCTTCTGCTCCTCGAGGTAGCGCATCTTGGTCACGTGGTGCGTCTTCGGATCGAGCAGCAGCGTCACCAGGTCGCCCTCGGGCGAGATGACCTGGACGGTGTCGTAGCTGACGCCGTCCTCGGCGGTCGGATTCAGGCCGCGCACCTTCGAGCCCGGCTGTAGCGCGTTGAAGAGGATGAAGTTGGGATCGTGGAACGGCGCCTTCAGCATCTCGGCGGTCGCGTCCGGCGGCAGATCCTTGCGCATCGAGCCCTGCATCACGAAGGCCTTGCCGTTGGCGACGACCTGGCGCACCTGCATGCCGCCCATGTCGATGTCCTCGCGCAGCGCCTTGTTGCGGATCTCGCGCACGTTGACGCTGATGGGCATCTGCTGCCCCTGCATCGCGAGCATGCCCTTGCCCGTCAGCTCCAGCGTCTGCACCTTCGACACCGCGTCCTGACCGCCGCGCGCCTTGAGCGCGAGATCGAGCAGGCGCCGCCCTTCCATCGCCTCGGCCGGCAGCACCTCGGCCTGCGCCGAGCGCTGCGCCTCCAGCGCGCGCCGCTCCGCGCCCGACACCGGATCGAGGTAGTTCATCACCTCGATCCTCGAATAGCCCGCCTTCTTGAGCAGCGGACCGACCTCGGAGGCCTTGCCGACGACGATGAGCGCGCGCGGATCGAGGTGCTGCGCCGCCGCCGTCGTCGCGTCCTTCACGGTCACCGCTTCGAGGCGCGCCGGATACTCGACCACGTACTTGCTGTCGAGCCCGTCGATCTCGGCGCCGATGAGCCGCTCCGCCAGATCGGAGCCGGTCTCGAGCCTGAGGCCGTAGCCGCCGATGAGGTTGTTCTTGGCCGCGTGCAGCTCCTCTTCCGTCGGGCCGCCGGTGCGCATCTTGGCGATCTCGTCGAGCACCAGCTTCACCGTCGCCGCCGCTTCGGCGTTGCGCGTGAAGGTCCACGCCTCGAACGGCCCGGCGTCGCGGCCCGCGTCGAACTGCGAGCTCACGCCGTAGGTCTTGCCGCCCTCGGAGCGCACCGTCTTCATCAGGCGCGACGAGAAGGCGCCGCCGCCGAGCGTGTAGTTCATGAGGCGCACCGCGTAGTACGACGGATCGGCGTGACGGATGCCCGGTCCGACGACGAGCAGCTGCGCCTGCGTCGAATCCGGCTTGTCGATGAGCCGCACCGGCAGCGCCTTCTTCGCCTCCGGCATCGCGCGCGCCGGCGGATCGTTCACCGGCGGCACGTCCTTCTTCTTCCACGTGCCGAAGGCCTTGTTCAGCATCGGCTTGAGCGCCTTCTCGTCGACGTCGCCGGAGACGGCGAGGATCGCGTTGTTGGGCGCGAACCACTTGTCGCGGAAGGCGACCAGATCGGGGCGCTGAATCGCCTCGATCGACTTCTTCGACATCGGCCGGCCGCGCGGATCGTCGTCGCCGTAGAAGACGTTGGCCGCGTGCCACGCGGCCAGCACCTGCGGGTTGTCCTTCGAGCTGTTGACGTTGGCCATCATCTGATCGCGCTCTTCGCCCATCTCCGACTCGGGGAAGGTCGCGTTCATCGCCATGTCACTCACGAGGTCGAGGCAGAGCGACAGATTTCGCGTGCGCGCGTGGCACGAGATGTAGATGCCGCCGCCCTCCGCCTGCGCGCCGACGTTGGCGCCCACGAAGTCCACCGCGTCCGAGATCTGATCGGCCGTGCGCTTCTGCGTGCCCTTGCGCAGCATCGACGCCACCATCTGCGCCAGTCCGGTCTTGTCGATCGGCTCGGCGGTGTCGGGCAAGCGCACCGCCAGCGTCACGTCCACCGACGGGATCTGGTGACGCGGCACGGTGATGAGCAGCATGCCGTTGGGCGTCGTCGAGCGCGAGACCGCGCCCACGTTCACCTTCGTGGTCGGATGCAGGTTGGGCGGAATGAACAGATCGTTGCGCCCCTTCCACGGATCGGGCTCGGTCGGCGGCGTCGTCTTCGGCGTGGCCGCCGCGCCCGACGGCGCCGGCGTCACCACCGGCGCCGGCTTCTTCGCCGGCGTCTGCGCGCCCGCGACCAGCGGCAGCGCCATGGTGCAACTGCACAACAACGCGGCGACGTAATTGTGCGCGCGCATCATTTCTTGCCTCCCGTCGTATTCGATGCTGCCGGCGCCGCGCCGGCCTTGGCCGGCACCAGCGTCAGCATGCTGAGGTTCGTCTTCACCAGGTACTTCTTGGCCACGCGCAGCACGTCGTCGGCGGTGACGGCGTCGAACTTCGCCGCGCTGGTGAACGGCCGCGACGGATCGTGCGACACGACCCAATCGACGCCGATGTTGCTCGCCAGCCCCGACACGCGCTCGCGCTGATAGACGGCGCGCGCCGCCAGCTGGTTCTTGGCCTTCTGCAGCTCGTGCGGATCGACCTTCTGCGAGGCGATCTTGCCGATCTCCTCGTCGAGGGCCGCCTTGAGCTTCTCGACGTCCATGCTCGGCAGATAGAGCGCGAAGGTGAGGAACAGGCCCGGATCCTCGTGCGCGTACACGAAGCCGCCCGCGGCCACCGCCGTCTTGTCCTTGCGCACCAGCCGCTGGTGCAGGCGCGACGACTCGCCGCCGGCGAGGATCTGCTGCAGCACCTCGAGCGCGAACAGATCGGGGCTGTCGCCCTTCGGGATGTGATAGCCGCCGATGATCACCGGCAGCTGCACAGGCATCTCCACTGTCTTGGAGCGCATGTCGACCTGCTCGGGCTCCTGCGGCGCATCGTGGCGCGGCGTCGGGCCCTTCTCGAGCGGGCCGAAGTACTTCTGCGCCAGCGAGCGCACCGTCGCCTCCTCGGTGTCACCGACGACGACGAGGGCCGCGTTGTTGGGCCGGTAATACTCGTCGTAGAACTTCTGGCAGTCGGCCGGCGTGACCGTATCGAGGTCCTTCTTGTCGCCCGCCGCGCTGATCCTGTACGGATGCGTCGTGTAGGCGAGCGCGAGCTCTTCCTTGAGCGCCTTGCCGATCGGGCTGTTCTCGACACGCAGGCGCAGCTCCTCCTCGACCACCTGCCGCTCGGAGTCGATCGTCTTCTGCGTCAGCTTCAGGTTGCGCATGCGCTCGGCCTCGAGCTTCATCGTGAACTCGAGCGCCGACGGCGGCACCGTGTCGTGATAGCCGGTGGTGTCGTCCTGCGTGAACGCGTTGTTCTCGCCGCCGACGAGCTGGATGAAGCGCGCGTGCTCCTCGGGCGGCACGTGCGTCGAGCCCTTGAACATCATGTGCTCGAACATGTGGGCCATGCCGCGCTTGCCGGCGGGCTCGTCCTTGCCGCCCGCGTGATAGAAGACCTGTACGGTGACGACGGGCGCCTTGTGATCGGCTACGAAGATCACCTTCAGCCCGTTGGGCAGATCCCACTGCTTCATCTGCGGCGCGTTCTTGTCGCGCGTCGTCGCGGCGCTCGCCAGCGTCGACGCGAGCAGCGTCGCGAGGATCATGCTGCGCATGCGTTCTCCTTTCGAAAACACCCCTTTGGGGAGTCAGACAGTACGTATTCGGTCAGTACGTATAGCGCAAACCAATCTGAAAACGGAAAGGCTGTTGCCTGCGCGTCACCGTGCCGAAGGTCGGCAGGTCGCGAACCTCGACTCCGACGGCGTTGCCGAGGTCGAAGAGGTTGAACAGATCGGCAATCAGCATGAGGTGATGACGCCCATCGCGGGTCAAAAGTTCGTGAAAATCGTAGGCGGCGCGTGCGTCGACTTCCATGGTGTCGGGCGTCCTGAATTCGGCGATCGCCGCCGCGCTGTTGCCGGCGCCGGGGTCGGTGCCTTGTGGCGACCGTCGGAGCGTGAAGTCACCGTCGAAGGCGTTGAAGAAGCGCTTGCTGAGCGGAGAGCCCGATTGGTAGCGCAGAAAGGCGCCGAGCACGAGGCCGTGCCACGAGTAGGACGCGCGCAGCTTGAGCGAATGACGCACGTCCTCGGGGAGAAAGCCGTCGAAGAAGACGGCCTGGCGCGGGTTGTAGTACTGCGAGCTGCCCGCTTCGCTGCCCGAGATCTGGCCGAGCTCTTCGGCGCCGGGGCCGTAGAGCCACGACAGCGTGTAGGCGGCGTAGAGGTCGAGGTTGCGCGACGGGCGCGACTCGAAGACGAAGTCGACGCCCTGGTAGATGCGGTAGTTCCCGTCGGGCGTGGTGTAGCGGAAGATCTGCTGCGCGGTGCCGTTGACGTAGCCGACGACGTTGGTGCCGGCCGCGTTCCAGATCTGGTTGACCTCGACGCCGTCCCAGATGTTGGCGATCTTTTTGTACGTGTAGTCGACGCTGGCGATGGAGTCCTTGAACACCTCGCGGCGCAGCCCGAAGGTGATCTCGTCGGAGTGCGGCGTGGCGGCGTGCTTGTCGAGTTGATAGCCGCCCGGCCCGCCCGACGTGGTGAGCAGCTGGAACTTGCTGGTCGCCGGGTTCCACTGCAGCGTCGTCACCGTCGCCGACACGTCGGCGTTGACGGTGGCGAGGAGCGACAGCGTTTCGTTGGAACGGCCGTAGAAGATGCTGAAGATGGTCTTGCTGTCGCCGGTGATGTCGTAGACGGCGCCGAGGCGCGGCCCGACGCCGAACAGGTTCGAGACCGTCTGTCCGACGGAGTTTTGCGTCATGCCCCAGTCGAAGCGGATGCCGGGGAGCAGCGTCAGCCGCTTCCACGGCTTCCAGCGATCCTGCACGTAGATGCCGGCGCCGAGGCCCCACTGATGGTTGTCGAACGGCGCCACGTCCTGGCGCTGAAAGCAGCCGGCGCCGCTCGCCTCGTTGCACAGGCCGGCCTCGCCCGCGCCGCCGCCGGCGTCGTCGTAGATGCTGCCGCCGGGGCGCTCGAAGTGAAACCCGTGATAGATGAAGCGCGACTGCAATCCGATTTTCGCGTCGTGCGAACCGAATAGTTTTCCGCGCAGCGATATCGACGGATCGAATTGCACCGTATATCGCCGGTCATATTGAATATCGGAACCCTGATACCAGATGGTGCCGTCGTCGTTGTTGATGTGGCGCGGGCGGTTCGGGTCGTAATAGCCGTTTGCCGTCGAGTACGGCCCGACGTCATGGCCGAAGTCGACGCTGCCGAGCACGCCCTCGGGCCCGAAATCCAGGTGGTTGAATTGGAAACCGAGCTGCACGTTGGTATTCACGTGCTCGGATTTGAAATAGTCCCACTGCACGATGGCGAACACGCCGCCCTGGTTCTGGTGGTTCTCGGTGACGCCGAGCCCGGTATTCGATTGATTCACGTTGCTGATGAACGCCGGATCCGTCGACGCCGACAGCGTGATGCGATGCTTGTAGCTCGGCGCATAGGTCAGCTTCATGCGCGCCAAGAAGCCGTTGAACTTCCGCGACGGATGTTGCACGTCGAGCGGCGGCCCGGCGGGGATCGCGCGCTCGGTGTAGTCGTACTCGAGCGCGACGTTGTACCAGAGCTTCTGCTTCAGGATGGGCCCGCCGACGACGAGGTTGGCCTGGTAGTCTTGCGTCGTCGGGGGCGGGATCGAGGGAAAGGGCCGCGTGCTGTCGTAGAGCTGCGCGCCGTACTGATTGCCCGCCGAGAAAGCGGCGTTGTTGACGTAGACCGACGCGTCGATGTGCAGCTCGTCGCCGCCGGCGTTGGTGATGAGGTTGATGACGCCGCCGAGCGAGTTGTACTGCGCCTCCATGCCGCCGGTGATGACGTCGACGGAGCCGAGCGACTCGAAGTTGACGTTGGCGCTGAAGGTGTTGGTGACCGGGTCGGTGATGTCGAGCCCGTCGACGAGATAGTGGTTCATCGTCAGGTTGCCGCCCTTGATCTGCGGATTGCCGCCGCCGTTGACGTCGACGACGCCGGCCACCTGCTGCGCGATGTTCTGGTAGGTGCGCCCGGTGGCGACGCGGTTCGCTTGATCGGCGGTGACGACGGTGCCCTGCTGCGTCGAGTCGGGGCGCGTCAGGTGCAGCTCCTCGACGATGTTGTAGGTCTTCACGTCCGTCGCCGTCGCGCTCCAGGTCATGTCGAGCGGCGCGGTCTCGCCCTGACGCACGACGATGCGGCGGCGCGTCGGGGTGAAGCCGGGATAGCCGGCTTCGACGTCGTAGGTGCCGGGCGGCAGCTCGACCAGCTCGTAGCGGCCGGCCTCGTCGGTCTGCGTGGCGCGCGCGCCGCCGATCAGCGACGGGCCGGAGACGCGCACATCGGCGCCGGGCACCGGCTTCTTGGTCGCGGCGTCGACGACGCTGCCGGCGATGCGCCCGTTGGTCTCGCCGGCCGCCCACGCGTGCGTGGCCGCGGCGAGCACCCCGATCGCGGCGACTGCGGCGAGCGCGGCGCGCGCCCTCACGGCGCCACCTGCAGGCACCAGACGAAGCTGCCGGTGTCGTGCAGCTGCGTGGCGTCGATCTCGCTCGCGCGCGTCGGCGGATGCAGCGGATCGGCGGGCACGAACGAGAACACGTGGCACAAGGGCGAGTAGCCGGGATCGCCGCGGCGCGCGTCGAGGATGTCGAACCCGTCGCCGAGCGCGCCGGTCGCCGGCACGACGACGCCCGAGGGCAGCGTGCGCGGAATCGTCGACGGGAAGTAGACGTTCTGCGGGATCACGTGCACCACCGCGACGTCGGGATTGCCGGCCATGCCGGGCACGATCGTCGTCGTCGTCGGCACGTAGCCGCCGTCGAGGTAGGTCAGGAGGTAATGATCGAACCAGCCGATCTTCTGCGGCCCCATCCCGCTCTCGGGATCGAGGCTGCCGTCGGCAAAGCGCACGGTGGCGCCGGGATCGACGATGGCCCAGGCCAAAAAGCGGCCGTCGGGCACGCCGGTCGGATGCGCGCCGGGCACGTCGAATGTCGGCGGCATGGTCTCGACCACGACGTCGTCGGCGCCGACGAGCGTGGCTTCGCTCTTGATCGACTGGCAGGGCTCGCCGTTGGACGTGACCGGCACCTCGGCGACGATCGGCGCGTACCCGGCAGCGGGCAGCGCGGTGAGCACGTTGCCCTGATCGTCGAGCCGGTAGCCGTCGCGCTGCGGGTTGTAGGTGTAGCCCGCGGGCGGGGCGCAGCGCGGCGTGGGCGGGAAGGGATTGGGCGGCGGGCCGCCCAGGTCGGGCGCGCCCATGTCGGCGGCGCCGCCGGCCATGTCCGACGGCGCGGGGAGCTGCGGATCGAAGACGTAGGCGAGCGCGGCCGGAATCGCCGTCGGGTTGTGCTCGGTCGAAACGGCGAGCGGATCGGCGGCGGCGGCCTGCGCGGCGGAGACGGCGAACGCGTAATAGGGCGCCGGCGCGTCGTCGGCGGTGGCGGCGGAGGCGAGGATGACGCCGCCGGCGCCGAGGTAGGGCGCCGGGAAGGCCTTGGGGTCGACGGGGCCGGCGTAGTACTCGCCGCTGTGGCGCTGATACGGGTCGCAGGCGCCAATCCCCAACACGGCGATGATGGCGACGGCGGTGGTGGCGCGCACTGTGCGCGCCACGTTAACACGGGATCGAAGAGGAAGAATCGAGTGGGACGGGGAAACGAAGAAGGCTACTTGGTCATGATGCCGAGCGTCTTCGCTCCGCACCCGCGCGTCATGTCCATCACGTGCATGACGCCGCCGTAGATGGCTTCGTCGTCGATGTTGAAGAACACCAGCTTGTCGTGGCTGTTCTTCATGATCTCGTGCATGCGCTCGATGAACGCGCTCTCGTCGATCATCTCGTTGTTGATCGAGATCTTGCCTTCCTTCGTCACGCCCACCACGACCTGATCCGACGTCGGAGGCGGCGTCATCTGCACCTCCGCCTTGTCCGGCACCGTCAGCTCCATCTGCTTCAGGAGCGTCGGCGTCATCACCATGAAGATGATGAGGAGCACGAGCACGACGTCGACGAGCGGCGTGATGTTGATGTCGGAGCGGATTCCTCCGCCGGCTGATCCTCCGAAGGCCATTACTTCTCTTCCTCCGTGCCCATGCCCACGTTCTGCGCGCCCGCCTCGTGGATCTTCTCGAGCACCTTGCGGACCACGCCGTACTCGACCGACTTATCGGCGCGAACGTGCACCGGCCGCGACTTCTTGAGCTCCTGCTTGACGCGGTCGACGAGGTTCTCGTCGGGGATCTTGTCGGTCTCGATGAAGACGGCGCCGTCGGCGCGAATGCTCACGACCAGCTGCTCGCCCGTGTCCTGCTTCTTCTCGTGGTTCTTGGTCTCGGGCAGCTGCACGTGGATGCCGCGATGGAGCATCGGCGTGACGACCATGAAGATGATGAGGAGCACGAGCACGACGTCGACCAACGGCGTGACGTTGATCTCGTTCTTCGTGTTGCCAGGCTTGATCGCGCTATCGCGCTTTTTATGGATCTTCGCACGCTTCCGGCGCGGGGCCGAAGACGTCCGGTACGGATCCGACCCACCGGCCATGGTTTAGCGCTCGCGGCCTTCGCGGAGGACGTACGAGATGAGCTCCGAGCTCACGTCGTTCATGTCGACCACGAACTGCTCGATCGTGTTCGTGAAGTAGTTGTACGCCATGACGGCCGGGATGGCGACGAGGAGGCCGGCGGCCGTCGTGATGAGCGCTTCCGAGATGCCCTTCGAGACCGCGCCGAGACCACCCTGGCCCGACGACGCCATCGCCTGGAAGGCGTTGATGATGCCGATGACGGTACCGAAGAGGCCGATGAACGGCGCCGCCGACGAGATCGAAGCGAGGCCGCCGAGGCCCTTCTTCATGTTGGCGATCTCGCGCTCCTTGACGCGATCGATGGCGCGGTTGACCGCGTCGACGACGTCGAACTCGCCGACCTCGTCCGGACCGGTCTTGGCGATGGCGTCGAGGCCGTCGCGGTACTCGGTGAGCGCCTCGAAGATCACCTTGGCGATTGGCGACTGCGGCTCCGCCTTCGACAGGTTGAGCGCGCCGTTCAAGTCACGCTTGGACATGCGGTCACGCAGCGCGAGCACGAACGCGAGCGAGTAACGCTTCGCCTTCGCGAACACCGCGAAACGATCGATCATGACCCACAAGGAGTAGACCGACATGACCAACAGGAGGATGACGACGCTCTTGTCGAGCATCGACATGTGCTTGAACATCTCGATCGGGTTGAATGACTCCATTCGCCGTAGCTCCTTCGTGGGCCCGCGTGACCCGTGGTTACTTCTTCGTCCCCGCTTGACCAGCTTCCTTGAGAAGCTGCATCGCCTGTTTGAAGTACGCGTTCGCCTGCTCTAGATCGGGCCGCTTCTCGTCATCGGTGATGTCGGCCAGCGAGCGCTCGCGATACAGAAGGTTCGTGTACGTGTACGCGTTGGGCGCTTTCGGGTTCTGGTCGATCGCCTTCTTGCAGTACCCGATACCCTCGTCCGCGAGCTGCTTGCGCTGATCGCCCACGATCTCGGTGTGATTGTGCAGGTAGTCCCAGATGACGACGCAGAGCGAGACCTTCGCATC
This sequence comes from Polyangia bacterium, assembly GCA_035607415.1. Classification (GTDB taxonomy): domain Bacteria; phylum Myxococcota_A; class Polyangia; order Palsa-1104; family Palsa-1104; genus JAQBQH01. The sequence continues at coordinate 50,940 of DATNAQ010000068.1, forward strand.
CGGATTGTTCGGATCGGCCTCGACGCGCTTGGTGTACCAGTCCTTCGACTCGGCGAACTTGCCCGTCTTCGACGCGATGATGCCGAGCGTGTTGAAGACCTCGGGATCCTTCTTCTCGATCTTGGGCTGGTAATACTGGACGGCGGCGTCGTAGCGGCTGGTGTCGACGAAGGTCTGCACGAGATACTGCGTGCCGCGCTCGTCGCCGGGCTTCAGCTTGAGAAAAGCCTCGAAGGCCGAAACCGCTTTGTTCGCGGCGTCGTCTCCTGATTGGCCCTTCGGGTTGTTCTGATACTGAGCGAGATTGGCGAAGCCGAGGTTGAGCTGGATGGTCGCGATATTCGGATCGAGCTTCGATGCCTCTTCGTACTTGGCGATCGCTTCCTCGATCTTGCCTTCTTTGTATAGCTTCGCCGCGTCGCTAGCAACCTGGCGCGCCTTGAGCGTGTCGCAGCCCATGGTGCAGGCGCCGACCAGCAAGAGCGCGACAAAATTTCCGGAGAATTTCCGCATTGGACGGATGCGGACCGTAGCTAACAGACCTTTGGTGGTCAAGTGGGGATCGTGTACTTTCACGCGCGTGAAGTTCCTGTGCATGCTGGGTTTCTTGACGCTCTGCGGCGTCACGGCCCACGGCCAGGAACCTGGACACCAAGCTACGTCCGCTCCGGAAGCGGAGTTACGTGGCCGCGTGTTCGAGCGCGGCACGGTCACGCCACTCAATGGTGCGCGGGTCGTGACGCCGAGCGGCGAGACCGCGACGGACGACACCGGCGCCTTCAGAATACGTCTCCCACCGGGTGATCACAAAGTGCTGGTGACGATCGAGGGCTACGAGCCGCTCGAAGTCGTCGAGCATCTCGTCGGCAACGAGGCGCTCACCGTCGAGTACAACCTCTTGCCGCTGCCGGCGTTCAAGAAGCGCTATCAGTCGACGGTGCGCGGCGAGGCGCGCCACGAGGGCGATCGCGTCGCCTTGCGCGACGAAGAGATCCACAACGCGCCGGGCACGCTCGGCGATCCGTTCCGCGTGATCGGCCTTCTGCCCGGCGTGGCCACGCCGATCACGCTCCTGCCCATCTACGTCATTCGCGGCGCCAGCCCCGGCACCAACGGCTTCTTCCTCGACGGCATGCGCGTGCCGCAGCTGTTCCACTTCGTCGTCGGCGGCGGCGTCGTGCACCCGCGGCTGATCGACGACATCGAGTTCTACCCCGGCGTCTACGACGTCAGCTTCGGCCACTACGCCGGCGGCGTGATCGACTCGTCGACGCGGCCGGGGCGCGCCGATGCGCCGGCGCACGGCGAGATCGAGCTCAAGCTCTACGATCTAATGGGCATGGTCGAGACCAAGCTGCCCGGCGGGGTCACGGTCGAGGCCGCCGGACACTACGGTTTTCCTTCGTATCTCATCCACGTGTTCGACAAGCGCGCCAACGTTTCGTATTGGGACTTTCAGCTGCGCGCGGACTGGAAGACGCTCACGGTCGAGGCGTTCGGCTCCTACGATTTTCTGACCATCCAGACCGACAACGGGCGGCCGGCCACGCCCACGCGCCCGGCGGTGCCGCCGAACGTGTCGGAGGAGCGGATGGACTTCTATCGCATCCAGATCCGCGATCGCCACAAGATCGGGCGCGTCGAGACCGAGGCCGCGCTCGTCGGCGGGTTCGACGAGTTCGAGGCGGTGGGGCCGACGGTCAACAAGCTCTCGCTCGCCTGGCGCGCCAACGTCAAATCGCGCTGGCGCCGCTTCCACCTCTACGCCGGCATCGACGGCGAGGTCTCGCGCTTCACCGCCACCAACTTCGACACGACGACGGGGCCCGATCAGCCCGACGCGCTCGGCGAGCTCGCCGGCCAGCGCGACGGCATCGAGTCGGGCGCGTTCATCGAAGGCACGCTCGAGATCGTGCGGCGCCGCTTGTGGGCCACGGCCGGTGTGCGCGCCGACGTCTATCACGCCAACGGTGTGACCCTGCTCGGCGTCGATCCGCGCTTCGAGTTCCGCGCCAAGCTGTTGCCGAAGCTGTCGATCTCGGGTGGCATCGGGCTCTATCAACAGCCGCCGGCGTTCCCGATCCAATTGCCGGGCGTCGACACCTTTGCGCTGCAGCTCGGCCTGCAGCGCGCCATCCAGGCGGCCTACACCGTCGAGGCGGAGCTACCGCAGACGTTCACCTTCAAGGCCACCGGCTTCTGGGAGCAGTTCTACAACGTCAACGACGCCATCCTCGACTTCACGACGCAGGTGGTCTGCACCACGCCGCCGCCCGAGTCGCTCACCGGCTTTCCGTCGCGCATCACGCGGCAGATCAACGGGCACTCCTACGGCATGGAGCTGTTCTTGCGCAAGAAGGCGGGCCGCTTCACCGGCTGGGTCGCCTACACGCTGTCGCGCACCGAGCGCATCTATTCGTGCGGGCTGCGGCCCGCCGACTACGACCAGACCCACGTGCTCAACTTCGTGCTCCAGGCGCGGCTGCCGTGGAACTTGATGGCGGGCGTGCGCTTTCTGATCCAGACCGGACGTCCGGTGACGACGGTCGATCCCAACAACTTGGAGGCGGCGGTGCGCAACAACTCGCGCCTGCCCAACTACTATCAGCTCGACTTCCGCATCGACCGCGAGTGGATCTTCCGGCGCTGGGCGCTCGACGTGTTCCTCGAGATCCTCAACATGACCTACTCGCAGAGCATCATCGGCATCACCTACCCGACGGAGCCGAACCCGCTCAACCCCAACCAGGACATCACGCGCTACGATGAGCCGCAGCTGAACGGGTTCAACTGGATCTTGCCGTCGATCGGCATTCGAGGAAGGTTCTGATGCGCCGCCTCGCCGCCATCTGCGTCGTGCTCGCCGCCGGGTGCAGCTACACGTTCGACTCCAACGCGCCGACGCTGCCGTACATCGGCGACGCGCCCGACACCAACGCGCTGCCGCGGCTGAACACGATGCCCGTCGACAGCGAGGTGTTCGCGCTCGGCGCCGACGGGCGCGTGTGGCTCCTCTTCCAGCACACCGATCAGTCGTGGGAGATGCAGCCGATGTCGGGCGCGGCGGCGAGCGACAACGTCGATCCCGACGAGACGATCCAGCTCGTGACCTGGCGCGCGCTCTACATCACGCGATCGGGATCGGCCGGCGGCGTCGACGGTGGCGTGCCGGACATGGCGGTCGGGCCCGACATGGCGACGCCGCGCGCGGGCGACATGGGCCCGCCGCCGCCGCCGAACATCGAGCTCGTCGTGCGCTCGGTGGGCGAGCATCCCGGACAGGTGTTCACGGTCCCCGACGGGCCGGCGCTCCTGTACTCGATGGGCGCCGACGACAAGTTCGCGTACATCGTCATGAACGCCGCGCTGCCCGGCTATTTGATCCAGCAGCGCGACAACTCGTTCAAGCGCATCGTGCCCTGGCCGAAGGGGATCGATCCGAACAACCCGTTCAAGAACGGGCTCTTCTTCACCGACGACGGCGCCGGCGACACCTTCTACGATCGCGACGCCGACGGGCGCATCGTCGGCCACCGCACCTACGACAACGAGGACATCGATCTCGGCATCCGTCCGCGCCTGCTCGCGTGGGCCGACTCGCAGCACCTCGTCACCTGCGGGCCCGACGGCATCCGCTACCTGCCCGTCGACGGCCAGCACGCCGAGACCGTGCTCGACGGCGATCTCTGCAAGGGCCTGCTCGGCGTGGCCAGCGGCTACGTCTACTACGTCGTGGCAACGGTGGTGCGCAAGGCGAAGCTCGACGGCAGCGAGGTGCCCAAGATCGTCTTCGACTTCGGCCAGGCGCGCGTGCTCTCCATCGCCGCGCCCGACGACTTCCTCGTCTACTCGACGGATCCCGCCGATCGCTACGTGCACGGCGCCGGAGACGGCTGGCTCGACGGCTGGAAGTTCATGAACCGCGGGCTCGACGTGCAGTTCAACGACGACCGCACGGCGCTCTACTGGCTCGAGAACGCCGCGCAGGGATCGGGCACCGGCAACCTGAAGACGGTCAAGCTGTCGGGCCCCGGCGTCATCCCCGGCGGCGCGTCGACGACGCTGGCGCTCAACACGCGCCAGTACACGCAGCTCGGCAACGGCGACGGACGCATCTTGTGCGACGAGAACCACGCCAACAACGGCATCTGGAACCGCGTCGTGCTCATCGACGAGGCGCGCGGCCACAAGCAGTACGTGGCGGTGGGCGCCGACCATCCGTCGCCGATCCCGCAGTCGAACGACTACATCGTCGACGTGGTCACCGGCGCGACGGGGCACGACGTGGTGCGCGTGCCGCTGCCGGCGCCGGTCGATGGCGGCGTGATTACGCCTTCCCCGTAACGCCGCCGCTACGTCGGATGTGCTAGCGTTCACGGTCCCATGGCCAGCAAGATCACGGACGCCGATGTGCGCGAGACGGCGGTGTTGGCGCGGCTCGAGCTCGGCGACGAGGAGATCGGGCGCATGACGCGCGAGCTCGACGCGATCCTCGGCTACATGGCGCTGCTCGATCAGCTCGACGTCTCGGGCGTGGAGCCGATGACGCACGCGGTGTCGCTCGACCTGCCGCTGCGCGCCGACGTCGTCGAGGCGCTCGAGCCGCAGCTGCCGGTGGCCGAGGCGCTCGCCGATGCGCCGCGCACGCACGACGCCTTCTTCGAGGTCCCCAAGATCATCGAGGTCGGCGACTGATGGTGCTGCAATGATCGAAGGCGTCGCCGAGATCGCGCGCGCGGTTCGCGAGCGGAAGATCTCCGCCGTCGAAGTGCTCGAGGCGCATGCGGCGCGCATCGCCGCCGACACGCTCGGCTGCTTCTATCGCCTCGATCCGACCGCGCGCGAGCAGGCCCGCGCCGTCGACGGCAAGATCGCGCGCGGCGAGGATCCGGGCCTGCTCGCTGGCGTGCCCGTGGCGCTCAAAGATCTGTTCGTCACCAAGGGCCTCGAGACCACCGCGGGCAGCAAGATCCTCGAAGGCTGGGTGCCGCCGTACGAAGGCACGCCTTCGCGCAAGCTGCGCGAGGCAGGCGCGATCGTCGTCGGCAAGCTGTCGATGGACGAGTTCGCGATGGGCTCGTCGAACGAAAACTCCGCCTACGGACCGGTGCGCAATCCGTGGGATCCGACGCGTGTCCCCGGCGGCTCGTCGGGCGGCTCGGCCGCCGCCGTCGCCGCCGGGCTCGTCGCCGGCGCGCTCGGCACCGACACCGGCGGCTCGATCCGCCAACCGGCGGCGCTCACCGGTACCACCGGCCTGAAGCCGACGTATGGGCGCGTCTCGCGCTACGGCGTGGTCGCGTTCGCCTCCTCGCTCGACCAGGTCGGTCCCTTCGGCCGCTCGGCGCTCGACGTCGCGCACCTGCTCCAAGCGATCGCCGGCCACGATCCGCACGACGCCACCTCGCTCGATCGTCCGGTGCCCGATTACCGCGCCGCGTGCGACAAGCCGCTCGGCGCGCTGCGCATCGGCATTCCCGCCGAATACTTCAAGGACACGCCGCAGGCGATGGGCGCGTCGGTGAGCGGCGCGATCGACGAGCTCGTGAAGCTCGGCGCGACCAAGGTCCCCGTCGAGCTGCCGCACACGCGCTACGGCATCGCCGCCTATTACATCGTCGCCACCGCCGAGGCGTCGTCGAACCTCGCGCGCTACGACGGCGTGCGCTACGGCCTGCGCGTCGCCGGCTCGAGCCTCGCGCAGATGTACGCGCGCACGCGCGCCGCCGGCTTCGGCGCCGAGGTCAAGCGGCGCATCATGCTCGGAACCTACGCGCTGCGCTCGGGCTACTACGACGCCTACTACCTGCGCGCGCAGAAGGTCCGCACGCTCATCAAGCGCGACTTCCAGCGCGCCTTCGAGCGCTGCGACGTCATCGCCACGCCGACGGCGCCGTCGACGGCGTTCGCGCTCGGCGCCAAGGTCGACGACCCGCTCGAGATGTACCTGAACGACGTCTACACCATCCCGGCGAGCCTCGCGGGACTGCCGGGCATGTCGATCCCGTGCGGCTTCATCGAGGGGCTGCCCGCGGGCCTGCAGCTGCTCGGCCCGCCGCTCGGCGAGGAGATGCTGTTCGCCGTCGCCGGCGCCTATCAGCGCGCCACCGACTGGCACACGCGGAGGCCGCCGCGATGAGCGCCACAAAATTCGAAGCGGTCATCGGCCTCGAAGTGCACGTGCAGCTGCAGACGCAGACCAAGGCGTTCACGTCGGCCTCGGCCGCGTTCGGCGCCGCGCCCAACACGCACACCGACCCGTACACGCTCGCGCTCCCTGGCACGCTGCCGGTCCTGTCGCGCGCCGCCGTCGACGCGGCCATGCGCATGGGCCTCGCCTGCGCCTGCGACATCACGCGCCGCGGCCGTTTCGCGCGCAAGCACTACTTCTATCCCGACTCGCCGAAGGGCTATCAGATCTCGCAGCTCGACGAGCCGTTGTGCAAAGGCGGCGTCGTCGAGTTCGTGCTCGACGGCACCGTGCGCAAGGTGCGCCTCAACCGCATCCACATGGAGGAGGACGCGGGCAAGTCGATGCACGCGCCCGACGCGCCGATCTCGCTCGTCGACTACAACCGCGCGGGCGTGCCGCTCGTCGAGATCGTGTCGGAGCCCGATCTGCGCTCGGCCGCCGAGGCGGGCGCCTACCTGCGCGCCATCCGTCAGCTGGTGCGCTGGCTCGGCATCTCCGACGGCAACATGGAGGAGGGCTCGCTGCGCTGCGACGCCAACGTCAGCGTGCGCCCCGCCGGCACGGAAAAGCTCGGCACCAAGGCCGAGCTCAAGAACATGAACTCCTTCAAGCACGTCGAGGCGGCCATCGAGTACGAGATCGCGCGCCAGTCCGATCTGGTCGCGCGCGGCGAGCGCGTGGCGCAGGAGACGCGCCTGTGGAACGCCGACAAGGGCACGTCGCACGCCATGCGCAGCAAGGAGCAGGCGCACGACTACCGCTACTTCCCCGAGCCCGACCTGCCGCCGCTCGTCGTCGACGACGCCTGGCTCGCGCGCGTGCGCGACGAGCTGCCCGAATTGCCGCTCGCGCGCCTGGCCCGCTTCGAGTCGCTGGGCCTGAGCGCCTACGACGCCGGCGTGCTCACCGCCGATCGCCACACCGCCGATTATTTCGACGAGGTGGTTCGTGCCGGCGCACCGGCCAAGAAGGCCACGAATTGGATCATGATCGATCTCGCCGTGCGCGTGCCGCCCGCGCACCTCGCCGATCTCATCGCCCTCGTCGACGCCGGCACCATCAGCGGCAAGATCGCCAAGGACGTTTACGAGAAGATGCGCGCCGACGGCCGCGCGCCGCGCGCCATCGTCGAGGCCGAGGGCCTCACCCAGGTCAGCGACGCCGGCGCCATCGAGCGCGTCTGCCGTGAAGTCGTCGACGCCAACCCGAAGCAGGTCGCGCAATACAAAGGCGGCAACCCGAAGATCCTCGGCTTCTTCGTCGGCAACGTCATGAAGGCCACGCAAGGCAAGGCCAACCCCGAGATGGTGAACGAGATCCTGAAGAGGCTTCTCTCATGAGC